>JANMGP010000060.1:0-68227 GCA_031374705.1 Verrucomicrobiaceae bacterium | reverse complement strand
CGTATCGAGCTTGGGCTTTGGGCTGCCGCAAAAGCGATTCGAGTTGTTGGCGCTCATTGTGGCTGAGTATGATTGATGTTGCAGGACGTGGCATCCCGCAACATTACGTTACGTTCTGAACTTTTACAAGTAGGTACTAGGCTATGCCGACCTCGCGATGAAGCAACTCCCCGAGTCTGCGACTCCTCATCAGCAAGTCGGCGAGATTCGCAAGGCGGCGGAGCGTGCCGCCGGCCTCACACGCCAGCTCCTCGCCTTCAGCCGCAAGCAGGTCCTCAAGCCCCGCGTCATCAGCCTCGTCACCGCCATCGCCGAGATGGAAAAAATGCTCCGCCGGCTCCTTGGTGAAGCCATCGAATTTGCCACCATCGCCGATGCCGACGTGGGCAACGTCGTCGTGGACCAAACCCAGCTCGAGCAAGTCCTTTTAAACCTCACCGTCAACGCCCGCGACGCCATGCCCGACGGCGGCAAGCTCACCATCAACGCCGAAAACGTCACCCTCGACCAGAGCTACGCCGACATACGCGCCGAAGTGGAGCCGGGCGAATACGTCATGCTCGCGATCAGCGACACAGGCACCGGGATGACCGAGGAAGTCCGAGCGCGATTGTTTGAGCCGTTCTTCACCACCAAAGAGCAGGGAAAAGGTACCGGCCTCGGCCTCGCCACCTGCCACGGAATCGTCAAACAAAGCGGCGGCCACATCTCCGTCTATAGCGAGCTCGGGACAGGCACCACCTTCAAGGTCTATCTCCCCCGTGTCATGGAAAACGTCACCGTGGAAACCCGCGTCGAAGCCCCGCAGCCCATGGAATGCGGCCACGAGACCGTCCTCATCGTCGAAGACGAGCCCATGCTGCGCGAACTCGGCGAGACCGTATTGCAAGACCTCGGCTACCGCGTCTTCTGCGCCGAGAACGGACGCCGCGCCCTCGCCCTCCTCGACGAAAACCCGGACCTCACGATCGACCTCCTTTTCACCGACATGATGATGCCCGAGATGGGCGGCCGCGAACTCGTCGAAAAGCTCCGCCCCCTGTCACCGAATACGAAAGTCATCTACTGCTCCGGCTACACGGAAGACGCCGTCTTCCGCTCCGGCGGGATCGAGGCTGGTGTCTTTTTCCTCCAAAAACCTTACACCGTGGCCGCAGTCGCCAAATCCGTCCGCGACGCCCTCTCCGCCCCCGCCAGTCAGTGAGGCGGCGCCCCCACCGCCCGCGCAATGCGCCGCAGCGTGGCGTGGGAGCGGCGGCGGGTGAGGGCGCATTCCCAGACGCGCAGGACGCACCAGCCATCGGCGCGAAGCGTTCGCGTCACCTTCCGGTCGCGGGCCTTGTTGCGCGAAAGTTTTTCAGTCCAAAACGCCCGGTTTGTCTTCGGCATCGTTGATTGTCGTGGCACGAGCGCCCCGCTCGTGGTCGTGCCCCGGACGCCTCGTCCGGCGCTGCGCGATAAGCGGTGCGGCACAGCCCTCCCATTCCCGCCGCTCGTCATTGTGCGGCTTCGCCGATTGGTGGACCGGACGGGGCGTCCGGGACACAATCACGAGCGAGGCGCTCGTGCCACGCCGCCAGCCCGTGATGCCGTGCTCGCGAAACAGCGCAATCAACCGCAACTCCGCAGCCGCTCCCCCGGATGCGCGACATCACCTCGCTGCGTTTCGCTTTTGTGAAGGCGTCGGCCATGGGTCTTACGGAATGAATGAGTGTTTGGGTTTGAAGATTAACTCGCTTGGGAAGGAGATGCCGGGGGCGAGCTTGGATGCCAGTTCCACGGCTGCGAGATAAGTTTTAAAGTCCGCGATGATTTCGAGCGTGCCGTCGGACTCGACTCCAAAGAGCGAGTAAAACACTTCGCCAAACTCCGCGTCGGAAGGTTCGTCACCATCGACATAAGCGTGCTCGTCTTCGTCTTCGAGATGCGTCCGGATTGTTTGAATCCGCAATTCAATGAATGCCGAGCCAGCAACAGGGTTCTTGGCGCTCACGCAAACTGGCAGTGGCAAGACGCCGTCGTTTTTGATCGGAAGTTTCAGGAGCATTGCCACGCGCAAGCAGTCCTGTGCGTCGAACTGCGAAAGAGAATCCAACGAAAGGGCTGCAATACATGTTTCGCCGAATCGGTCTTGGAGCAAATAAGGCCAAACATCGTTGGTCTCATCGAAAGCGACGTGCTCGCACGCCCATGTTTCAAAGCACTCTGCGATACGCATCATCTCGCGCATCAGTTGATCGAGCCCGTTGTAGCACTCGCTGAGATCGGTTCGTGGTTCGCGGTTGGCGTGGGATTCGCAGGCCGTCCAAAGCGAGTTTGCAATTGCAAAGATTGCGGAGGGATCGAGCGGTTCGGTGTTTGGAATCATGGCTTCCATGCGAAGCTCCGGCGCACCGCGTTCCTGGAAGAAATCATATCCAAAAGCTGAATTGGCTCGACGATGGGAGTGCAGATTCCAGAGGTTCGGATTCATGAATTCTGACGACCCGATTGATTGGACCCATCATGAAGTCGAGGTGATCGTTGAAGACTATTTCACGATGCTCGCAAAGGAGCTTCGCGGAGCTTCGTACAACAAAGCCGAGCACAATCGTAACGTCCGGTTGTTATTGCCAAATCGCAGTCGGGGTTCGGTTGAATTCAAGCACCAGAATATCAGCGCAGTCTTGTTGGAGATGGGGCTTCCGTATGTTTCCGGGTACAAGCCCAGAAGCAACTATCAGAATCTTCTGGTAGAAGCCGTTGAAACGAAGGTGGGCCATAATGAGAGGTTGATTGAACGCGTTAGTGAATTGGTAGAGGCAAGAGTTGTTCCTAATGATTCGATTGTTCCATCGAAGGTCGACCGCCCCGATATGAGCGAGTCTTCGAAGTCCGACAGGGCGACAACACCCCGCGTAAGGGTCGGGCATCGAAACTATCTGGAAATCGAGTCGCGGAACCGTTCAATCGGACTGGCGGGGGAGGAAATGATATTCCGATTCGAGCGAATTAGGCTTTGGAATTCTGGTAAGCGGAAGCTCTCGGAACGGGTTGAACATGTATCTCTGTCGCGTGGGGACGGTTTGGGGTACGACATAGCTTCTTTTGAAACAAATGGGCGTGAGCGGTTAATCGAAGTGAAGACGACACGATTCGGTCCGATGACCCCGTTTTTTGCATCTCGAAACGAATTGAGCGTCTCCGAAAGGAGGCCCAAGGAATACAAACTCTACCGTGTTTTTTCGCTCACGAAGCAACCTCGCTTTTTCGTTTTGGAGGGCGCGCTGAGTGCCACTTGTAAACTCGAACCCGCAAACTATTCAGCAACGCCTGCTTGAATCGTCGCGTATTGAAGGGCTCTGCACTTCTACTCGGTCAGCTCAAAAACGAACTCGCTTGGTTTGTTTGAGCGCATTCGTGCGTCCGTAACGATGACTCGTCCGAGGTAAGTGAACGGCTCGTGATGGCGCGGGCGATGGAAGACGTGAATCTCGTCATTTGTTCGCGGAGACCTCGCGATACGCTCGTCGTTCTGATGATTCTCTTCGCCTTCCCAGTGAAGGGTTTTTCCGTCGAGACGGTCTGCGTACTGCGTCAGGCCTTCTTGTTTGTCTTCAGTGACGAATAGAACGAGTAGATTGCGGCCCTTTGGAGTGACCACACCACGGGCGATTGCGTGAAACGATTTGTAGCTCCATAACTCAGCGAGGGCGTTTCGGGTCCAGTTGGAGCCGGGAGTGATGGAGTCGAATGAAACGGGCATCGTGGGCGGCTACACATATATCCCCCCGTTCTCAAGTCTTCTCGGTAACAATGTAAATTCTCTCATTTCTCGGCTTGCCAACGCCCAATCCCTCCGGTGGAATTTCCGCCCATGAAGCAGTTCCAATTCAGTTCCAGATGGCTCGGGGTGGCTGGCGCGGGTGCGCTGGGTGGGGTTTTGTTCTAACTATCTTTTCCCCTCGCCCCATGAAATCGACCGAGCCCCGGAAGCATTCAGACCCGCTGTGTGTGGAGATCGGGATCATCCTTCAAGAAGAACGTGCGGCGCGCGGGATGTCGCTGGAGCGATTTGCGGAGTTCATCGGGGTGTCGCGTCAGCAGGTGCGGTTTTTGGAGTTTGCGACGCATGTGGTGAAGGTGGATACGCTGGGGCTGATTGCAAACGGGCTGGGGATGACGAGGTCGAGGCTTCTGGCGCTGGCGGAGGCGCGGATGGAGGCACGGCGGCGGGAACCTTTGGCGGCGTGAGGCGGCGGAACGAGTCGTGGTTCACGCGGCCCTCCGCGTGAGTCTCTCAACCGCGTAGCGGCAGATCCTCTCTGCTGAACTGCGAAAGAAGAATGCGCTTCGCGTGCAGGAGAGCACGCGGAGGGCCGCGTGAGCTACGACGCAGGCGCGCTCCTTTACGCGTCCCGGAACTGCGATGGCACAGTGGGGTCAACGCTAGACTCTTAGCCTATGACGCTGCGGTGGCGGTGTGCTTTTCTCCTGCCCATGCCAGCACCGCTTTCATGGGATTCCGATCCGTCACTTCAATGGGATGGCGTCGGGATTTCGTGGGATGGGCTGGCTGCAAACAACAACAATACTAATATGCCAAATGATAATCGTGTGTCCGCGGAACTCACCGCGACGAACAAAACTGCAATCCTCACCAAGATCACCGAGATCAAGGCGCTCATGCCTTTTCTCCTGAATCTCACCAAGGACGAGCGCATCCAGCTCCCGAAACTCGGGGCGGCGTCGCTGGCCTTTGATGAACAATGCAAGAGCTACATGACGAGTGCGCCAAACCTCGTGCCCCCGTTTGTGAGCGTGGTGGAGGTGGACAAGGACCGTGCGCTGCGTCTGGCGCTGGCGGACATCCTGCGCGAAGTGGGGAAGCTCTACGAAATGGTGGACGACACGCACCTGCTGGTGGGGAGCGAAATCTGGTTGGCGGACCTGTCGTTTTACCAGACGGTGCGTCAGGCGGCGCGTCGTGATGTGGCGGGGGCGGATTCGGTGTATGATGAGCTGAAAGTGCGCTTCCCCGGTGTCGGGGGCGACCCTGAGGAGCCTGAAACTCCACCATCCCCATAGGAATAGCCTGGAATGCGGTGCAAAACCCACGGAATGAATACCCTGCAAGGCGAAATAGGGGTGCCCTCGGGGTGGTCGATCGGAGCCCTTGGGGTGGCGATCGGGTGCCCGGGGGCACCGAAGGCGGAGCTCCGGGGTGTCGGGCCGGTGCCGGAAAGGTGGTGAACGGGGCCTTTCGGGCAGGCAATCGGGACCCATCGGGGTGGCGGGTCGATGCCCGGAGGCTCGCCGCCGATGCCCGAAGGGTGGCGGGCCGGAGCCTCGGGGTGCCTCGCCGGAGCCTGCGGGGTACGGCGGGGATGCTCGGGGCTGCGGGAGCGGACCCTCAAGCTGCCGATGACCAGCCTCAAGGGTGCGAGGCCGTAGCCCGGAGCTGCGGCGACGGAGCCCGACTTTCCGAAGTCGTGGGCGCCGGGGTGGCGATGAGCACCCGCCGGGGAAAGGCGGCGATGGCTAATAGTAGCCCGCCAGTCCCACGGCGGTCGCGCGAGTACCGCGGAGCGGCATTTGTTTGGTCGCTTTGCGAGGAGAGTCCAGCCGCCAAGGGACTGGCGGGCTACTCTGCTTCGCGTGAGGACAATCACGCGGAGGGCCGCGTGAGCTACGACTTCGACTGTCTCTTTTTCAACTAACAACCATGAACGAACGATATGCCATTTGATCCATCGAAACCTGTAAACAACTCGCCGCTTTCCTCGCAGGAAATGCGTGGGCAACTCAACGCGCTGAACGACGCCATCGCGGCGGGGCAGGCTGCGACGAATGCGGCAATCGCGGGCACGGCGCAGAACCCAAGCATGGGAACACTGAGCATCGCCTTGAGCGATCCGCCGACGCGCGCGGAAGTGCAGGTGCTGCTCGACGCATTCAACACGCTGCTGAATCAGATCACGCGGGTGTAGGGGCGGGAGAGCCGTGCGATGTCCGAGGGGTCCGTCGCGGGACCTACCACCGGCTACCCTCGATACCATGGCGTTGTAAAAACTCCACGTCGCGGCATTTCAACTCCAGAGCGCGGGTAAGAGTCTGTTGAAAAACACCATCTCTCTTACTTCTTACTCATGCTCTTGCTCATGCTCGCGGTGGTTTTTCTCTGAAAATTGAGCAAGAGCAGGACCAAGAGAATGGTAAGAACGGAGGGGCGCCGGTATTTCAACAAGCTGCTAAATGTGTGTGCATTTTTCCCCGGCACCCGCTTTCCATCGCGGGATGCCCAAGGTCCGCACGCCGGCGCTCGCTTTCATCCTGTTTACCGTCACGCTCGATATCCTCGGGATCGGGCTGATTGTGCCGATTTTACCGAAGCTGGTGAAGCAGTTTAGCGGCGGGGATACGGCGACTGCTTCGCATGCAGCAGGGTATTTGAACGCGCTGTATTCGCTCATGCAGTTTGCTTTTGCGCCGCTGCTCGGGTGCCTGTCGGACAAAGTCGGGCGGCGACCGGTGATTCTCCTTTCGCAGTTCGGCCTCGCGCTCGATTACCTGCTGCTGGCGCTCGCGCCCAGTCTGTCGTGGTTTATCGTCGGGCGCATCGTGGCGGGAATCACGGGGGCGAATTTCGCAGCGGCGACTGCCTACATCGCCGATGTGAGTCCGCCGGAAAAGCGGGCGGCGAACTTCGGGTTGATCGGAGCGGCGTTCGGGATTGGGTTCATCATCGGACCGCTGATCGGCGGAGTGCTGGGCGATATCGGACTGCGCGTCCCGTTCTATGCGGCAGGCGCACTGACGCTGGCAAACTGGCTGTATGGATGGTTCATTCTGCCGGAGTCGCTGAAGCCGGAACACCGGCGCGCGATCAACTGGAAGCGCGCGAATCCGTTCGGCGCATTCGCAGAACTGGCGCGGAGGCCGCGGGTGTTCGGGCTGGCGATTTGTGCCTTCCTTTCTTTTGTCGCGCATCAGGTTTATCCGAGCGTGTGGGTGCTTTATACGGAGTTCCGTTACGGCTGGAGTTCGTTGTGGAATGGCGTGTCGCTCGCGCTTGTGGGCGTCTGCGCGGCGGTGATGCAGGGTTTTCTGACAGGACATGTCATTAAGCGAATTGGAGACTGGCGGACGACGTTTCTGGGCTTGTGGGTAACGGCGGTGGCTTACGCTGCGTACGGGCTCGCGACGGATGGATGGATGATCTACGGAATCATCATCGTGGGCTCAATCGGCGGTCTGGCCGGTCCGGCAGTGCAGGGGCTGATTTCCAATTCCGTCGGCGACGACGAACAGGGCACCGTGCAAGGCGCAGTCACGAGTCTGGAGAGCGTCGCGGGCATCGTCGGGCCGCTGATTACGACGTCGCTCTTCAGTCATTACATCGCGGTGGAGCACGACCATCGGGTGCCGGGCGCGCCATTTTTCGCGAGCGGATTCATCGCGCTTCTGGCGCTGCTTGCGGCATGGATGGCGCGGCGCGGTTTGAGGCGAAGAGAGTGAGACAGGCGCGAACGGAAATTCAAACAACCACGCTCTGAGCTTGCAATCCGCGGCCATGCGGCCTATTCCGCGCGCTCGATTTTCCTATATAACTTATGCCACTTACCACCATCACCGCAGTTTTCGGCCGCCAAGTCATTGATTCCCGCGGCAATCCCACCGTCGAAGCCGAAGTCCACCTCGCATGTGGCGCAATGGGACGCGCAATCGTGCCAAGCGGCGCAAGCACAGGCGAACACGAAGCATGGGAATTGCGCGATGGCGTGAAAGACCGCTACCTCGGCAAAGGAGTGACCAAGGCCGTCGCGAACATCAACAAGAGCATCGCCGACGCAATCGAAGGCTTCGACGCCTGCGACCAGCCGGCAGTGGACGGCGAGATGAACGCACTCGACGGAACGCCGAACAAAGCAAAACTCGGCGCAAACGCGATTCTCGCAGTCTCCATGGCAAACGCCCATGCAGCAGCGCAGGCGCTCGGCCAGCCGCTCTTCCGCTACCTCGGCGGGCCCAACGCAAAAGTGCTGCCGGTACCGATGATGAACATCATCAACGGCGGTGCGCACAGCGATGCACCGATTGACTTTCAGGAATTCATGGTCGTGCCAAAGGGCGCGAAGTCGTTCAGCGAAGCAGTGCGCTGCGGAGCGGAAATCTTCCACGCGTTGAAAGGCGTGCTGAAAGGCCGCGGATTGAGCACCGCGGTCGGCGACGAAGGCGGTTTCGCACCGAACCTCAAGGACGCGGACGACGCGATCGAGACCATTGCCGAAGCGGTGAAAAAAGCGGGCTACAAATTCGGCAAGGACGTGTTCATTGCACTCGATGTCGCCAGCTCGGAATTCTACGACAAGGTGAAGAAGCAATACGTTTTCAAGAAGAGCAGCGGCGAGCGGATGAACGCCGATGAACTTGTGGGCTACTACAAAAAGCTCTGCGCGAAGTTCCCGATTGTCAGCATCGAAGACGGCTGCGCGGAGAATGACTGGGCAGGCTGGAAGAAGCTCACCGAGGCTCTCGGCGACAAGATCCAGCTCGTGGGCGATGATCTTTTTGTGACGAATGTGGACTTCCTCCGCAAGGGCATCGAGACCGGCACGGCAAACTCCATTCTCGTGAAGGTGAATCAGATTGGAACGCTCACCGAGACTCTCGACGCTGTCGAACTCGCGAAGGAAAACCGCTATACGGCTGTCATTTCGCATCGCTCCGGCGAGACGGAAGACGCGACGATCGCCGACATCGCGGTCGCGACGAACGCCGGTCAAATCAAGACGGGCTCAATGTCGCGCACCGATCGTGTGGCGAAGTACAACCAATTGCTACGCATCGAAGAAATTTTAGGCGAGAATGCTATTTACGGCGGCAAGATGCGCTGCTAAAAGCCCCACGGATTTCCAACCACTTTGCAAGAATTCGCAGACGAACTGACAACTACTGGCGATAAGATCTGGTCCAAACTGAACCTCCTGTTCGGTGCCATGATCGCCATCGTTGTCGGCGTGACCATCCTCTTCCAAACGTTACCCGTAACGGATGAGAAGGATGCGCAGGACAAGCACATCGCGAAGCTGGACGCCGCACTCGACAACGCGGAAATGACAAAGAACCGACTCACCCGCGAAGTCGAAGCCCTCAAGCTGGACCCGGAGTATGCGGGAATGATTGCGAGAGACCGGCTGAATCTGATGCGCGAGGGCGAGACGATTCTTCGAATCGATCCCGTCGCGCCGAAGAAATAGGGCGCGTTCCCGGCCCGCACGATGCCATGAAAATTCCCGTTATCCTTACTGCGCTCTGCCTCTTCGCGGCATGCAAACCGGTCAATTTCGCAGCACGAAATCAACTATCGATCGAGGAACGTGCCAACGCTGTGGCCACTCTCCATCGCAACGCGGCGGCGTACTCATCCGGGGACCTCAAAGCGTTGCGATCGACCCTGGATGAAGAGTCGCCGGATTTGGAGTCCGCCATGGAGCAAGCAGAGGCGCAGATCGCCCAGTTCGAGCCCAACATCGGCGTGCGCGGCGCAAGGGTCGTGTCTGAAAGCCCAAGGAAAGTGGTGATTCGTTACGAGGGGACCATCGAATTCAGGCGCACCGGAAAGCAATCCGTTATGGACGCTGAGTCCATATTGCTCCGGACAAAAACGGGGTGGGCCATCGCTTCCACTCGCTTCCTCAGCCTGCCACGCTAGCGGCGCACAATGGCGCAAAGCGTGCGATTTCCAGAATGCCGCCGGATAACCGAAACGCCTCGCATCCGTTGACCAAACAAGATCTCCGCAAGCAAATGCGCGCCATCCTCCCGCTACCGCCGGATATCCGCGGCGAAAAGAGTGCGCGTATCTGCCAAGCCATCGTGCAACTCCCGGCGTGGCACGAGGCGCGCACCGTCGCGCTTTTCGCCCCGCAGCCGCGCGAGCCTGACGTCGAACTCCTTTGGCAGCACGCCGCAGGACGGCGGTTTGCTTATCCGAGGATCGAATCCGAGTCGGTTGCACTTTATTCTGTGGAATCCCTTTATGAGCTCCAGCCCGCGCGCTGGGATATTCGCGAGCCGCGTGCCGTGCCGGAGTTTCTCGTCGCGCCGGATTCCGTGGACCTCATCCTCGTCCCCGGCGTCGCATTTACCCGCTCCGGCCAGCGCTGCGGACGTGGCGGCGGCTTCTATGATCGCCTGCTGGCGCTGCTCCCGCCGACCGCGGCAAAGGTCGGCGTCTGCTTCTCGGAGCAGCTCGTGGATGCAATTCCTTGCGAACCACACGACATCGCGGTCGATACGGTCATCTTCGCGTAGTCACGCGAGCGCCTGAAGCGGGATGCGCACCCAATCGGGACGGTTGTTTAGCTCGTAGGCCAATTCGTAGAGCGCCTTTTCCCGGATAAAAAGCGGGAGCAATCCGAGACCTGCGACCAGCCCCGGAGCCGCTTGTTTCCAAGCGGCGAGAAAAGCTCCCTGGGAAGCAGACGCCCATTCTTCCGCCGATGTGCCTCCTTCCGCCGCGTATGCGGCATAGTGAAACGAGCGCAGCATCCCGGCCACATCGCGGAGTGGCGAGCGCTTTGCCCGCCGTTCGGCAAGCGAACGCGACGGCTCGCCCTCGAAGTCGATGATGACGAAATCCGCACCCGTCCAGAGCACCTGTCCGAGATGGTAATCGCCATGCGTACGCGTCTTCACGGCACCTGATGGAATATCCACCGTCAGCGGGGCAGCGCTTCCCGCGAGATAGCTTCTCGCCAGCCCCCCGGACGCCGCCGGGAGCGAATCAACACGACCTTGCAATATCTCGCGGTTTGAGACTTCCAGCCGCGCGATTTCCGCGCGAAGTGCCTCCAAATCCGCTTCCGAAAATGGCTCCGGAGCAAAATCCGCCTCCGTCGCCGCAGCCAGTGCCGCGTGCATCTCCCCCGTTCGCCGACCGAGAAGCGCCGCGCGCTCCAGCCAGTTTCCCATGCTCCCGGTCGCAAAATACTCCCGCGCTGCCGCGAGCGCGAGCGGCCACGCGTCGCCTTCGTTGGGTGTCATCTCCGTGGCGAGTGCGACCGAAGCGCCGTTCCATGTGACCACTCCGCCAAATGCCGGAACATGCGGAAAATGCGCAACTTCGGAAAGATACCGCGTCAATTCCGCATCGGGATTTTCCCCCGTGACAAGGCGCCGATAGAATTTAAGAAACAGTTTATCTCCGTAGATGATGGACGAGTTGCTCTGCTCGGCCTGGAGGACCCGGGAAACAGGCACGTTTCCATCGGGAAAAAGGCGCAGCGCCGCAGCCCGCGGTTGAAGCATCCGAAACAGCCATTCCCGGAACTCCGGAAGGGCGGTGGCGTCGCATAGTTTCCGTCCGTCTTTTTCCACCACGATCGCCTCCTCCGGGGCATCCACGGACCACTGGACCGGCACCGTATAAACCTCTCCGCCGTCCGCGTACGTAATCTCCAGCGCAATGAGCAGACCCGCCCCGACTTCCAAGGTATCGCAAACCGTCCAATCCAGGACCGTCCGGGCCTTGCCGCCGAACCATCGTTGACGCGCAACCCAGCTCCAAAATGCCGCAGGGTCCACGGCTAGGAGAAACGGGTGCTCGGTAAAGCGGACATGCATGACTCCCAATCTGTGCCAGACTGGATCTGATGCCAAGTCCTCAGTAAGCTGTAACACCCTCGTGCAAAAACAGGAAATCACCGCTTGTCACGGATGAAAAATCTTTTACCGTCCCGAGTTCCTTCCCCGCACAACAAACTTCAACCGATCGCGATATCCACCACCATGACAACCCGCAAACCAACACGCATTCTTACTTCCAGCATCGCAGCACTCGCCGCAGCCGCGATTATGGCACCATCATCATCGAGCGCCGCGAATGGCTCTTGGAATGTGGATGCCGCCGGGAACTGGAGCACAGGGCCCTGGAATCCAGCGGCGGTGCCGGGCATCACGGCGGGCGATGTTGTAAATCTGCAATTCAACATTACGGCTGCCCGCATCATCACAATCGATACGACCAGCCGGACCGTCGGCGACTTGAATATCGGTGATCCGACGGCAACCTTGTTCTCCTACACGCTCGCAGCTTCGGGCGGCGCAGTGCTCAATCTGGACGGTACCGGAACAAACGATGCCACGGTTGATTTCACCGCGGGCGTGGCCAACACGATCAGCGCACCGCTCACCCTCGTGGACAACGCTGTCTTTCGCTCGAATGTCGCATTTGTCCAAACCGTCAGCGGTGTCATTTCCGGTGCCGGAAAGACCGTAACCTTCAATAATGATACGAACGGGACGGCCAACGCCGCAGTAGCACTCAACGGACAATTCCTAGTCAATGGCAATAACACCTACAACGGCGGCACGACGATTTCCGACGTGCGGGTAAACATCACGACAAACAATACGGCGCTCGGTGCAGCGGGCAGTGCGGTGACGATTCAAAATGGCGGCCAGGTTTTTGCGAGCACTGCCCTGTCGAATATTAACTACGCTTTCAACATCGCCGGTAACGGTTGGTTGGAGACTACCGCGGGTCAGCCATTGGGCGCACTTCGTCTTGAAGGCGGGGCTGTCGTAACGGGCAATGTCGCCATGAATGCCGACGCTGCGATCGGCGGCAACGGCACCGGCACGGTGAACGGAGTCATCTCCGGCGGGTTCGTCTTGAGCAAGCGCGGAACGGGAACGATCACGCTCGGCGGTGCGAATACTTACTCGGGTGGAACCATCATCACCAACGGCATTCTTCAGCTCAGCCACAACACCGCCGCCGGCAGTGGCCCCATTTCTATTCTTTCCGGATCGGCTGCATCAGCCCGGATTCTCGTCACGGGCGGCGTGACGATCGACAACCCGATCAGCTTTGGAAATACGACCAGTGCAGCGGGCGTCGGTGTCCTCCAGCAGACAGGCACCGGGATCAGCACCATCAACGGAGCTCTCTCTATTACCGGCAGTCCGAGTGCGGGCGGTCATTTCGTAGGCGGTACGGTGCTCACAAATGCACTCGTGCTCAACGGTGCGATCTCCTCGACTGTGCCACTCAGTCAGCGCGACGGTTTCGTCCGCTACAATGGAGGCGGCACGGGCTATAATTCACTCACAGTCACCGGCACCGCACAGTCCGGCGCTACGAACGGTATCTCGACTGCAGCGATCGTGACGCTCGGCGGTTCGGCCGCAGCGACTCTCGACCTCAACGGCTTTAATCAGAGCCTCGCCGGATTAACCAAGGGCGGAAGCGCAGGAACCGTGGGCAACAGCTCTACGACTACGCCGTCGGTCCTCACTACGACCGGCACGTCGATCTACTCGGGCGTCATCCAGAACGCAGTGAGCGGCGGGACTCAGACTGTGGCTCTCGTGGTTAATGGAGGCAGCCTCACGCTTTCGGGAGCGAACACCTTCACTGCGGGCACCACTGTCACAGCGGGCACATTGCTCGCGGCGGGCCCGTCCGCGTTGGGGACCAACAGCGGACTGACCGTGGCAAATGGCGCGACATTTGGCTACCAGCCGACCGCGGCTGGCGCGCTCAACCTCGGCACAGGGGTCCTCAATATGGAGGACGGTGCGACCATCGGCGGCGCATTGGGAGGCACGGCAAGCCAGTCGGCCACCAGCAGCGCGAGTGCGGCGGTGGTTACCGGGCCGGTGACGGTCAATGTTTACGGAATCTCCGGTGTGGGAGTGACGGCCGGTTCGAACGACTTGTTCACAGCGGCAAGCGGACTCGACAACGGCACGTACACGCTCGGCAAAGTTTATAATGCCACCGATTTCACCGTGAGCGGCCTCACCAAGTCGCCCACTGCAATCAGCATCACCGCTACAGCTGCGACACCACTCACCGGCGCGTTCTGGCGGGGCGGGCTGACCGGGGCAGTAAACATTTGGTCGGCATCGGACGGAAGCGCTCAAAGCAACTGGGTCGCGGCAGTCGGCGGGTCGAACCAATCATTGGTCCCCGGTGCCGGAACAGACGTGACGATTTCGGATTCCACCATCACCACTGCTCCCACCAGCACGATTCTCGGCTCGCACATGAGCATCAGAAGCCTGACCATCGCGGACACCGTGAATGGCCTCGGCCTGAATGCCGACGGACGAACGCTGACGATCGGGACGGGCGGCGTCACCGTCAATGCCAGCGTCCCGGCAAGCACAATCGCGGCAAACGTCGGCTTGGGAGCTGACCAGACATGGACAAACTCGTCGGCAAACAGCCTCACCGTAAGCGGATCAATCAGCGGGACGGGCAGGCTGACCAAAGCCGGCAATGGCACTCTCGTTCTCTCCGGCACGAACAGCTCCTCAGGCGGCGTGACTCTCGACGCCGGCACGCTCGTTCTTTCCGGTGCAAACACCGCGACGGGCGGATTGAATCTCAACGGTGGCACATTGATTCTCGGCAGCAACACTGCCCTGGGCGCTGTCGCCGGAGCATTCGTGATATCCGGCGGCACGTTGGATAGCTCGGTCACGGGCCTCGCAATGGCGAACGCCAAGACCACGACGATCAACGGCGACTTCACATTCGCCGGCACGCAGAACCTCAGCCTCGGAACTGGTGCTATCAGCCTCGGTACGGCAGCCGGAACGAGCCGCACCATCACGACCAATGCAGGCGTCCTGACACTTGGCGGTATCATTTCCGACGGAACCACCGCCACTGGATTGACGAAGGCCGGCCCTGGAACGCTGACCCTCTCGGGAGTAAACACCTTTAGCGGGCAGACCTCTGTCACGGGAGGCACGCTGAACTTCGGCGTGACCACGAACCTCGGCAATGCATCTGCCACAAACACCATCGCGCTCAGCGGCGGCGGGCGGCTCGCCTACACGGGCACGGCGGCGCTCGATTTTGGAGTCAATCGCGCGATTTCAATAGGCACGGGCGGCGGAGCCATTTCGCACAACAGCGGCACTGCTGCCACACTCACGGTGTCCGGGAATCTGAGCGGTGCTGGAGCCCTCGCGCTCAGCAGTACCTTCGGCGGCGGCGGAACATTTGCAGTCACAGGCGCGAGCAACTCGGGCTTCACGGGACCCATCACGGTCGATGCCTTCAGCACAGGCCTGACGACCCTCAGTTTTTCGTCGCAGGCCGCTGTCCCGAATGCGTCTTCCATCACTCTGAACTATCCGGCGGCCGGTGCCACGGGTAACACCACGACGTTGAGCGTGAACGGCGTGTCAATTCCAGCAGCGACGACAATTAACATGACATCGTTCCTCAATGGAGCGCTCAGCCTTCGCACGCAGGTGACGAGCACAGGGGTTGCTTCTGTCGATGGGCCGATTACGGCGGCGGGCACCGCGATTGTGCAGTTCGTCCCTGCCGCTGCCAGTACGCTCACCGTGAACGGCTCTATCACCGCCGGCGCAGGCGGGTTCAACTCGGTATCTTCCGTTTTGTTCCTGCGCGGCACAGGCACGGGTATTTTAAACGGGACGATTAACCTTCCCGGCGCAAATGTCTCCCATACCGATGCCGCCCCGTGGACGATTAATTCAACCGGCAACGTCTGGGCGTTCACCGGAATCCTCAGCTCAGGTGTCGTCAGACTCGGGATAAATGACGCGCTGGCGATCGGGGCCGTCCTGAGCATCGGCCAGGCATCCGATGCGGCCAACTCGCTGCTCGAGATGAACGGGTTTAACCAGGAAGTGAACGGTCTTACATGGATCGCTGGCACAGCGAACAGCTCGCGTGCCGTGGGCAACAGCAGCGCCACAATGGCCACACTCACACTGAACAGCTCCACAAATTACAACTATGGAGCGAGCACGGGCATCACAGGTGGTAACATCACCGGCAATATTGCCGTCGTGAAGAACGGCACGAATACCCAGACATTTGCCGGACCTGCCAACACATACACCGGCAACGTCACAGTAAACAACGGCACGCTCGTCGCCAGCGGCGCTGCGACTAGCACCGCTCTGGGAAACCCGACAATCGCCGGGCGCACTGTGACGGTCAACGGCCCAGGCACGCTCAGCCTTACGATCAACAACGTCTTCGGAAACGGTGTAGGAAACAGCAATCTCCCCGCGACCGTAATCAACGGCGGCACTGTGGCATCGACGCGTTACAACGTTATCGGCGCCCTCACCCTCAATGGCGGCACACTCACCCAAGCCTCAACCGATGGCCCCGGCGTGCTTGAAGGCTTTCAGTTCCGTGACAACGTGTCCGTCATCGGAAGCGCCCAATCCATTATTTCCAGCACGAACGGAAAAGCAGACCACCTCAATGCCAACACGGTATTCACCGTGGCGGACGCGACTGCTGGAGTGGACTTGCTCGTTACCGCACCACTCAAGGACCAATCAGGAGACTTCGGAAGTGCAGCGGGCGGCCTTACAAAGGCCGGCCCCGGCACGATGGAACTGGCTGGAATCAACACCTACACCGGCGCCACTCTCATCAATGACGGCGTCCTGCGAGTCAGCGGAAGCCTTACGGGTGCTGTAACGGTGGATGGCCCGTCGGCAGTCCTCGGCGGGAACGGCAGCGTCGGAGCGACAACCCTGCTAAACGGTGCGAGCGTCAATCCCGGCTCCAGCCCAGGCATCCTCAGCACGGGAGCGTTCACGATGAACAGCGGCACATCGCTGAACATCGAAGTGGACGGTACCGGAGTGGGCACCGGCTACGATCAGCTCAACGTCACCGGGTCAGTGAGCCTCGGCAGCAGCAATCTCGCGCTCTCCGGAAGCTACCTTGGTTCGGGCGACCTCTTCACCATCATCCTGAATGACGGAAACGCAGACGCCGTGACCGGCACATTTGCAGGCCTCGCCGAAGGTGCCCACGTTTTCTCAGGAGCCGGACAGGACTACACCATCACCTACGTCGGCGGCGACGGCAACGACGTCGTCCTCGCCGCAGTCCCGGAGCCCGGTGCAATCACCATGTTGCTCGGCGGAATCGGAATGCTGCTCGGAATGCAACGCCGCCGCCGCAACTCGTAGAAAACAAAGTCCAACCCGGATTATTCCCGGCCTCCGGCGCTCTCGTCGGAGGCCGGCTTGTTTTCCTACTGCAACTCGTGATTCAAGACGCTCAAGCAATAGAGGGCCGCCGTCTCCGTGCGCAGAATGATCGGGCCGAGCGTTAACGCCCGGCAACCCTGGCTCTTCGCGAGCGACATCTCCGCGGGCGTAAAGTCCCCTTCCGGGCCCACTAAAATCAACACGCTTTTGGGACGCGAGCCCTGGCCAAATTCTGAGAGCCGCTCTTTCAGCGGGCGCGCATCAGTCTGGAGCGATGCAATCAGCATGAGGTCATACTTCGCACCGCCCTCAAAAAAAGCCTTCGGCGAGCGGGCCGGATGAACCCTCGGCATCCAGTTCTGGCCGCATTGTTTGCAAGCCTCCACGACCACTCGCTGCCACTTATGCTGCTTGCGTTCATGCTCCGCCTCAGTACCCCGCACCACCGTGCGCTCGCTCAGGATCGGGACGATTTCCGCCACACCAAGTTCTGTCGCTTTTTCGATGATCAACTCCATGTTCTTCCCTTTCGGAATCGCCTGTCCGAGCGTGATCCGGCAGGCAAGCGGCGGCGTTTTATGCAATGAAAGCCTTCTCAATTCCACGCCCTGGCGACCGGCCTTGACGACCTCCACCTCGGCCTCCGTCCCCTCGCCATTAAATACCGTCGCCCGGTCCCCGGCTTTCATGCGCAACACATCCACCGCGTGGTGGGCCTCGGCACTGTCGAGCGCAAGACGATCGGGATTCCATGCAAATGGCGGAATGTAAAAACGTGGCATGCCCGCAAGGAAAGCGAACGAAAGCGCAGACGTCAAAGACCGATGCACGGGACAAAATACGCGCATTTTTGAGCAATCCACCAGTTGCCGTTTGCGAAACCGCACGCCAATGTCAGGCAATGGAAAACAGTAAAGGTAAAGGCGGGCCCCGCAATCGGCATGTTCAGGAGTTCGTGGAAAAATACGCGGATTTGTGTTCTCCGGATCGAGTCGTGTGGTGCGACGGGAGCGAGGAGGAAAAAGAGCAGCTCACCCGCGAAGCAGTCGCGGCGGGAGTCCTCATCCCGCTCAACCAGCACAAGCTGCCGGGATGCTATTACCACCGCTCGAATCCGAACGACGTCGCCCGTGTGGAGCAGTGCACTTTCATCTGCACGCCGGGAAAAGACGAAGCGGGCCCGACCAATAACTGGGCCGATCCCCGCGAGATGACGGTGAAGCTGCACGGCTTGCTCGAAGGCTCGATGAAGGGCCGCACGATGTACGTCGTCCCCTACCTCATGGGCCCGGCCGGTTCGCCACTCACGAAAGTCGGAGTGGAGATCACCGACAGCATCTATGTCGTCCTCAACATGCGCATCATGGCGCGGATGGGGACGGTTGCATGGCAACAGCTCGGAGGGAGCGACGACTTTAACCGCGGCGTCCACAGCGTGCTCGATTGCAATCCCGAGCGCCGCTTCATCTGCCACTTCCCGCAGACCAACAGCATCATCAGCGTCGGCAGCGGCTACGGCGGCAATGTGCTCCTCGGGAAGAAATGCCTCGCGCTCCGCATCGGGTCATGGCTTGGGAGAAACCAGGGATGGCTCGCCGAGCACATGCTCATCTTATGCGTCGAGTCTCCTGAGGGTGAGAAAACCTACATCGCCGCCGCGTTCCCGAGCGCATGTGGAAAAACGAACTTCGCCATGATGATTCCGCCGAAGGAATTCGAAGGATGGAAGATCACGACCATCGGCGACGACATCGCATGGATGTGGGCGGATGCGGACGGGAAGCTCCGCGCCATCAATCCCGAGAACGGATACTTCGGCGTCGCGCCCGGCACCAACTTCGCCACCAACCCGAACGCGATGCGCACAATCGCGCGGGACACCATATACACCAACGTCGCACTGCTGCCGGACGGCGATGTTTGGTGGGAAGGCAAGGACGGCCCGCCGCCGGCGGAAGCCATCGACTGGCAGGGCAATCCGTGGACGCCCGCATCCAAGGAAAAGGCCGCGCATCCGAATTCCCGCTTCACTGCGCCGATGACGAACAATCCATCGCTCGCCACCGAGTCGCAGGATTCGGAAGGCGTGCAAATTAGCGCGATCATTTTCGGCGGCCGGCGCGCGACCACGATGCCGCTCGTCTTTCAGGCATTCAATTGGATTCACGGCGTCTATATCGGCGCGACGATGGGAAGTGAGATGACCGCCGCCGCCGCGGGCACGGTCGGGCAGGTCCGCCGGGATCCGATGGCGATGCTCCCCTTCTGCGGCTACCACATGGGCGACTACTTCGGCCACTGGCTGCAAGTCCGCCGCAAACTCACCGACCCGCCGCGCATCTTCCATGTGAACTGGTTCCGCAAAGGCTATGACGGCAATTTCCTCTGGCCCGGCTTCGGCGAAAACTTCCGCGTTCTTAAATGGATTGTCGATCGCTGCCGTGGCCGCGGCAAGGCCCGCGAGACCCAGGTCGGCTGGATGCCACGCTACAGCGAATTCGACTGGCGCGGCCTCGATTTCCCGCGCGAGCAATGGGACGAGCTGAACAAGTTCGATCCCATCGAATGGCAGCGCGAACTGCTCTGGCAGGACGAACTCCTTTTAAAAATCCACGACCGTCTGCCAAAGGAACTCATCTTCCAGCGCGAGCTGCTCATCTCGCGGCTGTAGCCGGCAGGCTCGCATTTAATTTGAGAAAGAGTGTAACCTCGCCTGCGCCGCTCCGCAGGAAGGGTGCGTTATGCAAAATAATCTCTGTCCTCAATGCCAGTCACCGATCCCCGCAGATGCGCCCGGCGGCATCTGCCCCGGTTGCGCGCTGCTTGGCGTCGCGCTGCCGACGAGCCCTACGCAAGTCGCCGGGGCCAGCGTGCCGATGCTCGATGAAGTCGCCGCGGCCTTCCCCGAGCTCGAAGTGCTGGAGCTCTACGGACAGGGCGGCATGGGCGCGGTTTTCAAGGCCCGCCAGCCGAAGCTCGACCGCTTTGTCGCGCTGAAAATCCTCACGCCCGCGCTCGCCACGCAGCCGGGATTTGCCGAGCGCTTCACCCGCGAGGCCCGTGCGCTCGCAAAGCTCTCCCATCCGAACATCGTCGGCGTCCATGACTTCGGCGAAAGCGGCGGGTTCTTCTACCTGCTCATGGAGTTCGTCGATGGCGTGAATCTCCGTCAGGCGATGCGCGCCGGCGTCACGCCCGAGCAGGCGCTGCTCCTCGTGCCGAAGGTCTGCGAAGCGCTGCAATTTGCCCACGACCACGGCGTGCTGCATCGCGACATCAAGCCCGAGAACATCCTCCTCGACACCCACGGCGTGCCAAAGCTCGCCGACTTCGGCATCGCGAAATTTGGCGACGACAAATCGACCGGCCTCACCATGAGCGGTATGCAGCTCGGCACCGCCGCATACATGGCGCCGGAGCAAATCGAGCAGCCCGCCACCGTCGATCACCGTGCCGACATCTACAGCCTCGGCGTCGTCCTCTACGAAATGCTCACCGGCGAACTCCCGCTCGGACGCTTCGCCGCACCGTCGGAAAAAATGCACTGCTCCAGCGGTGTCGATGACGTCGTCCTCCGCGCGCTGGAAAAGCAACGCGAACGCCGCCAGCAGAGCGCCACCGAGATGAAGACGCAGGTCGAAGGTGCCGCCACACGCAACGCCGCGCCCCCGCCCCCGCCCGCCCCCGCCCGCAGATCCGCCTGCTATCTCTGCACGCCCGAGCACCTCCGTTCTGCCGCCTGCAACTTCTACATCTACACCGCCAAAGGCCACGTTGCGCTCGATGCCCACACGCTTACCTTCGTCGGCGACGGCGAAAGCGTGACCATCCCGCTGCGCGCCATCCGTGAGCTCGGCATCGGGCACTACCCCGCCCTCGCAAAGCCCGTCCGCCTCGATTTCCTCTCCATTGTTTGGGAAGAAAACGGCGCACTTCGCACCCGGCTCTTCACCCCTCATCTATCAGCCTTCTCCGCCGCATGGACCACCAACAGCGTCGTCGCCGAATGGGCCGAAGCAGTCCGTACCGGAGCCCGTGGTGTGCAAGGCCGCGACATTCCTTTCACCCCCTCATGCGCCCTTGGCACCCGTGTTCCTTCCTGGAGCTACCTCGCGTTCGCGATGTTCATCCCGGTGTTAATCGCCGCCGCCTTCCTCATCGCCTTCATCGGCGGGAAGTCCGAAAGCCCCGGTCACTTTCTCCTTGGCGTCCTCGGCATTGCCATCGGAGCCGCCATCGTCTGGGTATTCATCAAAGCGCTGCGCCGTGATCTCAATATCCCGCCGCTCCCCACACCGCCGCCACCCTCGCGCGACGCCCCGTTTTCCAGAGCCGCCGCCGTCGGTGCGAGCGTCTGCATCAGCAGCATTCCGTTTGGGCTTATCCTGTTTCTTTTCGTCAAAGCGGTCATCGACCCCTCGTTGGATAGCAGAGGCCAGCTCAACGGCCCCGTTGCCGGAAACATCGTCATCTTCGGCTTCATCCCCGCATTGATCGGCGTCGCGCTTGGGTGGAAAGCGGTCGGCGATTTCCGCTATCACCGCGGCCATCTGCGCGGCGGCGGCACGGCTGTCTTTGCAGCACTCGGCCTTCCCGTCTTGGCGCTCATCCTCACTGCGCTCACCAACTTCGAGGACATCGACCGCGCCATCAATCCGTTCCGCATCGGCTCGGCGGGGACTCTCGTAGCCTGCGTCGTCGTCCTCACCGCCTTCGCCGCGAGCAACTGGGCCGTGCGCGCGCTCTGGCGCTTTGTCCACACCGGCCCGCCCGGCGTGCCGCTGCCGCAAAAAGCAGCGGTCGACTGGCCCCGCCGCGTCTTCTTGCTAATTGTTTGCATCATCTGCGTCCCGGTTGCACTTCTCGCTCTCGGGCTCATCGTGCCGATGCTCGCGCGGAAAAATCCCCCGCCGCCGCAGGCAGAAATTAGTGAGCCGAGGATCCGGCTTCTCTTCAAGGCACAGCAGATCCCGACGCCCGGCACCGAGTCCCTGAAGGTCGTAGGCCTTGCCCCTTTTGGCTGGATGATGGATTTCAGCCTCGATCTCCGTGACTCCGCAGGCACTCACGATTCAGTCCGCGAACTCACCATTCCGTTGTATGATTTCCTCGCAGCGCAGCGCATCCCATCCGGAAGTCAGCCCACGCGTGGCCTCGAAGTCGGCGCGGAATGGCAGATTACCTCCACCGCCGACGGCACCACCGAGCTTCACACCCGCTACGGGAGAGCGCCGGACTTCAAGGTGAACTACGACCCGAAGACCGGCGGCTCGCCAATGATTCCGGACCCCGGCATTTCGAAAGGCGGCACCATCCCCGGACTGGAAGCCTACCGCTGGACGCAGCATCCCGACCGGCAGCGATACAGCGAGCTGAAACTACCGGTGGAGATTCCCTTCGTCATCGGCCACGCGCCCGGGAAACCCGACGTGCAGCTCTTCATCAAAGCCACCGCGCGCCCGATGAAGCCCGACGAACACGCCGACGAAATGGTCATCTACATGGACAACCAGCGCGGAAGGTTCCGGGGACTGCGCACCGACGAAAAGCGGGCGCAGCAGCACCCGAAATATCGCGAAGCCAGTGCTGCCTTCGCGGAACTAAAGGCGGAAATTGCAGCGCTCGAAAAGGAAGCGGCGGAGTATGAAAAAACACACCCAGCCACCGATGCGGCAGCAGTCCAGCGACGGGAGAAAATTGCCGCGATGAAGCAGATCGCCGTCTATCGAGACCACTATTCACGCTGGATTTACTGGGCGATTGCGGCACCCGCCGACAACGAAGACCTGACGAAAGAAACACCGGAACTCCAGGCACTGAAGTTTCGAGTAGCCGACATCAAAGCGCAGATGGAACCGCTCAAAATGACCGTGTACAAAGGGGACGGGCCTCACGCAATCGTCACCCGACCCGAGAGCACCCAAGCGATGGCGGAATTGAAAACAGAACTCGCAAAAGCCGAGGCAGAGCGCGACGCGATGATTCAAAAACTCAACCAACCCGAGGTGGAAAAGCCATGAGCGCCACACAGGACTCAATCCCTGGATCGGGGAACGCCGTGCCAGATATCCAGCGGACCAATCCAAAAGTCGGGGATGGCACACTGGATCTCCGGCATCGCGATTGGCAACTGCCAGTCGGGGCAGCGGATGTCCGGCATTGCGACTGGCAACTGCCAGTCAGGGCAGCGGATATCCGGCATCGCGACTGGCAACTGCCAGTCGGGGCGGCGGATGTCCGGCGTCGCGACTGGCAACTGCCCGGAGGCTCGGCGGATGTCCGGCGTGTCAATTGGCGATCGGGAAGTGGGGCGCTGGGTGTATTTATACACGTCCCCAACTTGGGGATGGTCATTTTTAGCCACAATCCTCGCGATTTCTCAGTAATGAGAGCTTCCGATGGACTCCATGGACGCGATGGACAGGATAGACCGCGTCCATCCCGTCCAGAAAGTCCATACCGTCCATCGGGAACCATGCACTTTATATGAGCGACTTCGCCGCCACCCGCTGGACTCTCGTCGCGCAAGCCCGCGGCAACGACACCGAATCGAAGGCCGCGCTCTCGGAACTCTGCGACGCCTATTATAAACCCGTCGTCGCTTTCCTCGCCTGCGAAGGCCGCACCCAGGACGCCGCCCGCGAGCTGGCGCACGAGTTTTTCGCCACCATCCTCGCCGGCAAATCCCTCGGCGGGGCCGAGCGCGGCAGGGGGCGATTCAGAAGTTACGTCCTCGGCGCGGTGAAGCACTTCCTCGCCGACCACCGCGAACGCGCGAACGCCGAAAAGCGCGGCGGCGGAGCGGAGAATATCCCGCTGGATACCGCGACGAGCGCCGGCCTTTCCCTCCCCTCGCAATCGGACGACGACCGCCGCTTCGACCGCCAGTGGGCCTTCACCATCATCGCCCGCGCCCTCGATACCATCAGCAACGAACTGCGCGAGGCAGGAAAAGCCGCGCACTTTCTCGTGCTCAAACCGTGGCTGACCGGTGCCGGCCAGTCCCAGGCCGAAGCCGCCGTGCAACTCGGCATGAGCGAGAGCGCCGTCAAAGTCGCCATCCACCGCCTGCGCCAGCGTTTCCGCGAAGCCGTGAAAGCGGAAATCGCCCACACCGTCCCCGCCGAGAGCGACGTGGACGACGAACTCCGCCACCTCGTCGCCGTCCTCGCCGCCTAGGCCGAAAACCGCACTTGAATATCCACGGAAGACACAGAAGAACACGGAAAGATGCACTTGTGAAACCAACGCCCCTCAGCAATCCGGTGCTGCCTCGAATTCTCGGAATGTATTGGCTTCCGTGTACTTCCGTTTTTTCCGTGGACCCAACTTCTTCTTCGAGGCCAACTCGCGGCCCTCATCCCGCATCCGCAAACAACACAGCGCGCAAATCGGTGCGCGCCGAAAGAGCCCTGGGCTTGATGTTGCCAAGTCGCTGGCCAGCGTCCATTCCCGCCTGCCAGTAAGCCCCGCTCGGAACAGCGCAACACTGCAACGGAGCGAGCTGACCGAGATCCCGGCATAGCGCATAGTGGGGGTTTTTCCGCAGCTCATCATCGAGCACATGCGCGAATGACTCGGGAAAACTGCCATCGCAGAAAAGCGTGTATCTCCATGTCCCGCCAGCGCAGCACTCCGGCGCAAGCAACGCAAATGACGGAGCGCACGAACACGCTTCGCACGCCGCCGCGATGGCGCGGGTCACGAAAACCTCCGTCAGCTTCTCGCCGCACAAATCACTCGTACTTCCGCCGCGCCCGAGGAATCGAATCGACGGCGTGCAGCCGACAAATCCATCGACTTTCACAATGTCGCCCAGCCGGTACCGCCACAGTCCCCCGCCCGTCGTGACGATAACGCTGTATTCCTCGGCCTCGCAGAGTTCATGCGCGAGCAGAACATCACCGCGCGAATTCTCGAACTCGAAAAAGTGCGATCGAATTGCCAGCGGATGGCGTCCGCGGAATGGAATGGAAACGACGGCCTCGGTCGCGAGGAGCCCCTTATTCTGAATCGAGATGCCGGGCAGTCGCTTCCGCAATTCCGCTTGAGGAAGCGCGGACTGCGCATCACCCCAGCAACTCACGACTTTCAGATGCGGCCAAATGCCGTGGATGTCGGACGGCGCAAGGCTTCGCAGTTCGCTCGCTCGCTGCCGCATCGGCTCGTCGGAAATGCACGCCCTCACTTTCGCGGGAAATCCTCCGGCCAGGCGGCATCCGCCGTTTTTCACATCAGCGAGAAGTTCATCCCACGACGCGCACAACGCATCGAGCATCAGCGCAAGGAATGACGGATGCCAGACGGACACCAGCCGCAGCCCGCGTTGGCGAAGCAGGAAGAGCAACGTCAGATAGCGCGACGTCTCCACATCCCGGACCAACCGCAACGCGTTGGGCACCGCAAACGTCGCTTCTACCAGCTTCTGAGCGACGCCGCCGAGATAAGCGCTGTCGTCGTCGAACCCGATCGGAACTGCTGATGGATCGCTCGTTTCCGGAAGTGATGGCGATATCGACCAATACGCAGGGCCGCAGGCAACCGCGGGATGCTCGCGACAAAGCTCAAGCATCCACGGGCCAATCGCCGCATTGAGCTGACGCTGAAACGACGCCGTGTATGGGATGAGTTTACGCCCGCCGGACGAACCACCGGTCGGCACAAGCCGGGTCACCGAGTCCGTCGTCAAGACACCCTGCTCACCCTTCATGACTCGATGAACCCACGGCTCCAGCGTCTCGTATTCAACGATGGGCACACGTTCACGGAACTGCTGGTAGTTGCAAATCGAGTCGAAGCGATGCGCCCTTCCGTAGGCGCAGAGCGCGTTGCGAGCAATCATGGCCGACAGCACTTCCTGCTGCGCCGCTTGTGGATTCCGCAAAGCCCGGAGGAAACGAGCCCAGGCCGGGGAACTCGCCGCGAGCCATGCTGCATTGGCAATCGCGGCGATCATTGCGAAATCATTCGGCGACCCGCCGCAGTCAGATTCGATTCCGCGATTTCGGTGATGCACGCGAGTTCGTCGCCGCTCGCGTGGCCGGGGTTGCGCTTCAGAAAAAATGCCACATGCGAATTGTTCGCGCGCCCCACCGGAGGCTCCGCGAGCGCGGCCCTCAGCCGCTGAGGCGAGCTGAACCGGACAATCCCATCAGCACCGTATTGTCCGCCATATTGCGAGGATGCGAGCGAGTCGGTGAGACGCCGGAATGCCGACGGGGTCACCGCATTGAAACGCGGATAGAACTCGCGCCAGAAGACCGGTAGAAAACGGTAAGTCCGAAAGCCCGATGTGAGGAGCAACCAAAAGCAGCGCCGGTCCGGTGCGGACGCACGGAGCGAATTCACAGCGGCGATCCAAGTGCGGGCGAGCGCGGGAGAATTCCAAGCCTCGGGCGCCACAATCGTGTCGCCCGAAAAGATGGCGGTGATCGGCTCGCCCTCGAATCCGCGCTCGCAGACCAAGAGCGTGGAGAAGCCGAGCAAACGCCCGTCCCTCCGGATCTCGATCACCCAGTTCTTCTCCATGAGGTCGCGATCAAACTGCGGACGCGTCACGCCCTCGAAATGTGCCGCGAGCAGCGCGAACATTTCATCCTGCTGCTTTTCGCTCAGAGCTTCGCGGGCGATCAATCCGGTGGTACTCATAAAAGGGCGACGTCGGGCAGGACCGCACCGTTGAGCTTAAGTGCATCATCTCCCGGCCAGCTCACACGATACAGACGCGAGCGCCATGTCCGTGTCGTGAATGAGCGGCGAATGGCGGAGGTTGCTTCATGCCAACGTGGAAGGGCGACCGTGATAAACTCCGCTCCCGCTGCATAGCGGAGCAGTTCGGCAATAAACTCTGGGAGCGAGCGGCCAACCATGAACGGAGAGAGAAAGACCTGCGGCAGCGTCGCACCCACAGCGGGCAGTTGAACTCCACCGAACAAGCGACCAGCCCGATTAATAATGGGCCGGGCAAGATTGAGCGCTCGCGAATACCCGCGAATCACCGTCTGCCGAAAACTCCGCTGGTCCCACAGACCGCCACACGCAACAATCTCGCCTCCTTCTTTCATCACGAACAAATCAGAGACACCATGGCTGGACAGCGATTGCAGCCGGGCCCTCGTCCAGCGAGTTGCCAGCGAGAACTTTTGTCCGTGTTTCGAAAGCAGAATCAAAACCTCCTCGATATGCTCGTCTTTCATCCGCTCGATGCGCGGAGTAGTCTTCGGCAGACTGCGTGGCACTGCGATGAGCAGCGTATCGAGTTCACCGAGAAACGAATACTGCGGCAGTCCGCGCGCGCCACTTTCCAGCAAACGCCGGGCGCGTTCGTTGTCCGCCGCGATGCTGGTAAAATAGAAATCCGCCGGGCTGCTCCGTTCCTGTTCGTGAAAGAAACGGAAGCCGTCACGGATGATTCCAAATCGCCCTCGCGCAGCCGCATCAAGCCGCAGTTCCGCCAAATATCCGACATCGTGCGGACGGCCATTCAGCCAGGATTCGCGGCGAATGCAGCGGCCCATACAGACCAGCTTCTCCCCCTCTCGCACGACGATGGTTTGATCGCGTGCGCCAGCGATATTCACTCCATTAAAGTAGCTTGGCTCCCGCTCAAAGCTCACGCTCACCGAGCCGCGCATCGGGTTGTCGCGAAGGAGCCGGCGAATCGCCGCGTCGTCGCAGGGTGTGGCGATTTGAAAGCGCGGCTTCACTGCGCCATGAGCAGCGGTCCCGTCCATGATTCATCTCCTAGCGGATACGTGTCGCGCAGGCTCACGTCGCCGCGGTGCATTCCGTTGATGAGGTAAAAATTGCGCCACATGAATCCGTTCGCCCGGTTCACCGAATCAAACCCACGCCGCACAATACTGCGCCACGAATAGAAACGTTTCCGCGCGCCGAGACATCCGCGTTGAAGTTCCTCCGGCGACATTCCCGCGGGCTGAAACGGAATGCGATTGTAGCTATAACGGTCATCCAGCCACCACGCATCGTAAAGCAGGCGCCCCTCCTCGCCGAGCCTGCGATAGAGCGGGGTGCCGGGGAATGGCGTGAGGTGATTGAATGCCGCGATATACATCGAATGTTCCTGCGCAAACGACACAGTTTCATCGAAGCTCGTCGCCGTGTCTCCGTCGTAGCCGAAGACAAATGTGCCGTAGATGCGGATGCGGTGTTTTCGCAGATTCGCCAGTGCCTTCGTAAATCCGCCGCGCGCAGTGTTGAACGTCTTGTTCATTGCCGCGAGGTTCGCGGCATTCAGGCTCTCGAACCCAATGAGCACGCCCTGACAACCGCTCAGCGCAATCAGTTCCAGAAACTCTTCGTCGTGCGCGGCGTTGATGCTCGACTGACCGACCCAACGAATTCCGAGCGGGATGAGTGCGCGGAAGAATTCCTTCGCCTGGGCAAGGTTCGAGGTGATGTTGTCATCGACGAAAAAGAAGAGCTTCTTCGTGCCTTTGAGCGCCGTGAGTTCCGCGATGATTTCATCCGCCGGACGCCGGGTCTGACTTTGCGAAAAGACCGTCTGTACCGCGCAGAAGTCGCACTTAAAATGACACCCGCGTCCCGCTTCCACGAGACCGATGGGCAGGTAACGCTTGCCGCGAAAAATCGAGCGGTCCGGTCGCAGACCCACAAGCGGCGGGCGGCTCGTGGAGCGGTAGAATTTCTCCAGCGTGCCATGGCGCGCATCATCCAGGACACGCGGCCAGAGTTCCTCCGCTTCGCCCGTCACCACAGCATCGGCATACTTCGCGACTTCATCCGGGCAAAGGCTCGGATGAAAGCCGCCCATCACCACCGGCACTCCACGCCGCCGGTATTCGCTCGCGATTTGGTAGGCCCGTTTCGCGGTGTAAGTCTCCACGCTCATCGCCACGAGGTCCGTCTTTTCGTCGTACGGAATCACCTCCATCCGGTCGTCGTAAAAACGCACCTCCACATCCTTCGGAGTCAGTCCCGCGAGAGTCGCAGCGGGCAGCGGCTCCATCTGCCACGTACGGATGTATCCTTTATCCCCGCTCCGCCGGCCGATGCACGGGTGGATGATGGTGATT
The DNA here is from genome assembly GCA_031374705.1 of Verrucomicrobiaceae bacterium. Lineage (GTDB taxonomy): Bacteria > Verrucomicrobiota > Verrucomicrobiia > Chthoniobacterales > Chthoniobacteraceae > SXWH01. The sequence goes on along the minus strand of JANMGP010000060.1, from coordinate 39,176 downwards.
TTCATGGGGTCGTGAACTCAGCGCGTCGAAAGCGTCTGCATGTCAGAACGCGCGAGCAGCTTCTCGTCGGACGTGACGAGGATAAGGTCGTGAACTACAGCGGTCGCTGCGATGATTCGATCCGCCGGGTCGCCATGGAAATCAGCGGGCCATTCGTACGAACGAAGTGCGATTTCGATCGAGATAGGGATTAGCGTGATGCGATCCGCAGGCATGGAATCGCGAACCCATTGTGTGACCGTTGGCAGTAATTCAAGACGGCCCTTGGCTACCTTTTGCGCGACCTCGATGATGCTCATCGGCGAAAGAGACACCTTCTCTTCCTGAGTAAGAATATCCCGTGTAGTGGGTCGAATCCGCTCTGGCTCTGAAAATAGCCAAAGCCAAGCGTTGGTGTCCAAAAGGTACGGCACGCTCTTCAGTGGCTAATCGTTTTTGCCGCGTGGGAAATCTTCCCATTCTTCTGGGGAGAATGCCGGCTCGTCAGGGTCCACACCGGGAGCGAAGCGCACGGTCCCGGTTCCGCTGCCGATGTAGTCGGCTAAAGTCCCCGTGTTCTTTTTCGGGGTTGGGTTGATCGTCGCAATGACTTTCCCATCGCGAATCAACTCCACAACGGTATCGCCTTTCTCGATCACGCTGAGTTCGTCCACGCAGTGCGCGGCGAAGTCGCTGACGGTTAGTTGTCGGGTGCTCATAGCGCTAAGGTAGTCGTGGCAAGCGAGAGCGTCAATCACACCGAGTGTTTGCAGGGGGCGATGGCAAAGCTTCGCAAACGCCGCCGCTCGCCAAGGAAAACGCTCGACGCACCTACGGCGTAAATATTTTCCCAAAATCCCAGATCTGAATAGAGCCGTTGGCACCGGCTGTCGCCAGATGTCGGCCATCCGGCGAAAAGGTGATTGTGGCGATCCGCCCAAAGGAGGTTCGTTTGGAGCCTAGGCTCCGTCCGGTTTTCATATCCCAAACGTAGAACCCAGCCCAATCCTGCAATTGATTGTAAGCGGAGCATACCAGCAAAGAGCCATCGGCTGACCACGCTTTCCAGTCGGTCATTTTTTCATTTAGCAATCCTTCGCCGCTTGCAATCGAGAGGCTGAACTTCACTGCGCCAGACTCAGTTTCGAGGATTACGATTTCGGTGCCGTGGGTTTTTGCGTTCACCGCAAACAGGGTTCCGTCTGGCGAAAATGCGGACACTTTTCCGTCTCTCCCGAAACCTTTGATTTCCCATTCACCGATTACTTCCAGAGGGTCGAGTTTGAAGCTGCGGAGCTGATGTTCTGTGGCGATGCTGATTTTTCGTCCGTCGGGCGATAGAGCGACTTCTCGTATCCGGTCATACCGGTCAAATTCGCCGAGGGACAAGCGCTCAAGACGGTCGGCGACTTCTCTCACGTCTGACTTGAGGTGGACGAGATTGGCAAACCCATTCGTCATGTTCGCGAGATACTTGCCTGTTCGGTCAAACGAAAGGCGGTGCGAACGGACTGGCTTCGGCGGATTTTTGAGGTGCGAGATTCGCGCGTGCGGCGGCTCACCTGCGTCCCGAAGCAAACCGCTCGCGTTCGCGGGGGCGCGAGCGTAGTCCCACCAATAGACTCCTGCGCCATCTCCCGCGATGAGCAATGTGTCCATCGGATGGAACACCATGTCCCTGAGGTCTCTCTCGGGATCGGGACTTGGAATGCGTGCGATGATCCGCCCTTTGGCCCAATCCCAAATCAGTATTTTTCCACCATCGCTTGAAGCGAGCAGTTTTCCATCTGGTGAAAACAGGGTTTGGTCAATCGAATGACTGTGAACGGGAGGAGATGCAGGCAGGCGACGCTCCCAAGTTTTGGTCGCGACTAAAATGACAGCGGCATGCCGACTCATGATGATCGTTTCACCATCTGCGGAGAACTGTGCGGTGTTTGCGCCATCTCGAAGCGTATGCACGAGGGTGCGCTTTTCCACATCGTAAATACGGCAATAGGTCGCCGTCGCGACAAACAAAGTTTTCCCATCGGGAGAAATATCGACGTCCCGAATGCTTACGTCTGGGGTGTAGCTATCGGCACCTCCGATAAAGACCGACTCGAGGTGATTTTCGGCAGTCCTCCTCACCACGACAAAGCTCAATTCATCGTGTAACACCGTAAGCGGCGTATGCAGAGAAGCGGTGATCTGTGGCTGCAGCGGCGTGCTCTTTAGGACTTCGGAGTCCGCATCAACATCCTGTCCACTGGCGGCGTCAAAAATACGAACGCGGTTTTCGTCAACTTTCGAAAAGCCCGCCATCACCCAATCATTGCCCGACCAAGCGAGGCCCATATTGAATGAGGCGACGGGCAGCGGGATGTCCTTGTGCCAGACTTCTTTCCCGGAACTAGCATCGAGCACGAGCACGCGATGTCCCCCGTGCACGCCGGGGATGTTTGCAGAGATAGCCAGTAATTTTCCATCAGGCGAAAATCGAGAGAAGTCGGGCAATCCCAAGTCCTCGCGAACCCATCGAGCCGTGCGTTCCGGCCAATTCCAAACTCCGAACGGGCGTTTCAGCTTACTGTTTTCAAAGCTCTCATGAATCCCCGATACCATGCGTCCATCAGCGGAGAAATCAGACCCACGACCGAAGATTGGTATCTGCATCTTCGGAAGACCTGTTCGTGCGTCGAGAACCGAAATGCGCGCCTCATTCAAGTGCGCCAGAAAAAGCTCCGTCGCGTCTGCCGACAACCGGCTAAATGCGACCTCCTCAGAAATACAGAATGGTCCGCCGCCAAGCGTTTGCACGATGGCCGGCTCCGGCTTGGATGGAAGCAACGAAGGCAGCATTTCATCATCCGCCCATCCTGCCATTGCCGCCAAAATCGGACACACACCAAGCCGACTTATTTTCATTAAAAAGGACATAGTCAACAATACGGTCTTTCTCCCGACGGAGTAAATAGGTTCCACCGTTGGGAGAAGGCGGAAAGGTCTCGCGATCTCGTCTGTCAACTCCAAGGCTTTCACACCCCTGCGACCTCCCGCACCGGCACCGATGGCGCACGACCGATGATCCAGTCGCAGTTGTAAAAACGGCTGAGGTTGTGCGCGTAGAATCGGTAGCCGAGATTCGTGCCGAGGCGCACGGGCCACGGCGCAGGTGAGCGGCGGATTCGGCGGATGATGGAGCGGTAACTGTAGGCGTGTTTCCATGCGGTCTCGATACCCGTTTGCAGTTGCTCGACGGACATGTGCTTTGGCTGAAAGACGACGTGCTGCGCGTCGTAGAGTTCCCAGTTTTTTGTGAGGATGCGGCCTTCCGCTTCGAGTCGTAAATAGAGCGGCGTGTTTGGAAATGGCGTGACCACCGCGAAGCGCGGAAGGTCGATGCCGGACTCCACGGCAAACTCCGCCGTTTTCATAAAGACACCCGGCTTATCGTCATCGAGGCCGAAGACGAAGCAGCCTTGCAGCGCGATGCCGTGCGCGTGGAGTCGCTCGACGACTTGCGCGTAGCCAACGTTGGAATTGAACCCTTTGTGATTCTGGCGGAGGTTGATGGCGGAGATTGATTCCAGGCCCATCAGCAAGCCTTTGCAACCGCTGCGGCCGGCGAGTTCCAGCAGTTCGGCGTCGTTTGCCAGCAGGGTCGTGGCGAGACCGTACCATTGCAGCTTCAGCGGCACGAGCGCGGTGAAAAGTTCCAGCGCGTAACCGCGATGGGCGATGATATTCAGGTCCACGAAGATGAGCTTCTTTGCGCCCATCTGCCGGATGTCTGCGATGACTTCGCCGACCGGTTTTTGAAACGGCTTTCGCCCCCACGCCGTCGGCACCACGCAGAAATCACAGCTATGCACGCAACCCCGCGTCGCTTCGAAAACATTACTCGTGAGAAAGTGCGACGCCGGCAGCAAATCGCGCCGTGGAAAAGGCCGCCCGCCGATTTCGAGACCAGGCGCTTGCGTGTAGCGCGTCTTCATTTCGCCGGCGGCAAAATCGCGGAGCAATTCCGGCCACGTATCCTCCGCATAGCCGACGACGATGGCATCCGCGTGCGGCTCGGCGTCCTCGGGGATGAGCGTCACATGCGGCCCGCCGAGAACCACGGTGATCCCGCGTGCCCGAAAATGATCGGCGAGTTCGTAAGCCCGCGACGCCGTGCCCGTGATGACCGTGAGCCCGATGATATCCGCTTCCAAATCCAGCGGCACATCCGCAATCCCCTCATCGATGAGCCGCACGTCGCACGGCACGTCCTTCGGTATAAGCGCAGCAAGCGTGGTGAGCGTGAGCGGCTGATAGCGCAGGGATTTTTTCCAAATCCCTCCGCGATGCCGGTAGAGCGGGCCTTTCGGCGAGATGAGGGCGAGTTTCATAGGGCCTACGCACCGCCTAAAATCCCGCGCAACGCCGCGAGATTCTCGGCTTCGTCGAATATTGCGCGGACTGGAATTTCAAAGCCTGGGACGACATCGCTGGAGAGCAATCCGTCCTTTTGCGCGGAGGTCGGCGGGTAGCCATCGTCCGTGAGCCGGTATAGCTCCACAGTCTCGGCTACAGGATCGATGATCCAATACTCACCTACTCCGTGGAGCTGATAGTCCTGAAATTTGATACCTCGATCCCTCGCCTCGGTGGACGGCGAAAGCACCTCGACGATAAGATCGGGAATGGGAAATCGAAGCGTGTCGGGATTAATAAGCGCGGCCTTGGCGAGCCCGAAAAACGTGACATCTGGCTCGAAATCATTGCGGGGGAACGTGGTCATTGCTTTTTCGATGCGGACCTTTCCGCACCGATACGTAGCCGTATGTGCGTTCAAAAGATTGTATAGATGCTGGGCCGCCATCAGGTGCCGATTGAGCGCCGGGGAGTGCATGATGACCTCGCCCTGAATGAACTCCCATTTGTGCTCAGGGGTCACGTCGGCGTAAAACTTCGCGCGCAGTTTCTGTTCGCGGGCAAAAACCTGCTGCCCCTCTTGGAGGAGCTCCGGTAGCATCGGCGAATTCAATAGCGCATTGAGAAGGTCGGACTTCATTTTTGGAAAGATACCACTCATCGCTGTCGTCGTAAATCCGCAAAACGATTTCCGCTTTTTGAGTGGGGTCACTTTGTGACATGATCACCGCCGACATGAAAAACGCCGCCATCCCAAACCGACTCAACGCCGCCATCGTCGTCGCGCAGATGCTTGCGATCGGCGGATGTCTCTTTGCCGTGACGAGAGTCCACGGTTGGGCGTTGGGATTTCTCGCGGTGGTTTTTGGAATCGTGATGTATTCGGTCTATGCGATAACTCACGAAGCGGAGCACGCGATGCTGTTTTCCAACAGACGGATCAATGACTGGGTTGGAGCGTTGATGGCGCTGTTTTTTCCGGCTCCGTTTCACCTCATGCGACAGGGGCACTTGGGGCATCACTTGCGCAATCGATCGGACGATGAGGCTTTTGACTATTATTTCGATGGCGACCACAAGCTATGGAGAATCCTTGCGTTCTACGGGATTCTTACAGGCTTTTTTTACGTGATGGTAGTGCTCAGCAACATCCTGTTTCTTGTACTGCCGTTTCGATCCGACAAAAAATACCTGCACGTCGATCAGGCAACGACCGCATTTATCGAGTCGCTCAATCCCCGCTATCGGCGCCTCATTCGGCTGGAAGGCGCGGCGGCGATTGCGTTGCACACGGGCATCGTCTGGTTCCTCCAAATTCCCGTCTGGCACTACATCGCGATGTATGCGGGCTTTGGATTCATGTGGTCGGCGATGCAATATGTGCACCACTACGGCACGGAGCGACACGTCACGCGCGGCGCACGGAATTTGTGGATTTGGAAGCCGCTTGATGTGCTTTGGCTGAATCACAACTGGCACCTCACCCACCACACGCATCCATCGATCCCGTGGGTGCATTTACCGAAGACGGAGGTCGAGGGAAACACCGGCCGCGGCTGGCTGCTCACCGCGTATTTGAAGATGTGGCGCGGCCCGCGGCCCGCTCCCGAAAGCGTCCCGAACCCGCACGCCGGAAAGGTCATTCCGTAGCTGTGCTGCTTCAACTCGCAAAAGCAGAGTGGCGGCTGAAGTTGCGGATCACAGTCGTTTTGAACGCGGTATTTTGGGGCTGCTACGGCACGCTCGGCCGGCACGCGTTTTTCCCCGTCCACGAAGTGCCTATGTTGTGGATCGATCGAGTGGTGCCCTTTGCTCCGGAGCCGTGGAGCTGGGTTTATCTGTCTTACTTTGCGTTTTCCGGCGGGATGCCGTGGTTGCTACCGACACGTGAGGCGATAAGGCGTTTCGTCATCTGCGTGGGGATCATGATGTTCATATGCTTTGCCGTGTTCTTCTTCCTCCCCACGCGAGTAACGCGACCGGAGTACATTGGCAGCGGGGTGGCGATGAATTGGATTGTGACACTCGACGGGACTTTAAACGCATTTCCGTCGCTTCACGCTGGATTCATCGTGTCCATGAGTGCGCTTGCGCTGCGGGTGTTTTCGGTCCCGCGCTGGACGATCGTCGTTTGCGGGCTATGGTTCGCCGCGATCGCATATTCCACGCTGGCAACGCGGCAGCACTACTCGCTCGATTTACTGGCCGGCGGGATTATCGGCTGGATCTCACATTGTTTCGCCTGGCGCGGGGCGAGGTAATCCACCCTGCACAATACATCCCACCCAAGATGCTCCTGCGCCAATCGTTTTCGTGCGGCAAAAATCTGCTGCGCCGCGTGGCCAAGTTCGCCGAGCCAATCGCAAAGTGTTGAGGATGCTGGTTCGCCTTCCCAAGGCTGCTCGCGGTTCGCGCCGATGCGGAGGAGCGTGGCGTAGCTTTCGAGGTGTGGCTCGACTCGGGGAAAACCGAGCGCAGTAGCGCGCGCGGACGCTTCTTGCGGGATGAGCAGTCCCTGAGGGTCCAGGTCGCCGAAGTAGAAGATGGGGCGCGTTCCACCGAGTTCGGAGAAGATGTCTGCGAGGTAGCGGATGCCGTCTGCAAAACGATTGCCGTCGCCATAGATGACAGCGCTGAAGTGGGCGTGCTCTGAGTTCCAGCGGCAGTAGGAATGCCACGTCGCGGCATTCTCGATGACGATCAGCGGATGGTGGGCAGCCGCCGCTGGCCCACGTTTCCAAGCAAGCGGGACACCGATGATTTCGCAACGCAGGTCGCGCGTGAGGTCTAGCCGGCCAGCGCGAAACAGTGAGCAGCCCTGCATCAAGTCGAGGCGCTTCTCGTCGCCGAAAATCTCAAGCGACCTTTCTTTAATGGGTATGGTGTCGAGCGCGGCACGGTCGGAAATGAGGAAATCGTGAAGCCGCAGTAGGTCTACAAACGGAATGTTGGTCCGCGCTTCGGCAAGGAAGGCAAGTGCAGGCACCCACGGGAACTCGCGGATGCGGCGAGCTTCGTCATCGCTCGTTCGGGTGAAGCCGAATGCGTCGCACCAGCGGTCCTCCATCGCTAGCGGGATGGAGATACGTGCGATGCGATGGGCAAAGTAGCGGACGTTTTTGAGGTTCACCCATCCGGCGATTGCGAGCGCTCGAGCATCGCGCTCGGCGTCCGACTCTTCAATCGCACTTCGCATTCCGGCACTCTCGAGCAACTCGCTCCAGCTTCGCGTAAAAGGCTGTTTTGCAGGCTCAGCGCGGTCGCCGCGCGATCGCTGCCATTGCGCGAAGAGTTCGCACGCGATGGGCAACCGCGCGGGGTTCACTCGAGCGCCTCCAGCGCCTCGGTCATCGTCGCAATCATCGGAATATTCGTGATGCTGGTGACGTAACCTTCACGGTCGCGCTCCACGTTTTTCTGGCACATCACGACCGTCTGCGCGTGTGGCACCATCACGCCCAGCCGCTCGGGTGGAAAAGCCATGACGAGCTGGAGTTGGAAGGTTCTTGCCAGAGCGAGACAGTCTTCAATGCCGTCGCCAGAGAGCTTGGAGAACGCCTCATCCATCACCACCAGACCGAGCTGCTGCGAGCGCCCGGACGCGCGGTCGCCACGATCATACACTCGCCGGAACGCAGCGAGCATCGAGATGAAAAACGGCGCCTGGCTCTCACCACCACTGAGGTTCCGTCCGCTGCGGTTCAGCGAAATGGGCGGCGCGTCCGGCTTATCGGCAGGCACCATCTCGATGTCATAGTGATGGTAATTCCGGTAATCGAGCAGCCGCCGGGCGCGGTCGTCGGCCTTGTCGGCAGCGTCCACTGCGCGCATGAGTTCGGCCTTCGCACTCTGCGATTCAGCATCCTGAATCGCTGCTGTGAGCGGGTCGGTCGGCTCCAGCCCGGAGCCGAGCAACGACCAGATCGCGCCAAACCCGGCTGTGTCTTTTCTCTGACTGATGCGATAGCGGAATTTACCGACTGGCTGGCTGAGATACCGCTCCAGCAGCCTCACCGTCGCTGTTGCATCAGAAATGCGGCGGTTCAATTCATTGAGCACATTTTCCTCGAGACGCCGCTCCCACTCGGCTTTCCGGTCGGCAGCGAGTTGACGGGATTTTTCCAGCTCCACTCCATCCAGCACGCGCAACCGGGCCGTCCACGGCTCGTTGCTTTCATCCTCGTGTGAAAATTCGTGCTGATACTCAGGGTGGCGCAAGCTCCCTTGCTCGTCGCGCACCGTGGCAAGAGTCTGGCGCTCGTGATTTCGGACGTGCCTTGCATCCAGCGCCGCTTTTTCAGCGGCGGTCCGTCCCTCAGTAATAGCATAGAAACAGTCTGCCCACTTCGAGTGCTCCGCGCGGAAGCGGTCTGCGATCTGATCGAGTTCTGCATTGAGAATTCCGGCGAATCGTCTGCCGAGAGCCGCGCGGCTTTCTTCGACGTTGAGACGTTCTGCTTCCGCGTCACCTGCTACCGAGGCGATGGCTTCGCGTATCGGTTTGGCGCGAATCTCGAACTCTTGCGCCGATTTCGCCAGCCCGCCGATTTGCTGGTCGAGCTTCGTCTTTTGCTCATCGAGCGCCATCAAGCGTGCTTGCCGCTCCGCTCGCTCAGGCGTGGAAAGCAGCGCGATAGTCTCGCGGAGCGTGCCCAGCTCGCGTTCCAGCGCGGGAAGTTGCGGTAACTCCAAAGAGCGATCTGGCAATTTCGCATCACGCAGCCCCGCTTTGGCTCCGGTGTCGAGCCATGCGCTCACATCGTCGAGCTGGCGTTGAAGCACCGCTGCTTCGCTACGGATTTCGTTCTGCTCTTTCTGCTTCGCTGCACGCATCCGCGCCAAGCCTTCACGCCCCAATGTCCGCTCGACAGATGCTCCGGATTTTAAGCGTCGGCGGACCGGCGCATCCTTGAGCATCCCATCTGGCGTGATGGCGCGAACAAACGCGTCGAGTTCATCGGCAGTCTCCACACACTTCACGTCACCGAGCAGATGCTCCACGAACGTCCGCGCGATTCCGTGGCGGACTTCGACTTTGCTGAACAATGAATCCTCCAGTGGTTTTGGGCGAAGCTCTCTTGCCTCGCTGGGATTCAGCAGCGCTTCGCCTTCCCGTCCCGGCATCGTTCGGCGGAAAGAATCCAGGGCCGCAAGATAGTCTGCGCCTTCTGGCACGATGACCGTCCAGCGATGGCTGTCCAAAAACAGTTCCAACGCAGGCCACCAACGTTCCGCCTCGGGCTTCACTTCGATGAGCCGCCCGAGTTGCTCTGCACGTTCACCGAGTCGCTGTCGCACAGCCTCGAACAGCGGAAACGCACCCGGCGCTCTACCGTCGGAGATCTGCTTTAAATCATCTTCGAGTTGCTTCACGCGACTATTCGCCGTGTGCACTCGCGCTTTCATCGGCTGGAGAACTTCGCCAACCGCGAGCCACACTTCATCAAAGCGTCGCGCCAACGCAGACATCGATTCCAGTCGTTCATTCTCCTTCCCCTCCCGCAGTCGTGCAAGCAGCCCATCGTCCACATTGGCAGCGCTGCGGATGCCTTCGAGCGAAAGCGATTCACCGTGACGGAGCCATTCCATCCAGCGTGCATGCCGGTCTTCGAGCCGCTGACGCACAGCCTTCTGCGCGATTTGCAGCTCCGCGACTTGGTGCTGCTTTTTCTCCGCATCGCGCGCGAGCGCATCGAGCTTTACGGCATCGCGGTCACCTCCGATTTCAAATCGCACTGCGTTGAGTTGAGCCTGCAACGCCTCCGCTTCCGCACGCCGCACTTCGAGCGTCGTCAGATCATCGGTGTGCTTCGACTCCAGCCGGGAAAGTTTCTCCGTTTCCACATCTCGTGTTTCTCCCGCCCTAGCGAGTTTCAGCATGGAATCGACGTGACCGAGCACCGCCGCTTCGCGCCCGGCAGCTTCGCATTTCGTGTGTTGCTCGCAGATACGCCGCAGGAATGCGGCTTCGTCCTCCTGCTTCTCCAGCCGCTTCTGCGTGTCGTGATACGCTCGCAATGCCGAGCGCACCTCGCGCACGTCCAGCGGGCTTTCTTCGAGGATAAATTCACGGATAAACTTCTCCACATTGTCCTCCAGCTCAAACGCGATGGCTTTTGGAAACGTCCGCTGAAATGCAGCCGCGTCGAAGTTCAAGTGACGCGGCGCAGCCATCTCTTCGAGGTAATCGCGCTGGCGATTGAATATGCACTCGTTTCCGTAGTCGCGCCGTAGCCAGCGGCGAAAATCTTCGTCCGTCAGAAACTCCCCTTTCGGCGCGATCTCGCTGTATTCCAGTCGATCAGGAATGTGAAAATACGTCGGCGACGGCGACGCGTCCGGGCTTGTGAATTGCAGCCGCACGCCCCACGTCTCGCGCTCTGGTTTCGCACGTCCGTCCGTCGGTTTTGAAAACTCCAGCGCGACGAGTGTCACCCCGTTTTGCCGCAGAAAATGCCGCTGACCGTTGCGTGTCTGGTTCGTATCGCCGAGGCAGTACCCGACAAGGTCGCGTCCCCGCGCATTGCCCGCTGCAGCGCGGTTTGCGCGCCAGTGTTCGCCGAGCAGGACGTACTGCACGAGGTCGAGCAGCACAGATTTCCCCGAGCCAAAGGCACCGGAAATGAGCACGTTGTCGTCCACATCAAAAATCTGACGAAAGCCATACCAATTCAACGCGATGATGCGCGTAAGCCAAATGCGACGGCTCATTGTGCGATCTCCTCTGCGGCGGGTTGCTGGTAAATCGCCACTTGCTGCTGCCAAGCGTCCGCACTTTCAAACGGGATGACGTGCGCCAGCGTCGGCAAAATCTCCACCTGTGATTCACCGAACTGCGCCGCATCGTCGTGCCACTGCACGCGCACCAGTCGCCGCCCGCGCAGCTTTCCGAGCATCTCTCGGAGTTGCGCGACGGATGGCGGCTCGATCGCTTCAAAATAGAGTTTCAGCCGCCGCCAGATATCGCCCGTGGTGACGATCACGGATTCGGCGACCTGCGCCATCCGTTCATCGTGGTAGATGCGCCAAAGAGTGAGCACGAGCAGCGTCTCGGCTTTGTTAAACCGCGCGAGCAAGCCGCAATCTCCGGGCACCGGGCGCAGGAGGAAAATCGGGCGGTCTGGATCGGCGAGCAGCGTGAGATGGAGCGGCGCTAGATACTCCGCCAACTCCGGCTGATATTCCCGCGCAAGCAAATAGAGCTCGCGATGATGCCCCGCATCGCCGATGAGTGCGCCGTGCGCGAGCAGCTCCGTGAGCACGTCGGAAAGCGCCGCTCTCTCGTCTTCGCGGATGCGGTGCCAGGTGGAAAATGTCGGCCAAGGTAGAGGCATAAGTTTTAAGCGATTCGTTCGATTTCAAACCGTTCGACAACGTGCTTACCCTCGCGGTCGCGTGGAATCTCGCCGGGCTCGGTGCAGCATTCAGCACGCGAAAGATGCACGCGCCAGCGGACATTCCGCTTCGTGGACGGTGAAATTCCTCGGTCGAAAGCGAGGACCGCGAGCAAGTCCAGCATCTCCAAAAGATCGTCCGATGCTTTGATTCTCAGGGTCTCGGTCGAAACGCGCTGCCCCTTTTCGGAGAGGTGACTTTCCACGAACCGGACCGCTCGCTGCGGGGTAAGGATGTTCAGATTCCGCCGCCGGATTTCATCCTTCGCCGACTCGGCATCCACATCCGCTGGGGAAGCACCAAGGTCGAGATTCACCGCAGCTCGCTGCTTGCGTCCGGGCGAAAGTGAATCCGTACCGAACCAAATGGCGACAACCGGCGACAGAAGCGGCATTCCATTTTCTGCCGCGAGCGAGGCGAATGATTTCCCAGCGTGAATGCGGGAAGCTTCATCGAGAAACGTCTTCACCTGCTCCGGTCGTCGCCCGCGCATCTCCGTTTGGTAGCGGTGCCGCGCATCCGAGAGCCGTGCGAAATCCGCCATGCGGCCATCGATGAGCCGCTGCTTCACCGGGATCGCCGCAAGTCTGCGCTCCAGCTTTAACAGCCATCGTTCCGCCTCCGTATATGCGGCAGTCGTCTCCAGTCCGAGATGCTTGGCCAGCCCTTCAGCGAGTCGTTGCTTTGTGAAAGGATCATAAGCCGCCTCCTGCACCACCGAACGGGCTTGGCTGAGCTTTGGCAGCAGTCCTGCCTCCTGCATCGCGTCGTAGCAGACCATGTGTTCGCCGGAGTGAAATTCGACGAGAAATCGCTGCAACGTTTCCTGCGCCGACGCACTCTCGCGCTGCGCCTCCTCCTGCCGCAGGATGAGCGTCTCCACCATGTGCATCTGCTCCTCCGCGCGGCCGGCACGGTCGAGCATATCTTTCACCGTCTGGCGCATCTCCTCCGGACCGAGTTTCGCCGGATTCAGCACATCCTCGCGTAACAAGTCTGCGCACAGCGAACGTAGCGTCACTGCGAAGTCCTTTAGCTCTGCGGGGCGATCCTCCGCCAACTCGCGCAGCATCCGATTTAAACGACGGAGCGCAGGCGTGATGAGCACGAAATGTTCGTCAAGACTCACCCGGCGCGGCTCCAGCCAGTGCGCCTCCAGCAGTTTGTTAAAGAACTGTCCGGCCCGCTGATTCAGGTCGCGGAACGCGCCTCCTTCATCCTCATCGAGTTGCACGTCTGGATGCCGGGCCAGCACTTCTCGAATTAAGATTCGCGCCTCCGGGTAAAGCACCTGTCCGCCGTCATCTGCCGCTTCCACCAGCCGGTCCGCGCAGTCCACGTACACCGCGGCACTGGGCCGTCCAAGCGGTCGGAAAAACCCGCCGTCAAAAAGACGCGAAAGACGCCCGCCGAGTGATTGTGAAAGTGGTTCCATGCTTCTGAACACGATTCGTTACGGTTTCGGTCATTTGCCGTCACGGACAATCCACGACCGCTGCGGCGATGATTCCGGTGAGAAGCGGGAGTGCGTCCCATTGCGGCGAAAGATAGTGGTCGGCCCCGAGGATCGGGCAAACGGTGCCGGGCAGTTTTTCGCAATCAGCGAGCAGGATTCCGCCTCCGTCGTTCGGTCCGAGCGGCGCGAGACGCTTGTATGCACGTGGTGCCCAAGGGTGCGCGAGATCTCGCTCCCGCGGGAAGCCGACGACATGGACAATGTGTAGCGTCGGAGGGACGGCGGGCCATGCACCGCCCTCGTCGTAGCGGAGATCTTCGAGCGTCTTGCCGCTGTGTCCGCGCCACCAAAGGAGCAATCCCACAACCCACCATCGGAGCGGACGATTCCGCAGCCACGCGATGAGCGGAGTTCCGTTCACGATACCGCTGAGGCTCACCCACGCGGTCACATTCGAGAAAGCGTCGGGGCGCAACGCAAGCGCGCGCTTTACGTCTGCGCCACCTTTACTGAGGCTGATGAGCGCGACGCGTCTGCCACGCTGGTCGGCGAGCCACGCTGCAATCGTCGCGGCGTTTTCATCGAGCCGTCCGAAACCCGCAATGGGAATGAGCTCCGCTTCGCAGCCGAGCTTCCGTGCGATATCGAATATCCGCGCACCATCCGCGCCACTGTCGCGATGCTCCCTGTAGAATGCTCCGGGAACGACTCCGATGATGTCCGCATGAATACTCGCGCACTGCTCGAACTCACGCGCCGTTTTTAGGAAAGCCGCGTTTTCGGGAATGCTCACGATGCGCTCGTGAAGCTGCACGGTTGCGTCGTCCAGGCTCACGCCTTTCGACGCCCTGCGAAGAATCCGACCAGCACCCCAAAGACGCCCGCGCTGATGCCGCCCCAGAGCGCGACTTTATGCGTCGCAAGACCGAGGACGGGATTGTCGAAAGCGTTCACCGAGACGTGAAACGCCGTGACCAGCCAGCGGTCGCCACGCTTTGCGACAGTTGCCGTAAAGACGCTGTTCATCGGCAGGTCCGAGCCATCCATGAGGATGAATCGATCGTGCAAATTGCCCCACGAAACAGCCCAGTCACCGTTCACCTGACGTCCGATAACTTCAGGCTCGGACTGAACCTCACGCACGATTCGTTTGTCCCCGGTCATCATCCGGGTGTGATAGGCCTTCACCGCTTCGGGGCCGCGGCAGACCTCGCCATTTTGCCAAGTCACCACGACATCTTTGTCGAGATGTGTGATGATGCCGTCGATGTCGCCTTTTTTGAAACTCGCGACAAGGCCTTCTCGGAGCTTGGTGATCGCTGCGCCGGCTTCATCAGTCGGCAATTGGGCGATGCCCGGCAGTGCCGAGGCGAAGATGACGAGAGCGCAGAGATAGTTTTTCATAGGACCTAACGGTGCATGGTGTGGAGCCATTCAAGATAATCGACGAGCATTTTATCAGCGGTGATCATGCGTTCGTGATGGTAACGGATGCCGGTAATCTTCCCAATGTCCGACTGGAAAAATGCCGCGATGAAATGCCGTCGCACCGCCGCGTTGATCGGATCGAGAATTGTTCGCGCCATTGAATTTGATGAGCGCGGAACGAAAACCACAATCCGGGCATGAATTGCGTGGTTCGGAAGCGGACGGACTGAAATCATCCCGTACGTGGTTGCTCGTCGGAATTTTGCCACGCCAAAGAGCAGTGATCCGCACCACGATGTCAGCGTCATCTGCGAGTGTTTTCCAGCAAACATGCGGGTGAGGTGGTCCGTATAAGAGTTGCCCGCGATCGAGAGATCGAGGCGACAGCGCATGGCAAACGGATGGGGCGAATCGACCACGGGCTCTGCAATGAGATTTCGGTCGTGGGTGGCCGCGAGGTGTTGTTTATCAAAGCCGTTTCCGCCGATGAGATACCAGGGCACAGTCTCAGTAAAATCAATCGGCCTTGCCGGAACCATCGCCTCTGGATCGACCCCCTCAAAAAACGGCAACGGGAACCGCGCTTCCGGCTGGTTGAAAAAAAACACGAGCCCCGCGCGTTCCTCGACGGGGTAGATTCGTTGTCGGGCAAACTCCGGAATATCCGCGGATGCCGGAATGTGTTCGCAGCGCCCATCGCGTCCATATTCCCACGCGTGCAACGGGCAGACGATGCGTCCGTTTTTCACGCAGCCTCGGGAAAGGTCGGCTCCCATGTGGCTACAACGTCCGCTGATTACCGTCGCCTTTTGATCCGGAGTTCGGAATGCGACGAATGTCTGGCCGTCTGGAAGATCAAAACGCACCGGTTTGCGCGCCAACTCCGCAACTGTGCACACAAGATACCAGGACGACGGAGCCGCCGCGAACTCTCGTTTCATCTCCGGCAAATTTGGGTCGCGAATCATTTTACTTTCTCAGGGTAAGATAGAGGGCGCGGACGTCCATCACCGACTGCCCCGGCATCTCCAGCGCTCGCAGCGTGAGCGGGCCGCGGCCCTTTTCCAATCGAATCGTTCCGAGCTTCAGCGGGCGAAATTCCTTCATCTGCGACTCGCCCGCGGGACGCGGGATGGTGTCCTGATTTGTGTAAAGCGGCGGGTCCCAACCGGGCTGCACTTTGCCGGCGAGTTTCGCGCCGTTCAGGCTGAGCTCAATCGTCGCGCCGGCATCGGCGAGCGGTGCTGTGTAGTAAATCACCGCGTCGTATTCGCCCGCCGTGTGAATATCGACATCCCAGGTGATGCGGCCGTCGAGCGACTTCCAATTTACGAAGTAAGATGAGTTCGGCGCGCTCGCGCTGCGCTTGATTCCGCCTTCAGCAACGCCGTCGCGTGCGGGCAGCGGCGTGCTCGGGAACTCAGCGTAGCCGACGGGATAAGGCCGATCGTCGGTCGGCAGAATGCTCATGATGGTGAGGCCCATCTCCTTCTTCCACGCTGCAAGTGCCGCCGCCATTTTGGAAGTCGCAGCAGGCTCTTGCGCGGCGATGTCCTTCTTCTGCGAAGGGTCCGCTTCCATGTCGTAAAGCGCGCCTCCATTATCCAGCCGGTAGCGCTGGCTCCGTGCGCTCACTTTTCCTCCCCAGGTGGAGAAAATCATGCGCTCCGGCCAGTCCGTCGGCTTGCCGGTGAGCAGCGGAGAAAGGTCGCGACCATCGAGAGGCTTCGTGCCGATGTGGCGGACATCCGTCATCGCAGCGAGCGTGGGCAGCAGGTCGATCGCACCGGCAATTTCCTTCACGCGAGTCCCGCGCGGGATGTGGCCCGGCCATCGCACGAAAAGCGGCGAGCGCACGCCGCCTTCATCGGTCGTCCCCTTGCGGCCTTTCATCGCGCCGTTCCAGCGCTCGGAGTTCGGGCCGTTGTCGGAGAAGTAAATCACCACGGTGTTTTCGCTCAGCTTCAGGTCGTCGAGCCTGCGGAGCACGCGGCCCACATTCGCATCGAGGTTTTCCATCATCGCGAGCGCACAACGCGTCGTCGCCAACGGCTCCTTTTCTCCCGCCTCGCTGCGCATCGCGATCGGACGATCCTTGAAGCGCTCCCACACATCCGCCGGCGCGGCCCACGGCGAGTGCGGCGTGTTGTAGGGGACGTAGCAGAGGAAGGGCTTCGCGGCGTTGCGCTCGATGAACTCCAGCGCCTTCGAAGTCAGGTCGTCGGCGATGTATCCCCTGCCCCGCACAAGTTCCCCATTATGCTCCAGCGGCGGGTCGAAATACTCGCCCCAGTGCCCCGAAGTGAAGCCGTAGTATTCATCGAACCCGCGCGCGTTCGGATGGAACGGCCACTGGCTGCCGTTGTGCCATTTTCCAAACGCCCCCGTCGCATAGCCCGCCGCCTTGAACGAATCCGCGATCGTCTTTTCATCGAGATTCAGCCGCTCCTGCCCCGTGGACACTCCGCGCACACCTCCGCGCGGATGATACCGCCCGGTGAGCATTTCCGCGCGCGTCGGCGAGCATACGGGACACACATAGAAGCGCTCCAGCATTGCGCCATCGCGGGCGAGCGAGTCGATGTTCGGCGTCTGGAGATTCGTGTTTCCGTTCACGCTGTAGTCGCCCCAGCCCGAGTCGTCCGCGAGGAAAATGACGACGTTCGGCCGGTTCGCCGCGCTCACCGGCGCGACGGCGAAAAGGAATGCTCCGAGGAAAAGAATGGTTCTCATGGCAGGTGCATTAACCCTAGAAACGATTTTGGGATCAGCTAAAAACGCGAAAGCGCGCGAAAAAGGCTGGGAAATATCGGCGTCGGTAACGACAATAAATGAACACCTTAAATGTGAACGCGCCCTCGTCAGGAGGGCGTTTTGTTTAGCGTCTTTTAGCGCATTTCGTTGATCAATTCTTCCGCAATAACCGTTCACGCTTCCTCAAGCAACGCCGCTGCGAGCCGCTCGTAGTCGGCGAGTCCATTGTGCGCATGCGCCGAGACGCGAAACCACCGCCGCGCAGGACTGCCAAAGCGAATCAGCGGGACCTCAATTTTGTGCGCTTCAAAAAGGCGCGACTGCAACGGATCGAAGCGCGCGATCACCGCACGCGAAGTCGTCCCGCCATCCTGAAACCGCTCCGGCAACGGCAGCGTAGCCATGCTCCCGAGCATCGATTCCGGACACGGCGCTGCGACGCCAAGCCGCTCGCACAACAGCGTCCGCGCAGCCACCGCCAGCTCGTGATTTCTCCGCATGAGCGCCGGAAACCCACCCGGCATCAGCCCTTCACAAAATGCGATTGCCGCCGGCACACTCAGCCAGGCCGTGACATCGAGCGTGCCCTGCCAGTCGAACTCATTGTGAAACTGCGAGCGCCCTTCGCGCGGCGTATTGTAACCATGACTCAGCGTCGCCGGATGCAGCCCCGCCTGACGATCCCGCCGCGCATAAATGAAGGCTGCACCTTTCGGAGCGCACACCCATTTGTGCAGATTCCCCGTGTAGTAACTCGCCCCCAGCTCGCGCAAATTCAGCGGCAGCATCCCCGGCGCATGAGCGCCATCCACCATCACCGTGATGCCACGCGACTCAAGGGCCCGGACCATTTCCTCCACGGGAAAAACCAAAGCAGTCGGGCTCGTGATGTGATCGATCAAAACGAATCGGGTCCGCTCCGTCACCGCACCGAGCACCTCAGCAGTCACCGCTTCCGGCCCGTCGATGGGGAACGGTACCGCAGCCACAACTACCCGCGCACCGGAGCGCCGGGCGGCTTCCTCCAGCACATTGCGACACGCGTTGTAGCCGTGGTCGGGAATGAGCACTTCATCCCCGGCTCGAAGCTCCAGCGAGCGCACCACGGCATTCACAGCGCCGGTCGCGTTCGTGACAAACGCCACATCGTCCGCATCCGCGCCAAGGAACCGCGCCAGCACGGACCGCCCGGCATCAATGCGCTGCTCGATTTCCCGCCACAAAAAACGCACCGGCTCCCGCTCCATCGTTTCACGCAGCCGCGACTGCTCGGCCAGCACGACACGAGGGCACGCGCCGAACGAACCGTGATTCAGGAACGTAATGCCCTCATCCAGCAGCCAGTGCTGGCGCTGCGAAGGAAACTGCACGTCCGTCATGCAACGCTCCCGTAAATCTCCGAACGAGTCGGGACATACCGTGCGCCTGCGCCGGGCTCCAGCGATTCCAGCTCCCGAATCGCGCTGGAGCTCACGTGCTGAAACTCCGGCTCGCATCCCATCCACACGACTCCAGTGTCTGCGCGGAGTTCGTTCAAAAACCGGGCGAATCGCAACTCCGCTTCCAGATCCGTTCCATCCCGCACACCTCTAACGACCGTCACCGGCAGTTCCAGCGAATCGAGAAAACCGCTCAACAGTCCCGGAAAAACCGCGACTTCATGGTAGTGCAACTGCGCGCGCAATTCCGCGTGGCGCTGGTCCAGCGACTCGACCGCCGTGCTTTTCTGCCGGTTCACGCCGGCAGCGATGATCACTTTTTCAAACGCAAGCTCTGCCTGACGCAACACGGACAGGTGCCCTTCATGGAACGGATTAAAACTCCCCGGATAAACCGCCACTCGCGGGCGAAGCGCATCGAGCAATGCAGCGCATTCAGTTGTGCCGCGCCGATGCGATGGGAAACGCTCGCCCCACATGCGGAGAAAAGCCGCCCGTTTTTCCCGATACTCCGGCCACGGAGCCCATTGATACTCGCGGAAAATCGCGCGTTCATACGCCAGTCGCTCTCCCAGCGGACACCCATCGGAAAGCTGACGCGTGTCCAATTCAAAGAACAAACGTCCAAGTTTTGATTCCGGAATTACCGCCCAATCCGACGCCAGTATCACGTCGCAAGCCTGTCGCACGACCGGGTCGGATTCGTCTGCCGCATGGCTGCGAAGCAGTTGCGCGCTGGCCTCCTCGTTTCCCGCCCCTCGCGGACAGTACACGGCATCGTGATACAGCGCGGCGAGAAGCAAAACCTCCCGGTCCAGACCGGACGCTGAAAGCATGACCTCGCGAATCAGCGTCAACAAATGCTCCGGCCCATGCCAGAAGCGCTGCCGCTCGGACCAGCGCGATGCGAGTTCGTGGAGTAAATCCGAATCCTTTAGAAAACGAACCGGCATGACATCCGAAAGGATCGACACCAGTTTCTCAATCGCCGGGTAGTTGCGTTGCTTCATTACAGACAGTCCATCACAAAGCCCGACGCGACACAACCACGCAGTCTGCGATGCCGAGAAATCAGGCGAATACTGAAAACCGCGTCAAATCACAGAATGACGATCAATGACGTCCGTCTATTCCGCGGCCGCGCCAAAGAATATCTCGCTCACTTTTCCCGCCTTTAAAGTGAAGATAATGCCGCCATAAACCGAGCCTGCCACAAACGTGCCGGGCTCCTTGCTCTCCTTGTCTTCGAAAGCACCATACGCTTTGCGAACCTCGGCCAGAGTGCTGCCGATTTTGACCCCCTTCGCGGTGGCGAGTGTGCATTTCGAAGTCGCGGTGAACCCGGCGACACGCAATGCGCCCTTTTTGCTCGCGCCGGAAGTCATGCGGATGGAGAGCCCCTTCTCCGCGCAGGTCCAAGTCTGGACATACTCGCCGCCGGCTTCTTCAAACACAGCGGCGCTCTTTTTGATCGCCGACTTCTCGATGATGGGAGCGAGCGCTTTCTCACTCAGTCCGATTTTGATGCCCCCGAGGTTTTCTTTAGCGAGCAGCTTTTCACCGTCCTGCGCGAGCACAGCAGGAGCGTGAGCGAAGAGAATGAGGATCGACAGGGCGATGAACTGGAGCCGATTCAATAGTGAGGATTTACAGGTTTTCATGAGCCGAGATTAATAGCGGTTTGAAGTATCCGCTGGAATTAGGGAGTTCGAAATGGCGCATGTAAAGTCGAATGAACAGACGCCTCAGCACACGGAATTCAGTGCACGAATCGATTTCCTGATGCGTTGTTTTCCGCACACGGCCTCCAATTGTTAAATTCCTGAAACATTCGCTTGCGTCCTAAGAAAGATCAGCGATGTTCCGACTCAGTTACCGCTTTAGTCACTTCCTCTGCCCGGACAAACAAATGCGGCCCGCAGCGCGCCCAGTGCTGCGGGCCGCATACTTTTTTCCCCGAAGCCGGACCCACTGGGAGCACATGCCGCAATTTCAGCGGGCGGGGACCTGGTTATATCCACCGTCTATCGATCCTCCTGCGCAGGGTGTGATTAAAAGCGGGTGAGGAGCAAGTGGACGCGCTTGCGTCGTAGGGCACGCGGCCTCCGCGCTGCTCGTCCTCACGCGAAGTGCATTCTTCCTGGTGGGCCGCTCTTTGGATCAGCGCTTCGCGGGTACGAGTATCACGCGGAGGGCCGCGTGAGCTACGACCCCGTTGCCTCTCTTCCCGACGTTCCATCTCCCGCTTTCAATCACACCCTCCTGGGCATCCCCGCAGATTCCATCCTTGCGCCTGCGCGGCAGCCCGCTACACAGAGAAGCGATGATATTTCAAGAATTCGGCCTTTCCGAGGCGGTGATGCGCGGGATCGAGGCCAAGGGTTACAAAGAGGCCACCCCGATCCAGGCAGAAGCCATGCCTCTCGTTTTACAGGGACGCGACGTGATGGGCTCGGCCCAGACCGGCACCGGCAAGACCGCTGCTTTCGCACTGCCTCTACTCACCCAACTCGGTTCCCACGGAAAGTTTCGCGCTCTGGTGCTGGAGCCCACTCGGGAACTCGCACAGCAAGTCCACGAAAGTTTCGCGACGTATGGGAAATTCACCGACCTTCATTCCGTGTTGATCCACGGTGGCGTCGGCTACGGCAGCCAGCGCGAGGCTTTGCTCAAAGGCGCGGATATCATCGTAGCGACTCCGGGACGGCTGCTCGATTTTATGGAAGACGGCACGATCAAAGTTGGCGACGTGCGCCATCTCGTGCTTGATGAAGTGGACCGTATGCTCGACATGGGCTTCCTGCCCGACGTAGGCCGCATCATTCGCGCCTGCTCAAAGGAACGCCAGACGCTCTTTTTCTCCGCCACGCTTCCACCCGAACTCGAGACGCTGACGAAATGGATTCTCACGGACCCGATCGCCGTGGAAATCGGGCGTCGCCAGAGCGCCGCCGAGACAGTCGCCCACGCGCTTTATCCCGTGGCCCGCGACCAGAAGATGGACCTCCTTTTCGCAATCCTCCAAAAAGAGGAATACCACAGTGTCATCATATTTACCCAGACGAAGGTCGCCGCAGACATGGTCGGCTCGCGGCTGATGAAAATCATCCCCGGGAAAATCGGCGTCATCCATGGCGACCGGAATCAAAACGAGCGCACCGAGGCCCTGAACGGCTTTAAGAGCGGCAAATACGAAGTGCTCGTCGCCACCGATATCGCGGCGCGCGGCCTCGACATCGCTGGCGTGACTCATGTCGTGAACTACGACGTGCCGCAGCACCCCGAGGATTACGTCCACCGCATCGGCCGCACCGGGCGCGCTTTGATGAGCGGCGACGCATTCACTATTTTCACTGCGGAAGAACTCGACGCAGTCCGCAAAATTGAGCGCTACATCGGCGCGAAAGTGAAGCGCCAGAAGCTCGAAGGGTTCCCGTATCTCTACACCGCGCTCTTCAACGAAGACCTGCTGAAATCCGGCGGCGTCGGCAAAGGCGTGCGGACAATGAAAGGCACGAGCTACGGCTGGCGGAAGTGACGGATCCGAGTCGTAGCTGAAGCGCCGCTACTACGGCCCGGCCACAAGTCGATCGAACTTCGCCGTCCCAGTCGCGCCGCCCGCGTCGTTGAATGTCAGCGTTGCGTTCGCACCGTTTTGTGGTGCGCCGACGTTTCCCCAGATGCCGCCGAGCGTGTTGGTGCGTTGGGATTGGTAGGTGTGCCCGGCGTAGCCGTAGCCGTGACGGTGAAGTTCACATTGCAATGCGGCTGTCGCCGTTGGCTATGACCCGGCTCAGAGCGACGGACCACGGACTTCATTGAACAGCCAGGCGCGGGCGTAGGTCCACCAGCGTTTGGCGGTGGCGAGGGAGATGCCGAGGACATCGGCGGCTTCTTCGATTTTGAGGCCGGCGAAGTAGCGGAGCTTTACCAGTTCGGCCTGGCGCGGCTCCAGAGCGGCGAAACGGTCGAGGGCGTCGTTCACAGCGAGCAGCTGGTCGTCGGGCTCGGGGCTGGCGATTTCGATTTCGTCCACGTCGAGATGCGCGGCACGGGCACCGCGGCGCTGCGTGAGTTTCCGCCGGGCGCTGGCGATGAGGATGCGGCGCATGGCTTCGGCGGCGGCTCCGAAGAAGTGCGCGCGGTTTTGCCAGGATTGCGCCGGCGTGTCCACGAGCTGGAGCCAGGCTTCGTGGACGAGCGCGGTGGGTTGCAAGGTGTGGCCGGCGGGTTCGGATGCCATGCGGCGGGCGGCCATGCGGCGCAGTTCTTCATACACGACGGGCAGCAGTTCGTCCGTGGAGGCTCCGTCGCCGGCCTCGATGGCGGTGAGGATGCGGGTGATGTCGCTCATTTTCCAGCGGGGTGTTCTTTCCAGAATTCGGCGGCGCTCTGGGAGGGCAATCCGTTGTTTCCCGCCCTAAAGGAAAGGCGCTGAAGGTTGGGCAGGGCGCGCAGTGCCTCGACGTTCTCCGCACCGGCGGGGAGGATGAGCGTCAGCAGTCGGGAGCAGCTCAGGAGCGGAGTGATGTCGGTGATGAGTGTGCCAGAAAAGTCCGCGTAGCTGAGCGGAGTGCCGGCGAGCGGGGAGAGGTCGCGCACACGGGTGCGGGCGGCGGTCAGGCTCACCAGTTGGCCGTTGCGGAAGGCCTCCAAATCCGGCACCGCGGTCCCGCTGATGTCGAGATGCTGGAGTTTCGGGCAGGCGGCGAGAGGAGAGAAGTCCGCCGCCGGAATTCCTATGCAGATCAGCTCAGACAGCGGCAGCCCGGCCAAAGGCGAGAGGTCTGCGACCTTCGTGCCGCCGATGCGCAAAACCCGTAAAGGCGAGCCCCGGAGCGGCGTCAGGTCCGTGACCGGCGAGCCCGAAAGGTTCGCCCAATTCAGCTCCGGCAATCCCTGCAGCGGGCCCAGATCGGTGATGTTGGTGCCGACGAGGGAAAGACTCTGCAGAGCCGTCATTCCGCGCACCGGCTCCAAGTCCGCTACTTTGGAGAAGTTCACGTCCAGTGTGCTCAGCCGCATGTTGCGCAGCGGTTCGAGGTCGGTTACGGGGCATCCTTCCGCCACCAGTCTTTTGAGCGGGAGGCCGCGCAATGGACTGAGGTCGGTGATGCCAGTGCCTTTGATGTCCAAGGCAAGGAGCGCATTCCAGTCCATGACCAGCCCGCCCACCAACACCTGCGCCACGGCGGAATCGCGCGCCCTGATCTTGTCCTTGGCGTGGTTCCAAACCGGGTTGGCGACTGGGGAGAGTTCCGCCCAGGAGCGAGTCCGCCCGGAGGTCATTTCAACATAGAGATCGGACAGGGTGTCGTGCCATTGCGGGTCGCGGGCACCCTGCGCGAGCTGCGTGCTGAGAGCCATGCGTCGCTGCGCCTGAGCATTGGCGGGATCGAGCGCCAGCACGGAGCGATATGCGGCCACAGCTTCCGGAAAGCGGAGCTGGCACTCCAGCAGGTCGGCCCTGGCCAGCAGATAGCCGATGTTTTGCGGAGCGAGCCTGAGGGCATAATCCAGTTTCGTGAGCGCCCGGGCGTGTTCGCCCTCCATCGCCAGCTTCTGCGCCTCCGCGGCGTGGAGTGGGAAGCTGTCGCGCAGTTCCGTGAGCGCAGCCGTGGCGGCCGCTTCGCCCCGATGCGCCCGCAGGGCCTGTGAAACACTGACCGCGATGCCGGCGCAAAGCACGAGGATGATGGCGGCGAGCGCGGCGAAGACGCCCCGGTTCCGCCACACGAGCCGACTGAGACGATAGAGCCGCGTGGGCGGACGCGCGGCGATGGGCTCGTGGTCGAGATGATGCCGCACGTCCGCGGCGAGATTGCTGGCGGTGTCGTAGCGGCGCGTGCGGTCTTTTTCGAGGCACTTCATCACGATCCAGTCGAGATCGCCGCGCACGGCTCCGGTCAGTTCCTGCACGCTGGCTCTGCGTTTTGCACTCAAGTCGGTGGCTTCCGTGGCATCCAGTTGGACGAGCCGATTGGACGGGCGCGGGGGTTCAGCCGTGCGGATGATGCGGCGCATCTCGTCGAGGCCCGAGCGCAGGAGTTCCTCACTGTCAAAGGGCGTGCGGCTGGTGAGCAATTCGTAAAGCAGCACGCCGAGGCTGTAGATGTCGCTCCGCGTATCAACGTCCACGCTGGTCATCTCCGCCTGCTCCGGGCTTGTGTAGGCGGGCGTGCCGATGAAGGCGTGGAACTGCGTGAAGAGCGACTTGTCCGTGAGCCGCGCGCCGGTTGCTTTCGCGATGCCGAAGTCAATGACCTTGGGCACCGGCACGCCGTCGTTCACCGTCACGAGGATGTTCGAAGGCTTGAGGTCGCGGTGAATGATGCCCTTCTGATGCGCGTGCTGCACGGCCTGGCAGACGAGCAGGAAAAGGCGCAGCCGCTCGCCCGTTGCCAGCCGGACTTCATCGCAGTAGGCCGTGATGGGTGTGCCGCGCACGAGTTCCATGACGAAGAAAGGCCGCCCCGCCGCCGTCGCGCCGCCATCGAAAACGCGCGCGATGTTCGCATGATCCATCATCGCCAGCGCCTGCCGCTCCGCCTCAAAGCGCGCGATCACCGCCCGCGTGTCCATGCCCGGCTTGATGACCTTCAGCGCCACGCGTCGGCGCACCGGTTCCTCCTGCTCCGCCATATAGACCACGCCGCACCCGCCCTCGCCGATCTTCTCCAGCAGCTTGTAGCGCCCGATGCGGTCGCCGGGTTTTTCCGTGATGCCGTCCGCCGCCAGCGCGGAAGGCGGCTCCTCCAGAAAATCGCCCGCAGCGTCGGCAGCGGCGAGCAGCACCTCCACGCGCCGGCGCAGCGCCGCATCGTCACCACAGCGGGCATCGAGACACGCCGCACGCTCCACCGGCGTGGCGCAGGCCAGCGCGGCGGCGAAGATTTCCTGTTCGGGAGACGCGGCGTTCATCGGAGTGAGATCATCGCTGTTACATGAGCGATCCCGAGGAGAAAAGGCTCATGCGCGAAAAATAATTTCGCGGCGCGTGAGCCTTTTTGCCGGCGTTTCGCTCATGGGGAATGACGGCTCATCCTTAACCGGGCCGCTGCATCCACCTTATGAAAACCATCATCACCCGAGCGCTTGCCCTCCTGTTTTTCTCCGCCGCCGCGCTCCACGCGCAGGTGCCGCAGCTCGTCAACTATCAGGGCCGCGTCGCCGTCGGGACCACGAACTTCAACGACTCTGGCTCGTTCCTGTTCGCCCTCGTGAACCTGAATACCCGTTACATCGCGCCCACCAAACCCACCATATGAGAAAGCCAAACCACTTCGATAAGGAGGACGATGACGGTTTCGATGAGATCGGGCATCGCGATATCTTTCCTGAACCCGCGCCGCCCGCGCCGGATTTTTTCGCCATCGCGCCGGTGGCGGACTTTGCCTGGGTGCCGATGGGCCGCGTGGCCTTCGCGCAGCCAGTCGCCGCCGTTGAGGCCGCACCCGCGGTGCAGTTCTTCCAGCCGCCTGAGCGTGGCGTGATGCTCGCCGCGGCCGGGCCGGAGAGTTCGGTGACGCAGGCGCAGGTGAATGCGCTCAAAGCCGGGATAAACGATTTCTTCGCGCCGATCGATGCGGCGCTCGGCGCGCAGGTGTTCGCGGAAAATTTGCCGCTGGTCGGGACGAAGTTGAAGGAGTCGTTCGACGCGGGCGCGGGGCCGCTGAAGCACATCGCGGCGCTGAAGACGGCGATCTTCGCCGGGCTCGACACGCTGCAAGGCGCGGGGCCTTTCACCACACAGCAGGTCGACGACGCAGTCACCGCGGCGCTGGGCGGGCTGTCGCTCTCGACGGGCGATCTCAGCGTGACCGTCACTGCGAGCGACGTGCGGCTGAATTTTGTCACCGGAAAAACGCACACGACGACGTCGCCGCTCGACGCGAACTTCGGGATTCCGCGCGTCGGCTTCAGCTCGAGCGGCACGGCGCAGACGTCGCTGGGCTACCAGTTCAACTTCGAGCTGGGCGTGGATGCGCAGGGAGTCTTCCTCACGACCGCGAATGCGAACGAGCTGAACCTCACGCTCAACGTCGCGATCCCCGATCTGAATGCGCAGGCGCACCTCGGGCCGCTGCAATTCACGGCGACCGATCTTGCGGGGACGCCGACTTCGCTGGGAGGGACTTTCGCCATCGATCTCAAAGACCCCGGCACCGGCGGAAACAACGACGGCAAGCTGCGGCTGAACGAACTCACCGGCGACCCGGACTTGATCGACGCAACTCTGTCCGGCAACGCCAACGTGAATCTGCATCTCGCGGGCGACTTCGGCTCGGCGACGCTGCCGGACCTTGCGACCGACTTCCGATTTAAGTGGGACTTCAACACCGCGTCGGTGAACCCGCTCGACGCGAACGCGAACTTCGGCAGCGTGCCGACGCTCAAGTTCGAGCACGTGAATATCGGCCTCGGCTCGTTTTTCTCGGAGTTCGCCGCGCCGATCCTCGCGAAAATCCGCCAAATTTCGGAGCCTTTTCAGCCGATTATCGATGCGGTGCGCGACCCGATCCCGGTGCTGGAGTTCTTCCACGGCATCAGCTCGGCGGTGCCGGACACGCTGATGGACATCGCGCTGGCCACCGGCACGATTACGCAGGCGGAGGCGGATCGATTCGATCTGCTGGCGAAGATCGTCGAGATCGCCAACTCCGTCCCGACGACCGGCGCAGAGAATGTGCGCATCGACCTCGGCGATTTCACGCTCCTCGGCGGGGCGGATCCGCGCACGCCGCTCTTTGAACTGGCGCAACAGACGGCGCAGACGGTGGGCAGCGCGCTCACCGCGATCCAGCAGAGCCCGCTCGCAGCGCAGTTCCTTGCTGCAATTGGCGATTTCCCGAAGGACATCCCGGGCACCACGAACGAGGGGCAGGGCTTGCAGTTCCCGATCCTCGATAATCCGCAGACCGCCTTCAAGCTGCTGCTCGGAAAGGACGTGGACCTTTTCACGCTGGACAACGCCACGCAGAACATCTCGCTCTACGACATCGATGAGCTGCTCCTGATCCAGTGGCCGCTCGGCGTGCGCGTGGAGGGCCAGGGCAAGATTCGCTACGAACTCGACTTTGGTTTCAATACGCGCGGGCTCAGGCAGTCGATCGCGCCCGGCGGCTCGCTGGCGGACATTTTCAACGGCTTCTACATGGTCGTGCCGAAGAACGCGCAGGGGCAGCCGATCTCGATGGCCGAGCTGACCGCGGACATCAACGTCGCGCTCGCGGTCAGCCCCGTGATTGTCGAGGCCGGCGTCGGCGGCGGGGTGGATGCGAATGTGCAGGTTTCCTTTGCCGATCCAGACGCCGACGGGAAGGTGCATCTCGACGAGGTTCTCGCTCAGGTCGCGTTCTCGCCGTTCCGCGTTTTCGATGCGAGCGGCAAGCTGACCTCCGCGCTGAGCGCATACGTCCGCGTCGGCGTGGAGCTGCCGGGGCCGCTGCCGGACATCGAGCACACCTTCCGCATCTCGCTGCCGGAGGTGACGGTGTTCGAGTTCGATTTCAAAGGGACCGACAAGCCGAAGCTCGCCTCCATTTTCCAAGGCATCACGACGCTCAACGTGGGACCGGAGGCGCCGCAGCGGCTCTACGGCAGTCTCGTTGATGGAGTGGAGACCTTCGACATCCGGCACGTCGGCGGCGCGGCGGGGACGGAGCAGAACGGAATCAACTACACAGCGCGCACGACTTCGAAAGGGCGCGAGTATTACGAATACGAGGATGTGGGCACGGAAATCCGCGGCGCTGGCGGCTTGCAGGACGACCGCATCACGCTCGCCGCCGATGTGCTCACGCGCGCGGTGCTGACCGGCGGCGACGGCAACGATCACCTGCGCGGCGGCGCGGGGAATGACTCGCTCTCCGGCGACGCGGGGCTGGACCTGCTCATCGGCGGCGCGGGGAATGACACGCTCTCCGGCGGGGCCGGCCAGGACGAACTGGAAGGCGGGCCGGGAGCGGACGTGCTCGATGGCGGCTCCGAGACCGACTCGGTGAGTTTTTCCGGCGCGAGCGCGGCGGTGACGGTAAATCTCACGACGGGTGTCCACGGTGGTGACGCGGCGGGTGACACGTTTATTTCCATCGAGCGCATCGAGGGATCGAACGGCTTTGGCGACACGCTCATCGGCGCGGATGGCCACGACGATCTCTCGGGCCTCGGCGGCAACGACCAGCTCGAAGGCCGCGGCGGCGACGACTTCCTCGAGGGCGGCGCGGGCGCGGACATCCTCGACGGTGGCGACGGCAACGACCTGATCTCCTACATCCGCTCCACGGCGGCGGTGAACATCAACCTCGCCACGCTCACCGCGAGCGGCGGCGACGCGCAGGGCGACACGATCCTGAATGTCGAGAGGTGGAAGGCTCGCCGTTCAACGACACGCTCACCGGCAGCGACGCGTTCAATTTCATCGATGGCGGCGCGGGCAACGACACAATCGCCGCGGCAGGTGGCGATGACTTCGTGACGTTCAGTCCCGGCATCGACTCGCTCGATGGCGGCGTGGGGCGCGACACGCTCTCGGCGGCACATTCCGCCGATGCCGCGAAAATCGACCTCGTGCTCGGCACCGGCGCGCACGGTCGCGCGCTCGTGCTGCCGACGGGAACGGTCGCAGGTTTTGAAGTGCTGATCGGGAGCGGATTCGACGACGTGCTGATCCTCGGCGCGGGCGTGTCGCGGATCGAGGGCGGCGCGGGCAATGATTTCCTTGATGTCGGCACACTCCGCGGCCCGACCCAGGATCCCGAGCGCAACGACGTGATCCTCGCCGGCGCGGGATTCGATACGGTCAGCGTCGATTTTTCCGATCAGACCGCGGCGATCCTCATCACCACCGGGCCGACGCAATCGCTCAGCTTTGCCGGCGGCGCGAGCGTGTCGGATTTTGAAGGCGTGCGCGACATCGCCACGGGCAGCGGCAATGACGTGTTGGATCTGCGGATCAAGGCGCCGAATGACGTGCTCTGGTATTCCAATTTCCAGGGGCACTACGTCAGCAGCGGCAGCGGGAACGACATCATCAAGACGCTCAACTTCCCTATCGATAATCCGGAGAACCCTGACCCGCGTGACGCGCGCACTCCGAGCGACACCGTCTTTGCGGGTGAAGGCGACGATCTCGTTGAGACAGGCGGCGGTAGCGACCTCGTCCATGGGGAGGCGGGCGATGACCAAATCAATGTCGGCGGAGGCGACAACGAAGTTTACGGTGGCCCGGGCAACGACTTGATTATTGCCAGCTTTGGCGTGGACAAACTCTATGGCGGCACGGGCGATGACTACATCGTGGCGGCGAGTTCGAAATACACGGAGTTCGGTCCGAATTATCCGCAGGATATCAATCTTTATCCCAAGTTCGACGTCAACGGCATGCCCATCGGCGGCGTGATTGGTGACACGCTCGACGGCGGCGACGGCGTGGACACCCTCGACATGAGCGGCGTTTATCTGACGACCTTTTCCGGGGTCAAAATCGGCACCACGTTCGACCTCGCCACCGGCCAGGGCACGGGCGGTGCGGTCGGTTTCTCCGCGCCGAATTTCGAGAACATCATCGGCACGCTCTACGGCGACTCGCTCACCGGCTCGGCGGGTAACAACAAGTTCTCGCCGCTGCGTGGCGGCGGGAACATCAGCAATTTCACCGCCGGGCCGGATTACATCAACGGCGGGGCCGGTGAGGACACGCTGATCATCGACTTCTCGATGCTCGGCAGCTTCGGCGCGGTGACAATGGCCTTTGGCAGCACCACGCGAAAGTCGGTGGACGGCACGGTCTCGGTGGACGGGTATCTTTATTCCGGCATCGAGGATTTCGAGATCACCGGCTCCCCCTACAACGACCTCCTTACGGGCGGCGATGCCAACGCCACCGGGTTCGGCGGCACGGGCATCAGCGACATCTTCTACGGGCTCGGCGGGAATGATTACCTCGGTGGCACCGGTGGCGGGGATCGGCTCTACGGCGGCGACGGAAATGACACTATCAGCGGGCAAGGGGCGCACCCGAGCAACACGGGCTACAACGGCACCATCGGCGGGCTCGACATTTTCGACGGCGGCGCGGGCGATGACCTGGTGGAAAATGTCGCGTTCGGCGGTGGCGGCTTCCCCCCGGCGCTCGCGGCCGACTCGCTTATGCAGCTCGATGGTGGCAGCGGCTTCGACACGTTCTCGGCGGATTTTTCCAACCAGACCGTGCCGATCATCTGGAACGAAGCGACGCCGACGGACTTCGTTTTTGCCAACGGCGCGTATGCGCGGAACTTCGAGCGGCTCAAACACATGGTCGGCGGGTCGGCGAATGACTCGTTCATAACGCCCGGGCAATTCAACAACAACCTGCACGGCAACGGGGGCGACGATTATTTCGCGCCCGGCTTGGGCCAGGATAACGTCTTCGGCGGACCGGGCACCGACACGCTGGTCCTCGATTTTTCCATCGGCGACACGGCGCTGCTGACCGGCGTGACCAACAACGGCGGCAGCGCGATCTGGCGCGCGCTGGTGGCGAACGGCTCGGTGCTGCCCGACTACTTCTTCTACAACCAAATCGAGAGCCTCCAAGTCACCGGCACGAGTAAGGCCGACGCAATCCTCGGCACCGACGGCAGCGACCGGTTCCTCGGCCTCGGCGGCGATGACATCCTTTACGGCACCGGCAACAGCAGTTTCACGAGCCCCGACTACATCGATGGCGGCGACGGCAATGACACGATCCGCGGCTCCTACAGCGCGGCTGGCATTGGCGACACTCTGCTTGGCGGCACGGGTAACGACAGCTTCCTGCCCCGCACCGGCAGCGACAACGTCTCCGGCGGGCCGGGCAACGACACGATCACCGTCACCGAGTTTCCGTCCGGTGGCTACGGTAACGACGTGTTCGACGGCGGCGACGGCGACGACCTCGTTTACAACGTCTCTCCGGGCGGAAACCTCTCCACCAACACCCATCAGGGGCCGGTGAAGATGCAGCTCGATGGTGGCGCCGGCTTCGACACGCTCGGGGCGGACTTCGGCAACCAGACGCAGGCGATCACGTTCATCGGCGGGCAGACGAACTCGTTCGATTTCACCGATGGCAGCTACTTCCGTAATTTCGAGCGGATCTCCGTCCTCGTCTCCGGCTCGGGCAACGACTACATCATCGAGACCGGCCGGGTGAGTAACTCCATCAACCTCGGCAATGGCGACGACACCATCAACCCCGGCCTCGGCGATGACTACATCCAAGGCGGCGGCGGGACCGATTTGCTCATCCTCGACTACTCCGTGGGCGACACGAACGTCACCGGGGTGTTGTTTGAAAGCGGCATCTACTACGTCCGGCGCGACCTGACGACCAACGCGATCGTTGACCGTCTCTTCGCGCAGGACTTCGACCGCGTGCAGATCACCGGCGGATCAAAAGCGGACCTCTTCTACGGGAGCAACCTCACCGACATCCTCATCGGCAACGGCGGCAACGACACGATCTTCGCCTTCAATGGCGACGACCTCGTGGAAGGCGGCGACGGCGACGACACGATCGACGTGGCCTTTGGAAACCACACCGTCAACGCCGGGCCGGGCAACGATACGGTGAAGCTCGACATCGGCGACACAAGCGGACGGATCGATAAGCTCGATGGCGGCGACGGCGTGGACACGCTCCTCGCGTGGAATATCGACAACGTCACCCTGCCGATCCTGTTCGACAGTCGCGCGCCCACTTCGATCGAGCTCCCGAACGGCGCCTACGCGCGCAATTTCGAAATCATCGGCAACCTCCGCACCGGCAGCAACAACGACGAGATCACGCAGCTCGGCCGCGTGAATAACGACATCCGAACCGGCAACGGCAACGACATCATCCGGTCCGGCCTTGGCATCGACTACATTGATGGCGGCGGCGGCACCGACACGCTCTTCCTCGACTACTCGGTGGGCGACGACGCAACGGTCACTGGCGTCGTCTCCGGCGCGAATGGCTACGTCCGGCGCAACGTCTCGAACAACGCGATCGTGGACCAGCTCAACACGGCGAATGTCGAAAGTTTCCAAGTCATCGGCACGGTAAAGAATGACATTTTCACCGGACCCGGCGGCGACGATTTCTTCGACGTGCGCCGCGGGAGCGACAACGTGGACAGCGCCGCCGGCATCGACACGCTGAAGCTCGACTGGAGCGCGCTGACCACCGGCACGCAGGGCGCATATTTTTCCGCGCTGAACGCCGCCACCGGCACGGGCACGCTGACCACCTCCGACCCCGCCAACTTTCAAGTCGTCTTCTCCAACTTCGAGAAGTTCGACTTCACCGGCACCGGCCTCGCCGACACGCTCCGTGGCCTCGCGCTCGCGGACACGCTGCGCGGCGGCGGCGGCAATGACACGCTCGAGGGCGGCGAAGGCGCGGATATCCTCGACGGCGGCGACGGCAACGACACGCTCTACTCGGACAGCCCCATCCTCGGCCAGTGGGCGAGCCAGGTGATCGCCTTCTCCGTGCAGTTCAGCCCCACGATTTACTCCGCCGCGAACGCGCTCGGCGCGCCCAACAACGTCTCCGGCTACTCCAACCCAAACGCGCAATCCGCCGTGTGGGGGCAGAACACGGGCAATTCCGGTCCCCAGTTCCTCACGCTCGGCTACACCAGCCCGGTGCTGGCGACCGGCGTGGTGGTGCGCGAGACGGGTGCCAACGGCTTCGTCACCCGCATCGATCTCCTCGATACGTCCGACGTTTTTCACACCGTCTTCTCCGGCACCGATCCGACTCCGGCCGCGGTCGCCGATTTCACCGTGTCGTTTGCGCAGACCGATTATCTCGTCAAAGGGGTGAAGATTTTCGTCAACGGCAGCCAGAGCACGACGGCGTTCGAGGAGATCGACGCGGTGCAGTTGCTCGGCTACGGCGCGCGCGCCGGAACGAGCGCCGACCAGCTCGTCGGCGGCGCGGGCGACGACACGTTTGTCGTTTCCTCGCTCGGCGTCAGCGTCGTCGAAGCGGTGGGGGGCGGAATCGACGAGGTCCGCACCTACGTCGAGATGCCGCTTGCCGCGAATGTCGAAAAATTAACCCTGCTCGGCGCCGCTGCCAATGGCACTGGCAATGAGCTCGACAATATCATCACCGGCAACGACTTCGCCAACCTGCTCGACGGCGGTGCCGGTGCCGACACGCTTGCGGGCGGCCTTGGTAACGATCGTTACATCGTCGATGCGATCGCGGACGTCATCGTCGAGAATGCAAGCGCAGGAATCGACACGGTACGCGCGGTGATCGACTACACGCTCGGTGCGAACCTCGAGAATCTCATCCTCGAAGGCCGCGCGCTCAGCGGCACGGGGAACACTCTGGCAAACATCATCACCGGCAACGCGCGCAACAACGACCTGCACGGCGGTGACGGCACTGACATTCTCAAAGGCGGCACCGGTCTCGGTCTTGCCGGTTCCCACGAGGTGGACACGCTCGACGGTGGCGCAGACGCAGACACGTTCGTCCTCGGGGATGTGGATTTCCGATACTACGATGATCGCTCATCGCTCACGCCGGGCACGGACAGTTACGCGCATATTGTGGATTTCACCCCGACTGCGGGCGACAAACTCGAACTCAAGGGCACAGCGTCAGAATATTTCCTGGCGCCTTCACCGGTCGCGGGTGTGCCGGGCACGGGGCTTTTCCACGACACAAACTTCGACGGCCTACTCGATGTCGCCCACGACGAGCTGCTCGCGATCCTCGAGTCACCGGACGCACTCACACATGCAAACACGATCGATGCAGCGATTTTCATATAGTTTTACGGTGCTCGCGATGCTCATCGCGGCGGCGCGTGCCGACGTCACTTCTACCTGGAACGGCAGCACGGGCAACTGGACCGACGCAGCACGCTGGAGCGGCGGCGTTTTTCCAAACAACAGCGCGCCAAATTTCTACCATGCCGTTATCAATTCGGGCACGGTCACGCTAAGCCAGGCGGTCAACATCAACCAGATTACGCTCGGCGGCGGCACGCTCACTGGCAGCGGCAGCATCACGCTCGCCGCGGGCCTGGTGAATACGGTGACTGGCACTGCGACGATTGGCGGCGGCACGATTTTCGGCGGCCTCGGTGCGAGCATCGCGGTGCAGCCGGGCGCGACGCTCACGGTGCTCGATGGCGCGAACTTTTTCGCGCAGGTCTCTTCGCCTTCATACACACTCAGCAACGCCGGCACATTCACAGCGCGCAATACAGCCGGGCCTGGATTCACGACGGTGGACGCCGTTATCAACAATACGGGCGCGCTTCGCGTCGAAAACACGGCAATCTCACACACTCTCTCGCTCGCGGCCGGCGGCACGCTCGGCGGCAGCGTGCATCTCGATACCGCGACCACCCTCGAACTCGGCGGCGTATTCACGATCGCGGCGGGCACCACTTTCACGGGTAATGGCACAGTCGTCATCGCGGGCATCGCCACACCCGGTGGCGCCGTGACCGTGCCGAATCTGTCCGTCGCCACCGGTCAGCTTCGCCTCTCCGGCCAGACGCTCACTGTGGCGAACAATGCCACGATCGGCGATTTTGGGACGCTCGCCGTGGAAATTCGGGGTATCGGTGCGCTCGCGGACAAACTCGTCGTAGGCGGCACACTCGCAACTTACGGCACACTCGCGGTGACCCTCGGCGGCGGATTCACGCCGGCGGTCGGGGATGCGTTCGACTTGCTTGATTTCACCATCGCCGACGGCACGTTTGCGACGGTGCAGCTTCCGCCTCTTCCCACCGGAAGATTCTGGAGGGCCGATGCGCTCCTCACTTATGGCACGCTTGCCGTGAGCAGTGTCCCCGCGACCTACGCCGCATGGCAGGCCGCCTACGGCGCAGGCGCATTCAATACCGATGACGACGGCGACGGAATTGCCAACGGCATCGAATTCCTGCTCGGCACGAACCCGAAATCCAACGCAAGCGTTGGACAACCTCCACTCGTAGAGCTGCGTCCCATCAACGGTGGCAACGTCACGGCCCGCGTCGCATTCTCAATCCCTGAGTTTCCTGCCACCGACGCCCACTATCGCCTGAAAGCCAGCGACGATCTGGTGACTTGGACGCTGATTGCCAGCAAGGACGGCGCTGGCCCGTGGAGCGGCAGCGCCACAGTGACGAGTGATGCGCCCGGCGGCGGATTCACACGAATCACAGTCGCCGAAACGCTTTCTGCCAGCACAGTGAAGCGATTTCACCGGCTTGAGGCAGTGGAGCCATAAGGTGTTACCGAAAGATAGAACCATGAAAACCATCATCACCCGGGCGCTCGCCCTCCTGTTCTTCTTCGCCGCCGCGCTGCACGCGCAGGTGCCGCAACTCGTCAACTACCAGGGCCGCGTCGCCGTCGGCACGGTCAACTTCAACGGCTCCGGCTCGTTCAAGTTCGCCCTCGTGAACGCGGCGGGCACCACGACTTTTTGGAGCAATGACGGCACCAGCACCGCAGGCTCGCAGCCCACGGCGGCGGTCACGCTCACGGTGATGAAGGGCCTTTACTCCGTGCTGCTCGGCGATACCTCGCTCGCGGGCATGACCGCCATCCCCGCGAGCGTCTGGGCAAATCCCGACGTGCGCCTGCGCGTGTGGTTCAATGATGGCACGAATGGCTCGCAGCTCCTGACCCCGGACCAGCGCCTCGCGCCCACGGGTTATCTGCCGGATGGCTCCGTCTCCGCCGCCGCGCTCGCCAGCGGCGCGGTCACTTCCACGAAGATCGCGAACGGGGCCGTGGGCAACACGCAGCTCGCCGCGGGCGCGGTCGCCAACGGCAACCTCGCCAACTCCGCGCTCACCATCACCGCGGGGACCGGACTCGGCGGAGGCGGCGCGGTTTCGCTCGGGGGAAATGTGACGCTCACCAACGCGGGCGTGCTCTCGCTCACCGGCGGCGGCGGCATCACCGTGAATGCAGGCACTGGCGCGATCACCCTCGGCAGCAACGCGACCAGCGCAAACAATGCGGGCACTCTTGTCCTGCGCGATGGCAGCGGGAGCTTCGCCGCCGGAACCATCGTCGCCCTTGGAGCCTTCAACATGCCGACCACGGTGAACGCCAGCACGGGCCTTATCACGCAGAACGACATCCGCCTGCTGCACACCTTCGGCACGCAAAACTTCTTTGTTGGGCAAGCGGCGGGCAATTTCACGATGACCGGCGCCTATAACACCGCCAGCGGATTTGCGACGTTCCAGAACAACACCACGGGCACGGGCAACACCGCCAGCGGTTACGCGGCGCTCCAGTTCAACACCACGGGAAACGAGAACACCGCCAGCGGATTCTTCGCGCTTTACAACAATACTACCGGCTCCGCCAACACCGCCACCGGCTACCACGCGCTCGCCTCCAACACCACGGGATTCGAGAATGCCGCCCACGGCTTTCAGTCGCTCTACTCCAACACCACGGGAATCCACAACACCGCTACCGGCTTTCAGGCGCTCTCCCTCAACACTACGGGAAGCTTTAACACCGCCAGCGGCCGCGCGGCGCTCTACTCCAACACCACGGGCAGCGTCAACACTGCCAGCGGTTTGCAGGCGCTCTACTCCAACACGACGGGCACCAATAACACCGCCAGCGGCGTCAATGCGCTATTCTCCAACACCACGGGTGCGCAGAACACAGCCGCCGGACGGGACGCGCTGTATTCCAACACCACGGGAGGCCGCAACGTCGCGAGCGGCTTTCGGGCGCTCCTCTCCAACACGACGGCCAACCGGAATGTGGCGCTGGGCGACTCGGCGCTGTCCTCCCAGTCCTTCGACGCTGGCGGCGTGACTTGGAACAGCGACAACGTGGCCGTGGGCTTTGAGGCGCTTTTTTCCAACCAGCCGACCTCCCCGAGCAACGGGAATCAAAACACCGCATTGGGAACGCAGGCGCTCCGGGCCAACACCGTAGGCTCCGCCAACACCGCCGGTGGCTACCAGGCGCTTGTCAGCAACACCACCGGTTCCCACAATACCGCGAACGGCTTCCAGTCGCTCGCCTCCAACACCACGGGCTTGGGCAATACCGCAAGCGGCTTCCTTTCGCTCTACTCCAACACCGGGGGCGGCTTCAACACCGCCATCGGTCGATATGCGCTCTTCTCCAACCTCACCGGTGGCCTCAACACCGCCATCGGGGTCGATGCACTCACAGAGAACACCACGGGCGGCTCCAACACGGCCACCGGCTACCAGGCGCTCTACTCCAACACCACGGGCGAACTCAATACCGCCAGCGGGGACACCGCGCTCTACGCCAATACCAAGGGCAGTTCCAACACCGCCAGCGACGTCAGTGCGCTCGGCTCCAACACCACCGCGGGACAGAACGTGGCCATCGGGGTCAGCGCACTGCTAACCCAATCCTTCAGCGGCGGGGACGTGGCCTGGAACAGCGAGAACGTGGCTGTGGGCTTCGAGGCGCTGTATTCCAACCAGCCGATCTCCACAAGCTCGGGGGATGACAACACTGCGGTGGGCACCAAGGCGCTGCGAGCCAACACCTATGGCAAC
The DNA here is from genome assembly GCA_031374705.1 of Verrucomicrobiaceae bacterium. Lineage (GTDB taxonomy): Bacteria > Verrucomicrobiota > Verrucomicrobiia > Chthoniobacterales > Chthoniobacteraceae > SXWH01. The sequence goes on along the minus strand of JANMGP010000060.1, from coordinate 783 downwards.
CTCAATACCGCCATCGGTTTTCAGTCGCTCGACTCCAACACCACGGGATTCCTAAATACCGCCATCGGTGCCGGTGCGGATGTGTCATCGGCAGGGCTGAACAACGCCACCGCTATCGGGGCCGGGGCCATCGTCAACGCCAGCCACACCATCGTCCTGGGCAACGCCAGCATTGCCTTCCTGCGTTGCAATGCGGCGCTCTCCAACCTCTCCGACCGCACGAAAAAGGAGAATTTTCTGCCCGTGGATGGGGCTGAAGTGCTGCGGAAGATTCGCGGGTTCGAGCTGACGAGCTGGAACTTCATCGGCCAGGACAAGGCCACCATGCGCCACTACGGCCCCATGGCGCAGGACTTCCATGCCGCCTTTGGCCGCGATGCCATCGGCACGAGCGGCGACGACACGACCATCAACAGCGGCGACCTCGCCGGCATCCTGATGATCGCCGTGCAGGCGCTCGATAAGGAGAATCTCGCAATGCGCGAAGAAAATGCCGTGCTGAAGAAACAGCTCGCCGCGCAAGCCCGGAAGGCCGAGGCCATGGAAGCCCGCCTCGCCCGGCTGGAAAAAGGTGCCCCTTCCACCAGCGCCACACCCACCAAAGTCGCATTCCGCAAATAACACCCTATGAAAAAGAACGACTCACCAACCGAAAGCGCACAGCGCCGTGGACTGCGGCAGCCTGCTGCCGCTTTGTGCCCGCCGCCTGCTGCGGCACCGCTCACGCCAGCAGGCTGGATCTCGGAACGCGGCAGCAGGCTGCCGCAGTCCATAGGCTTCGCC
>JANMGP010000054.1:0-37465 GCA_031374705.1 Verrucomicrobiaceae bacterium | reverse complement strand
CGTATCGAGCTTGGGCTTTGGGCTGCCGCAAAAGCGATTCGAGTTGTTGGCGCTCATTGTGGCTGAGTATGATTGATGTTGCAGGACGTGGCATCCCGCAACATTACGTTACGTTCTGAACTTTTACAAGTAGGTACTAGTTTGTGGGGTAATCAGGAAGGCATGCGCTCACATTGAGTGTGGTTCGAGTCTGGTTCATTGTTCCTGAGCGTCATTGATTTTCGCGTTGGCGGTCGATTTCGGCAAGTAGGTCGCGAACTTTTAAGCAGTCTTTCACGCCGGGGATTATCAAAGTGGCGTTCTGGCCCCCGGCAGTGGTTGCCATCTGGAGCGCGTGGATGCCGAAGTAGCGCATCAGTAAATCCTGCGTGGTCGCATAGTCCACAATCGAGCGGAAATGCAGCTTGCGGTCGGACATGACGATGGTGTGCTGCCGAATTCGCAGAAACGTTCCCTCGACCGTTACCTCCAGAGTGGCGGCAAATCGGGATGCGATACGATGGCTAACGATGAAGTAGCAGAAGAGCGCGATAAGAAGTGCAAGGCCGATGCCGATGCCGAGGGCCTTGACGGCTAAGAGCACGGTAGCACCGCCCGAAGTGGCGACGCGGTGAACGGACTTATCGAAGACGGCGGCAAGCCCGAACATGCCGCCGAACAAGGAGAGAGGCACCGCGCAACACAAATACCACTTCACGCGGAGGTAAGTCCTGAGGCGGTCGCGGTCTATCTCGATGCTCAGAGTGGATGGATACTGGTCGCTCATTGTGTTCTCCTTTGATTGTGGTTCATTTCGACATTATTGGGTTGATTCGCGAGGTGCGGCTCCAACGCTGGTGCGACCAAAGGTAACATCGGCGAGTGCCGTGACGTCTCTCGCAGACAAATAACAATCGAAACGGATTTCTTTGGGATCGCTACTTCAGCCGCACAAGCTGAAAGCTCTCCGACTGAAACCAGACTTCGCCTTTTGGCGAGCGGAGTTCTGCGACCAATGTGACATCGGCTCCGGTGGCATCGAAGTCATACGCCAGTTTCTGCCACGGAGTTGTTCCTTTCACCCCAGCCGTGCGCTGCGCACCGCTGATTCGAAGCCCGACGGCGCGGCCGCTTGAGTCGCCCGAGTCATCGACGTTGGCCGTGCGCGCCATGACTTCGAGGCGGTACCGCCCGGGCTCCAAAGTCACTGTCCTTCTCCACGAGGCGGCGGCGCTTGCGTCGGCTTTGATATGGTAGCATCGCTGCCCATCGAGTTGGACTTCGTCCAAAATCCCGCCGCCTTCGCCGCGCCATTCTTTCGCGCCAATTTTGGCTATGTTATTCTGCCACTGGAACGGTTTTGGCATGTCGCCAAACTGTTTTGCGATCGATGTGATCCGCGCCCTGACTCGCTGCTGCGCCGCTGTAATCTGGCCCTGATAATCCTTCGCCGCCTGCGGGTTCTGCTTCTGCAAAGCATCGACGATTTTTTTCCCCTGTACCCCGAGCCGCGCCTCCCAATCGGTGGCCTTCAGCACATTTGTATACAGCTCCTCCGCGATCTCACGGTAGCGCTTTTTCCATTCCGGATTGCTAAAGACCGCCTGCCCCACCAATAACCTGGATCACGCACGACAGGCCAGCTCGCATCGCCAAGAATCTGGTCCATGCCGTGGCAGAAAAAATTCGCCTTGCCTGTCTTCGGATCGAAATACACCCGGTAGTTATTTCGGTTGAAGTTGTAGCCGTCCCAATGGCTGGTGAAGATTTCCAGCGCCAGCGAACGCAAGTATTCCTCGACATCCAGAACCTTGCCCAGAGCCTCCCATCTAGCCTTCGGATCGCCGAGCTTGCACGCGGCGGCGAGTGCCTTGAGATCGGATTTGTCCTTCGGGTCGCCTTGCTGTTTCTCCAATTCGCCATCCACCTCCGCGATGAAGTGGCCATCGTAAAAATTGCCATCGTTCCTCTCGTAGAAATACGACAGAAAATCCTCCGTGAAGCTTTCCTTGAAGAGGTAAAGCCCAAGATCCCGTCCGTTCCATTTCACCAGAACATGAGTGCAACGGGACGCCGGAACAGCCGACGCGCGACACCATTCGCCGCCGATGTATTCATTCAAAAAACCGCCGTCCTGCGCGCCGTTGTTGAGGTGGAATTTTTCCATGCCGTGGAATCGCTCCACACCCTTGTATTTATCCATGCTGATGGTGAGTCCGGGCTTGTCATCCGGACCGCGGAAACTGCCCGCCGCGCCTTTGAGTTTCACCGCCGCATGCTTGTGAAGCTTCGTGGTTCCGTCGGGAAGCGTTTCGATGATGTCGCACTCGGCGTAGCGCCGGTTGTCGCGCTTCAAGTATTCCCACTCCTCGGCTTCCCAGACAAACTCCAGCTTGATCACCGGGCCGTTGAAGAAATCATCCGACGCCTTGCGGTTCTTGTCTTTCTTCGGGAGCTTCTGCGCCACAGGGGCAGCGGGCACAGGCGCAACGGGAGTCGCAACAGGCACGGCTGGCGGAACCGGAGCGACAGCGGGCGGCACAGATGGCTGAACTGGAACCGTCGGCGCCGCCGGAGCGGGAGCCGTGTTCTGCGCGAGCAAGACGGGCTTCGCCACCGGTGCGGCGACCAGCTCATTGACCGGCTTCGTCACTGCCGGGGTGCGCGCCTGCTGGCCGGAGACGAGAGGGGCGACGAGAAAGACTCCCAGCCCGAGCACGAGAGTGGCAATCATGTACGAGAGTGTCCTCATCGGTCGAATTTCACGTTTCATTGGCGGCGTCCGGTATAGCTTTGGCATCGCGCCCATGGCGACGCCTTTTTTCTACAACCGCACTGGAAGTTTTCGGTTAGGGCATTCCACAAAAATAACTGCGAAATCAGATATCGCGCAAACCGGTCGGCCTACTCCACTTCCTTGCCGAGATACGCAGCAATGACCTTCGGGTTCGACTGGATTTCCGACGGAGTTCCTTCCGCGATTTTCTGGCCGTAATCGAGCACACAAATACGCTCGCAGATTCCCATCACGACTTTCATGTCGTGCTCCACAAGCAGGACGGCGAGCGCGAATTTTTCCTGCACAAAACGGATGAGCTTCATCAACTCCGTTTTCTCCGTGGGATTCATTCCCGCTGCGGGTTCATCGAGGAGCAGCAACTTGGGGCGCGTGGCCAATGCCCGCACGATTTCGAGACGGCGCTGGTCGCCATAGGGAAGGCTCTTGCAGTTTAGATCCCGCTCCCCTGCCAGCCCGAAAATCTCCAGGAGTTCCATCACGTCCGTCTCAATCCGCGCCTCCTCCGCCGCGACCTTCGTGCCACGCCAAAGCGCGTGCGAAATCCCGTGTCGGAGGTGCATGTTGCACGCGCAACGCACATTGTCGAAAACGGTCATCGAAGGGAACAGCCGGATGTTCTGGAAAGTGCGTGCGAGTCCCCTCGCGGTGATCTTATACGGCCGGCGACCGGCGACCGACTTGCCGTCGAACTCGATGCGTCCCGCCGTCGGCGAATAGACGCCCGTGATGAGATTGAAGATCGTCGTCTTTCCAGCGCCGTTCGGACCGATGAGTCCGACGAGTTCGCGCTCGCGGATTTCAAAAGACACATCTGCCACCGCCTTGAGACCGCCAAACTGCACGGTGACATTGTCGAGCTTCAACAGGCTCACGCGGCCCCCTTCTTTTTGACCCATCCCGTAAACAATCCCTGCGGACGCGCGAGCATGAGAATGATGAGCAACAGCGAGTAAAGAATCATCCGGTTCGCGGCCATCTCTTGCAGCCATGCGGGGAGCCATTTGTAATGGGAAACCTCCCGCAACCACTCCGGCAATATCGTGAGCAAGACAGCCGCGATACACACCCCGATCGTGTTCCCCATCCCGCCTAAAATGACCATCACCACGATATCCACGGACTTCATAAAATTGAAGCCCTCGGGATGGATGAACTGCTTGAAATGTGCATACAACCCGCCCGCGATTCCCGCAAAGAACGCCGCGAGCACGAATGCCAGCACTTTATATTTCGTCGTATTGATGCCCATCGCCTCGGCTGCGATCTCGTCATCGCGCACGGCAAGAAAACCGCGGCCATAGGTCGAGTTCACGAGATTCCCCACCACGTAAACCGTCAGCGCAGCAAATGCGAACGTCCAAAAGAAATTCGTATGCTGCACCATCCCACCCAGACCGCGTTGCGCGTTGAGAGGCTCCGCGTTTTGGATAATGACTTTGATGATCTCGTTAAAGCCCAGCGTCACGATTGCCAGATAGTCCCCCTTTAGCCGCAGCGACGGCACACCCACAAGCAGACCCGCAAGTGCCGCGACCGCTCCACCGTAAAGGAGCGCCAGCAAAAAGCCGCCCCATCCAGGAAGCGATGCCGCAAGCGGGACGAGCAGATTGTGCAGCCAAAACAATGCGTTAATCGCCACGGAGAGCACGAGCGACAGCGCCTTAAAAACATACCAACCGACGTGCCCTTCCCACACCGGCATGGCGAAATACGGGAACTTCAGCCCGAGCGATAACGCGCTCGCGAGATACGCGCCGAGGCCCATGAATCCAGCGTGCCCGAGCGAAAACTGTCCGGTATGCCCGTTTACGAGATTCAGTCCGGCTGCGAGAATTAGGCTAATCCCTACGCCGATCAGGATGTCGAAGTAATACGGATTTATCCTGCCGATTGTCGGCGAGAGCGCCGCGAAAACCACGACGCACGACAGCAACGTCACTTTCGTGTTCTTGTTCATTTGCCGTCCTCCTTTCGAAGTGAACGTCCAACGCTCAACGTCCAACGTCCAACGTCCAAAGATGCGCCTCCGCGCACGTGCAGCCTTGGATGTTGAAAGTTGAAAGTTGGACGTTGGACGTTCATCAGACCTTTTCCCTCACGTTCTTTCCAAGCAGCCCCGCAGGCTTCAGCAGAAGGATCAAAATCAGCACCGCAAACGCCACCGCGTCCCGATACGTCGGCGAAACATAACCCACGACAAGCGCCTCCACCACTCCGAGCAGCAATCCGCCGAGCACCGCTCCAGCGAGATTCCCAATACCTCCAAGCACGGCCGCGACAAATGCCTTGAGACCCATAATGACTCCCATTAGTGGATCAATCTGCGGCTGCTGGATGCTGATCAAAACACCCGCCGCACCCGCCAGCGCCGACCCCAGACCAAACGTGAACGAAATCACGAAATTCACATTCACTCCCATCAGCGCACACGCCGTGGGATTGAACGCCAGCGCCCGCATCGCCATCCCGATCTTCGTTCGTTTCACGAGCATCGTCAGCCCCACCAGAAGCAGCACCATGATCACAAAAAACAGCACCTGACTCCGAAGCAGCGTCAAATTCGCCCACTGCTCGCCATGCGCGCTGAAGTCGATCGCCATGTCCGTCACACCGGGCACCAGATCGGGGAATGGACGCGGTGCCGCGCCGAACAAATACTGGCCCATGCTCTCGATAAAAAGCGATACCCCAATCGCGGTAATTAAGACGGTGATTTTCGGCCGAGGCCGGAGCGGCTTGTAACACAGAATCTCCACCAACACCCCGAACGCCGCACATGCCACCATCACCGCCGCCAGCACCATCACCAGCGCAAAGATGGACTCGCGCGGCCCCACCCACGCTTCAATTCCCGTGAGATCCCGCGTCGGGTCCGGTGTTCCCGCCAGTCGCACCGCCATCGCGGAAACTTTCGGGACGACATACGCACCCGCAAACGCACCCAGCATAAAAATGTCGCCGTGCGCAAAATTGATGAACCGCAAAACCCCGAACACCATCGTGTAGCCAAGCGCAATCAGCGCGTAAATCGCGCCGAGCGACAGCCCGTTGATGAGCTGCTGGATAAATTCGATGAGTTTGTCGTCCACTGTTCGCAGCGCAGAAAATACGACCCGCCCGCGCGGGGCAAGCCTGTTCATGGTTCGGATGAAAATCACGCGCGTCTGCGATACTTCGGTGCTTCCGCGCTTTACCCCGCGACGATTCCCCTTTAACGCCCACAGAGATGAAATACCGTCGCTTTGGCCGCACTGATCTACAAATGCCCGTCTTCTCCTGCGGAGGGATGCGCTACCAGCAATCGTGGGACGATGTCGCGCCGGAGAAAGTCGAGGAAGCCGGCCAGCGAAACCTCGAGGAAACCATCCTTCGCTCGCTCGAACTCGGCATCAACCACATCGAGACCGCCCGCGGATACGGCAGCAGCGAAATGCAGCTTGGCTGGATTCTTCCGCGCCTGCCTCGGGAGAAAATGATCGTGCAAACAAAGGTCGCGCCGTTTTCCACGGCGAAAGAATTTCGCGAGACGTTCGAGAAATCGATGAAGTATCTAAAGCTCGACCATGTGGATTTGCTCACGCTCCACGGTATCAACAACTCCGAACTCCTCGACTGGTCCCTCCGCAAAGGCGGGTGCCTCGAAGAAGCGCGCAAAATTCAAAAAGAAGGCCGCTGCAAACACATCGGTTTCACCACCCACGCGACGACCGACATCATCATCAAGGCGATTGATTCCGACGCATTCGATTACGTGAACCTGCACTGGTATTTCGTCAACGAGCTGAACTGGCCCGCCGTGCAGGCAGCAAGCGCTCGCGACATGGGCGTCTTCATCATCTCGCCCAATGACAAGGGCGGCAAACTCTATAGTCCCCCGGCCGCGCTCCGCGAATGGTGCGCGCCATTGAGTCCGATGCAATGGAACGACCTGTGGTGCCTCGCACGCCCGGAAATTCACACACTCAGCATCGGAGCATCATGCCCTGGAGACTTCGAAGAACACGTCGCCGCTCTCGCCCACTACGATCGCGCCGGGGAAATCACTCTTCCCATCGAACAGCGCCTCCGCTCCGAGATGGCGTCCGTGCTCGGCCCGGAATGGTGCGAGCGCTGGCCGGAAGGGCTCCCGAACTATGTGGACGTTCCCGGCCAAATCAATGTGCAGGAAATCGCCCGCCTTTACACCTACGCTCGCGGCATCGGGCTCACGGACTGGGGCAAAATGCGCTACAACCTTCTCGGCGGAGCCGGCGGCCATTGGTTTCCCGGTGAGATGGCAAAGGATTTTGACGACGCGGCCATCCAAAAAGCTTGCGCGAGTTCGCCCTTTGCCGACCGCATCCCCGCGATGCTGAGGGAAGCGAATGCGCTCCTCCTCGACGCGCCAAAAAAGCGGTTGAGCCAGGGCGGGGATTAGTAACGGCTCAGCTTTTCGTCAACGCTTCATCGAGATTGAAGAGCGAGCGCACGAGCGCGGTCCACGCGGCGGCTTCGGGAGATTTTGCGTGAAACTTTGCGGGATCGAGTTCCTTGCTCTCGAACCGTTTCCGCTGGGCGTCGTAGAATTTTTCAAGCAAAGCCACTTCCTCGGGCTGAGGAGTGCGGGACAGGATTCTGCGCACAACTGAAGAGATCCGGTCCGGCACCGGCAAGGATTCCGTCGCGAGTTGAGAACCTAAAGCCTGCGCGGCTTCGGCGAACATGACGTCATTAAGGACGCTCAACGCTTGAAGCGGCGTATTCGAGACGTCCCGCCGTGCGATGCAGGCCTCACCGGTCGGAGCATCGAATGTGTTGTAGAGCGCAAAGGGCGCAGTGCGTTTCGAGTAGGTGTAGAGGCTGCGGCGGTAACGGGCTTCTCCTGTGGACGCATTCCATGCTCCTCCGCCGTAAGCGACCTCAGTGACTCCGTCGGGCTGCGGCGGACGCACGCTCGGACCGCCGATTTTCTCGGATAGTAGTCCCGTCGCACGCAGCGCTGAATCACGAACAATTTCCGCCTCCAAGCGAACCCGCGGAAAGTGAGAAAGATACCGGTTCTCCGGGTCCTTTCCGAGTTGCTCGGGCAACACTCGCGATGACTGTTGATACGTCGCGCTCGTGACGATCAGGCGGTGGAGCTTCTTCAGTGACCAGCCGTTTTTAACAAATTCGGTGGCGAGCCAGTCGAGCAATTCGGGGTGCGAAGGCGTTTCGCCCTGAAGTCCAAAATCCTCGACCGTCTTAACGATGCCCCGACCAAAAAACGCCGCCCAAGCGCGATTGACAGTGACCCGCGCAGTGAGCGGATTCTGTGGCGAAACCAGCCATCGGGCGAACGCGAGACGGTCGCGCGAACCGGCCGGAAGTGGATTCAAAACACTGAGAACTCCCGGTTCAACTTGGTCGGTGGGCTGAAGATACTCACCGCGATTGTGGATCTGCGTCAGGCGCGGATTCTCCGGCGGACGCTCGCGCATGACGAGTGTCGTCGCCGCAGGACGGCTTCGCTGGAGCGAGCGAATCTCACGCGCTTCGTTCGCAAGTTCGGGAGCAGTAATCAAAAAATGCGCACGCAAAGTCGCGCGCTGTCCCGCCGAAAGCTGCGCGTCCGCGATGGATAGCAACTCGCGGATGTTTGACGGAATCGCCCCCGCAACGGCGTTTTTCGCGCTACTCGAGGAAATGCGGAAGCGCCCGAGCGAGCATGCGTAGTGACGCCCGAAAAACATTTTCACCCGCACCTCGCCAGGCGCAGTGAGCGGCTGCTCAAGGACGAACACGGCCTCATGCGCCTCGCCGGGGCGGTCTGCACACGTCCAGCCTGTCTGCATATCGCCATCGGTGGCGGCTTTTGCGCTCGCGGGATTTCCTCCGAAATTGTTCTTCACATAACTCTGCGACGCGCCGGAAATCCGGACAGGCTTTCCATCGACCTCGACCTGAAACTCGGTCAAAAAGAAATCGCCTTTCGGTCCCTCGTAGTAAGTCATCCCAGGGCCGCGGGCAGGCAGGCGCTCGTCCGGAAGCGCTTCGAGCCGGAGGGACGCGGTTCCCGCCGGCACATTGCGAAACACGAGTTCGTAGGTGTCTTGCTTTGAGATATCTCCCGAAACGAAAACCGAATCGTCCGGCTGCACTGTGAGCAAAGGAAGATTCGACTTTGCCTCGGCGGGCCGCATCGGACTCCATGCTACATTCACTGCGCGTTCTTTTCCGAGCCAGCTCTCAAAAGCCTTGCCGACCAATTCCAGACGGTTCGGGACGGGCTCCCCTTTTGAAGGTGCGCCGAGACTGATTCTCGGACGCTTGATGGTGTGATGCTTGCCGAAGTTCTGCGTGAGGACTACTTGTAGCTTCGCGGCGGACGGGACCGGCTTATTAAAGAAGAAAGTCGCAGTCCGCTGGGCGCTGAGCGGGGCCTTTGGATTATCGACCGCCCAACCGTTGCTCAAATCGCCGTCGAATGCACCGCTCACGGGAAACCCACTCTGCTCCACATTCGCCTCAGCGCGCGAAATTTTGACGGGAGTCTGTTTGCCGTCCTTTTCGAGAATCGCAACCGCGATTTCCGATAGAACGAAGTTGCCGTGAGCCACCCGCCCGACGAGCGAATCAGCGAGCGCATCCAGACGCAACCGGTCCGCCGGCGCCGATGAATCCAGGACGAGCGTGATGTTCTGACGCTCCGGGCCCGGAGCGTTGAACTGCACCGAGTTGTCATCGAGCACCTTGAAATCCTCTTTCTCCGAAACACTGACAACCGGCTTTGGCGTTTCCCATTTCGCATCGACCGGCGCGGGCAACGGCCACTTGTCGGCAAGATCAGAAAACAGCTTTTCCATCCGCGCCGCATCCGCTTTTGAACGCTCCGCCGCATCGGGCGCAGGAATCTCCAACTCCGGCTCGTCCGCATTATTCAAGAACGCCATCATCTGGTAATACTCCTTGTGCGGAATCGGGTCGAACTTGTGCGTATGACACTGCGCACAACCCACAGTGAGCCCGAGCCACACGGTGCCGGTGGTGGCGACCCGGTCCACCATTGCGTTGTAGCGAAACTCCAGCGGATCAATTCCACCTTCTTCGTTCAGCATCGTGTTACGATGAAAGCCGGTCGCGATCTTTTGATCGACGGTCGCATTTGGCAGCATATCGCCGGCAAGCTGCTCGACGGTGAATCGGTCAAATGGCATGTCGGCATTGAGCGCGTTAATCACCCAATCGCGATACGGCCAGATACTCCGGTCACGATCTTTCTCATAGCCGTTTGTGTCCGCGTAACGCGCGAGATCCAGCCACTTGCGCGCCCAGCGTTCACCGTACGCCGGTGAAGCGATGAGACGGTCTGCGAGTTCCCCGACCGCTTTCTGCCGGTCCACGGTTGCTGCTTTTTCAAATGCCGAGACCTGCTCCGGAGTTGGAGGAAGCCCTACGAGATCGAGATACAATCGCCGGCAGAGCGTCGCATGGTCAGCGGGCACCGACGGCTGGAGACTGATTTCCTTCAGCTTGGCCCGGATGAAAAAATCCACAGGGTTTCCAGGCTCTCTAGGCTGCACACGCACCGGCGGGACAAATGCCCAGTGCTGCTTGTATTCCGCACCCGCCACGATCCATTTCCGCAGGACTTCTTTTTGGTCCGGAGTAATCGGAATCTTCGCGGCCGGAGGCGGCATGACCTCTTCCGGGTCAGTCGAAAAGATGTGCTTCACCAGCGCACTGGCATCCGGTTTTCCCGGGACAATTGCGACATCTCCGGACTCCGCGGGCTTCAGGGCAAGGTCGCGAATATCGAGGCGCAATTCGGCTTTTCGCGCCTTGTCGTCAGGTCCGTGACACTTGAAGCAGTAACGCGAAAGGATGGGACGGACCTCCCGTGTGAAGTCCGGTCCGTCAGCGGCGAGCGCGGGAACGGCGATGAGAGCGAGTGCGAAATGTTTCATTCAGTCGTACGGCACACCAGAAACTGGAATGTTCCTTAGTGGCAAACTGAATCGCAGCACCCGTGGTTCCACCCGACTCTATGCCGCATCACTCCGACTTCCCTCCGAGGAGCGTTGTGCGCGGCTGCGGACCTTGTCCTTGAGTCGCGTCTTCCGCTTGCGGAGCTGACGGGCGAGTTTCCCCGCGACGGCATCGACGGCGGCGTAAAGGTCGGATGCAAATTCCTCCGCATGAATATCGGGACCCGCCACAGCCAGTCGGGTGCTGACATGGAAGCGCTTATCCGGGTCGGCGGCATCGTCAGTGGCAAGGATCACATGAGCAGATACGATTCCACCGGAGAGCTCCGAGAGCGGATCAAGTCGGGCAAGGATGTGTTTCTCAATCGGTTCAGTGAGGCGGAGGTGGCGAGGTGTAATGTGTAGTTTCATACGCCCCCCCCCGTTAGCCGCGCAAAAGATTGTGGCAACTCTACCCGAAGATCTCGCGCTGTGCTGATTCGGTCACTGCGATAATCGCAGCGTGCTTCAACTTTCGCTCGGCAGTGATCGCATGAATCTGACAGCGGCAATCCGGCGCATCTCCGATCTCCGAAAGCGCAAATGTCTTCTTTGCGTTTTCCAGCGCCACCGAATAGACTGGCGCAAAACCGTGACCATCTGCGGCGAACATCGCCATCAGCGCGAGGTCATCGAATTCCGCGATTACTTTGGGCTTCACTTTATTCCGGTCGAACCACGCTTCCAAGTGCCGCCGATATGAGCTCGCCTCGCTCGGCAAAAGAACCGGCTGTCCGTGCAGTGATGCCGGAAACCCCTTCCGCAGTTTACCGGCGATGGCCTTCGTCGCGCAAAACGTGATCCCGCACGAACCAAGCACATGATTGAACAAAGGGAATTCGTTCTCACTGCCGGCGGCCTCGTCCGCTAGAATCATGTCCAGCCGGTGCGAGGCGAGCAGCGGCAGCAATTCGTGCAGTTGCCCTTCACGGCAGACAATTCGCGGTGCGGGATTGAGCGCGAGGACAGGACGCAACAACGCGAGCACCACGAGCTTCGGCAGTGAATCCATCACACCCACATGAAAGACCGGGACCTTTGTTCCCGATGGGTCCTTCAAGGCGCGCACCATCTCGCGGGCGGTGGAGAAGATATCGTCCGCATACTCCAGCGCGAGGCGCCCGGCATCCGTGAGGACCATCCCCCGCCCCGCGCGTTGGAAGAGCGCCACACCGAGGGAGTCCTCGATTTGGCTGATTTGTGCACTCACGGATGGCTGGGAAACGTGAAGTTTTTCGGCAGCCGCGCGCAAGGTTCCCTCGCGAGCCACAGCCCAGAAGTATCGAAGATGATGAAAGTTCAGCGTTTCCATTTGCATACAATAGTTCGATTTTATCGAACACTTCCATCTAAAAGTAGTCATAGTCTAATTGACGCGAAAGCCCTACAACGGGCGGCGTATGAAACACATCACTGAAGCACGCAAGGGAGACTGGAGCGCTTTGGACGCTTATCTCCGGGACATCCACAGCCAGCCTACACTCACGGAGGAATCGCTGGTCGATACCGCCGCACGCGCCGCAAAGGGCGACGTCGCCGCACAAGAGCTACTGGTCCGCAGCCACCTGCGCCTTGTTTCGTCCATCGCCCATCAATACGGCGGCTACGGCCTTCCTCTCGCAGACATCATCTCCGAAGGAAACATCGGGCTGATTCGCGCCGCGGAGTTGTATGATCCGAAGTTCGGAACGAAGTTCTCGACCTATGCATCGGTGTGGATCAAGCAGCGCATCCATCGCGCCATCACCAAGATGGCACGCGCCGTCCGCATCCCCGTTTGGCGCTCGCAGCGCCTGCGGAAAGTGGCGCGGATGAACGAGGAACTGAGCTCGCAGCTTGGCCGCCCCGCCACCGAAGGCGAACTCGCGGAACGCCTCGGTCTTACGACTGAGGAGTTCGACGAACTTCAGGGCGACAGGCTCCAGGTTTCCTCGCTCGACGCCCCGCTCTCGCCCGGCGACGAATCGTCGGACAGCGCCATCTCCGGCATGGCCGATGAAACCACGCCCGACGCGTTCGAACAGGTCAGCGATCGTGAACTCAAAGAAGAGCTCATCAGCGCCCTACACGATCTCGACGACCGGGAGCTGGAAGTCATCAGCGCCAAATACGGCCTCCAACCCGAAGGGTCCGTCTCGTTCCGGGAAATCGGACGCCGCTTCGGGCTCAGCCACGAATGGGTCCGCCGCATGGCCGAACTCGCCCTCGTGAAAGTCCGCCGCTCGTTCGATGCCGCGAGCAAGATTCCTTCAGGGGAACATCAGCAGCGCCGCAGTCGCGTCATGGACCGAATCGCCAAGCTCGGTCGCAAAGCCGCGGCACGTTGCCAGCTCGCGCCCGCCCGTTAAAGTGAGCCGGTGCACAGGCCGCGGCGGAAATTTTGAGACAGGCGGGCATTAGGGATGTGGACATTGTCGAACACAACGAAATGCTCGGCGAACTCAAACGGCATCCAGGAGGCTTCGTGGCGGGCGACGGTGGAGCTTTTGGGCGCGGACGACGCGGCTCCGCAGCAGGTCGCGCTCTTTCCCGGGGAATTTGCGCCGGAGCAGGAAATCGGCATTGAGGAGTTCCCGATTGTGAGCATCCGGCTTTCACAAAATCGCTGCGCAGGCCGCGACAATGGGGCGCCTGCTGGCTAGGGTGCTTGCTTTGGCGGCAGCTCGGGCTAGATGAGTTTTGGCGCGAACGACTCACATCGAGTCGCAAGAGCACGCAACTCGATAAACAGAAGCTGCGCGAAGCATGGCGACGCGAAAACCGCTACCTCCTCCACACGAACATGAACGAAACCGACCCTGCAAAGCTGTGGGAATTTTACTTCCAACCTACCGAAGTCGAACAAGCGTTCAAAGAACTGAAAGGCGACCGCGCGCTGCGCCCGATTTACCACCCACTCGACCGCCGGATCGAAGCCCACATCTTTTGCGAACTTTGGAACGCCATCAGAGAAGACGACGTCTATTTATCCTCGAATCCGCGAAGTTGGGCTAGTGCTCTGTCAGTCGTGAGGTGACGGTAAGCGCTTGCGACAAATCACAGCCGAAAAACACGCTGAATTATCATCACACGATGACTGACAGTGCACTAGGACGGCGCTCAGCGTGGGGATGTTCGCGCCGCAGAGCCGGCTACTTTCCGCCGCCGGCGAGACGCTGCTTAGCCTCTTCGGCCTCGGGGAGTGCCTGGAGCTTTTCCTTGGTGAGCATCTCCTGGAGGCGCTCTTTCATCTTCTCATCCTTCCCCTGCATCCGGTATCCGTCTGCGGCCTTTAAATAAGCGCGGGCGGCCCACGAGGGATACTTCATCTGCGTGAGGGCGACGCGCTCGAATTGCGAAGTCGCCTCCGGCCATTTCTTTTGGCGGAAGAGAGCCTCGGCGATTTGGTAAAGCGCGTAGGCCGTGGATTCGCCGCGCCATTCGCGGACGCCGGCGACTTCCTGAAAAAGCTTGGTGGCCTCGGTGAATTCGCCTTTTTCGAGATGGACCTTGGCCTGGCCGAGCAGGGCTTCCTTGAGCTTGTACGGAGCGCCGAGACGGTCGATGGCGTAAGTGTAGAGCTTCATCGCCTCGTCGTATTTCTGTCTGGAGAAGTTCACATCCCCGAGGCCCACCCAGCCGGCATCCACGCGGTCGGCCTTCGGGTAGTTTTCGCGCAGCGTCTGGTAGAGAGTCTCTGCCTCGGCAACTTTGCCCTTGGCGAATTGGTAGTCGCCGATCTCCATGAGGAGATGCGGGCTTAGGTCGTCGGGCTTGGCTTTTTCTGCAATCTCGCCGAGGAGCTTGTCGCGCTTTTCGGGGTTGCGGAGCATCTTCGCGAGCTCGCTGAAAACGTAGGATATGCGGAGTTCCGCGGTGATATTGGCGTTCTCACGGAGGGGCTTGACCATGCGCTCGAGCTCGGCCTCGGCATCCCACTTCTGCGGCTCCGGTGCTTCCTTCGGTTTTTCCACGCCGGAGGTGGTCACGGCGGCAGTCGTCACCTCGGTGGCGAGTGTCTCTTTTACCAACATGACCGGCCGCCGGCGCGACCAATCGGCGACTTGCGTGAGGATCATCTCGATGCCCTCCCGCTTTGGATCGCCGATGTATTTTTGCAGAGTCTCGATGGTGATTTTCTTCGCCTCCTCCATGCGCCCGAGCTTGGATTTCGCCTTGCCCATCCAATAGACCGCCGTCACCGCCGCAGGGTGATCCGGCCGGGCCTGAACGAACTCGGTGTAGAGCTTTTCCACTCCTTCCCAATCGCCGGCTTTCTGCAACTGCTTGCCAGCCTCGAAGAGCGAGTAGTTCAGCACTTCGTCGGTGGTCGCGCGTTTGTAGCTCTCAATGTAGGCGACCGCCGCTTCGGCAGGCTGCTTGAGCGCAGCCTTCGCGTCGCCCATCAGCGCATAGACTTCCGGCTGGAGAAGCTCCTTCGGGTCGGAGCCGAATGTGGAAAGCCACGTCTCGCATTCCTTCACGCACTGCTCGTTTTCATACGCAGCGAAATTGCACACGCCGAGACGATAGCGGGCGTCGGAACCGTAGGATGATTTGAGGCCCCACTTCGTGAGATAGGCCTGGAGCCGCTCGATGGCACCGTCGGTGTCATCCGCCTTGTCTGGATTTTTTTGGTAATGTCCGGAGAACAAGTGAGTGAGCGCGAGTTCATACTCGGCATCCTCCATGAATGCGCCCTTCCCCTCCGCCGATGATTTGTAGAGCTCGATAAATCCCTGCAAATCCTTCTGTGCCTCGGGAAACTTGTTCTGCAAAAACTTGGTGTTCCCGATCTGGTAACGCACCTCGGCCTCGTACCCGGAACGCACTTTTTCATCGAGCTGCTTGATGATTTCGAGGGCCGACGTGAAGTACTTCTCCGCCATGAACCAATCCTTTTTCCGCATCGCCGTGGCTGCGCGAATGTAGGCGACGTCGCCGGTGTTTTTCCCCTTCGGAAACTCCGTGAGATATTCGTCCGAGAGCTGATAGGTGCGCTCGGCGAGCCCGAGTTCGCCGTAGTGCGAGATGCGGCTGAAGATGACGAGTTCACGCACCGGCGACTTCGGGAACTCCTCGAGGATCTGGTTGAAAACCACGATGGCCTCCCATTTTTTGTTCATGTCCGAATGGCAGCGCGCCATACGGAAATACAGGGCCGGCATGTAGTCGCCCGCTTTTTCGAACTGCGCAAGAATCCGCTCGGCCTCTTCGATGCGGGGCTTCACGACCTGCTCGTTCATGCGGATGGCTTCCGCGAGTTTCTGCGGATCTTTGTCCGCCCCCTTCATCAACTGATCAACGCGAAGTTTCATCTGCGCAATACGGTCGCGCTGCATCTTCGCAACTTCGTCGCGGGGCCGAACCGTCCAATACGCTTCGAGCGCTTTTTTATACGCGTGAACATCGAGCAACTCGTCACCGAGTTTGATGGCGAGCGAGTTCAGCACGATGAAGTTTTCCACCAAGTGCGTCTTCGTTTGAAGTGCCTTGAGAAGCGCGATCGCCTTGTCGGCGAATACAACCGTGTCGGGAACCTGCGGATCGTGTTTGAGCGCGTAAAGCGACATAAGGCGCACCGCACCTTCCGCCGAACTCTGCGTGTTGAACTCCGGATACACGAGGCGCTCGAGCACCGTGATTTCTTCCTCCGGCTTTTTGAGCTGCATGTAGCAGTGCGCCTGACCCGTCAGTGCATGCTCTCGAAACATCGTCCTCAATGGGTGCGCAACCGGAAGCGGATTGGCCCAATTCTCGATCTGCACCCACCATTCAATCGCCTTCTCCCACTGCTTCATCTGCATGTAGGCCTGCGCGATCGCGAGCTTCACTTCGATGACTTTTTCGTGCGCCGGCCATCTGCGCAGGAACTCCATCCAATTCGTGATCGCCTTCGTGAGGTTCTCTTCCTTGCCGAGCCGGTAGTAAGATTCGCCGATCGCAAGCACGACGTATGCGCTCGGCGGCTGCTGTTTTTCGTCCTCCCGGAGCTGGCTCCAGTAGTCCTCTAGCTGCTTAATCGCTTCCTGGAATTTATTGCCCTCGAAATACTGCATCCCGAGATTCCGAATCTTGGCCAGTTGAATCGCACGGGAGTCCTGCTGGTTCGCCGGGGTCGGCGCAACCTGTGCGCTCACCGGGTGAGCGAGCGTCATGGCAAGCACCAGCGCAGTGGCGGTGACTGGGTGAAAACAGAGGGTTTTCAGGCGGAATTTCATGTGGTCCGAAATGGTTCTGCCAAGTTGCTGAGTCGCGCGCGAAAGTCGAGCCCGGTTTTCGCGTATTTGACCAGCGATTCTCAATTTCAGCCACGGTCCGTCTGCACGACAAACAATCCGGCGTTTTGGCGTGATCGAATTACAGGACGGCGGAAAAACCGCGCAGCCTACATCTCCAGGACGTCACCAATGATCGGCATATCCGACCAGACTGGCGGGGGCGTGCAAACGGCGGCGGCCGGGGCAGCGACGAACTGAAACTCACCGTTGTTTTCCGGCGTTTTCGACGTCGCCTGAATGTAGCGGGCCGTGAATTCTTCCGCGGCCTTCTCGAGTCCCTTCAACTGCACGTCGCCCACAAGCGACTGCACTGCCTGGCTCGCAGTCGAAAGCTTGTCCACCGTTCCTCCATGCTGCCAGAAATTCGGACGCGTTACCGCGAAAGCAAACCCTGCTCCGAGCATGGCGACCGCCGCCGTTCGACGCATCAGGCCCATCCACGTCCACGCCGGGACATCGAGCACGCGGCTACGCTGTGCGTCATCAAGTTCAAACGTCGGATCTTCCTCCATCTCCAATCCTTCTTTCAGCATCTCGGACACATCCAGCATCCTGTAAACGTCTTCACGACACTCCTCAGAAACGGCCAGCATGCTCTCAACGTAGAACCGCGCATCTGGCTGCAATTCGTTAAGTGCGTAATCTGTTAAATCCTGATCTGATACTTTCCCTCTCATTTGATGTGTGTCCTAGGAGGCGGCCTGTTTTGCTAAATAAATGATTTTCTCGTCCTTTTCATCCCGCTCGATTTTCGTGCGGAGATTGCGCATTGCTGCGTTAAGAATAAACCCAACGTTCCCAACACTCAGCCCTGTAATCTGGCTGATTTCCTGGTAGCTGTGGTTGCCGTGGAAGCGAAGGCGGACGACATCCTGCTGGTTCCGTGGAAGTGACTTCACATGCTCCATGAGGCGTCCGACCTGTTCGCGGCGCGCCATTTCCTGAAGCGGGGTGATGTTGTCCACCCTGTGGTGCTCGAATTCCTCGTGCTCCACGTAAATGTATCGATCCTCCTTCTTCAGTGACTTCAGCGCGCAGTTGCGGCACACCGTGAAGAGCCATTGCGAAAGATGACCCTCGATATTGGCCTGCTCCTGCGAATGGAGTCGCATGAAAGTCTCCTGCACAGTGTCCTTGGCGCGATCCAAGTCTTGCAAAATGCTCAACGCATATTGCAGAAGCGGACGCTCAAAACGCTCAAGCGCGCTTTGGACCCATGCTGATTTTTTCTTGGCTTTGGATTGAAACATATCGATGTCTGGTTCTTGAGACCCGAAGGTCAGGTTTTTCTTTTACGAAATTTTAAAAATATTTCTTGGCCCGGATGAACACTTACTTCTTCGCAGCTTCATTCGCTAGATTCAACAGGTATTGTTCGACCATCGCGCCGTATTCGGACGGGTATTTTTCGCCGAGGGATTGCTGGATGGCGTCGCGTTCGCGGGCAGGAAGCCCGATGAAATTCGCCTTTTTCAAGGCTGCCTGTCGCGCCATGCGTTCCACGGCCTGAGGATCGCCGCCGGGCTTGTAATCCTCGGCTCCTTCGGACGGTGCTTGATTTGTGGCTGTTTCTTTTTTTCCGGTTCCCGAGCCGCGCCCCGGTTGCTGGCCCTGACCTTTCATTCCGGGTCCCTGCCCCTGCCCCTGCCCGGGTTGCTGGGCCGCCCCCGCCATCTGCTGGGACACACCCGCTTGTTGAGCGGCCATCAACGCGGCGGCCTGCGCAAGCTGTTGCGCAGCCTGCGCAGCCGCCTGCTGCGCTGGCGTGTTTTGTCCCGCCATCGCCTGCGCTGCGCCATTCGCGAGCTGTTGCATGGCTTCCTGCGCGGCTTGCTGGAGTTCCGGCGACATTGCTGCGCCTTGCGCGGCGGCCTGGCCTGCCTGCTGCGCCGCCTGGGAAAGTTGCTGCGCTGCCTGCTGCATCGCCTGTTGCGCGGCCTGCGCGCCCTGCTGTGCGGATTGAGCCGCGTTCGCCGCCAGCTGCTGGGCCTGCTGGGCTGCCTGCGCTGCTTTCATTGCGGACTGTTGCGCCTGACCCGCCTGCTGCGCGGCCTGTGGGTTTCCGGATTGCTGGTTCGATGCCTGCGCTTGTCCGGCCGCCTCCGCGGCCTGCATCGCAGCCTTCGCTGCTTCGCCTGCCTGCGCAACGGCCTGCCTGGCTGCGGCCATCGCCTCCGCGCCCGGCTGGCTCGCAGCTTGACTCGCGTTTTGCGCCGCCTGCTGCGCCGCCTTTTGTGCGGCTTGCGCGGCTTGCTGCGCGGCGGCGGATTGTTGCGCCGCCTGCTTGTTGCCCGCCTGCTCGGACTGCTGACCGGCCATCTGCGCCGCTGTCGCAGCCTGTTTCGCGGCTTCGGCTGCCTGCATGGCTGCCTCCGCTGCTGATTGCGCGGCCTTCTGCCCCATCTGCTCCGCAGCTTTTGCAAGGGCGTCCTGCGCTCCTTTCACATCCTGGAGCGCCTGCTGAATCTGATTCGCCGCCTTCGCGAGTTCCTCCGGGTTCAACGGCAGATCATTACCCATCTGCTTCATCGCCTCGGCGAGATCCTTCCCCATCGACGTTTTCGCAGCGAGCATCTTCTCGACGGCCTTTTGAACATCCTCGCGACCCTGCCTGGCATTGCCCGCCTCCAGCTCCGAACGGGCTGCACCCATGTCAGCGAGGGCATCGGTCAACGCCTGCGAGGCGGCGAGTTGAAGCGCACCCAGCGAGCCTTTAAACTCCTCCGTTTTTTCCTGAATCGCAGCCTGCGACTTCGCGAGTCTGGCCAGCTCCTCCATGCTTTGCTTTGCGCCAAGCGCCGCGGCTTTTGCTGCGTCCAAATCGATCGCCTGTTCCTGCTGGATGAGCTTCGCCAAATCCGCAAGCGCCGCCATCGCATCGCCGGCCTGTTGCTTCGCGGCATCGGTCTTCGCTATTTCCTTCGCGATTTCCTGTGCAGCGTTTGCGAGGTTTTTCGCCGCCTGACCGGCCTCCTCGCGACCTTTGTTTAAATCCGCCGCCGCCATCGCCTGTTCGCTTTTCTTCGCATTTGCGACTGCCGCTTTCATCGCCTCCGCAGCCATCGGCGCGAGCTCTTTCGCGCGTTCGGCCATCTTCTCCGCGCGACGTCCGGCGTCGGCCTGCTGCTGGCGGTTGGGCGAGTCACTCTTCGCCACACCAGCTTCTTCGCGGGCGAGATTCTCGACGGCATTTTTAAGCATCTCGAGATTCTTTGTCTTGTCACCGCCGCGTGCGGCAAGCATTTCTGCCTCTTCTGCACGCATCCGGACCTCGTCGCGGGCGGCGGCCATTTTCTCGAGCGCCGCGGTCTGCCGGGCCGCAGCCTCCGGCGCATTCATCCCCTTCAATGAAGTGCGCGCTTCCTGCATCATCCGGTTTGCGTTTTTTAATGAATCGAGCGCCTTCGGCATGTCCGCCAAATCCTGGCCCAGGAAGTCGTTTTTGATCGCGAGTTCACCCTGTTGATCCTCGATTCGCCCGAGCACGGCGCTGCTTTGCGCAGTCTCCTGATTGAACTTCGCCGCGACATCCTTGTTCGCCTTGAGCTGCTCCAGCGTCTGCCCTTTAAAGTCCTTACCCAGCGCCTTTGCCGGATCTGTCGAATTCGCGCGCTCGGCGATCCATTTATCGAACTCTTTTTCCACCGGATGCCGCGCAGTTGAATTGCGCACCTCCGTTTGCTCTTCGATGAGTTTACCGAGTTCGGATTCCGCCTTGCGCAACGCCTCCGCTCCGCGCTCCCTCGGCGCGACAGCCCGGGCTACGCGGCGAAGCTCATCACGGCTGGCGATTTCGTTTCCGAGCGCAGGCTGGATCTGTCCGAGCTTGAGTTGCTCCACCGCGTTCTGCGCGTCGACCTCCACTTTTTTCAGCCTCGATGCCGTCTGCTGAAAATCCCGCTGCGCGTCTGCGTCGCCAGCATCCGGCGCAATCTTCTTCAGCCGTTCCGACGCGAGTTGCACTTCCTGCGCGATCGCCGATTGCTCGCCACGCTGCGCCTCGATCTGCGCATTCCGCATCGTCTCAAGATTCGCGCCGCCGGGCCACTGCGTCATGCGCGCGATCTGGATGCCGTCGCGTAGATTCCGCGCCTGCCGGTCGGCAAGTTCGTCCAGTCGCTTTGAAAGTTCCGCCGCCTCGGCCCTGCGGGAGTGCGCGGCGAGAATGCGCGCCATCTCCACGGAGATTCGCTTTTGCGCAGAATAAGCATCTGCAACCGTCTGCGCGGAAGCCCCGCGATTCTCCACCGTTCGCGCCTGCTGGAGAAGGTCCACGACGGTTCGCATTTCCGCCACGCTGAGTCGGTCAAGTTGTGCGCGGAGACTCTTCACCGTAATGGCGTCGTCGCCGCCGAGATTGTTGCGTTCGTACTCGCCGAGCATCGCATCCAGAGCGCCCACAAGATTCCTCGCCTGCACGCCGATCTGCTCCTGCCGTTGCTCGGCTTCGCGAATCGGCTCGGGCGGCAACGGGGCGGCGAAAACGGCGTCGTGGAACGACGCGACGATGACCAACTGGCACGCGAGACGGAGTGATGATTGTTTCATGGGCGGCATAAGCAGTTTGAACGGTTTTTCGCTTATAGACCGCTTCCTCCTGATTGTCTCTGAGGAAATTGCGGGAGCAAGAAACCGGGGCGTGATTATTCAATTAATCACGCTGTGCGTTGTTCGTTTCCCTTTCCAACGATCGTATTTGCATGGCAAGACGACGGGAGGGATTTTCCCACACGCACACTAAATGCATAAATTCGACTACGTCATCGTCGGCAGCGGAATCGCCGGACTCAGCTTCGCGCTCAAAGCCGTCAGACATGGCACGGTGGCAATCGTCACGAAAAAGGAAAAGGCCACCACCAATACCGCATGGGCCCAGGGCGGCATTGCTTCCGTCACCGACCAGACGGACTCGTTTGACGCGCACGTCAAAGACACGCTGATTGCGGGGGCAGACTTGTGCGATGAAGCGGTCGTTCGAAGCATCGTCGCGGATGGCCCCGAGCGCATCCGCGAACTGATGGAAATCGGCGTACATTTTGACCAGCAGGCCGACGGAAGCCCGGACCTTGCACGCGAAGGGGGGCACAGCGCGCGCAGAATCCTCCACGCCCGCGACGCCACCGGACGTGAAATCGAGCGGGCGTTGCTCGATGCAGTCGCCGCGGAGCCCCGCATCACGCTTCTCGAAAACCACATGGCCGTGGACCTCATCACTCACCGGAAACTCGGCCTCGGTGCAGTAAAAGACCGCGTCCTCGGGCTCTACGTGCTCTGCGAAAAAACGGCGTCGGTCCTCACGCTTCGCACCGACCGCGTCGTCCTCGCCACCGGAGGTTGCGGCAAGGTGTATCTCTACACGACGAACCCGAACATCGCCACGGGCGACGGCGTGGCGATTGGCTGGCGAGCCGGTGCGCGCGTCGCAAACATGGAGTTCATCCAGTTTCACCCGACGTGTCTCTTTCACCCGAGCGAGCGCAATTTTCTCATCACGGAAGCGATCCGTGGCGAAGGCGGCAAACTCATCGGACGCGACGGTGTGGAGTTCATGCAGCGCTACGATCAGCGCGGCGCTCTCGCCCCTCGCGACATCGTCGCCCGCGCGATCGACGCCGAGATGAAGCGCACCGGGGCGCCCTGCGTTTACGTGGACATCACGCACCGAGGCCCAGACTTTATCCGGCAGCACTTCCCGACAATCTACGATCGATGCCTGACGCTCGGCATCGACATTACAAAAATGCCGATTCCCGTCGTTCCCGCGGCACATTACCAGTGTGGCGGAGTGGTGACCGACGACAACGGCCGCACCAGTCTCGCAGGACTCTACGCGATTGGCGAAGTCGCATGCACCGGGCTCCACGGCGCGAACCGGCTCGCCAGCAACAGCCTGCTCGAAGCGGTCGTGCTCGCGCATCGCGCCGCTGTCGAGCTCACCACCTGGCAGCCGCCCACCGAGCCATTCATTCCGGAGCTTCCATCGTGGAAAAGCGGACGCGCCAACGACGTGGACGAGCTCGTGGTCATCTACCACAACTGGGACGAAATCCGTCGCCTTATGTGGGACTACGTCGGCATCGTCCGCACCGACAAACGGCTCCAGCGCGCCTCAGCGCGCCTACGCAACCTCGCCGCGGAAGTGCAGGAGTTTTACTGGGATTTCAAAGTCACGACCGACCTTCTGGAACTCCGCAACCTTGTCACCGTTGCGTCGCTCATCGTCGATAGCGCACTTCTCCGCAAAGAAAGCCGGGGTCTCCACTACAACCTCGACTACCCGGTGCAGAGCGAAGTCTTCCGTCGCCCCACGACCTTGCAGAAATGATCCCTGCGGCAGTACCCTCATTCACGATCCCGCAAGCGAGCGCAACAGTCGCGCCACGATTCCTTGCCGCTCCGCCATCCACGGCAACACGAGTCCCGGTAGCGCCCCGAGCAACGGCACGCCGGTGAACCGGAAGAAGCGGGACGCCAGCCGCGACGGACGAACGCCGCGCTCATTCGCTGCGTGCCGCTCCGCGTGATACGTCGCAACAAGGTTCCTCTCTCCGGCGAGGATCAGACGCGCCAGCACCACGGCATCCGCGATGGCCATATTCGCGCCCTGTCCGCCGGCGGGTGTCACGGGATGGATGGCGTCCCCTAGCAAAACCGCCCCGTCCACACCGTAGCTCGCCGCATGGCCCCAAGGACGACGGATGCGGGTGAAGGTCTGCGGGAACCCGCATTCCCGCAGCTCCGGCGGCATGTCGGCAGCCGCGAACGCCATCCGCTCCCAAGTCGCGGCCAGCGCGGTTTCATCATCCGCTGATCCTGCACGGACGATCACCACGCCCGCGGCCTTGCCACCCGGCAGAGGCATCACGCCAAACGCGAGGAGCCCGCCTCCGACGCCTCGTGGTGAGATGAGGCGCACGACATCGGATTCCCAATTGGCTGGCCAGGGCAAAGCGCACGCAAAGAACTCCGCCGGAAAATCCGTTCGGTTCAGCGCGATTCCACATCCTGCCCGGACCTTCG
Source organism: Verrucomicrobiaceae bacterium (assembly GCA_031374705.1). Lineage (GTDB taxonomy): Bacteria > Verrucomicrobiota > Verrucomicrobiia > Chthoniobacterales > Chthoniobacteraceae > SXWH01. The sequence continues at coordinate 13,421 of JANMGP010000054.1, read as the reverse complement.
AATCGCCTCCATCGTCGCCCACGGTCAGGGGTGCCTCCACCTCGAAAACCTCCCCGGTTTCCACCACGCGCGCTCGAAGGCCCTGCACGCGCTTCCCCGCTCCGTCCCGCAATAACTGCACGACCTCCACTCCCCGCCGTAACTCTGCGCCGCAAATACCGAGCAACGTCTCGCGGGTATGATTGGGTTGTTCAAAAAACGGCTGCACTCCTGCGCGCCGAAGGGTCTCCCGGGTGACAATGGGACGAAGCCGACCTCCCCGATCGAGTGTGATTCCGCCCACCGGACGGACGCATTCCCTTTCCCAAAACTCCCGCGGCTTCAGCGAAAAAAGCGTCTCCACCGCGCTGGGCCACAAGATCTCAGGTCGCAAAAACGCCGGTGGCCCCTTCGCCCGCTCCACAATCAACACCCGCTTTCCACCGCGCGTCAGCAGCGCTGCAAGCACAGCGCCTCCGATTCCTCCGCCAGCGATAATCACATCGGGATTCATGGCACGAACTTTCGCAGTCGCCGCGCGGACGATCAAGCGTTGTCGGAGATTGTTCCGATTCGTCGTCCATCGGGGATTTGGCCCGGCCTTTACGGCGGGATTACTCCGGCGGCGGCGGCGGGACGAAGTAGGCGAACTTCCAAGAGCCATCCTGCATCGCGACGCCCGCACGATAGCCGGGATAGTTTGGATCCTCGATCATCTTCGGTGGGGCAACCATGAAACCGTCGTGAGGGGTCCACTTGGAATTCAACACGATGCCCAACTCGCCCCAGAGGTTGTTCTTGTCCCAATAATCAAAAGGTGATTCGCCCTCGGGCGCTGCGTCCCAACGATGCCCGAAATCGCTCGGCATCATGGAGGCCAGAGTGGGGAGATCGTGTGTGGAGACCGCGGTTCGGAGGCGGGAAATAAAGCTCTGGAAAGCAACATCGCCCGTCTCTTCCTTTGCCGGCGTTGCGGGTGCCTGAACCGGGTTTCGCGTAGGCGGGTTCACTGGCTTCTTTTTGGAGTTTTCGCAGCTCATCAGCAGGGTGGTGCTGAGGATGGAAATGAGGACTGGCAGCTTCATGCCCGTCGGAAATACCGCGATGCCGCCTCGGGTGGCAAGCCCGTTCAACGGAAGGCGAAGGAGCGCCACTGGACTGAACTGGTGCAGTGTAAGCATCCGTTGCCCACCCCGTTCGCGACACGGACGGAGTTCGTCATTCGTCCGCAGGGAGCGACTTGCGCAGAATCATTGATCTGGGAGAATCACGTGAAGAACATGCCTACTCTCGATTCACCAAACAGCCCGCGACGCTGGCTTCGGCGCATTTCACGCGCACTCGGCTGGACTTTTCTCGCGGCGCTGAGTTGGTGCGTCGGTGTCGGCGGACGTATCGTTTACACAGGGAGTCACGATCGGGCAGAGAAAGCGGACGCGATCATCGTGCTCGGAGCTGCGGTGCGAAAAGGCGAGCCTTCGCCCGCTTTTGCAGGGCGCATCCGGCACGGCATCGAACTGTGGAAGCGCGGCCTCGCGCCGAAGCTGATATTTACCGGGGGGCTCGGCCACGACGGCATCATCCCGGAAGCGGAAGTCGCGCGCCGGATGGCAGAAGCTGGAGGAATCCCTCCCGATGCGATACTCGTTGAAACGGTCTCCACGAAGACGTGGGAGAATTTTACGGAAGCAGCGCGGTTGATGCACGCCAGCGGTCTGCGGAGCGCAGTGATCGTGAGCGACCCGTATCACCTCCTCCGCGCACGCGTGATGGCTGAAAACGCGGGAATCGACGCATTCACGTCGCCCACGCCTTACACGGCATTCCAGACATGGCGGAGTAAATTGCCGTTTTTGATCAACGAAGTCCGGCTCTGTAACTCGCATTGGATCTACCGACTCATCGGCCGTCGGTGACGGACGAAAATGCAAACTTGCCGCTTCACGCAGCCGTGTCATTGTATGCACCACTATGGAACCACCAAAAATCACAGCCTGGATGAAGACGTATTGTGGATGGAGCAACGGCGTTCGCGCCGTGCTTGCAAAATACAACCTCCCTTACGAGGAAAAGGACATCATCAAAAATCCCGCATTCCGCTGGGAAATGGAACAGAAGTCCGGCCAGGACAAGCAGCCCACGCTTGAGATCAACGGCAGAATACTGCCCGATATTTCCGGAGAGGAATTGGAGGCGTGGATGCTCCAGAACGGAATCATCCAGCCGAACGATGCGCCCGTGAATGTGCCGCTCAACAGTGCATGCACTGACGCCCAGCACGAGGCGATGCGCACCGGAGCGCCGCTCGAATTCAAGAGCTAGCCCCCTGCAAAGAACCCGCTTTCAACGCCGCGTCCTCGAATGGGCGCGGCGTTTTGCTCTCAATTCACCGCACCGTTGAAGCCGTTCATCAAACCGCGACCGCCCGCGCCGGCACAACCGGAGACCCCGGAACCGCGAGCCGGCGTCACGCTCAATGAGCTGACCATTTTTTCCCTCGCAGCCGGAATGTCCGATCCCGCCGAGCGTACGGCATATCTGACGCGGACGTGCGGCACTGACGAAGCGTTACGGAACCGACTGGAAGCCCGGCTCGCGGAATCCCAAGCGAACGTTGCCCCCGGCCAGCACACACCGCCGGCACCGGCGTCAGCGGTCGCCCAACGCCCGCCACAGTCAATCACCCCCGCGTATCTGGAGCGCGAGCCACAGTCCAAGGACTCCCCTGCCCTGGCGCTGGTTCCGGTCTCCGCGATGCAGTTTCCGGCGTTGCCGCAGCAGCTTCAGCGTCAGGTCACTTTCGCATGGGGAAGCGCCACGCTCATGGCTCTCGCGGTCGGCGCGCTCGCAGTGACTTTCTATTTTGAAAAGGACGCCCGCGTCCGCGCGGAAGTTCTGGCGAAGGAAGCGAACGCCGCTGCGGAACAATCACTACACGACCGGGAAGTCTCGGAGGCACGCGCGCTGGAATCGAAAACAGCCGCCCAGCGGACCGAAGATGCTCGCGTAAAGGCGGAGCAGGAGCGCGACGCTGCTGCTGCAAAGGCAGACGAAGCGTCCAAGGAAGCAGAACGCCTCCGGACCGAAACGGACAAAGCCCGCACGGCGGCCGAGCAGGGCGCGAAAGCGGAAAAAGAACAGCTTCTCGCCTCACAACGCACGGCGACAATCGCGCTGGCGGACAGTCTCGCGTCGCTCGCAAACCTCCAACTCGCCGCAAAGAACTACGCAGAAGCCGGCGCGAACGCGCGTCAGTGCCTGGAACTCCGGACGGGCAACGGCATCGACGGATGGCCGCTCGTCGAAGCGCGTGCGCTGTGTGGTGAAGCAAGCCTGCAGCGCAATGCAGACGCAGACGCAGAACGCGAACTCACAGCCGCCGGCACCGCGATCGAGGCGCTTGGCGCTCCTGCCAACGACGCCGATCGCGCCCGCTATCTCGCTGCATCGAAGCGCATCGTATTCTTTTTCAACGCCACTGGCCGCCGCAAGGAGGGCGCAGAGTGGAAACGCCGGCTCGACGCCGTCGCCGCCCGGCCAACGACCCCGCCATAGTTGAACGGGATCAGCGCCCCGCCGGCACGTTTTCAAGGACGTTCCGGATGCTCCATCCGGCGCTCTCGAGCCGCGCTCTCGCTGCTTCTTCAGTGACACCCAACGCGGCCTGCACCGTCCTCACGGCACGGTCCCGCAGTTTCGCGTTCGTGGCGCGCATGTCCACCATGGCACCCGCCTTCACTTTTCCGAGAAGCACCATCGTGGCAGTCGTGAGGATATTCAGCGCGACCTTCGTTGCGGTCCCGGCCTTGAGCCGCGTGGAACCGGCGACCAGTTCGGCACCGGTCGGCAAATCGATTTCCACATCGTATGCATCACCTCGATCACGGGCGGGATTACATGTCAGCAGGATCGTCCCCGCTCCAGCTTCCCGAGCACGCCGGAGTGCGCCGGTGACGAATGGCGTGCGCCCGCTGGCCGAGATACCGCAGACGATGTCCCGTTCAGAAATCCCCCGATTCACCACGGCCAGCAGGCCAGCCTCCGGCGAATCCTCGACAGACTCCGCCGCTCGGGTCAAAGCGGAAACACCGCCGGCGATGATTCCCTGCACGAGGTCGGGCGACGTGCCGAACGTCGGAGGAATCTCGCTCGCATCCAGCACGCCCAGTCGCCCGCTCGTTCCGGCTCCCACGTAATACAGCCGTCCCCCGTTTTTCAGAGCGGCGGTGATTTTCTCCACAGCACGCGTCAATTGCGGTGCACAGTGCGCGAGCGCCTGCCGCACGCAGTCCTCTTCCTCGACAAAGAGCGCGACAAGCTCCGCAGCGGGCATCGCGTCCATGCGGTGACTCCGCGGATGCACCTGTTCGGTCGTCGCCATGGCGAGTTCGCGGTGCTCCGATTCCGTGACTTGGAGCGTCGGCGCAACATCGGCCATCCGGGCTGCACCGGCCAGCATCGCGGCTCCCACCGCTCCGCTCGTCGTGCAAATCTCCACATCAGCCAGCGGCAGCATCGTCGATACGAACTCACTGTACGTCGCGGCATAAAACGGCTCCTTTGTCAGCAAGCCACCGAGCAATCGCACAGGAATCCGCCGCTGTGCAAGGTCCAGCCGGTTCGCCACGGCATACGTGAATTCCGCCAAATCCCGCGCACGGTGTTTGATGACTGCGAGCATATCGGAATCCCCATTTTCCGCAGCGCGGAAAATCACAGGAGCCAGCCGCGCCACGCTTGTCTTGTCGGCGTTGTGAATCCAGTCCACGAGCTGCGGGAGTTCGTTGAGCGAGAGTTCCGCGAGAAGCCCCGCGGCCAGCGGTGAGATCGCACCTTCCAGATCATACCTCAGCAAAATCTTCCGCAACGCATGCCGCGCCACATCGTAGCCACTCCCTCGGTCTCCGAGGATATGCCCCCAGCCGCCCGCTTTTTCCATGCGTTCCCCGCAACGTCCCTGCACCACGGCACCCGTGCCGCTGATTACGATGATTCCGTCCGCGTCCCCGAGCGCGGTCGCGAAGCCGGACTCCCGATCGTTTCCGAGCACCAGCAGCGCCGCCGGCCAGCGCGCGGACGCGAGCCTGCGCAGCCGATCGCGATCCACCGCAGTCAGACAACCTGCGAGAAACACACCGACGGAATCCGCATCGGGAAGCACGCTAAAAATCTGCATGAGTTGCTCGTCTGAAGTGAGCTTCAGATTTGCCGCGGGCAATTGACCACGCTGAATCACCCCGCCTTCGCGGCCCACGAGCAACCAGTCGGTCTTTGTTCCCCCGCCTTCGACACCGAGGACTGTCTTTTGTGTTTCCTGCATAAACCGATTGTCCCTGAGAAATCCGGCAAGCTCAATCCCCGGCTGAGTTTTGATGAACGACGAAAAAAGTTTGAATATCGCCACCGATGCGCTCGTCTGAGTTCAAACCTATGGACCTCCGCGCACTACTCATCGCCGCATTTACCATCCTTCACGCCACCTGCTTTGCCGCACCGCCCGATTTGGAGCGGGCTGACGCGAAGCGCATCCTCGAATTCATGGAATGGAAGGACGTCAGCGTTATCGCCATCCGCCAGGGAGTGAATGCGAAGGGCGAAGTTGCTCCGATTTACGCCACCGTTCTTGGGTTCGGCTATCGGGACAGCAAGAACCAGCAGATCACTCAGACTTTGATTTTCGACAAGGACATCGGCTGGCACCACTTGGAAATGCAGGAAAAAGCGGCCCGCATCTGGACAAAGGACGGTTTTAAGGAAACCAAGATTTGGACGACATGGTGGAATGGAACGAGCACAACCCAGCCTCCGCCCACCCGCCCGACCGGACCATAGCGGTCTGCTCGTTGCGGATTGCGATGCCCCTCGATTTGCGGCTACTTCTTTTGCTTCGGTGTCCGTGAGCGCGACACCCAAATCATCACGGCGATTCCAAGGAACCCCGCGACTCCGACGAAACGCAAAATGTTATCCCAGCGCTGTTCGGCGTTCATGCCCAGAATGGAAGCCAGCGCCGACGCAGGGAGACACATCGCCACGAGAAGATTCAGGCGATGCCCCGCCACGGCGATGCGCTCGCTTTGTTTGGCCTGCTCGTCGGCACGGGCTGCGGCGAGAAACTGCAGGCCTTGTTGCGCTTCGATGAGCATCAGATCGCAGTGGCGATCGATTTCCACCATCTCGTCCCGTGCAAGCAGGATGTGGCGATCCCCTGCGCATGCATCCCGCGCCTCCTGCAAAACCGCGGCGAGATGCCGGGCCGCCCGAGCCAGCGGCGTGAGTTCGTGGAGCACAGCGAAGTAATTCTCCGCCGTCGCTTCCTTGCGAAGCTGCACATCCAGACGGTCCGCGGTCTTGTCGTATTCGGAGATGTGCGTCTTGAAATCCGCCAGCCCCGATCCTCCTTCCGACGACTGCCACTCGCCCTGAGGATTGCGCCAGAAGATGCGCGCCTCCCGCTCCTCGGCACCGGGCACGGGGATCTTGTGCAGGATGAGCAGTAAGTGCCCGTCAGCCTTCATGAGCCGTTGACGCCCCGGCTTTTCGCCGAGTCGTTGCTCAAAAACGGCCGGCACCTGCCAGCGCGAGGGAATTAGCGGATGCATGGCTTATTCGGCTTTGATGCGGATGCGGCGGTATTCCATCGTCCCACGGTCCGCTTCGAGCCCGATGTGGCCGGTCGCCGGCAATTTCAGCGCGGCTTCGAGCACCTCGCCGTTGCAGGTGCAGTGGGCGACTCCGTCCTTCACTACCACGACGATTTGGTTCCAGTCCTGCGGCTTGTAGGACTTCAGTTCCTTGTAAGGTCCGGCCACGAGATAATCGCGACACTGGAGCTGCGGCTTGCGGATAAAGATGCCGCTGTCCGCGTTCACCGAAGCGCGAAATTCCAACCGCAGTTCGAAGTTCGCCGGGAACTCCTTCACCGTGTAAAGCTGCCGAAGATGCGGGCCTTTCGCCTGGTCAAATGGATTCACCACCAGCATCCCGTCCTTCGCCATGTAGCGGCCATCGGACGCCTCCTTCTTTCCATCGAAGACCTCCTTCGCATCATCCTTCCCGACATAGGACCAGCCGGTGAGATCTTTTCCATTAAAGAGCGAGACAAAGCCCGGTTCGAGCGCCGGTTCGTCGGCGTGAAGGACTGCGGTTGCGGTGAGGATTGCGGCGGCAAGGAATGTTCTGCGGTTCATATCACCGCTTCGTGTAGCGAGCGCTCCGCAATCCGCAATCCGATTTCCGCTTTCCGCAATCCTCAATCCCCGCTAACGCCTCCCGCATGGCACATCAAAAATCTGACGGAATGAACTACGCCCCCGTGGGCAAACCAGCACCAGTCGTCCCGCCCGGCGAATTTGTCTTCGCCGCCGCCGCGCTCGACCACGGACACATCTACGGACAAACCCAAGGCCTCGTCGAAGCCGGTGGCGAATGCCGCTACGTGTGGGACACCGACCCGGCGCGCGTCGCGAAGTTCATCGAGAAACACCCCGGCGCACAGCCCGTCGCCACGCTCGACGAACTGCTCGATAAACAGGACATCCACCTCGTCACCGCCGCCGCCATCCCGTCCGACCGCGGGCCGCTCGGCTGCCGCGTCATGGCCGCCGGCAAAGACTACTTCACCGACAAGACGCCATTCACCACGCTCGACCAACTCGCCGAAGCCCGCCGCGTCGTCGCCCAGACCGGGCGCAAATACATGGTCTATTACTCCGAGCGACTCCACGTCGAAGCCAGCGTCCGCGCCGGACAACTCATCGACCAGGGAGCCATCGGCCGCGTCGTCCAAGTCATGGGCATGGGCCCCCACCGCAGCAACCCCTCCACCCGCCCAGCGTGGTTCTGGAGCCGCGAAAAATGCGGCGGCATCCTCACCGACATCGGCAGCCACCAGTTCGAGCAATTCCTCACCTACACCGGAGCCAAAAGCGCCACCATCACCCACGCCGCCGTCGCCAACTACCACCATAAACAATTCCCCGAATTCGAAGACTGGGGCGAATGCAACCTCCTCGCCGACAACGGAGCCACCAACTACGTCCGCGTCGATTGGCTGAACCCGCAAGGCCTCCGCACATGGGGCGATGGCCGCACCTTCATCCTCGGCACCAAGGGCTACATCGAAGTCCGCAAATACCTCAACCTCGGCGCAGAGGCCGAAGGCGACCACCTCTTCCTCGTCGATGACGCCGGCGAGCACCACATGCGCTGCCACGGCGAAGTCGGCTTCCCCTACTTCGGCCAGCTCATCCTCGACAGCCTCAACCGCACCGAAAACGCCATGACCCAACACCACGCCTTCCTCGCCGCCGAACTCGCGCTGCAAGCGCAGGCGATGGCGAAGCGGGTGGAGTGAAAGCAACAAACCGCAATTCCATGAAAACTCTTCTTCCCGTCATTTTTCTCGCACTCATTCAGACCGCGTCGTTCGCGGAACCTCCTCGTCCGGCACCGACGCGTGCAACCGACTGGGACTATTGGGAGAAGCTGGATCCGCTTACGGACAAGGTGAAACAGATATCCAAAGCCGACGCCCTACGCTATCTTGAGGCCAGCGGAAGGAGCACGAAGACGCTGCTCGGCGCGTGGATCACGTCTGGTTTGGATGGATTCCGGGAGGAGCTAATCGCCACCGCACCCGATGACCCACTCGCCATCGCAATGGTTGCGGCAGAAAAGAACACTCCGCCCGACAAGGGACTCGAACTGGCACGCCGTTATCAAAAACTGGCACCGGACAACGGCCTGCCATGGCTGATTGAATCGAGAATCCTGTTCACAACGAAAAGCGACCGCGAGGCCATCGTCGCCATTCGGGAAGCGCTGAAGCGGAAACCTCCCGCAGCTTTCGATCACGAATTCATCGCCTCAGTCACCGCTGCATATCGCTTCGCCGGGCACTCCGAAGCGGAGTCGAGGCTGTGCGCGTTCTCCAATCTCTCCCAAGTGCAAGTCCACGCGATATACGAAAGCCACAAGGGACTTCGAAAGACATACACCGGCCTGCAAAAGAAAGATCCTGCTCGCAGCGACCTGATGTCGCTCTCGTTCGAACTCTCCAAACTCATCGACGCGAACGGCATTCCGACCCTCATCTCAAGGCTTGTAAAAAACAACATCGAGAACGATCTGATTAAAGCAGGCCAGCCTCCGCAGTGGGGACTGGGTGAAAAGCACATCGCGGAACTCAAAGAGACACGCGCCGCCTTGCGGGAGTTGGTCCAGTCAAAAAAGATTGTCGCAGTCCGCGACGATGCGCGCATTTTGGAATACATTGACCGTTCTCAAAAAGACGGCGAACTCGCGGCGTGGCAGTGGCTAAAATCGCTGAAATGACCGAGCTAATGGTCGAGTGCCTGCGCACCGAAAACGCCATGACCCAACACCAAGCCTTCCTCGCCGCCGAACTCGCCCTGCAAGCGCAGGCCATGGCGAAGCGGGTGGAGTAAAGAATACAACGAGTGAACACGAACCTGGAGAAGAAGACCCTCATCGCCCGTCCACTCCGATGGGCGATGATATCCGCGGTCGGACAACAATGCGTTGTTTTCACACTGCCAATCTTCGACGGCGGCGCCATGCAAGGCCGCTACTTATTCTGCTGTCTGGCTTTTTGGGCGTGCGTGCCGGTGATTCTTTTCCGGCGGAGATTCGCCCCAACAAAGGTTGACCTAGCAATCATGCACGGAGGCGGACTGCTCGCTTGGACGATTTACTTCTCTTTGGATTACTTGGAATCCTACGGTTGGATATAGGTGGGCTTCCGATGATAATGAATACAGACGCCTTTCTCGCCGCCGAGCGCGACGAACCTTACTATCCGAAAGACGACCAACCGCTCGTCGCGTTCACACTGCCCCATGACGAAATGGTTCGTCGATTTGGTCCGGCCCACCGTGCCATGGATGAACGGGACAATGAACCCGGCCCTTGCGAGTATTGGTCGTTCCGATTCCCGTGCGGGCTCTCGATGTTCGTCGCATACCATTTTCACTGCCCGCCTGCACCGGGCGGCAACATCTGTGCAAGCTCCCCCGACATTTGTCACATTCTCGACCACCTCCCGATTGACGACTGCGTGTTCTGGCGACTCGACGAGGCGGAACCCGCGTTCTTCGCTCAAAAGTATGGAAAACAGGTCGGGCATTGTTCAATCGGCTGAGTTATCCGCACTTCCTTCCGACCCATGCGCTTCCACATCCTCAGTGACCTCCATCAGGAATTCGGTGAAATCGACGTGCCGAGCGTCGATTGCGACTGCGTGATTCTCGCCGGCGATGTCGGGACGAAAACGCACGGGCTGGAGTGGATTCGACGCCGCTTTGTGGATGTCCCCGTCATCTACCTGTGCGGGAACCACGAGTTCTATGGGGCGAAATATCCGCGCGTCATCGAGCACCTCAAAGCGCAAGCCATCGGCACCAACGTCCACATCCTCGAAAACGACTCCGTGACCATCGGCGGCATCCACATTTTCGGCGCGACCCTCTGGACGGACATGGCGCTTCAAGGCGATTGGCTCATTGGCGCGGCTGAAGCCGGCGGCGTGATGAACGACTACAAGCGCGTCCGCAACTCCAGCCTCGGCTACCGCAAACTCTCGCCGCGCGACACCCGCCTGGCGCACATCGCTACCGTCGATGCGATTCGCGGCTTTCTCGAAACACACGACCCGCGCAGCAGCATCATCGTCACCCACCACGCGCCGTCCATCCAGTCGCTCCCCGAGCGTCGCCGCACGGAATTGGTGAGTTGCGCCTATGCTTCGCGAATGGACGACTTCATCCTCCGACACCAGCCGCTACTGTGGATTCACGGCCACATCCACCACTCGCAAGACTACCAAATCGGCCAGACGCGCATCCTCTCAAACCCGCGCGCCTACCCAGACGATCCGAATCCCGGGTTCATCCCCGACCTCGTCATCGATATCGAACCGCAGGCGCAGGCGATGGCGATGGCGAAGCGCGTGGAGTAGGAAGACAATGAACGACACCGAGAACGAGCCTCTTAACGAAAAGCCGCAGGGTCGGGCGTTGTTCCGCGGGGTCTCGCCGTTTTTGGAATCAGCTATAGCCGGTGCGATTCTTCAGCAGTTGTTGGTTGTTGTCATCACGTTGACGGCATTGGATTTCGGGACGAGCTTCCAGACGTCAAAGTTTGGAATCGCCGCGACGTGGACCGGGATCGGGACCATTCTTCTACGCCGAAGGCTCTCGCCTACAAAGGGGGACTTGGATTTTGTGCGGCTTTCCACATTACCACTCTGTGTGGTGTCGTATTTATTGTCTCACGCAATTTGGAGTTGGAGGGGATATTGAATGATTCAGCCTTTGAATGGTCAAAGCTCGCAGAGAAACCAACAATATGAACGTCACCGCCAATCGCTCTCGCATAGAAGTCATCATCGGTGCGGTTGCCACGATCGTCACTGGTGCGATGTGCTGTCACGCGAGCGTGGCGTTCGTTTCCATCTACGAAGCAATGTACGGCGCGAATACCGAGTTTCCCCTCGTCACACGAATCGCCCTCGCCGCGAAAATATGGTCACCGATTCTGCTCGGTGTCGCGCTCGTCGTCTTCCTGAGACGCGTGACCCGGCCACCGCAAACTCGAACGCCGCTCGCTGCCCTCATGGCGCTGAACCTTCTCGTCACGCTCTTGGTCGGCTACGGCTTCTTCGCGCCGTTGATCCGCACGACGTTTCAAATGTCGAAGCCACAGACCTCGACACCCGCAGCGAAAACACCGTGACCCAATACCACGCCTTCCTAGCCGCCGAACTCGCCCTGCAAGCGCAGGCGATGGCGAAGCGGGTGGAGTAATCACAAATGAACAGTGCCCTCGAGTATCGGGACCTAGATCCCAATAAGGATTGGGAGTTTTTCCACAAGGGCGACGAGATACCTGCCGGAACGCTTCCTGAAATTCGGCCTCTCGCCGAGAATTCTGCAATCGCGCTTTGGAATGCGCATGTCTGTAGTCTGCCAAGCGGGCGGCATCCGATGCTCGTTTCGGACGATTCTTGGCTGGCAGCACTCGTTAGTGCAGGTGACTCGATTGACTGGTTGTCAGAGTGGACGACACCGCAGGTGGACGCGTTTACACAGTGGCTCCGGAGTAAATTGCAGTGGGCCGCGGACGACAGAGTGATCTTCACCCACGACCGGTCTTGTTCTGTCGAGACCAGTTGGCTCGTTTTCCATACGCACTGGCGCAATTTTGTTTTCGATGATGAAGGACCATTCTTGTGGCGACTTGACCGGCCCGAAGTGGTTCAGTTCATGCCAAATGGCCGTGCTTACATTGGAGTTCGCAAGGTCGGCTGATTCGAAAATACCATGACCCAACGCCACGCCCTCCTCGCCGCCGAGCTCGCGCTGCACGCGCAGGCGGTGGCGAAGCGGGTGGAGTAGAAAGGCGAGCGCAGCGAAGCATAGTAGCCCGCGAGTCCCTTCGCGGCGTCTACGCCACTCGCGAAGCGACACTTCTTAAATCGTGCCGCTTCGCGGGAATCGTGAAAGCCGCGAAGGGACTCGCGGGCTACTTTCCGTTTTCGCGGGCTACTTTCTGCTCGCGCCACCGGCTACTGCCGTCTACCGAGTCGCTATTATGCCGCACGGATTCTCCTTCATCCGCAAAGACGTCCCCGTCGATAAAAGCCAGCGTTTCCTCCCTCACTGGGAACAGCCAGACGTCTGCTACTTCCTCACCTTTCGCACGGCGGACTCCATCCCGGCGGGCATTCTCAGCGAGTGGAAAAGCGCGCGCGATACGTGGCTGCGAGCCCACGGCATCGACCCGAATCTCGACGACTGGCACGCTCATATCGCCAGCTTGCCGGAAGAAGACTGCGCCATTTACCACGCCCGCTTTTCCCGACAGATGCAGGAGTTCCTTGATGAGTGCCACGGCGACTGCCTCCTTCGCCGCGAGTCCCTCCGCGAGATTGTCGTCCGTGCGCTGCGGCATTTCGATGCCGAGCGCTACCGGCTGGGCGGCCTCGTAGTCATGCCGAACCACGCGCATATCCTCGTCCAACTCATCGGCGAGACGCGGCTGAAAGGCGTGAGCTATTCTTGGAAACACTTCACTGCCCGCGAAATCAACAAATTGCTCGGCGAGGAAAAGTGCGAGCACTTCTGGCAGGCGGAGACTTACGACCACATCGTGCGTAGCGAAGCGCAGTTTCATCACTACCGAAAATACATCGCTGAGAATCCGCTCAAGGCTCGGCTACGGGAGAATGAGGCCAGCGTGTATCCGCCGGAATTGGAAAAGTAGCTCGCGAAAAATAAAGTAGCCCGCGAGTCCCTTCGCGGCTTTACATCACTCGCGAAGCGACACGAATTTGAATGGTGCCGCTCCGCGGGAGTCGTAGAGCCGCGATGGGACTCGCGGGCTACTTTCTCGTTTGCGGGCTACTTTCTTTTTTGCGAGCT
>JANMGP010000024.1:0-26899 GCA_031374705.1 Verrucomicrobiaceae bacterium | reverse complement strand
GGAAAGGCGTTTTTCGCCGAGGCGCAATGTTCGCGCTGCCATTTGTTCAAGGACACGGGCGGCAACGTCGGCCCGGATTTGACGGCGGTCGCGCAACGCTTCCAGCGGCACGATATTTTGGAAGCCATCACCGACCCAAATAAAGTCGTGAGCGACCAATACGCGCTCACCACGCTGACGGTCATCAAAGGCGACGGCGGCCAGGAACAAGTCACCGGCCTGCTCCAGGAGGAAACGAGCGGGACCATCCGAATCCTCACCGATCCAGTGAAGGGAACCTCGCGGGAGTTTTACCACAACATCGTGAAGAAAAAAGAGAAAGCCCCCGTGAGCCTCATGCCCCCCGGCCTGCTTAATATCATGACGGCGGAGGAAGTGGCGGACTTGCTGGCGTATATGGGCGGCGGGAAGTGAGGAGGCGGAAAAAGTTTGGCGGCGGTGATTTTTGGAATGGCGGACGGAGCCTTCCGCCCGCAGTGTTTGCGATATGGAACCGCTCACGCGCCGCCAGTTTCTCCTCGCCACGACCGCCGCTGCATTGGGGCATGCCGCGGAGCCGGAGCCGATCATCGATATCCATCAGCACACCGACTACTCGGGGCGGACGGACGAACAGCTCATCGCGCATCAGCGGAAGATGGGAGTGACGCATACGATCCTCCTTCCGGCGGGGCGCTTCTTCGGGCTGGAGGCCATGTGCAGCGGGAATGACCGCGTGATGGAGGTGTCGCGCCGCCTGCCGAATGAATACTCCTTTTTCGCCAATGAAGTGCCGTATCTCAGCGACGCGCGCGCGATTCTGGAGCAGACGCTGAAGGCCGGCGGAATGGGAATCGGCGAGCAAAAGTTCATGGTCGATGCCGATTCGCGCGCCGTGGGGTTGGTTGCGGAGATCGCGCAGGAGTTCGGCGTACCCGTGCTGCTCCATTTTCAATTCGGGCGATACAATACGGGCTTTGAGAAGTTCCCGCGCATTCTGGAGAAGTTTCCGAAGGTGAACTTCATCGGCCATGCGCAGACGTTTTGGGCGAACATTGATGCGAAGGCTGACCAGGCGGTGTTGTATCCCAAAGGCCCGGTCACGGCCGGCGGACTGACGGACAAATACCTCACCGATTTCCCGAATCTCTTCGCCGACATGAGCGCCGGGTCCGGGCTGAACGCGCTGATGCGCGACGAGGCGCATGCACGCGAGTTTATCGCACGGCATGCGGACAAGCTGATGTTTGGCAGCGACTGCAACGACGCGGTGGGCGAAGGTGAGAAATGCAGCGGTTCACAGATGCTTGCTGCCATCCGCCGCCTTTCGCCGAGTAAGGAAGTCGAGCGGAAGCTCTTGTTTGGAAACGCGAAACGCGTGCTGAAACTGAAACCCGGGTAGGTGAGTACGTCAGTGGGTCCAAATTTAGCGACACCATTGAATACTGATCTACTCAAGCCCAGCGCGCCGCAAACGGCGAGCCAATAGGGATCGCCCTCGGGACGCCGGGACTGTGCAGACGGGACAATCACTGTCCGGGCAGGCGCAAAAAAACGCCCTCCTCCGCGTGTGCGAAGGAGGGCGTCTGAATGATTTACGAAACCTCCGGGGCTAGTAAGGCTTCCAGGTGCCGGGGATGGCGCGCGGATACATGCCGTCCGGACCTGGCTTCACTGGCATGTCTGCGTCCCATGCGAGCGTTGGCGGCATGAGGCTCTTGCCTTCCTTGAGCGCTTTGTCCATCGAGACTTCTACGCCGCTGTATGTCGCCATACGGCCGAGGATGGACGTCATGGAGCTCATCGCGCCGTATTCCAGCTCGCTGTATTCCTTGTTGTTGCGGATCGCATCGAAGAAGTCGTCGTGCTCGACCTGATACGGGTCTTTGTCGCCGTCGCCCTTGTGGCGCCAGGCTTCGCCTTCGGTCGGGCTGATCGTGTGGCGCGAGATGTCGCTCTTGCCCTTCGAGCCCTGGGCGTGCTCGGAGACGCTGTTCCAGCAGCCGACGATGTGGCGGCACTGGCTGAAGCAACGCGAGCCGTCCTCGTATTCGAATTCAACGGCGTGGTGGTCGAAGATCTCGCCGTAGTCCTGGCCCTTGCGGACTTCGCATCCGCCCATGCCGTTGGCTTTGACTGGATACTTGAATCCCTTCGCCCAGTTGATGACGTCGAGGTTGTGGATGTGCTGCTCGGTGATGTGATCGCCGCAAATCCAGGTGAAGTAGTACCAGTTGCGCATCTGGTATTCCATTTCCGTGAGCTTGCGTCCGGCGGCCTTTTCGAGGTCGGCCCGTTTTTTGAGCCACGGTGTTGCGCCGTTCCAGTATGCGCGCAGGGTGTGGATGTCGCCGATCGCTCCATCATGCAGGCGCTTGATGGTTTCGAGGTAGCCTTTCTGGTGATGGCGCTGAAGTCCCACGCCTATTTTCAGGCCCTTCTTTTTCGCCTCCGCCGCTGCGGCGAGGACGGTGCGGACGCCGGGAGCGTCGGTCGCCACGGGCTTCTCCGTGAAGATGTTTTTGCCCTGCTTCACCGCTTCTTCGATCTGCATCGGGCGGAAACCGGGAGGCGTGGCGAGGATGACCACGTCGGCCATCGCGATTGCTTTCTTATATGCGTCAAAGCCGATGAACTGGTTCTCGGGTTTCACATCCACGCGCTCCTTGTGCTGGCTCTGGAGATTGTTCAGCGAGCCCTTCAGGCGGTCTTCGAAAACGTCCGCCATCGCGACGAGCTTCACCGGTCCCTGATTGAACGTGCTCAGCGCCTGGCTTGCCGCGCCGGAGCCACGTCCGCCGCAACCGATGAGTGCGATTTTGATTTCTTCGCTGCCCGCTGCGTGGGCGAAGTAGGATGGGTTGAGCGCCGTGGCAATAGCCGCGCCGCCGAGGAGACCGCCCGACCGGCGCAGGAAGCTGCGGCGATCGAACTGATCTGGAGTGATGATTCTGGTTTCTTGGTTCATGTGTTTGTTATTGGAGTTTGTGAAACGGGTTCCGGAGGATTGGTCCGGTGCGCCACGCGTGTTACTCACCCGCAGCGGGTGTCGTTCTTTGGCGTGACCATCACCGCATTGCAATCGCAGATGCATCGACTGGGGAAAAAATGCCGCCTCTCGGTCCTTTGCTCCCGACTAATACATCTACAAGGTGTTCAAAAAGAGGGTCCGCAAATCTGCGCAAATCTGCGTAATCTGCGGACAAAAACTCCGTATCCCTCCCGCATCCACTCCACCGCCGTGGTCCTTTGCTAAAGGCGCGACTCCAAGCGCCCCTACCACTTCATCGACTTCACCGCGCCATACTGCGAACTCGCCTGACCGTATTGCCCCTTCACGGCGGCTTTCACGGCTTGGAACTTCCGCTCCAGGCACGAATCGCCCTCGTAATACAGCGCCCGCCGCGCTTCCCGCCCGGAAGTGAGCTGCGCATCCAGCGTGCAGATGAATGTATTCAACCCCTTAAACTGCGACAGCGATGCGTTAAAAGTCGCAATCGAAATCGCGGCGGACGGCGGCGTGTAGCCCGTGCACGCAGTGATGGCCGAGATGAACTGCTCCAAATGCGCGGCCAATTCCACGTAGGCCTGTTCGCCTTTGTTGCGCGGCTTGTCCGGCGTCGCGGGCGGGTCGCCGGGCGCGGGCGGCGGCGGCAGGACGACTTTTGTCGGCGGGGACATACCGCGCATTTTATCGGCCGCCATTTTCACCGCCTTAAACTGCGTTGCCCACGCTTTGTTGGACTTCACAAAGTTCACGGCCTGCGTGACGGCGGCGCGCACGGTCTTCACCAGCGCGATGCGGGCGCTGGAGTTGTTCGTGTAGTTGACCTCCAGCGTCTCGACGTTCGTATTGGCCGCCGCGACCCCGGCGATGAAGGTGGCAAAATTCGTCGCATTGAGCGTGATATCGGCCGGCGCGAACGTGGGTGTGAACCCAGCCGTCGTATCGCGCAAACTCTGCGACTTGCCCTCGCGGTCCCGGTAAGATGTTTCTGAGAGTGACATAGGATAGGTGAGATGGAAGGTGATGTGATGCGAGTGATGCAAGTAGGGGGGCCGTCTCGGCCCCCATGGGCATGGCTTATTCTGGACACTTGTGAAGTCCAAGGAGCCGAGACGGCCCCTCTACTATCAAGAAGCTCGCTTATTCGACGCTTAGCGCATTGGCGAGGAATGGCAAGATATTTTATTAAAAAGTTTTGGCTTTGGCGAGGACTGTATGCAGATTCTGGAGGAACGGAGGCATCTTATGGAAGACTGGCGAGGCTTTTTGTAGGACTTGTAACGTCTTGCTGAGGACTGCCGACAATTTGCGGAGGAATGGCAACGTCTTAGAGAGGAATGGCGAACAATAATGGAGTACAAAATGCGATAACTGTCCTCTCTGATGCATTACTGGTTATAAAAAATGAGTTTCATGTTTGGAAAAAAGCCTGTCTGCTCAGCGCATAATCATTACGGGTTACGTGCAGCGCGTATCTCGTCCTGAAGACGCTGCAAGTTTTTCCTGGCGATAACGCTATTAGGATGCTCAGGGCCTAACGAATTTTCAACAATGCGCACCCCGTCCTTCATCAGCGTCTCCGCCTCCGCCAGCCGGTTCGTGTTATGGAGCAATAGCGCTAGGTTGTTGAGGCTAGTCGCGACGCTCGGATGGTCGTTGCCGAAGCTGGCTTCAGCAATGGCAAGCGCGCGGCGCATGAGCGGCTCCGCTTCCGCCAGCCGGTTCGTGTCCCGGAGCAACAGCGCGAGGTTGTTGAGTCGGATGGCGACTTCGGGATGGTCGTTGCCGAAGCTGGCTTCATCAATGGCAAGGGCGCGGTGCATAAGTGGCTCCGCCTCCGCCAGCCGGTCCG
This sequence comes from Verrucomicrobiaceae bacterium, assembly GCA_031374705.1. Lineage (GTDB taxonomy): Bacteria > Verrucomicrobiota > Verrucomicrobiia > Chthoniobacterales > Chthoniobacteraceae > SXWH01. Next base: position 22,061 of record JANMGP010000024.1, on the reverse strand, counting down.
TGTCATGGAGCAACTGCGCGAGGTTGTTGAGGCTTCTGGCGACGTAGGGATGGTCCTTGCCGAAGCTGACTTCATCAATGGCAAGGGCTTGGCGCATGAGCGGCTCCGCCGCCGCCAGCCGGTTCGTGTCGTGAAGCAACGTCGCGAGGTTGTTGAGGCCAGCGGCAACTTGCGAATGTTTTTCGCCGAGGGAGACTTCCCAAATGGCAAGGGCGCGGCGCATGAGCGGCTCCGCCTCCGCTAACCGGTTCGTGTCCTTGAGCAACATCGCGAGGTTGTTGAGTCGCATGGCGAAGTTAGGATGGTCGTTGCCGAAGTTGGCTTCACCAATGGCAAGGGCGCGGCGGTAGTGGGGCTCGGCGGCTGGGTAGTTGGCCTGCGTTTGCAGCAACATGGCCGCCTGGTTGAGCAAGCGCGCGGTGGGCTCGGGGATGTCGCGGTCGGCGGCGAAGGTGGCGGTTCGCAGGGCGTGCGGGACGAGCGGGATGGCCACGGGCCAGGTGCGCACGTCGTCGGTGTCCGTCGGCATTTGGCCATTGATCCACTGGAGGGCGACGATCAGGGCTTGGGGCTTTTGCGCCAGTTGTTGCTGGCGGGCCACTTCTTGCAGCAGGCGGTGGATGGCGAAGGTGGTGCCGTCGGCGCTGAGGTTCGCGAGGTGGAGGTCGGCGAGCTGGATAAGCAACGCGCGCGGGTCCGGGGCGCTTTCGGCGGTGTCAGCCCGGAGGGCTGCTGGAGCGTAGCCGGGGGTTGAGCGAGGGACGAGCGATACCCCCGGTCCTCCGGCAATGAGGCCGCACCCCGGATGGGGTGGTGGAATGGTGCCGGGCGTGGATGGGTGTGCGTCGTCTCCATCACCCCTGCCGGGGTGTATGGCTTGTGGTGCTTGATCCGGGGGTGTCGCTCGTTCCTCGCTCAACCCCCGGCTACGGTCCGCCAGCCCTCCGGGCTGCACTGGGTGGGCGTTTGTTTTTCCCACGACGCTGGTCGCGCTGGGGATGCGCAAGTTCTCCAGATGCACGACGGGCATGGGCTCGGGGGCCACCCACGCGAGGATGCGGAAGAGCTGGCGGGCGTCTTCGGTGAGCAGGGCGATGCTGGTGTCGAAGGTGATCGCGATGCTGCGGGGGTAGTGGCTTTTTGCCGGGTCGTGGGTGGCCATGACGTGGGGGCGTTTGGTTTCCCAATCGCGCAGGTAGTCGCCAAACGTGCAGCGCCGGGTGCGGATGTAGGCGGCGCTTTGCTCGAGGGCGAGGGCGAGGTAGTCGAGGTTTTTGGCGATGGTGGCGGCGGCGGTGTCGTCGGCGGGGCGCGCGATGCGGCGTCCGTCGGTGCGCTCGATGAGGAATTCGATGCTGCTTTTTTCCGAGAGCACGTCGAGGTCGAGCGCGGTGACTCCGGCGGCCCAGTCGGCGAGGCGGGAGGTGATGACGATTTGGCCGTCGGGGAGCTGTGCGAGGAGTTCGGTGACGGAGTTTTGCGCGTCGGGGGTGTCCACGTTATCGATGATGAGAAACCAGCCGGGGTGCTGGTGAAGCCAGGCGCGGACGGCTTGGGTCTGCACGCGGATGTCGGTGGCGGCTTGCTCGGGGAGGTTGAGGGCGCGCGGGCCGGTGAGTGCGGCGAGGTTGCGGGCGAGCGACTCGGGGGAGTCGGCGTTGAGGAAGAGCAGGGCGGTGTAGTCGGCCTCGTGCTGCCATGCGTATTCGACGGCGGCGCGTGTCTTGCCGACGCCGCCCATGCCGTGGATGGCCTGCGCGCCCCGGATGACGGTGGGGTGCGCGGTGGCGAGCTGTTTTTTGAGCGAAGCGAGGAATGGGGCGCGGCCTTTGAACAAGGTGCCGAGGGTGGGATAGGGCAGAGAGCGTGGTTTTTCGCCGGGAGGCTGGATGCCGAAGCGTCGATAGACGTCGCTGGGGAGTTTGCTGAGGAACTCGACGTCGCCGTCGCAAGACTCGGGGTATTTGCGGACGAGCAGGAGTCTGTCGAGGTGGGTCTTTTGTGCGAAGGTGGCGAGGGGTTTTCCGCCGCTGAGGGCATCGGCAGGCGCATAGACGAAAAGCGGGATGTTGTAGTGAAGCGCGAGGAAGGCTTCCCACTGGGTGTAGGTGCTGCCAGAGAAATCGCCGAGCGCGCTGCGAAGCTCGGGATGGTGGGCGAGGAACTGGTCGGCGGGGATGTTTTTGAGTAAATCGACGACGGCTTTCGGCTCGGCAATGGAGCCGGGCAGGTGGCCGACGATGTGGAGGACGAGGGCGCAGTTTTTGATGAGGTCGCCGAGTTTGCGCACGGTGTCGCTGTCGGTCTGCGGGAAGATTTCCTGGAACTCGCACTCGAATCCCGAGCGGCGGAGGATGGCGTCGAGCTTGCCGCGCAAGGCCTTGTATTCAGCGGATGCGGCGGAGAGGAAGATGCGGCGGTGGGTATCCATTCCGCACGAGGTAGCAGTTCAGCGGGGCGGTGGCAATGGCGCGGGGAGGGTGAGCATGACTTTTGGTGCTGATGGGTGGAAAATAGCGCCCGACGGCGTGCATCAAACAGTCTCGAGTTTGAGCGGGGCGACGCTGAGCGATGTGGCGGTGAAGCCGGCTGCGCGGACGATGACGATGCCGTCGATGACGATGTCGGTGCCCGTGAGCAGGAAGCCGGGCGCGCCAGTGTCGGTGAAGTCGAAGATGCCGTCGAGGTCGAGGTCGGTGCCGATTTTGGATGCGACGACTCCAGCGATGGCGAAGACGGCGTTTTCCACGCCGAGGTCGGCGGGCAGGGCGTCGATGTCGCCGGCGAGGATTGCGGCGATGCGTTTTGCGGTGACGTTCAAGACCGAGCCGTTGTTTGCGCGAACCGCGCCCACGCCGACTCCGCCCTGGCCGGCGTAGAGGCCGGTCATGGAGTTGGTGCCGGTGCCGAAGCTCTGCGCGCCTTCGAAGCGTCCGATGTCTCCGATGACTTTGATTCCCGAAACGCTGCCGCCGATGCCGCCCGCGGCGCTTGTGCTGTTGCCGCCGGTGCCCGCATTGAAGAGCTCGGTGTAGCGGGAGATCGTGACGTTGAATGAATCGACGGAGCCGCCGTTGCCGCCTGCGCCAGTTGTTCCATTTCCGCCGTTTCCTGCGATGAAATTGAGGATGGCAAAATTGCCGGTGAGGCCGCTGATTTTCCCGCCGGCTCCGCCGCCCGCTCCGTTGCCGCCGTTGTTTGCCTGCATCGCAAGGCGTGAGTTGGGGGCGTTCAAGGCGATGGTCTTTACGTCGCCGCCGCTGCCGCCGAGCGTGGTTCCATTGCCTCCGGAGCCCGATTCGATGGAGTAGTCAGCAACATTGAGCGCGTCTGAAATCGTGACGCCGATAAGGTTGCCGCCGTTGCCGCCCTGACCGCTGGACGCGCCGCCGCCGTTGCCGGCGCGGACCGAGCCAAGCGGACTGCCGCCTTTCTCCGTGAGCTTTGCACGCAGGATGTCGCCGCCGGTGCCGCCTGCGCTTCCTCCATTGCCGCCGGGGCCCGAAGACACGTCGACCTGACCAGTCGAAAACCCGCTCTCTGCGACGACCGCATCGAGAACTGCGCCGCCCGCGCCTCCGACTCCGCTGGTGGAGTCACCGCCGCCAGTGGCAGCTATCGCACGGAGTGTGACGGAGCCCGCATTGGTGAGCATGGGCGCGGATATCGTCCCGCCCCGTCCTCCGGTTCCCGTGGTGGCGCTGCCGCCTGCGCCGGTCTCGATGACGATCGTGGCACCGAGTCCCGTCGTGCCGAGCGAGACGACCGGACCGACGAGGTCGCCGCCCGCACCGCCTGCGATGCCGTTGCCGCCGATTCCTGTCCGGACCGTGATGTTTCCGAATTCGCCTCCGGAGATCGCGACCTTCGCTTTTTCCATCCGTCCAGCGGCCCCGCCGTTTCCGCCTATACCACCGTTTCCGCCGTCACCCGAAATGAAGGACCCGTCGCCGCCCCGAATCGCGCCGGAAATCGCGACGCCACTGAACAGGCCACCCGCCCCGCCGGTGCCCGTGCCGACGCCATTGCCACCGGAACCGCTGCGTGCGGTGAAGGAACCAAAGGTCCCCGCCGTCGCGGTGATTCCTGACAGCGCGCCACCCGCGCCGCCGTTGCCATTTCCGTTTCCGTTGCCGCCATCTCCGGCGCTTGCGTTCACATTCGGGATGAAGCTTTTCGCCTTCACCGAGAAGCCGCTCACGGTGCCACCTGCACCGCCGTTTGCGGCACCGGAGTTTCCGTTTCCGCCTGCACCGCCGCCCGCAGAGACCGAGCCCGCATTCATGGTGCCCACGGTCGCGGTATTGGTTTCCGCGCTGCCGCCTGCACCGCCGCCGAGGCCGCCATCGCCGGCGGTAAAGCTCACATTATTGTCCGCAAACTCGGTGGAAGTGATCGAATTCGAGCGGACATTTCCGCCCGCACCGCCAGCGCCTCCGGTGCTATCCCCGCCTGCACCAGCCGCGATTCGCATCTCGTCGTTCGTGGTGACAGCGCTGATCTTCACGCGTTCCACGCTGCCGCCAGCACCGCCGATTCCCGACGCAGCATCCCCACCGTTTCCAGCCGAGAAAATAATGTCGCCGGTCGTATTCGAGACGAGGGGAATTGTGATGCTGCTCGCCGTGACACCGCCGCCCGCGCCGCCTGCGCCTGCGCCAAATCCAGCACCGCCTTCTCCGCCGCCGACCGTCGTCGAAGCGTCCACGGCTGCTGCGACGAGGGTGACGCCCGACACCGCGCCGCCGATTCCTCCGCCGCCGCCTGTGCCGCCATCGCCGCCGTTACCGGCATTGATGCCAATCGAACCGTTTGCAAACTGCGCGTTCAGTTTCACCAAGGAAAGAGCTCCGGCGCCTCCGCCGATTCCAGTTCCACCGCCGTTCCCGCCCGTTCCGCTGAAAATGTCGATCACGCCATCCACGCGGCCAAGCTTCGCCGTCACCGTTGTGAGCAATCCGCCCGCTCCACCCGCTCCGTTTGATGCGCCGCCGTTCCCGCCATCCCCCGCTGAGACACTCACGCTCGATGAAGCATGAGTTTCGGTCACGATCACAGCCGAGAGTAATCCGCCCGCACCGCCAATTCCGGAGCCGGTTCCAGCGCCGCCATCTCCCGCAGCGATCGTCTGGGCACCATCAACGCGCAACGCACTCACAGCGATCCCCGTTGCCGCTCCGCCCACTCCACCGACGCCGCCGCCCGTGCCGCCATTGCCGGCAGTGATATTCAGTGCACCCCGGAGCGTGCCGAATGAAGCATTCGCACTCGCGAGTGCGCCGCCGAAACCGCCTGCACCCGCACCGCTCCCGCTTCCGCCGTCACCAGCTCTCAAACTAAATGCGAATGCGCCGATGAAATTCGTGATTTTTGACGTTATTCCGGTAGCAGCGCCGCCCGCTCCCCCGGAGCCGCCGCCTCTTCCATCGCCACCGGCACCAGCACTGAAGAGCACTATATTCTCGGTGAGTGACGATGTGAAGCTCGCCTTGGAAAGGCCGCCGCCATTGCCACCGGAGCCCGAAGTGCCGCCAGTTCCGCCGTCGCCGCCAGCGAACACAACGGTATCATTTGCAAAAGGGACAGTCGCCACGGCATTGCTGATTGCGCCGCCATCGCCGCCGCGTCCAATGCCTGCACCGCCGCCGCCCGCTCCAGCTTGAATCTTCACGTCGCCCGTGGCATTGAGGCCCGAGCGGACGGTGAGTTTGCTGTCTGTCACTGCACCGCCAGCACCCCCGTTGCCATTTCCTCCAGTGGTGGTGCCGCCGTCGCCGCCCACGAATGTGAAGTTTCCGTTGCTCGATCCCACTGTGCTTGTGACCTTCGAAAGCGCCCCACCATTGCCGGAATTTCCCCCGCCGCTGCCATCTCCGCCGCCGCCCCCATTAAAGCTCGAAGCACCTCGCGTCGCGCCAGCAGTAAATGTCACGCCGATAATTCCTCCGCCGTTCCCGCCCGCTCCATTGCTGCTAGAGCCTCCGTTTCCGCCGATGACCGTCAGCCCCCCATCGCTATCCACGATTTTCACCGTGGCCTTGCTCACGATGCCACCGTCGCCACCGACTCCAACCGTGGCCCCGCCGCCATCTCCTGCAATCAATTCGATCGGCTGAACACGGCCATTTTTCGAAGTGAATGTGACTTCGGAAAGATCCCCTCCCCGCCCGCCATTCCCCGAGGTTGATCCGCCGCCGCCGCCCGCGCCGGAAGATATCGTCGTCGGGGATGTGGTGGCAGACTCCATATTAACGAGCACCTTTTTCAAAAAACCGCCAGCTCCGCCCGCTCCCACGGAAGCCCCGATTCCTCCTTCGCCCGCCGCCACGAGTAATCGATTAACGTGGATTCCCGTAACAGTGATTCCCTCGATCGACCCGCCGCTGCCGCCCGTTCCGCCTGTGCCTGCCTCAACGCTCACGTTTTGCGAAGCCTGTTTCAAAATCACATTTTTCACCGAACCGCCCACTCCGCCCACTCCACCGTCCCCAGCGTGGATCTCGAAGGCGGTCGTCGCCAGCGTCACGCCCGTGATGTCCCCGCCGGACAGGCCCGCAGGCACCAAAAAATTCACCGTCAACACAACCGTTCCCAGCATGATGTTCGTCCCCACAGCCGCGGTCCCCGTGAAGATCGAATTCACACTTTCTCCACTGGGCGCACCGAATCCTTTGCCGATGATCACATTGGAAATATCATCACCCGCGACGATATTCGTCAGCACTCCGCCTGCCATCGTCATTCCCGCGATCGACGTACGCTGAAGTGTCAACGCTCCGGCTGAAGCGGTGAAGTTCCCAGCCGGATCCAGCGCCGTGATGATACTGCCCACATCGCGGCCCAGCGTGCCTTTGAAAAGATCGCCCACGGCAAGACCGGTGAATTCATCCGGCGAATATGCATTGTTGTCGCCCGCCGACAAAAAGGCCATTGCCGAGCTTTCAGTGACCGACACGAGCGTCAAATCCGCTGCGTCCGCAATGCCGTTATTGTTCGAGTCAAAAACGAGCTTGTCGCCTTTCGCCAGAAGCACCGCCTCGGTCGCCCCGGCCACGGAAGCGGCGGCCGATTCGCGGATATCCGGCACCTCGGCCGGGTTGGAAAGATTGGTGACTCGTGCTTCAACCGGGCTGACGAGGAAGGTTGCGGGAGCAATACGCGTTTCGAGGATTTCGATGTGATTCATGGCGGATTTGTGTTTCGAACAATCAAGCAACTGGATGCGAAAAAAGCACTCGTTTTCACAATATCTGCGCGGAAACATCGGGAGCAAAGTCAGGACCATTTGAAGCCTCCCGAGCTTTCGAAAGCCTCCATTCTCCGGGACGTGGTTCGGGTGGAGCCGGGCGCAAATGCCGCGATCGCCCTTGTGCGTGATCGTGCCCCGCCCGGCAGAGCCCGCAGACGGCAGAGACTCCGTTTCAAATTCACGCGTCTGTGCTACGTGGCACCCTTCTATTCCCATCCCGGATTACGGCGTACAAAGTAGCCGCTTGCTGGACAATGAATTGCGGCTAAGATGAAAGCATGAAGAACGAGGACACACTGGTCGCGCGCGACGCGGCACCGACCCAAACCGCATTGGCGTTTCCGGCTGGAGTCGTGTTCTGATTGCTGAATCGGGAGCCGGCCGCAACGTGCAGACCGCCCGATACCATTTGTAAACCCATGCTCTCCTGCTCTACCTGCTGGAATTCCGGTCGCCACACCGAGGGTGCGGCGATGATTCAAGAAATTCTCGACCTTGGTTTTGAAAACGTCGAACTCGGCCACGGCATCCGCCTTTCTCTCGTGGATGGCATTCTCAAAATGCACGAACAAGGGAAGATGAAGATCTCCTCGCTGCACAATTTCTGTCCGCTCCCGGTGGAAATCACCCGCGCTTCACCGGACTGCTACCAGATCAGCGCAGCAAGCCAGAACGAACGCGAGCGTGCCATCCGGCATACGTTTCAGACGATCGATTTTGCAAAGCGTCTTGGCGCGAAATTCGTCGTGATGCACCTCGGCGGCGTGCCTATCGACGACTACACTTCCAAGCTCGTGAAAATGGCCGAGGTGGGGATGATGATGACCAAGCAGTTCGTCCGCACAAAACTCGAGGCCGTCAAGGCACGGGAGTCCAACCAGGCGAACCCGTTTCATCGCGCAAAAGAGAGCTTCCGCCGCATTGTGGACTACGCGGGCGAGCGCGGCATCAAGCTCGGAGTCGAGAGCCGGCACAGCTACGAGGAAATTCCCAGCGAGAGCGAAATGATGGAGATCCTCGCGGAATTCCAGCCTCCGACCGTCGGCTACTGGCACGACTTCGGCCATGTGCAGGTAAAGCACAACCTTAGCTTTCTGGACCATGTCGCGTGGATGCAGAAAGTCGCAGGACGGCTCATCGGTTGCCATCTCCACGACACCAAATGGCCGGGCCGCGACCACATGGCACCGTTCACCGGTGATGTAGAATATGACAAGCTGATCCCGCTCCTCCCGCCGGACATGCTGTTCGTTTTTGAAATGAGCCCGCGCCGGACCAGGGACGAGATCGTCACCAGTCTCGCGAAATGGAAGGAGCGATTCGGCGAGTGAAAACCGCGTTCTTTCATAGGAAGGCGCTCAATTGAGAACGGCGCTGCTGTGGTGTCTGCAAGTCGGCCTCACGGTCGGCCTGCTGTGGATCGTCTTCCACGATCCCGCGAAGCAACAGGCGCTCATCAACGCCGTCTCGCAGGCCGATTGGCGCTGGCTCGTAGCCGGCGTCTGCGCGTATGGCATGTTCGAACTCCTAGCCGGCGTGAGGTGGCAGATTTTGCTCCGCGTGCAGGGTATTCATATTTCATGGACCCGCATGTATGGCCTGCTGATGGTCGGCCTCTTCTTCAGCCTCTTCATCCCCGGCGGGACGGGCGGCGACTTGGTAAAAGGCTACTATCTTTTGAAGGAAGCGCCGGTCGGCAGGAAGACCTCCGCCGCGCTAAGCGTAGTCATGGATCGCCTCCTCGGGCTGCTTGGCGTCGCCATCCTCACCGGAACCATCACTGCACTGCGGTGGGACTGGCTCACGAGCGACCCGCTCGCGAAAAAATACATATACACCGGCATCGGCGTGCTCGGCGTCTGCGTCTCCGGCATGGCGCTCGCGGGACTTGTCTCGGCGTTGCGGCTTGTTCATCGACTGCCCGAGAATCTTCCGGGGAGAAATTTTCTCGCCACGATCAGCGGAGCGTATGCGCTGTATGGGCGGGCATGGCTCGCGACGCTCGGCGCGATCGTGATTTCCATTTTTGCCCACGCCGCACACTACACGACGTTCTATGCTGCGGGACGCGCGATTGAGATGTCCGGGCCGAGAAAACCGACCGCTTTGGAGATTTACTCCGCGCTTCCTGTTATCGAGACGGTCGCGGCACTTCCGATCACGCCGGGAGGTCTTGGAACGCGGGAAAAGCTCTTCGACGACATGCTCACCAGCCTCTGCGAACTCGATGAAGGAATCGCTCCGAGCATCTCGTTGTTTGGCTACCTTTGCATCGCATTCTGGGGAATCGTCGGCGGCATCTTCTACTTGTTTTACCGACCCAGTAAATCCGAGCGCGAGGCCGTCATGGCCGAGACGACCGCACAACTCGGCAAGAAGCTCCCCGGAGCATGAACCCTCGTCCTTTTGTCACCGCGAATTTCGCAGTCACCGCCGACGGACGGATCAGCACACGCCGCCGCACGCCGAGCGATTTTTCGAGCCCCGCAGACAAGCGCCGCCTCCTCGAAATCCGCGCCGCTTGCGACGCGGTCCTTGTCGGAGCCCGCACGTTGGCGTCTGACACGATGACGCTCGGACTCCCCGCGGAAGACCTTCGCGCTGCGCGAAAAAAGCGGGGCCTTCCCGAATTCCCGCTGAGAGTCATCGCGACGAATACCGGACGACTTTCGCCCGAAGCGCGCGTCTTCACATCCGGACTCCCTCCGCCCGTCGTCTTCAGCACACGGCGAATGTCCACGCGCACCTGCACCGCGCTTTCCGGTGTGTGCGACCTTTTCATCCACCTCGCGGACGCCGTCAATCTGGCCGCCATGCTCGCCACGCTTCGCGAAGAATACCGCATCAAACGCCTCGTCTGTGAAGGCGGCGGAACATTGCTAAAAGCGCTGCTCGCCCAGGACCTCGTGGACGAACTCCACCTTACAATCTGCCCGCTCGTTTTCGGCGGAGGTAAAGCGGCTACGCTCACCGGCATCGCAGGCGACTGGCTTCCGCACAGCGTCAAACTGAAGCTCGCCGGGATGATTCCCGTCGGCGATGAATGTTTTACACGCTGGCGTGTGGTGCGGAGTTGAAGAGAAACCGGCAGCCCATTATTTCGCTCCGCACTATTTCCACGCACACACCAACAAAACGCCGCGCCGTCATCACCGGCATCGGGCCCATCGCAGCATGCGGCATCGGGCGCGATGCCTTCTGGCGCAGTATTCGCGAAGGCCGCAGCGGCATCACGCGCCTCACCGCTTTTGCCGTCGAGGGCTGCCGCGCGATGAGCGTCGGCGAGGTTCCCGACTGGGATCCGACGTTCTATTTTCCGCCGCACCGGCTCAAGAGGCTCGATCGATACGCCCAGTTTTCCGTGGCCAGCGCACTTCTCGCTCTCGAAGACGCGCGCCTCCCGTGGAGCAAGGAGCGTCCGCAGGCACGCACCGGCGTCAGCTTCGGCACGGCGCTCGGCGGCATCGCCGGTGCCGAGGACGAGCACGCGCGTTTCCTGAAAAAAGGCCCGCGTGGTGTCAATCCGACCCTCGCCCTGCAAGTCTTCGGCGGCAGTGCACACAGCAACATCGCCATCGAGTGCGGCTTCCGCGGAGTCGGCACGACGAATTCGAACTCCTGCGCCAGCGGCGTGGTCGCTGTCGGCGAAGCGCTTCGATATATTCGCGACGGATGGGCCGATGTCATGCTCGCCGGAGGTGCCGAAGCACCGCTCAGCCCGCTTACTTTCAGCTCATTCGATTTTATAAAGACGATGTCCCGCTGGGCTGGAGAGCCCGCTGCGGAAGCCTGCCGCCCCTTTGATAAAGCGCGCGACGGCTTTGTCATGGGTGAAGGCGGCTGCACAATCATTCTCGAAGAACTGACCCACGCAGTGGCGCGAGGTGCGCACATCTACGCCGAGGTCTGCGGCTACGCGCTCAATAACGACGCCTATCACATGACCTCGCCGCATCCCGACGGCCAGAGCGTCACTGCCTGCATGCTTGCAGCACTGGACGACGCAACAGTGCCGCCGGAAAACATCGGCTACATCAATTGCCACGCCAGCTCCACGCAACTCAACGACGCGGGAGAAGTGGCCTGCATCAAACACGCGTTCGGAGACCACGCCCGACGTCTCGCCATTAGCGGCACCAAGCCATTCACTGCTCATCCGCTTGGAGCAACCGGTGCAATGGAGACGGCCATATGTGCGCTCGCGTTGCAGGAGCAATGGCTCCCGCCCACTCTTCATCACCGCAATCCGGACGGCTTATGTGATCTCGATATCGTGCCGAATCACGGGCGTTCGGCCGCGTTTGAATTTGCGATGAACAATGCCTTCGGCTTCGGCGGCATCAACTCGTCCCTCATCCTGCGCCGCTGGCACGCAGTGGATTAACCGCAGGCTCAATCGACCTGGTCTTTGGAATCCGCCGATGCTTGCCGCGAGGCTTCTGCGGCCGTTCCGGCGATTCGGAAGCCGCAATCCCGGCAAGCCCATGGCTTCCGCCCGGACCCGATGCTAAGCGCCAGCCAGCTTACTCCCCATAACCCCAATGTCAGCACCGTCAGCGCAGCGTGAATGCCGTGCCTTATCGGAGCGCGCTCAAACGTGCGTCTGCCTTTGCACTGGGGGCAATGGAATACTTGAAATCGTTGGTCCGACATCTCTGCTAGTTTACGGACCAATCAGCCTGAATGAACAGTGAATACCGTAATTGTACGGATGGAACGCGATGACAGTTTCTTCACCCCGCGATACGCGCCGATTTTGAGTGAATGATTTCCGGTATATCGAAGTTCGGCAATGAGCCACGCCGTCCTCGACAAGCGGGCGCAGCACGTTAGATTCCGCGCCCTTTTATTTATGAGCAAAAGCATGCATGTAGCCATCGTTGGAGCCACTGGAGCCGTCGGAATCGAGATGATGAAGACTCTGGAGAAACGTAATTTTCCCGTGGGGAAATTGACGCTCCTCGCTTCCGCACGCTCGGCTGGAAAGTCGCTTCCTTTCAAGGGCGAGATGATTCCCGTGCAGGAGCTGACCGAGCAATCGTTCGCCGGTGTGGACATCGCGCTCTTCAGCGCAGGCGGCGGAATCTCCAAGCACTACGCGCCATTCGCCACGCAGGCGGGCGCGGTGGTGGTGGACAATTCGTCCGCATTTCGCATGGACCCGGATGTGCCGCTCGTCGTGCCCGAGGTGAATGGTGCGGACATCAAACTGAACCGCGGCATCATCGCGAATCCGAACTGCTCGACGGCCATCACTCTGATGGCGCTGGCTCCATTGCATCGGGCTTTTGGCGTGAAGCGGATTTTCGCTTCCACGTATCAGGCCGTTTCGGGAACGGGCGCGCAGGCCATCAAGGAATTGGAAGATCAAGTTGCCGCGATTACAGCCGGCCTGCCGATTCCGCGTACTGTTTATCCGCACCAGATCGCGTTCAACGTCCTGCCGCACGTGGATAGTTTCCTCGATTCCGGCTACACGAAGGAAGAGATGAAAATGCAGAACGAAGGGCGGCGCATTATGCACCACCCTTCATTCAAGGCATCGGTCACTTGCGTGCGCGTCCCGGTTTATCGGGCGCACTCGATCGCGGTCAGCGCGGAGTTTGAAAAACCCGTCAGCGTCGCCGCGGCACGCGAGGTTCTCGCAGCGGCGGAGGGCATCGACATTCTCGATGAACCCGCCGAAGCAAAATACCCGCTTCCTTTAAACGTCGCCGGCAGCGACAACTGTCAGGTCGGCCGTCTGCGCATGGATTGCGCGCTCGATAACGGCCTGGCGTTTTGGGTCGTCGGCGACCAGCTCCTCAAAGGCGCTGCGCTCAATGCGGTGCAAATCGCGGAGTTGATTTAGCCCACGGCGATCTTTCGCGGCTTCGGGGGTTCGATGACTGGCAGGAAAACCTGCAGCACGCCGGCTTCGGTGCGGGCAGTGATACGGGTCATGTCGATTTCCGCTTCGAGCGCGAACGCGCGGCGATAATCGCCACCCAGGCTTTCGCGATGGAGCGGGTTGCCGACGGTCGCGCGATTGCGGCGACCAACGATGGTCAGCACGTCTTTTTCAACGGTAAGCTGAACATCCTCGCGAGATACGCCCGGCATGTCGCATTCGACGACGAAACCGTCTTTGCGATGGATGATGGTGGCGGCTGGACGAATGGTTTTCGCGGAAGGCTGAGTAGTTGGATTCATGGCTGGATAATGACTGGCGGTTGATCGGTTGGAGAAAGCTTTCCCGGCGGGCGGTATCGCCGCCCGCCGGGTTTTGAATTGGATTACGAGACTTTGACTTCGATGGTTTTCGGCTTGGCTTCCTCGGCTTTTGGGAGCTCGATTTTTAGCACGCCGTCCTTGTAGTTCGCTGCAATCTGGTCGGACTTCGCCGTGGGCGGGAGGCTGACGCTCCGGACAAACTTGCCGTAGAGCCGCTCCGTCCGGTGGACGTTGCCAGATGTCGATTCGTGCTCGCGTTTGCGTTCGCCGGATACCGTCAGCACGCCGTCGTGGACAGTGACAGAGATGTCTTCCTTTTTCATCCCGGGCACTTCGACAGAAACGACATACTTGTCCTTATCCTCGTGTGCGTCGAGAGCGGGCGTCCAGTCGCCGAAGGATTCCGGCGCCCGGGATGTCGAGACCTCGAAGAGGCGATTGAGATGTTCGCGCAGGTTGTTGAAGGACGACCGTGAGTTCAGTTCAGGAATGATGGTATTTAGTAGGTTCATAGATTGTATTGTCGGTTAGACGGCATTCAATAGAGCTTCCAGAATGCCACGACCCAACCGTCCTTTTAAAAACATTCATAACTTACTTATTTAGAACTATATGAGATACTTTTCAATAGCTCAATATTCCACGGAATAAGAGTCATAATGACGCGTTCTGAGGTTTTCACATTTCCAACAAAGCGTCATATCGACGCTATTGACTGAGAGATCGCGAATGTCGGAAAGGATTCCGCAAGAGTGGCGGGCTCAGGATTGGCCTCGTCCATATTAACCACTCCGCGGCCGTCGCGCGGTCAGCCTCTTACGGCGTGCCAGGGGCCTTGGGGCGGCGAAGGTTTAGGTCGCCAGTGCCCGGGCTCGTCGGGCTGCTTGGATTCAGTGGAGCCTTGGACATCTCCGTTCCATCCGCCATTGGTTGTTTGGGCGGCTCCGGTGCGGGTGCGGGAGCCGGTGCGGGCGGGGTCTTCGGCTGCGGCGGCTGAGGATCCTGAGTCGTGCTTTCGAAAAACATTGCACGATGCACCCGATACTCATCGCGAATGGCGGCTGCGGCATCCATGTGCTCCACTCCCTCCTTCACCCTCCCGGTGAACAGACCAAAGACCCCGAGCTGCCATTGGCGTTCCGCAAGCACATCGATTGGCAGCGTGGGCTTCAAATAAAAAGCAGCCATTGCCATGACGCTCTCCGGCGCGAGGTCCGACCACGCGACGGGAACCGTGCCGAACGCCACCTTGATATCGAGCTGCGCGTCGTTGGCCCGGCCAATTCCGCCAACAAGTTGCTGCCCGTTTTTTTTCGTCAGCGCCGCAGTGTAAGCACTGGTGGACAGGTCTTTGATGAGTGTATCCTTGAACTGCACCAGCCATGTGATCCGTTGTGCGAGAAGGTCGCGCTCCGCCGCATTTTGCTCGATGGTGACGTGCGCGCCCTTGATGAGTGCGAGCGCTTCTGCGAACCGATAGTTTTCGCAAAGGCCCTTGAGCTTCATCTTCACATCCGTGAGTGCGGCTTCTTCCGCGCGCTCCAGTTCCTCACGCTTCTTCTTCATTTCCTCACCGGCGCTGACCATTGCGGCTTTGATTTTTTCGGCATATTCGCGGTCGCGGTCGGACAGAATCGCGACGAGCGATGCTGACTTCAGCTTTGCTTTCACCGCGGGCAATGCCTGGATTGCCGCAGCCGCCTTATCCGGATCCTTCAAATAGTTGCGGATATCCTGGTCCACGCCTTGGAAATTCGAAAAGTCCTCAAGGTAGTCACCCACAAGCTTCCGGTATTCGCCGGCCCACGTCGCCGGGCCGGACGGTGCCGCCGACTGGTATTCTTGCAACCATGCGACGCCTTCGGCATGAGCACCGATCTCCCAGTTTTTCAGTCCGACGACCAACAGGCCGAGGGCTTGCACAGAATCCTTTTTGTAAGCAGTCGCCTCCGAAATCGGGATCGCTTCCGGAGCGGCACCATCCTTTGCCACGCGTGCGAAAAAAGCCGCGAATTCTCCATCCAATCCCAGCGCACTCGGAACGAGCCCCGACCCCATTTTCTTTAGCGCCGCCTGGCCGATCACTGGACGACCCAGCAGGAATTCTGCAATCGCCTCATGAACCGCACTCCAGCTATGCAATGGCTCACCGAGCCTGTCGTCCATGAAAAGCTCGCGAAAAGTTGCCGCCGCCTGTTCCTGCTTGCCGCCGAGAATGTCCCGCCGGGCTTGTTCGTAGCGCAATTCCAGACTTTCTCTCGACGCGCCGGACGTCCCTTGCGAAACCTGCTTCGGCTGATCGACCGGCCGGTTCATCCAAAAATACAGCCCCCCGGCAACGATCGCCGCAACGAGCCCAAAAGTAATCCAACTTCCGCCTCCGACATCCGTCGGGATGATCGTCCTGCGGGCACTCGCGAGCCTTCCCCGGCGGAGTTCCGCACGGGCGAATTCAAGATTCTCAATAAACGCCTCATAGCTGTCAAAGCGCTGCTTCGGATCCGCCGCGAGGGCCTTGTCGATGACAAACGCTGTGGCGCTGCACGCGCCGGGAGCATAGCTCAAAAGGTGGACGGGCCGCGTCTTGATCTTTTTCAACTCGGCCATCGAGTTCGTCTCGGTGATGAAAGGCGGACGACCGGCAATCGCGTGAAACATCGTCGCCGCGAGCGAGTACATGTCGGAGCGAAAATCCTCCGGCGTACCGTCCAGTTTCTCCGGCGCGACATAATACGGAGTCGCCCACATTTCGCCCTCTTCCTCGTGCTGTTTCTCCACAAGAATCGCGAGACCGAAATCGACAATTTTCGCAGTGTGCTCGTTGGAAAACAGGATGTTGCCGGGCTTGATATCGCGGTGGATCAGCCCCTTCTCCAATCCGGCTTTGAGGCCGTGGGCAATCTGCGCGCCGACCTCAAGCACACGGTCTTCGGGGATTTTCGTCCCGTCCACCATCATGCTGTCGAGGCTGCCGGCACTCACCATTTCCATCGCGAGATACATCATCCCCTGGTCCTCGCCGTACGAGTAAACCTTTACGATGTTCGGGTGGTTCAGCGACGCAGTGATCTGCGCCTCGCTCTCGAACCGTTTCTTGAAATTCTTGTCCTTGCTGAACTCGCGGCGGATGACCTTCACGGCCACGGCACGGTTCAGTTTCATGTCCGTCGCCCGATAGACGGTCCCCTGCCCGCCTTCACCGAGGATGCCCTGAATCTCGAAATTCGCGAAAATCTGGCGCACCCGCATCCATGTTCCGCATCCGGCACAATGAATCTTGGCGAACACATCCTCATTCGACACATCAATGAGCATTCCGCACGTCGGGCATGTGGCTGTATTATAATCGACTGACTCCATGAAAAGCAGAGGAGTCTATCAGCAACTCCGGGGAGGGCAAGCAGGGCGGTTCTGAAAATTCTGTTCGTCCGAAGTCCCAAATTCAGCCTGTTTTCCCGCTTGCCCTGGCCGAATAACGGAGGATTCTCGTTCCACCACCATGAACATACCGCAATTCCAACTCGCCCTTCAAATCCCTGCCGGCCTTCTCGGAGGCCGCGCCACACTCGTCGAACTTGAGGACAAAATCAGGGAAGCCATTTACGGCATCGGAAAAATCGACACGACAACCTCGGATGATGATGAGGCCGACATTTTCATCTCCTCCAATGACCCGCAACGGATCTTCCGGCACATCAAGCCCTATCTCGAGACGTTTGGAATTCTCGACAAGGTCCAGGCTGCCTACAGGCGGACTGATGAAAACGACTACACAGTCATCTGGCCAGCCGAGGAAGAGGAAGACGGCGGAATGCTGATGTAACGAATCGCGAAAACCACGCCCTTGCATTGCTGGGTCCATTCCTCCTCGACAGGCGTGCCGCCAACTCGCAACAACGGCGGATATGAAACGCATCCTTTCCGGCATTAAACCGACGGGCGCTCCGCACTTGGGGAACTACTTCGGCATGATGAAGCCAGCCATCGAACTGCAGTCGCAGGGCGAGGCCTACTACTTCATCGCTGACTATCACGCACTCACAACCGTGCGGGATCCCCAGGCGATGCGCGAGAATACACGCGGGGTGGCGCTTGATTTCCTCGCGTGCGGTCTCGATCCGCAAAAAGCAGTCATTTTCCGCCAGAGCGATGTGCCGGAACATACCGAACTCGCCTGGATTCTTTCTTGCGTGACGCCAATGCCGATGCTTGAAAACTGCCACGCATTCAAGGACCACATGGCCAAAGATAAGGTGCCGGTGCACGGACTGTTCGCGTATCCGGTGCTGATGGCCGCGGATATTCTGCTCTACGATTCAAACGTCGTTCCGGTGGGCCGCGACCAGAAGCAACACGTCGAAGTAACGCGAGACATCGCCGCTGCGATGAACCGGATTTTTGGAAAACACGAACGGCTTTTTGTGATCCCGGAGCCAAGTATCCTACCGCAGGTGGCCACGGTCATCGGGCTCGACGGACAGAAGATGAGCAAAAGCTACAACAACACCGTCCCGTTGTTCGAAGCGGAGAAACCCCTGCGTAAAAGAATCATGTCGATCGTAACGGACTCCACACCCGTGGAATCGCCGAAAGACCCCAATAACAGCAGTATCCTGGCTCTTTACCGGCTCTTCGCCTGTGAATCCGAGGTCGCGGCGATGGAGGCCGACTTCCGCGCAGGCGGGCAGGGTTATGGCGTGTTCAAGCAGCGGCTGTTCGATGCGCTTTGGGAATACTTTCGTCCATTCCGTGAAAGGCGCGAGCAGCTCGCCGCAGACCCCGCGTATGTCGATTCCGTACTGCGCGACGGCGCGGCGCGGGCCCGCACGGTCGCAGCGCGAACGATGGATCGCGTCCGCCTCGCGACAGGGCTGCGGTAAAAGCAGGGCTGGCAGGACGGAATGGCTCGCGGCACGAAATCGCGCTTGCCAAGTCCGCGGCTGGCGAGCAATTTGCGCGTCCTTTGAAGTCGGGCCGTAGTTCAGTTTGGTAGAACGCTTGAATGGGGTTCAAGAGGTCGCTGGTTCGAATCCAGTCGGCCCGACCAATCTACAAGCAGCCCTTCTTGGAGGCTGTTCCCTTTTCCCCGGCAGTGCACCCGCCGACAATCTTCACCTTTTTTATCCTTTATGAATTCAAACGAACCACGCTCGCAAGGCCGCCGCAAGGGCCCAGGCGAGCGCAGAAACAGCCGCAACCAACGGGTCTCCGGGAACCAGCGCAGCGGTCGCGATTCCCGACCGGCGGACGCACCGAAAAAACTCACGTTCTGGCAGAAACTCATCTCTTTCTTCACCGGAGGCACCGGCAAGAGAGCTGCCGCACCGACGCCAAACACCGGGAGTACTTTCCGCTCGCCCGAGCGCGTGGAAGTGACGACGCCAAAACTCTATGTCGGAAATCTCAGCTACCGCGTCTCGGACAGCGACCTGTTTGACCTCTTCAAGGGAGTCGGCGACGTGCAAAATGCCGAGGTGGCCACGGACCGGGAAACAGACCGGAGCAAGGGCTTCGGCTTTGTCACCATGGACAGCGTGGACGGCGCGAAGCGCGCTGCGGAAAAGCTCCACGACAAGGATTTCATGGGCCGCCGACTCGTAGTTTCCGGCTCGAAGAGTGAATCGCGGCGCAAGTACTAGCCGATGAATCCCCGGCTGCCGGCGCTTCCGGATTCGGCGTTCTTTTTACTCGGAGCGACGGCCGTAGGAAAAAGCGAGATCGCGGTGCAGCTCGCCGAGCGGGTGGGCGGCGAAATTATCGGAGCCGACGCCTTCCAGGTTTACGAAGGCCTCGATATCCTCAGCGCCAAGCCCGACGCCGATCTGCGTGCCCGCGTTCCGCACCACCTGATCAGCGAAATACTTCTCTCCTCGACATTCGACGTCGCCACGTATCGCGCCATCGCGCTGGAGCGAATCGCGGCAATCGCACAGCGCGGCAACGTCCCGATTATCTGCGGAGGCAACGGACTTTATGTGCGCGCGCTGACTCATGGCCTCGCGGATGACCTACCGGTCGCCGACGCCGCGCTGCGGGCGAACCTCGAAAAAGAGCCGTTGCCCGCGCTGGTCGCGCGCCTCCGCGAGCTCGATCCACGTGCCACTTTGGATGAGAAAAACCGCCGCCGCGTCGTCCGCGCGCTGGAAGTCTGCATCCTCACCGGCAAGCCATTTTCCAGCTTTCGCGAGGAATGGTCGGGAGCGCCCGCCGTCCGCGGTGCCATCCTTTCGCGCCCGCGGGAAGCGATTCTCGACCGCATCGCGAAGCGCACCGAGGCGATGTTTGCCGCCGGCGTCGTCGCTGAGGTCGCAGGGACGAAAGGCATCGGCTTTACCGCATCGCAGATGCTCGGGCTGCGCGAAATCCAATCGCACATCGCGGGCGATCTCTCGCTTTCCTCGTGCAAATCCGCCATCAACATCGCCACGCGCCAGTATGCAAAACGTCAGGCGACATGGTTCCGGCGCGAGCGTGGATACACGTGGATGGACCTCTCCACCGAGCCTGAACCGATCAAGCGACTCGCACTGATGGCAACGGTCATTTACTGAGTCCGCGTCTTTTTTTGAAAAATACGCTTGCCGGAAAACGCGGCCCCCGTATTTTCCCGCCCCTCGCATTTGGAGATTCCGGAGTAGCTCAATGGTAGAGCACGCGACTGTTAATCGTGTGGTTGTAGGTTCGAGCCCTACCTCCGGAGCCACCCCCGGCAAAATACAACGACGTGAATTTCTACGTTTTTCTTCTGTGGAATCCACAAGGCGAATCCTGCGTCGGCTCCACCTGATAACTTCGAACGAGTGCTTCAGGGCCGAACCGGTTCGTAACGATGCAGCGCACGTCCGGACGACTCCGCTCACCGGGCGCTCCCGAAATGACTACCGATGCGGATTCCGGCAAAACCGGCTGATTCATCAATCTGTTGCGTCAAAAAAGTTTGCCAGCCACAAGATATTCCGTCAAACACCCGAAACTTTTTACAACCCGCTCTTACCTTCATGAAATTCAGCATCGCCAAGGAGAAGCTCCTAGAAGCACTCGTCACCGTGCAAAACGTCGTCAGTTCCCGCACAACGCTTCCCATCCTTTCCAACGTTCTCATCCACGCCGAAGAAGGCCGCCTCGTTTTTACCACCAATGATCTGGACTGCGGTATTTCAACTTCCGTCGAAGCCCAGGTGGAAAAAACCGGCGGCACCACACTCCCCGCGCGGCGGCTCGGCGGCATCGTGAAGGAGCTTCCCGCCTCGGATGTTCAAGTGGAAGTGGACTCGAAGAATCACGCATCCCTGCGCTGCGGACAAAGCTTCTTCAAGATGATGGGTATCGCCGAGGAGGAGTTCCCGGCCCTGCCGAAACTCGACGACGCAAAGACGTTCACGTTTAAGCAAAAGGATCTGAAAGACGCGCTCAAGAAAACCGCCTACGCGATTTCCACCGACGAAACGCGCTATGTCCTGAACGGAATCCTTTTCACGTTCAAAGAGAACAAGCTCACACTCGTCGCGACCGATGGACGACGCCTCGCACTCTGCGAAATCGAGGTTGAAATCCCTCGCAGCCAGGAAATCGACATTATCATCCCCACAAAATGTGTCGGTGAACTCCAGCGCTTGCTGACCGAGGTCGGCGAAGTGAAAATGATGGTGACGGAAAACCACGTTGGCTTCGAAGCGAACAACAAGACGCTCGTTTCCAAGCTCATCGAAGGCAACTACCCGAACTACAAACAGGTCATCCCGCAGGAAACCCGCGAACGGGTGACTGTGGAACGCGAACTTCTGCACGCCGCCGTGCGCCGTGTGTCGCTCCTTTCGAGCGAGAAGAGCAATTCCATCAAGCTGATCTTCACGAAGAACAATCTCGAAATCGTGTCCAACACACCGGAAGTCGGCGAGGCTCACGAGTCGCTCGCTGTGAACTACAAAGGGAAGGACATGGCAATCGCGTTCAATCCAGGGTTCCTGCAAGATCCGCTGCGCAACCTCAGCGACGAGGAAATCCACATCGACCTCATCGACGAAATGAGCCCAGGCGTCCTAAAGATCGCCACCCCGTTCATCTATGTGCTGATGCCGATGCGGATTTCGTAATCCGCAGGGATGTGATTGGCGATGACTTCATCGCGGGGCGGCAATGTCGGTAAAGGCAGAGACCTTGCCTATTGAATCTGCCGGAATTCGTGGGCGGAGAGGAGGACTTGGGCGTAGGATTTCCAAGAGATATTGCTGCGGGACGGTGCGTATATGACAAAACCCGCAAAGTGGCACATCATCCCCGTATGCCATTAAAGAAAAATGCGCCTCAAGTAAGGAACATTCACGAGGAGGGCCGCATGTGCTACGACCGGACGCAAACCATTTCCGTAATTCACGCTCAAAATGCAAAGCCGCATGCGAATACCCCGAAGGGGTTCCATCACTCAGCCCAAGGTTGACGCGAGGAACGAGCGACACCCTTGGAGACCGCCAATAGACAGAATATGCGCTGAGTATGTGGTCAGTCCCAAGCGAAGCAGCCCGGCATCAATCAAAAAGATCGTGACCATGCAAAGCGGTGGGCGCAGCGATCGGGTCACCCTGACGGGGTTGCACCCGTC
>JANMGP010000021.1:0-2373 GCA_031374705.1 Verrucomicrobiaceae bacterium | reverse complement strand
CTGCCGTCGCTCTCCTCGCGCGCGAAACTCACGGTGCCAGGAAGGCACCGCGGAAAAAGGCCTCGAAGAAGTAACTTCAGTGGAAGTTTCCGGCTCTGCACTTGTCGCCGCGGATCATCGCGGTTTACGCTTCGAAAGTCTTCATGAAATCTTCTCTCGCCATCGCTCTCCTCATCGCAAATTTCGCCTTCGCGGCACCGGAGCCCGGCGCGACCTTGGAGCGCGTCGGTCGCGATGGCGAACGCACCGTTTTGCCGGTGAATCAAGTCCTCACGCCGCTCGGCAGGCAGATTGATTTCGCGGGACGCCCGCAGGTGATCGCGCTTTCGCCGGACGGGAAGTCGCTTGTGACATCCGGGAAGAACCACGAAATTGTCGTGCTTCATCCTGAGACGGGCGAGGTGCTTCAGCGCGTCGCCATGCCCGATGAAAAGGTCAATGAGCCGCAACCCGACGTCGTTTCGCCAAACATTCTCGCGCCGGACAAAGAGGCGCAGGTGAGTTTCACCGGTCTCATTTTCTCGCCCGATGGAAAGCGTATTGCGCTTAGCAATGTGAACGGCTCGATCAAAATTTTCGCCGTCGCCGACGACGGAAAGATATCGCCATCCCATTCCCTCCCTCTGCCGCAGGCAAACGCGCCGCGCCGCAAACAGGAAATCCCGGCGGGCCTCGCGCTCTCCGCCGATACGGCGAATCTCTATGTCTGCGGCAATCTCTCAAATACTCTGATCGAGATGGACGCTGTGACAGGCAAAGTTCTCCGCACGTTCGAGGTCGGAGTCGCGCCGTACGATGTCGTGCTCGTGGGAGAAAAGGCTTACGTTTCGAATTGGGGTGGACGCCGTCCCGGAATCGGCGACCGCACGGGACCTGCGGGACGCGGAACGGTCGTGCGCGTTGATCCAGTCCGGGATATCGCGAGCGAAGGTTCGGTGAGTATCATCGACCTCGCCGCCGGGAAATCCGTGAGGGAAGTCGTCACCGGGCTTCACGCGAGCGCTCTCGCCGTTTCGCCGGACGGTCATTATGTCGTCTGCGCAAACGCGGGCTCGGACAACCTCAGCGTCATCGACACGAAGGAACACAAAATCGTCGAAACGATCTGGTCGAAGGAAAAGCCGAGCGACCTGTTTGGCGCATCGCCAAATGCGCTCGCGTTCAGCAAAGGCGGCACGACTCTATACGTCGCGAACGGAACCCAAAACGCCGTCGCAGTGATTGATTTCGATCCCGCCGAGCGTGAATCGAAGCTCCGCGGGTTAATTCCGGTCGGCTGGTTTCCCGGCGCGCTCGTGCTCGATAAAGTGCGCGACGTTCTGGCCGTCGCAAACATCAAAGGACACCCGGCGCTCAAAAAGAAGAACAAGGAAGGCAAAGACGGTTTCAATTCCCACCATTACTCCGGCTCGATTTCACTCGTGCCGCTGCCGCGCGACGAAGCGCTGCCAAAGCTCACCGAGACCGTTTTGCGTAATCTCCGTCGCGAAGCCATCGTCGCGAGCAAACTTCCACCGCGCCCAGACCAGCCCGCGCGGCCTGTGCCGGAGCGAATTGGCGAGCCGAGCGTGTTCAAGCACGTCGTTTACATCATCAAGGAGAATCGGACTTACGATCAGGTATTTGGCGACATCGCGAAAGGGAACGGCGATCCGGAGCTCTGCATCTTCGGCGAAAAAATCACACCCAACCTCCACAAGCTCGTGAATGATTTTGTGCTGCTCGACAACACGTATTGCGCCGGAATACTCAGCGCCGACGGGCACCAATGGAGCACCACCGCTTTTGCCACCGACTACATGGAGAAGTCGTTCGCAGGATTTCACCGGAGCTACCCCGACGGGATGGGCGAGGACGAGTCCGACGCGCTCGCTTACTCACCCGGTGGCTTTTTGTGGGACAATGCGATCAAGCACAAAAAGACGCTTCGCAACTACGGGGAATTCGCAGCGCCCGACGTCAAATGGCGCGACCCGCAACGCAAGGGTTCGCCGAAGTTCCTCGACTGCTATCGCAAGTGGAAGGGCGAGACCGATGATGTGATCTTTGCCAGCTACCCCGTTGTGGAATCGCTCAAACCCTACGTCCCCACCGATTACGTTGGCTGGTCGATGGAGGTGCCCGACCAGTACCGCGCCGACTTTTTTATCCGCGAGCTCAAGCAGTTTGAGGAAAAGGGCGGGTTCCCGAATCTCATATTCATCTGCCTCCCAAATGACCACACCAACGGACCCAGCAAGACTGCGCCGACACCCGCCGCGTATCTCGCCGACAATGACCTCGCTTTCGGCCGGATCGTCGAGGCCATCTCGCACAGCAAATTTTGGAAGGAGACGGCGATTTTCGCCATCGAAGACGACCCTCAAGCCGGTT
>JANMGP010000089.1:0-15989 GCA_031374705.1 Verrucomicrobiaceae bacterium | reverse complement strand
GGCCATCTTCGTAACGAATTCGTCGATGAAGATGTGCATGTCGTCCTTCGCGTCCTTCACGCGGGAAAGGATGTAGTTGTAGCCAAAGAGCGCTGGAATCGCGACGGCCAGCCCGGCCACAGTGGCGAGCAGCGCGGCGGCGATTCCGGGTGCGATGGCGGTCACGTTGACTTCGCCCGCCGCTGCCACGCCGGCAAACGTAGTCATGACCCCGATGACGGTGCCTAGCAGCCCGAGGAACGGACCGCCCGAGATACAAATGGTCAGCAACACGATCAACGCGCTGATCTTCTGCGATTCGCGGACGAGCCCGCCGTCGAGCGCGGCGCGGATCGCCTGAATCGAGCGTCCCGCCAGGCCGCGGCGCACGCCTTGTTCGCGGTCAGCCTTCATACGGTGCCGGATTTCCTCCACGCCGATGTGGTAGATACGGTAAACGGATGATTTGCGGAGCTTCTTCGCGTTATCCTTCGTCACGCGTCCGCCCAGCGACTTCGACGCCTCGGCGTCATCGCTATCGAGAATCGTCAGGTCGGAAGCAACGTGCCGCCATTGTTTCATGAAGATCTCATTCCCCTTTGAGACGCCGTTCAAGTAACGGACTTTCACATACATCACGTACCAACTGATGACGAACATTACCGCCAGAATGATGATGACCGCCCAGCCGTCGTGCGTGAGGTTATTGATGATGACGGCGAAGTCGCCCGTCTTCGTCCAACTCAGCCAGTCCTTCTTGATTTCAGGATTCCCAATCCGGATAAAATTCTGCCCCTTCTCGCCGCTCTGGCCGTTCGCCGCGAGCATCACCCAGCCCGCCGGACGCGCGACTTTGTGAGTCTGCAGTTCATCCATTTCGCCGACAAATCCCACGGCCCCGGGCTGCGTGTCACCGCCGAGCGTGATTGGGGTATTCATGCCGGACATGCCCGCACCCACTGCAGTCACCTGTTCGCCATTGATGTAGAGCGTCGTCTTCGAGGCTTCGCTCACCACGGCGATGTGCGCCCACGAACCAACGGTGAAAGGCTGGTCTTTCGCCTCCGCACGTTTCCCGTCGATTTCGATATAGGGAATGAGGCCGTTTGCCCCGAGGGCGAATGACTTGGTTCCCTCCCGGCGACTGAGGATGATTGCATCCGCTTTTCCCACCGCCACTTTCACCCACGCTGAAATCGTCACCGGTCCATTATCCACCCACAGAAGCGAAGGTTTGGCCGGAATGGACACCGCGTCCTTGCCCTTAAATTCAACGCCCGAGCCAATGAATGAACCGTCTGAAGCTCCGCCCGCAGAATCCGCAGCGTTACCGTTCTTGGTCGCATCGTTCGCAGCAGCACCCGTTTCGCTGAAGTGGAACACCAGCGAGGCGTCGGCGTCGAAAGAGCCTTTTACATCCTCAGTCTTGGTGGCTTTCGGATCCGTCGAGATGAGATACATCCAAAACGTCGTTTTCCCATTCGGCTTCACGTCGGGGAGCTTCACCCACACCATCGCTTCGAGGAAATCGACGTTCAGTTTTTCGATATGAAACGGGAGCAGCGTTTTGTCATCATCCGCTACAAAACGAAGGTCGCTAAAATCGGGTTTCGCGCCCGTCGGCCAGTTGCCCTCGGAGAATCGCAAAAGCACGGTGGCCCCGCCAATCGGCTCCGTGATATTTCCCGCCGCGGCGCTCGTATCAATAGTGATTTGCTTGCGCGTCGTCCACGCGTCATTCCACCACGTGCTATCGGCCGCAAAAGCAGCAGTGCTCAATGTGAGAAGGGCCATCGCGCCTGCGAGAAGCCTGGAGAAAATCGTCTTGGTTCGTTGGGTATCCATGAATGGTAAGTCTGAAAAAGTGGGTTAAAAATCGGAGCCGAGGCGGAAGTTCACGCGCGGATCATGTGCTTTCGTGTTCGTGAGAGAGGTGAGCGGCAGCGCGAACTCCAGCATGCCGCTGAAGTGGTTCCACAACCGGATCTCCGAGCCGAAGCCAGTGCTGGCCAGCCGGAAGCTCGAAGCCTGCGACGGCAGCGTGTCGTGCAGCGTGAGCGTGCCGGCGTCGAAGAAGCCGTAGAACCGCCATTCGTTGCCGGTTTCGTCGTCCGCGTTTTTTGGGTCTCCGCCCTTTTTGATCTTCGGCAGGAGCGATGGCGTGCGAAGCTCGATCGTGGTAAAGAGACCGCTGTCTCCCTGTGCTTCTGCTTCGAGGTAGCCGCGCGCCGTGCCGATGCCGCCGCCGCTGAATTGCTCGCTGTTCACGAGCGGCTGGTCGCCCGCCTGGCCGTGGATTTTCGCGTAAAGCTCCCAGTCTCTCGGGAGCTTCTGCGTGTGTGCGAGGCTGCCGCGCACGTAGATAAAATTGCCGTCCGCACCGAACCGGTTGCGCTCCAGACTCGTCTGTGTGCTCCCCGTTCCGCGGAGCCCGACCGTGAGGCCGACGGTCAGCTCGGTCGTGCCGGTTTCCACTCGCTCCGTGGCCGTTGGATCTTTGTCCGTCGGGGCCGCGACTTCCTTGGTGTGGACCCACGTTCCATCCCACGTCGCATTGACCGGGTAGTAGGAGATTGGCGTCACGTCGGTGGCCCCGGCGATGATCACATTCTGGTCGAAATTCTTGTAGTCGAACCCGAGGCTCAGTGAGTGGAAAAAGCCGTCCATCGACGGAAGCGTAAAGATTCCCTTCATCCCGAGAATCTCGCCGCGCCCAGCCACAGCAGCACCGCCGAGAGTCGATACATTGCTGTCCTGCTTTGTGCCGTTCAGCATGAGGCTGAATGAGTCCCACTGCGGCATCCGAATCATGTAGAACGCAGAGAACACCTTCACCTCCGAGCGATCCTCCGGCGACATCTGGTAGCTGGCTCCGATCGTGTGTCCGCGCTGCCAGAGGTTTGCATAACTGATCGAGGCGTTGAGCCGGAGGTCCGTGGTGTTCGGGCTGTTCCTGTTGTTCAGCTCGATGCTGCCATGCAGCGGCGAGTTGTCCTTCACCGCCAGCTCGATATCGTAAATTCCCGGCTCCAGCGACGGCGTGAGCTTCGGCTCGACACGACGATCCGGCAGGCCGTTCAGCTTCACAATCTCCGGGCCGATGTTGTTGAAATTGATCACCTTCCCCTCGGCGAGCGAGCGGGCCTGTGCGCGAATGTTGCTCGGCAGAAAATACTTTGCTCCGGTGATTCGGAGCGTGCCTACTTTGCCTTCGTAAGCTTGCAAATTCACCACGCCGCCACGTCCGTCGTGCTCGAGAGCGACGACCTGCGCCGCCTTGAAACCCTTGTCCTGATAAGCCTTCGTCAGCGCCGCCGCCGCATCCTCGATATCCTTGGTAGTGCGCCCCGGACCCAGGAATGGATACACGGTTTCCTCAATATCAATCTTCGGCAGCTCTTTAGTACCGAGCACCCGAAACTCACGTATATAGATCGTCGGCTGCAGCTGCTGCGCCGGAGCGGGATCAGTTTCCGCAGGTGCGGAAGGCACTTTCCCCGTGGCCGCAAGAGCGGTCCCGGCAGCCGCAAAGAATGCGAGCCAGCGGGCGGCGGAAAGTTGAAAGCTGTAGGAAGACGGTGTCATCTTGTGTGGCAAATAAACGGTGCTGCTGTGACAGCGGTGCGGCTCGATTGTGACGATTCAGCGAAAGCTTGGTTTTCTGCGGCGCACTCCGGGAGCCTGATCGCGATCGCCGTTGGGATTCGCCCGGAGGTCTCGCGCACGTATCTCCCTGAGTTATGCCGCCGCGCGAAATCCTGCTTTTCTCCGGAGAAATGAAACGGGGGCACCACGCCCGGGCGACGAAAAATTGGGGGTGGTTTCGGTTGCGCTATTTCACAAGACGAATGCGCTTTATCTCATTCCGTTGAGAGAGAAGTGGTGTAGCTTCAAGGTCACCTCACTGTAACAAAACTCTACACCCACCGTCACCTTCATGAAATTATCGCACAACCGTCGTGTTCTTTCGAAAAATATCGCTTCCATCCTCGCGGGTCGGCCTCGGCTTTGCGTCGTCTTCTTCTGCTGCCAATATCTGGGATGGCGGCGGCGGGGACAATCTCTGGAGCACGATCACGAACTGGGATAATGATTTGTTTCCGGGCTACGGGACGCTGACTTTCAGCGGCGCGACGCAGACGACAAATGTGGTCGATGCGGGCATCAATCAGAACATGTTGCTGTGGACCGGGACGAGCCTGTGGACACTGAACAATGCGAACAGCGCTGCGATTTCACTGTTCGATAATCGCGGTGTGCAGGCGAAGGTGGAGAACCAAAGCACGGGACTGGTGACAGTGAATGCGCCGGTGACTTTTGCAGCGACGGCGGGTGCCGCGTGGGGGGAAATCAATGCGGTGAATGGCGGTCTGACTTTCGGCTGCGCGGGTCCGTTGACGGTGAACGGTTCGATTGTCGCGGGTATCAAAATGTTCGGCGGTGGGCAGGCGACGACTTTTAATAATACGGTCAGCGCGGCGGGCAAATGGTTCGCGACGACGGGCGCTTCGGCGGCGACGGTGGAAGTGGGCGGCGCGTTCACTTCGGGCGATATTTATGCGATGAACGGCAGCACGCTGAAGCTGAACAGCGGCGGCGGTATCACGACGAGCGGGCTGCGGCTCGGCGGCGATTTCGGCACGACGCTGACGCAGAATCTGGCGCTCGGTGCGACGTTTGCGCTGACCTCGGCGACGAGTGCCCGTCCCGAGCTTCACCTTCGTGGCGAGAGCGCCAGTGGTATTGACGGTCAGTGCACCCGTGATGCCACCGCCGCCCGTGGGCACTTCCGGTCAGGGCTTCCAGCTCGGCGTAGGCACGGGCGGCAGCACCGGCACGGCGAACATCAGTGGAGGAACGCTCAATGTGCCGAACGACTTCTGGATTTCAAATGGGATCACAAACAACACAGCTACGATGACCATGTCTGCGGGCGCAGTGAACAGCGGAAGCTGGTTCGTCGTCGGACGTAACACCGCGACCGGCACGCTGAACCTCAGCGGCGGCACCATCACCAAATGCGGTGCTGCGGGCAACTACGTCATCATTGGCAGTCTCGGCGGGACCGGAATCGTGAACCAAACGGGCGGCGCGCTGAACGCCACTGCGGGCGGTATTCGCATCGGCGAACCTGCCGGAGCGATTCCGGCGCTCGGTGCGCTTTGGGACATGCAGGGTGGTTCTTCGACCGTCACGGGCGAAGTCAACATCGGCTGGCGCTCGTCCGAGGCGACTTGGAACATCGGTGGAAACTCCACGGTCAATGTCACCGGACGCCTCATCGTTGCTGCGGAAACCTCCAATGCGGCCATCAACTCCGGACCAATCGTGAACGGTGCGCCGGTCGGCATTGTGAACATGATCGGCGGCACGGTGACCGTTACCGGTGCTGACAACCGAATCGGCGGCGACATCGCTGCGGCAGTCGCCGGAACAAATTCCGCGAGCGTGAATGCAAACGGAACGGTGAATGTTCCGGCGGAACGATGAACTTTGGCGGCAACGTCCAAGTCGGCGCTTACGGCGTCGGCGCGATGACCATTTACGGCACCGGTGTGGTGAATGCCACGGCGGGCTTCCCATCAGTCGGTCGGTTCTTCGGAGCCAACGGCACGCTCAACGTTGCGGCAGGCGGTTTGTTCAATCAAACGCTCGCCGGCAATGCGCTGATCATCGGCGAGGCGGGGACGGGAACATTGAACGTCCTGAGCGATGGTGTGGTGGATGTGCAGAATATTTTCACGGCCCACACGGCGACTGGAAACGGCACGATCAACCTCGCCGGCGGCACGCTGAAAACGGGCCTCGTACAGCGCACCGACGCAACGACTTCGGTCGCAGCGTTCAAGTTTGACGGCGGCAAGCTTCAGGCGAAAGCATCGGCGGCGAACTTCTTCCCCGGCTTCACCAACACGCAGATCAAAGTGGAATCCGGCGGTGCGATTATCAACACGAACGGCTTCAACATCGGCGTCACGCAAAACATCAGCGATGGCGCGACGACCGGCGGCGGACTCACGAAGCAGGGCAACGGAATCCTCACGCTCGGTGGTGCGGAAAGCTACACGGGCCTCACGTCCGTCAACGGCGGAACGCTCAGCCTCACCGGCAGCATCAGCGGCTCGGTGGATGTGAACACCGGCGGCACGCTCGGCGGCAGTGGTACCATCGCCGGGGCGGTCACGGCAAATTCGGGCGCAACAGTCTCGCCGGGTCTTTCGCCCGGACAGCTCAACACCGGCACATTCACGCTGAACAGCGGCGCATCGCTCGCTCTCGAAGTGAACGCGACGGGCGCTGGAAACTTCGACGTTCTCAACGTCACCGGCGGCGTCACATTGGGCGGTTCGCTGAGCCTCTCGGGCAGCTACCTCACGACCCCCGCAGTCACGAACGATCTGTTCTTCGCCATCATCAACGACGGCTCCGACGCAATCAGCGGCGCCTTTGCGGGCCTCGCGGACGGCAGTCACGTCTATGCTGCAAACGGGCAGGACTTCCTCGTGAGCTATTTCGGCGACTCGGTCGGCGGCACCGTGACCGGCGGAAACGACTTCGTTTTGCAGGCCGTGCCGGAGCCGGGAAGCGCCGCGTTGCTCCTCGGTGGACTCGCGATGCTCGCGGGTCGCCGTCGCCGCAGCGCAAAGTAAACCATTCAAAAGCCTGCGCGGCAACGCGTGGATATACGATAGCAACTCGTGCATCGGCGCACGCACATACCCCGTGCGTGCGCCGGCTTTCGGTTTATTGTGTCAGGTTCCCTAAATTCAGTTCGCGTCCATTCTCACCATGAAATTCCGTCAAATTCTTATCGCCGCTCTCGCGCTCATTTCCACCGCGCGTGCTGCGGACCCGATCATCAATCTCGACGCCACGGACAAGGCAGTGGGTTCGTTGGCAACGTGGCCGCAAACCGCGCCGGTGACTGCTCCCGGAAATTTCACATCGGCAGGCGGAATATCGCCGAGTGTATCGAGCGTCACGCTGCCAACCGGCGGGTCTGTAAAAGCGGTGCTCCTGTCCGGCTCACTCAGCAACTACGTGGGCCCTGTCGCACCGGCGGCGGTGACCGGAAGCGGCGCGCCGAGAACCGTGGAAGCGTGGGTGCGCAATGCCGCAGTCGCCGTGGAGGAAACGATCATCTCGTGGGGCCGCCGCGACAGCACGGCTTCGAATACTTTTAATAGCTCTTTCAACTACGGCAGCAGCACCAGCTTCGGCGCAGTGAACCACACCGGCACCGGCACCGGCACAAACTTCGGCGTCGGCTGGGGCACAGTGCCCGCACAGGACGTGTGGCATTATCTCGTTTACACGAACGACGGCACGACGGACCGCGTGTATGTCGATGGCTTCGAGACAAGCAGTAAAGCGGTGACGCTCGCGACCGCATCGAGGAACGCGGCGAACACCGCGGATATATTCTTCCGTCTCGGCGCGCAGAGTGAATCGACGGGTTCGGTCACCAGCACGGCTGCCTATTGCGGCTCGATGTATTACGGACGCGTCCGCGTGCGCGGTGAACTTTTCACGCCTGCGCAAATCCAGGCCAACTACGTGAGCGAAGGCCCGACGTTTGGGCGCGGACAGCCGACAATCAACAGCTTCACAGCGAATGCCGCGGGGAGTGTGCCTACGGGAACTCCCGTCGCGCTTTCATGGAATGTCGCGGGCGCGACGCAGGGCGTCAGCATCAATAACGGCGTGCCCGCAATCTCCGGCGCAACCGGCACCGTCGTGGTGAACCCCGCGGTGACGACCACTTACACGCTCACCGCCACGAATGTCGCCGGAAGCTCCACGCGAAATTTCACCGTCACCGTCGCGCCATACGTCTCGCCGCTGAGAAACCGGTACAGCTTCAACGAAGGAAGCGGCGCGACCGTCGTCGATTCTATCGGCGGTGCGAACGGGACGATCCTCGGTGCGAACTCAACCCGTGATGCGTCGCAGGTGATTTTGCCAGGCGGTGCGTCAGCCTCGGAGGCGTATATCGATTTGCCGAACAACATCATGTCGGGGCTGACGAATGTGACGATCGAGGGCTGGGTGACGATCAACGGCAATCGGGCGTGGTCGCGTATCTTTGATTTCGGAACGGGCAGCGCGGGCGAGATTACCGGCCCCGGCGGCGCGGCGAATGGAACCGGCTACATCTTCCTTTCTGCGCAGCAGGGAGCAGACTTGAATCTCCAGCGGGCCAGCCTCAAGGCCGACGGGCAGGCGGAGCAAAATGCCGACGGCAGTTTCTCGACGCCGCTCGCAGTCCAGACGCACTTCGCGTACGTTTATAACGCGACGGGAAATGCGGGCTCACCGCAACTGACTTACTACCGAAACGGCGCGGTGGTCGGCACGGCGAACGTGACTTACACGCTCGCGCAAATCACCTACCTGAACAACTGGCTCGGACGCTCGAATTACACAGCCGATGCCAACCTTCAGGCTGGATTCAACGAGTTCCGCGTCTGGAGTTCGCCGATGTCTGCCACGGAGGTCGCAGCGAGTGCCAATGCCGGTCCCGACACGGTGGCTTCCGGCCCGCCGATCAATGCGTTCTTCGCGGTTCCTTCGACGATTTACGACGGTGAAACCACCACGCTTTATTGGGGCGTGAGCAATCAGGGTTCGCCGTTCACCGCCAGTATTTCTCCCGCGCCGGGCATGGTGTCGGGGCCGACTGGCAGCGTCGCGGTGACTCCTGCGACGACGGGCACGGTTGCATACACATTCTCCGGCACCGACCCGAGCGGCACGCGCACGGCGACGGCAAATGTCACGGTCCTCAACGGGGCACCCGTCGTCACCGGCTCAAGCATCTCGATTTTCCAGAACACCTCGACGCCCGTCACGCTCGCCGCGACGGACCCGAATACGCCGCTTGGCAGTCTCACTTACAACTACACGTCTCCCGCCAACGGAACGCTCACCGGCACCGCGCCGAACCTCACTTTCACCCCGACACCGGGCTTTGTCGGCACGACGTCGTTCGTCTTCACTGCGAACGATGGCACGCGCACTTCGAACAGCGCGAACGTCCTCATGAACGTCAACAGTTCCGCGCCCATCGCGAATGATGCGACGGTCTCCACAGCGTATCAGACTGCGCTTCCAATCACGCTCAGCGCGTCGAATCCGAACCCAGCTTTCACCACGCTCACGTACACCGTTGCGAACCCGCTACACGGCACGATTACCGGCACCGCGCCGAATCTCACCTACACTCCCACGGCCGGCTACTACGGCCCGGATTCGTTTGCGTTTACCGCGAGCAATACGAGCTACACTTCAAATGTCGCGACGGTTTCCATCACCGTGGTTCCACCGCCGCTACCGCCGACGAATCTCATCCCGAACGACACATTGATCCGCACCACGGCGGTCAGCGGCAGCTTCATCACTTACCTGCAACCTGTGGACCCGAATACCGGCGACACATTGATTCTTACGCTCGTCGCGGGCACGGGCGATACGCACAACGGATACTTCACGATCAACGGCACGCAGCTCATTTCCACGCACGACTTCAGCGGCGACCTCGGGCAGACAATCAGCGTGCGCATTCGCGTCACCGACGGCACCGGAAATACGTTCGATAAAGTGCTCACGTTCCTCGTCGCCGCCCTGGACCTGCACGTCAAAATCAACGAGCTGAATTACAACCCCGCGCGCAACACGCAGCTCACGGAATTCATCGAACTCTACAACCCGACAGCCGCCGCAGTGAACATGACCGGATGGCGCTTCGACAGCGGGGTGAACTACATTTTCCCCGTAGGTACGACCATCGCATCCGGCGGCTACCTCGTGATCGCTGCGGACCCCGCGACGATGTCTGCGCTCTACGGCGTCACCGCGCTCGGGCCCTGGACCGGCGGGCTCGACAGCAACGGCGAGAACATCGTCCTGCGCAATCAGGCGGGCGATAAAGTGGACGGCGTGGACTTCAGCAGCACGGCACCGTGGCCCGCGACACCGAATGGCGACGGCCCGACGCTGGAACTCGTCAACCCGGCTTTCGACAACGACACTGGCGGCAACTGGCGCCCAAGCACCGCTGCGCCTTTGGTCGTGAATTACGTCACCGCAGGCAGCTCCGGCTGGACCTATCGCAAAGGAACCAGCGAAGCCTCATCGCCCGTCAATGCGTGGCACGCCGAGACCTTCACGCAAGACGGCTCGTGGCTCCCAGGCACCATGCCCATCGGTATTCTTTATAAAAACAGCGGCGCTGCGGTCGCCACAAACACCGAGACCGGTGTGACGCTCGGCACGCAGCTCCCGGACATGGCGACGTATGTCGGCAGCGCCGTGCCGTCCGGCACGAACTACACGGTCAACTACCGCACGGTCTATTTCCGCAAGGACTTCAATGTCAGCGGCACCATTCCCAAGAACTTGCTCCTGCGCGTGATGCACAATGACGCAGCGATCGTGTGGATCAACGGCGTCGAGATTTTCCGATTCGGCTTCCCGCCCGGTTCCACGGGAGATGCCGCGTTTAACTCCACCGCCGTCTATGAGCGTGGAAACGATCCATGGAGCGAACTCGTCATCGCAAACACCGA
Organism: Verrucomicrobiaceae bacterium; assembly: GCA_031374705.1. GTDB lineage: Bacteria > Verrucomicrobiota > Verrucomicrobiia > Chthoniobacterales > Chthoniobacteraceae > SXWH01. Next base: position 5,442 of record JANMGP010000089.1, on the reverse strand, counting down.
CTCGCTTTTGCACGCGGGCAACAACGTGATCGCCATCCACGGCATCGCGAAAGCGCCGCAGACCCGCTCGCTTCAAGATGACGTTGCGACTTACAACATCTTCGATTTCTCCATCGACGCCTCGCTCACGAATGTCCCCGACACGCTCGGCACGCCGGGTGCGCAAAACTCCGTATTCGCTGCAAACATTGGCCCGGCCATCCGCAATATCGGACACACGCCGGTCGCGCCGCTCTCGACGCAGCCGATCACCGTCTCGGCAAAAGTGAGCGACCCGCAAGGCGTGGGCGCAGTCACACTCCGCTACCAGATTGTCGCGCCGGGCAATTTCATCCCCGGCACGCTTCCGCTCACCAACGCTCAAATCCTCGCGAACCCCGCACAGCCGCTGCAGCCAAATCCCGCGTTTGAGCTGCCTGCAAACTGGACGACGATCCCAATGGTGGACGACGGTTCCGTGGCTGGCGACATCCCCGGCGACGGCAACTACACCGCCATCATTCCCGCGCAGCCAAACCGCACACTCGTCCGCTATCGGATCAATGCGACCGACCTCACCGCGCTCAGCACGCGAGTCCCGGCGGCCGACGATCCACGGAAAAATTTCGCCGCATTCGTCTATGACGGCGTGCCTGCATACTCGACATTTACCGCAGCCGCGATCCGATCGCTGCCCGCGTATCATTGGCTCACACGCACCGCGGATTTCAACGCGCTGCTCGCTTACAATGCAGCCGATCAATTTGTAAACACGCCCGACCTCAATGTGCTCCGGGCCCGCCGCTACGAGAATTTCGAGGGCGCGCTCGTCGTCGGTAACGAAGTCATCGACCACACCGTCGTCCGCCTTCGTGGCGGCAATTCGCGATACAACGGCGCGGGCAAACGACACTTCCGCTTCATCTTCCCGAACGGCACGCCGCTCCACGCCACCGACGAGGCGGGCCACGAGTATGCGCGGCCATGGAAGGAGATGCTCTTCAACAAGCTGTTCGGAAACAAAGGCTATTACGACTGGGGATTGCCGTATGAGATCGGCGGAAAGATGTGGTCGCTCAGCGGCGTGCCGATTCCCGAGAGCCATTGGGTCGGCTTCCGCGTCATCCAAAATGCGAACGCGACAGACGCCAGTCTCGGCGATTTCTGGGGCCTCTACCAGGCACTTGAATTTCCCGACGGCCCGGACTTCCTCGCGGCTCGCAACCTTGAGCGCGGCAACTTTTACAAGATGAGCGACTGGATGCAAAACGGCGAGCTCTCCACACGCAGCCAAGCACCGTTCGGCGTCGATTTCGGCGAGGACTTCGACAACATCCGCTACAACATCCACCAGACCGCATCCGACGCCTACCTCGAGCAGTATGTGAACATGCCGCTCTACTACAAATACAACGCCGTGCAGGAGGCCATCCGCCACTACGACATTTTCGTCGAGCCGACCGGACGCCACCGCGTGAAAAACCTCATCTGGTATTTCCAGCCCGTCGCCGGCAACCCGCTCGGAAAATTGTGGTTCATGCCGTACGATTGGGATGCGTCGTTTGGCCCGAATTGGAACAGCGGCTGGGACTTCGTCCACAATGCGCTCTACGACCACTACGACATCGTCGATTCGCCGACTTGGGTGCTGCCCAAGAAAACACCACGCACCGCAATGACCGTCGCGCATCGCAACGCCATCCGCGAACTCCGTGACTTGCTGCTCTATCGCGACGCGACCACAAACAGAGGCCCAGCCGATGACATTATCGATGATGCCGCCGCGAAGCTCGCCGCGTTTTACCCGGCCGATCTCGCCCGCTGGCCCGGCACCACGAACGGCGCGCCCGCTGCATACGCCGGCGGTGCCCCCGCGAAGATATCCGACATGAAGGCATTCCTCTTCACCGGCTGGACCGATACCGCTGGAAACGGCGATCCCGCAGTCGGCGCGGGCGGACGCGTAGCCTACCTCGATACGATTAGTGACACCGTGGACGCGGGCCTTTTGCCGGTCAAACCGACCATCGGAAACGGCAGTCCACTCGGCAATCCCGTCGATGCAATTATCCTCACCACCAGCGCGTTTTCGGACCCGCAGGGCACCGGCACATTTGGCGGCATCCAATGGCGCATCGGCGAAGTCACCGACAATACCGCGCCCGCTTACGACCCGACAGCCGACCGCATTTACGAAATGCAGGAAGTCTGGAGCAGCGGCGAACTTGCAGCGTTTAGCAGCAGCATCGCAGTCCCCGGCAACGCCCTGAAAATCGGGCACAGCTACCGCGCCCGCGTCCGGCATAAAGACAGCACGGGCCGTTACAGTCATTGGAGCGCACCGCTCGCGATCACGCCATCGACTTCGAACTATCTCCAGGTGCTCAAAGACAACCTTGTCGTCACCGAAGTCATGTATCATCCGAGCGCCCCGAGCGCTGCGGAGATCGCCACCGGCAACAACTGGCTGGAGGAAGACTTCGAATACATCGAGATGCAAAACATCTCCGCCGCCCTCACGCTCGACCTTATCAACGTCAGCCTCGACCAGGGCGTGAACTACAACTTCAGCAGCGGCACCAGCACCACGATCGCTCCCGGCGCGCGGATGTTGGTCGTGCGAAACATCGCTGCATTTAACTACCGTTACGGAGCCGGAGCGCCCATCGTCGGCACTTGGAATTTCGGCGATAAACTCAGCAACGCTGGCGAGAAAGTGCGCATCATCTACGGCGCAACCACGAGCGATCCGATTAAAGAATTCACCTACAAAACCGTCGCGCCCTGGCCCGCCGGAGCCGACGTCGGCGGATATTCGATGGTGCTCAAATACCCATCGCTCAACCCGAATCCGAAGACCGGTTCGAACTGGCGGGCAAGCACCCGGCTCAACGGCACGCCTGGTGAAATCGGTACCATCTTCGGCGACTGGGCCGCGCTCAAGGGTGTCGCAGGCGAACTCACCGACACCGATGGCGACGGCCTCGTGAACCAGCTCGAATACGCATTCGGCGGAAACCCCAACGCCAACACTCAATCGAATCTCCCTACCCGCGCCGTGCAATACTTCACAGTGCTCGGCGTGCCCGGCGATTATCTCACGCTCACCTTCCGCCGGATTCTCGGAGCCGAAGACATCACTTACAGCGTGGAGTTCAGCAGCGACATGGCGGCATGGAACGCCAACGGCACGCTCACCAACAGCGTCCCGATGGGCGACGGCTCCGTGCTCGAAACATGGCGCACCGCCAACCCGGTGAGCAGCGGGCCGAAGCAGTTTGGCCGTGTGAAAGTCACGAAGCCTTAAGGTCAACTTTTCGAGCCGAACGCAATCGACGCGTTCGATGTGACTTCCATCATCGTATTTTGCGGACTCCCGACCTCCTGATGTGTTATCCGATTTAGTCCATGCACGACAAATTCTCCGAGATCCGACTCGCTGCTCGAGGTGCCGCGCTTCGCGGTTGTAGTATGTTCGCTAATCTTTCGCCGGAGGATTTGGAGCAGATCGCCGGTTTCGTGGAGGTTCGGCAGGCAGAGCGTGGGCATTACTTGTATAGGGAAGGGGACGAGGTGCGTGGTTTTTACATGGTCCGACGTGGAGCGGTGAATGTTCATCGGACGGGGGCGGACGGGACAGAGAAAGTGATCCACATTTTCCGCGAGGGACAGTCGTTCGCCGAGGGAGCGCTCGCGGGAGGCGGTGGCTATCCGGCGAGTGCTCGCGTGGTGGAGGATTGCGATCTGCTTTTTGTCCCTCGCGCGGAGTTTCTCTCGTTCATCAAATCGCACGCGGAACTTGCGCTGAGCATGATCGCGTCGATGAGCCAGCACTTGCGTCTGCTCGTGAACGCGCTCGAGGATTTGCAGGGCAAGGATGTCGAGACGCGTCTCATCCACTGGCTTCTGAAACGGTGCCCGACACCCCGCCGGGCCGAGCCGCTGGAAATCTCGCTCGATGTCACCAAGTCCGTCCTCGCCGCCGAGCTGAGCACCCGCAACGAGACGCTCTCCCGCGCACTGGCCAAGCTCCGCGATGCCGGCCAAATCGCTGTGGACGGCAAGCGCATCAGCGTGCTTTCACCACAGAAGCTTGAGGCGCAGTTTCGCTCCAATCTCGGCGAAACGGACTGATCACTCGCCGCTTGCGAGGAACTCGATGAGGTCGCGCAATTCCCACTTTGTCAGAGCAGTGCCAAAGTGCGGCGGCATCGGGCTTGGCAGCGCGGTCCGCTTTACGACGTGCGCCGTTTGGATCGTGCGCTTTTTCCCATCAGGCACGGAGGTGAGAATGAAATCCGACGGATTGTCGTGCGTGATCACTCCGGAGATTTCCTCGCCGTCCTTGAGCTGGATCAACGCAGCCTGATAGCCGATCGCCATGGTCCCGTTTGGCAGGACAACCGACTCAAGAAGGTTCGAGCGTTCCGCCGATTTGCGCAGCCATGTCAGGTCGGGACCTATCTCGCCGCCCTTGCCATCCATCGAATGGCACCGGACGCAACCCGGCTCCGGGTTTTTGTGAAAGAGCGCCTTGCCCGCTTCGCCATCGCCGCCCTCCAGACATTCGCGAAATCGCATCAGCGGGTCTTTTGATTTCGCCAGGTCGGCTTCACGATCCGCGAGAGCTTTCTTCAACTCGGGATTGTCGCGTTTCGCCGCCGCTTCAAAAAGGTCGAGCCAAAGCGCCGGAGGAAGCGCCCCTTCGCGAAGTCGCTGGAACTGAGCGAGCAAAACCTTGTCCGCCGCGGGGTCGGTCGAAGCCGCAAGCCTCGCCAGCGCGTTCTTTTGCGCACGCCCGCGTCCCTTTTCCAGTAAGGCGGATTCATCAGCGACCGTGCGCACGGGTGCCGGATCTTCGGCGACAGAATCCGCGACCAGAAGCAGAGCGAAGAATAGATGAAAAGTGCGCCTTATGCGTTTCAGCAGTATCCGCCCGACAGAGCGCAGAGTCTAGCCGACGATTTGCGCAAAGGTCTTATCGGTAAACGCCTGCATCGTCTCCGCGCGGACATTCCCGCCGGCGGCGAGCTCCACGAGCAAATGCAGCGCTTTCTTTTCGCTGTCAGCGGCGATGATGAGCACGCCGTCGTACCGGCCGAGCGTCCAAAACTGGCCCTCGATTTTCACCCCGGCCTTCTTGGCGATATTGTTGAAGTGATGCGCGCGTTTCGTGGAATCCTTGATGTGCTCCACGCCTTTGGCGGTGTAGCGGAGAAGTGCGATATAATGGCTCATGGTAGTTTTCTTACGGGTTGATATGACGCCCTCATTCTCGCCACGCCATCGTCACGCGCCTTGATCTACGTCAAGGCGCGCAAATTCGCTGCCGCATAGAAACGCTGGGAAACCACCTCACTTTTCTATGCTCAGTAAATCACAGGCCAAAATCTTCTTCCTCGGCGGGACCGGCGTTTTCAGCGCGGCGTTTCTGTCGCTCACGTTCGATACCCACCGCAAAGT
>JANMGP010000088.1:0-22460 GCA_031374705.1 Verrucomicrobiaceae bacterium | reverse complement strand
ACCCGAAGACGGAAATCATTGTGACAGTCGGCGTGAGTGAGGCGATCGACCTCGCATTGCGCGCCCTGCTGAATCCCGGTGACGAGGTGCTGTACCACGAACCCTGCTACGTGAGCTACAGCCCGAGCGACGGGAATGCCGTGCGCCATCACGACGCTCGGGCTGTAGCTCACGTAGCAGGGTTCGTGGTACAGCACCTCGTCACCGGGATTCAGCAGGGCGCGCAATGCGAGGTCGATCGCCTCACTCACGCCGACTGTCACAATGATTTCCGTCTTCGGGTCGTATTGCACGGCGAAATGCTTCGCCACGTATTCCGCGATGCACTCGCGGAGCCGCGGAAGTCCGAGGTTGCTCGTGTAGCCGGTGTGTCCCCGCTCCAGCGAATAAATGGCCGCCTCGCGGATGCGCCATGGCGTATGGAAATCGGGCTCTCCGATTCCGAGCGAGATGACGTCCTTCATACTCTGGACGATCTCGAAGAAGTCCCGGATCCCGCTGCGCGGAATGTCCCGGATGTGGTTTGCGATGTGATTGGAAATGTTCATTGAAATAGAAAAAGATGGTTTGGATGTTTGCGACGGGACGGTTCGGGGGGCTGGCCGCGCGCGGGTTCCGTTCCGTCTTTAGCTAAAAAGACACCCCGGCGCGGCTACGAGCGTTCGACGCCGCTCGAGCATCCAAAAACTGTGCAGCCGAAAACATCACGGTGCGACCGCGAGCCGCTGAGGGCCGACCTCCCGTTTTAGTTCCACACCATTCTCTTTGTAAGACTTCAGGCGAAAGTGCGTCGCCGTGCTGATGACGCCCTTTTGCGTGCTCAGCTTTTCCGAGACAAATCCCGCCACCTCGTGGAGCGTCGCGCCTTCCACAACCACCAGCAAATCGTAGCCTCCGCTCATCAGATAGCAGCTCTGGACTTCAGGGAAGCGCGACACGCGCTCCGCAGTCTTGTCAAACCCTCCCTCGCGCTCCGGAGTCAGCTTTACTTCGATGAGCGCCGACACGCGTTCCTTCGCGACCTTCTCGGGATCCACAACCGCCTGATAGCCGAGCACCACTCCGTCGCTCTCAAGTTTCGCGATACGCGCAATCACGTCCTCCTCCGTCAAATTCGCCGATTTGGCGAGGTCACTGACGGAAGCACGGGCGTTGTTGCGCAAAAGCGGAAGTATCTTATCCATTGAAAGGCGTCGAGAAGTCGGCGGGAAGACGCCATCGGGCAAGCCAAAAGAATTACCCTGCAACAGATTTCGACACCACCTTGGCGTCCGGAACACTGGCGCATCCCATCATTCGCGCGAGCCCGCAGCGAGACCTTCCCCGCGCAGACCGGCGCGGATTTGCTCCGGCGTCACTTCCTGTTCCCATCGGCTGATTGCGACGGTCGCCACTCCGTTGCCGATGAAATTGGTAATCGCCCGGCACTCGCTCATAAAGCGGTCGATGCCGACAAGGAGCGCAAGCGCTTCGACCGGAATGCCCGGCACCGCCTGCAACGTGGCTGCGAGCGTGACGAAGCCCGCGCCGGTGACACCGCTCGCGCCCTTCGATGTGATCATCGCAACAAGGAGAAGGCTGATTTGATGCCGGAGGTCGAGCGGCGTATTGGTCGCCTGCGCGAGGAACACTGCGGCCATCGCCATGTAGATGTTCGTGCCGTCGAGATTGAAACTGTAGCCGGTCGGCACCACGAGCCCGACGGTTGATTTCGAACATCCGAGCCGTTGCATCTTTTCGATGAGCCCAGGCAGGGCGGTCTCGGAGGAACTGGTTCCGAGCACCAGAAAGAGCTCGTCTTTGATGTAACCAAGAAACCGGAATATCGAAAATCCACACCACCACGCGATGCCGCCGAGCACGACGACGATGAACAATCCCGCGGTGAGGTAAAATCCCGCCATGAGCGCGAGCAATTTATTCAGTGCCCCGATGCCGTGCGCTCCCACGGTGTAGCCCATCGCGCCAAACGCACCGATGGGCGCGACCTTCACGACGATATGCATCACGCCGAAGAACACCTGTCCTCCGTACTCGATGGCGTGCAGCAATGGCTGCCCGCGTTCGCCCATGAACGCGATGGCGAAGGCGACGAGAAGCGCGATGAGCAACACCTGTAGCAAATCCCCTGAGACAAACGCGCCGAGAAACGTGTTCGGGATGATATTCAGGATGAATTCCACCGTGCTCAAAGCATGAGCTTTTTCGGAAAATGCCTGACCGGCAGTCGCTGCGGCGACGTCGGCGTGGAATGTCTGCCCCGCGGGCGTGATTCCCGCGCCGGGCTGCAGAACGTTCACCACTACGAGCCCGATCACCAGCGCCAGCGTCGAAACCACCTCGAAATAAAGGAGCGATTTCAGGCCGACGCGCCCCAGTTTCCGGAGGTCGCCCACGGACGCGATTCCGTGCACCACAGTGCAGAAGATGATCGGCGCGATCATCATCTTGACGAGCTTGATAAATCCGTCGCCCAGCGGCTTCAGCGATACTCCGACTTCGGGAGCGCGGTATCCCACTGCGATGCCGAGCGCGACGGCGATGAGCACCTGGATGTAGAGGATGCGATACCAGGGTTTGCGCGCGGAGTTGGTGGTGGTCACGGACATGCGAGCCCGGTCAATATCGGGCGGCAGCGGACCTGTCGATTCCTTCGAGACACGCTCGCGCTTCCGCGGATGAAACCGCGCGGCCGGTGTCGGCGCTTGAATCCGTTTCCCGCGGGCATACGCTTATTCCAAATGAACCGCCGTCCACTCCGCATACCTACGCCGTTCCAACGCCCCGCACCGCTCCTGCGCGGCATCGCTCTGATTGCGATGGCGACGATCGCGCTTGCTCAACCGAACCTCACGGAAGTCACGCGCGAACCGGATGCGTATGACAACTGGAAGCTCGCGCTTTCGCCCGGCGTCGCGACCGATCCGGCGGCCATCACGGTCCCTGCGAACTTCAAAATCGAGCTGCTGCGCTCCGCCACACCGGATGAGGACTCGTGGGTCTCGATGGCCTTCGATCCTCAGGGAAGACTCACCGTCGCACGGGAAAAAAAAGGCCTGCTTCGGATGACGCTCGGCACCGGCAACGTCGAAAAAGTCGAGGTCATCAACGACACACTCCTCGAATGCCGCGGGCTGCTCTATGCAGGCGGCGCGCTCTATGCAAATGCGAACAATAGCAAGGTCTTTTGCCGTCTGCGGGATACCGATGGTGATGGAAGGTTCGAGCAATTCGAGGAATTGCTACGCACCGAGGGCGGTGTCGGGCATGGGCGCAATCATGTAAAGCTCGGCCCCGACGGGATGCTCTACCTCACGCACGGAAACAACGTCGTCGTGAATCCGGACACCGCCGCCGACTCGCCGTTGCGCAATTTCCAGGACGACCGCCTCATCCCCTGCCCTTGGGACCCGCAGATGTTTGACGGCGACGTGAAGCTCCCCGCCGGCCACATTCTACGCGGCGACCTGGACGGCAAAAAATGGACCGTCATCGCCGGCGGCCTGCGCAATCCCCTCGATGTTGCCTTCAATGAAGACGGTGAGATTTTCACGTTCGACGCGGATATGGAATGGGACACCGGCACCCCGTGGTATCGCCCCAATCGCGTCAACCACATCATCAGCGGCGCCGACTATGGCTGGCGGCGCGGCACCAGTAAATGGCCGGAGTACTTCCCCGACTGCGGACCCACCGTCCTGAACATCGGGCTCGCCTCGCCGACCGGCGTGGAGTTCGGCACGCGGAGCAACTTCCCCGCGGAAATGCGGCGCGCTCTTTTCATCAGCGACTGGTCCTACGGGCGAATCATCGCCGTCCACCTTCAGCCGCGCGGCGGAGGCTACACGGCGACGGCCGAACACTTCATCGTAGGCAAGCCGCTCAACGTTACCGACCTCGCATTTGGTCCCGATCGCGCCATGTATTTCGTCACCGGCGGAAGACACACGCAATCCGGCCTCTATCGCGTCAGCTACACCGGGCCGCAAGTCACGCAGCCGCCTGCGCCCGTCGATGAAAAGTCCGCAGAGGCGCGCGCACTCCGCAAGCAACTCGAATCCCTCCACGGACACCGCATGCCCGACGCGGTCGACAGGATCTGGCCCCACCTCGGCAGCGAAGATCCTTGGATTCGCCACGCCGCGCGCATCGCTCTCGAGTCGCAGGACGTCGCCGCCTGGCAATCCCGCGCGCTCGCTGAAAAAGAACCCCTCACTTGCCTCACCGCACTGCTCGCACTTACGCGCACCGCCGCCGCCGATGCGAGGCAGCCGCTCCTCGGCACGCTCAACGCCCTTTCCTTTGCAGCCCTCAACGAAGAACAGCAAATCCTCGCCGCCCGCGACTATCAGCTCGCCCTCATCCGCATCGGCGCGCCGGAGCCTGCGCTTGCGGAGGCCTGCGTTCAGCGGCTCGACGCCCTTTATCCCGCAAAGAGCTGGCGCGTGAACCATCTGCTCTGCGAACTCCTCGCCTATTTTAAGGCTCCCGAGTTTCGCGAAAAGACCATCGCCCTTCTCTCGCAGAGCACACGCAGCGAAGACCTCCTCCACTACCTCTTTTACCTCCGCCTCACGCCCGGTGAATGGCAGCCCGACCAACTGCGCACCGTCTTCGCCGCAATCAACCACGCCGAAACCCTAGAAGGCGCGCGCGACTACCAGCGTTCGCTGAAAATGATCCGCACAGAACTCCTCGAAAAGCTCACGCCCGCCCAGAAAGACATCGTCGCCCCGCTCGTCGCCGCAGCGGCCCAGCCCGCCGGTACGCCTGCCTCCAGCGGACCGCAAATATTCGTCCGCGAATGGAAGCCGGAGGCCCTTCTCCCGTTGCTCGACCGCGTCGGCAAGGGGCGTTCGTTCGAATCCGGGAGAAAAGCATTCGCCACCGCGCAGTGCGTCCTCTGCCATCGCATCGGACAAGCCGGCGGGCTCACCGGGCCGGACCTCACCGCCGTCGCAAGCCGCTTCAACCGCCGCGATCTCCTCGACTCCGTCCTCAACCCCTCACGTGTCATCGATGAAAAATTCCGCAACCTCATCTTCACGCTGAAAACCAACGTCCTAGCCGCCGGCACCATCGAGCGTGAGGATGAAAAAACCGTCGTCATCCGCACCAGCCCGCTTCTGCCGCAGACCACCACTTTGCAAAAAGCCGACATCCTCAAACGCGAACCCTCCCCTGTCTCCCCGATGCCGCCGGGTCTCCTCAATGTCCTCACCGAACAACAGATCCTCGACCTCATCGCCTATCTGGAATCCGGCGGCGACCCAAAACACCGCGACTTCTCCCCGTAAAAACGCACCACTCCCCTCGCGTCATACCTTTCTCCAAAAACAAAATGACCACGAAGGGCGCAAAGCACGCGAAGGAACAAATAATGGCTTCATTTCCGTCGCATCTTCTCGGCCTGCCCTTTGTAGTCACCTCGCTCCCGCCTGATCGTTTTCGCGCGATAATGAACCGCGCGATAATGAACCACTCTCAAGGTAGTCCCCCCGTTCTACGATTTCTAAAACCGCGGCATCCTCTGACTCGATGGAGCCTGCTACTAATACGGCAGCCCTTGCTGGCGGGTTTCCCGTTTTGCTCGCACCAGCAAGGCTTTTTGGACGACTAAGAAATGGGTGGGTTGCGGGCTTTTCGTGCTGAAGGCGGAGCGGGTGCTTTGCCGACCATCGTTATTTTTCTGCCATGATTTCTATTCCAGGAACTTCCAGCGCCCGTTTTTGTGATGGTGTTTCACGACGCAATTTTTTGCGGATTGGTGCGTTGGGGATGGGCGGTCTTGCTTTGCCGGATCTGCTCCGCGCGGAGTCGGCGGCGGGTATTAGGAAGTCGCACAAGGCGGTGATTATGATTTATCTGCCGGGCGGGCCGCCCCATCAGGATACTTTCGATTTGAAGATGGATGCGCCGCGCGAGATTCGCGGGGAGTTCAGCCCGATTGCGACGAATGTGCCGGGGATTCAGATCTGCGAGCTGTTGCCCAAACTGGCGCGCATCACGGATAAGCTGGCGATTATCCGTTCGATGTCGGATGCGGTGGATGATCACTCGGATTTTATGTGCATGACGGGGCGTCGGAAGAATCGTCAGCCGCAAGGCGGGTGGCCGACATTTGGCGCGTGCGTTTCGTCGCTGTTGCCGTCCGGCGAGGTGTCCGTGCCTGCGTCGATCGCGCTGGAGCCGCGGATGCAGCACAAGCCTTATAACGCGGCGACGCCTGGTTTTCTCGGTCCGGCGCGAAGTCCGTTCCGTCCGGACGGTCAAGGCCGCGGGGATATGTCTTTGAACGGGATTACGGTGGATCGTCTGGCGGACCGCCGGGCGTTGCTGGCAGGTTTCGACCAATTTCGCCGCGATGCGGACCAGGCCGGGCTAATGGGGGCGTATGATTCTTTCAATGCGACGGCGTTTGATGTGCTGACTTCGAGCCGCCTGCTGGAGGCGCTGGATTATACACGGGAGGATAAGCGCGTGATCGAGCGTTATGGCAAGGGCGACCCGAAACCACGCGGGGATGCTGCGCCGATGATGATGGAGCAGTTCCTGGTGGCGCGTCGTTTGGTGGAGGCGGGGGCGCGCGTGGTGACGGTGGCGTTTGGTTTTTGGGATTATCACGGGAACAATTTCAAGAATGCGCGCGCGGAGTTGCCGATGCTGGATCAAGGCGTGAGCGCCCTCATCGAGGACCTCCATGAGCGCGGTCTCGACAAGGATGTGAGCGTGGTTGTGTGGGGTGAGTTCGGGAGATCGCCGACGATTAACAAGGATGCAGGCCGTGACCACTGGCCGCGCGTCTCGACGGCGCTGCTCGCAGGCGGGGGAATGCGGACGGGGCAGGTGATCGGTGCGACGGATCGACTGGGCGGGGAGCCGAGCGAACGGCCTGTGACGTTTGGCGATGTGTTCGCGACGCTCTATCATCGGCTCGGGATCGATGTGAATACGACCATCCCGGATCTTTCAGGGCGTCCGCAGTATCTCGTGGAGCCGGGAAGTCAGCCGATGAAGGAATTGATCTGATACCGTCTCGCAAAAACGATCAGAAGGGAGCGAGGTGACTACGAAGGGCACGAAGGCCGCGAAGATGCGACGGAAATGAAGCCCATATTCGCTCCTTCGCGTGCTTTGCGCCCTTCGTAGTCATTTTGTTTTTGGAGGACGGCAGGAAAAACATTGGCTTGAACCAGATGGATGCTATTCGACTGCCGCTCGTGAACGATTCATCGCCATCATCGGTCCGGTATTCGAGGGTATTTTGCGCCGTGCATGGTGCCTGCGCAGTAGGCGCATTCGCCAGCGTCTTTTTCACAGCCCTCCGCGCCCTCAAGTCTGGCACAGGCGACGGTCCGGAAATACTCCCGCTCGCCGCATTCACGCTGGCGTGCGCACACACCGCGCTAGTTCTCAGTCGCCGGGTTTACTCCCCTTCCGAGAACAGCGGCAGGTTTCTCACATTCTTTGCGCTCATCGTCGGATACCTTGCGGCCGCGCGAGGCCTCTCTCTTCTTTTTCCCGGTTAGCATCAGCATCCGCAACCCACCACCATCATTATGCCACAACGACAAGTATCACGCGAACGAAAGGCGATTTTCTACATCGGCGGCGCGGTCGCTGTGCTGGGCTTCGTTTGCTTCCTCTCGGTGTTTTTTACTTTCATCGCAAATTTCGGCGACTTCACCGATTTTGAAGGGCAAGTGCGTTCGATGGCGACACGAGCGCTGGTCGGAGTTATCATGATCGGCGTCGGAAAATGTATGGCTGGCATCGGTCGCATGGGACTCGCCGGCTCGGGCGTGAAGCTCGATCCGGAGGAGGCGCGGCGCGACGTTGAGCCTTGGTCGCGGATGACCGGAGGCGTCGTAAAGGACATGCTGGATGAGACGGGTATCAAGCTCGGCAGTCCGGCACCGGACGAGGAGTTGACATTCGATGAGAAGCTTCGCCGGCTCCAAAAATTGCGCGACGACAGGCTCATCAGCGAACAGGATTTTGAAAGCACCAAAAAGCGGATTTTGGAAAGTGCGTGACGGTAGCTATTTGGCCGTGCCATCCGCGATGACCACGGAAACAACGGCGCGCCGAATCTGGCACATCACCCGCTGGCTCATCGTCGGGCTCATCGCCACGTTTGGCTGGAGTGGGTGGCGGGCCTACGCCTTCCGCTCCGCGCTCCCCGGAGGCAAAGGCGCTGGGGTGAACGGTGGGATACGCCGACCTTGCTCCCAGCGGTAAAAGTGCTCCGTCGGAGCGATCACGTTCCCTTTTGGGATCGACAAATTCCCGCTGCGATGTGGACGGACACGGCGGAGTTCCGAAATCCCCACTATCACGAAGAGTCCGGCACACCGCCTACATTGTACTACGCGTTTCCGGCATCCGTGTGCCGGCTCCCCGCCGCCGTCTTTCGCTCTGCGCGATAACGCCCGGCTATGCGCCCTCCGTCGGGGCCGGGAGTTTCACGTTTTTCTCAAAGCACTCCGGACAGATTCCGTGGCTGAAATTACTCCCGGTCTGCTGGGCGATGTAACTCTCCACGCCCTGCCAGTAATTCTCATCGTTCCGAACCTTTTTGCAGTACATGCAAATCGGGATGAGGTCCTTGAGCAGTTTGATCTGCGTCGTAAATTCGACGATTCGCTCCGCGACCCGGAGCCGCATCATAATGCCTTCCCGGTCGAGCGGTTTTGTGAGGAAGTCATCCACGCCCGCATCCATCGCCTTCCGGAGGTTTTCCCGTCCGGTGTGAATGGCGGTGAGCAGAATAAAATAAGTGTAGTCGGTCTTCGGGCGTTTTCGAACCTTGTTGCAAAGCTCGAGCCCGTCGAGTTCGGGCATCATCCAGTCGCTCACAATCACCCGGAACGGTGCCGCGTTAAATGCCTCCCATGCGAGGGCGCCGTTGATGGCGACGACCACTTCGTGGCCCGCATTTTCGAGTGTGAACCGGAGGATTTTTGCGGACACCGGGTCATCTTCCGCGATCAAGATTCTCATACTGTTACGCCTCCGATTTCGTGTTCCAACGCGATTCGTACATAATCATATTCCCTTTCGATTTCACCGAGAAGCTCCGCGGCATGGTCCATTTCTCCCGCTCTCGCGAGATGCTCCAGACGGTCACACGCATTGCGCATGCGGGTCGCTCCGAAGTTTGCACAGCTTCCTTTCAGCATGTGTGCCTCCCGTGCAAGAATCCTGCCGTCGCCTGCGGAGACCGCCGCCCGTGCGCCGCTGATGACTGCGGGCGTGTTCTCAAGAAAAAGCCGCACCAATCCCGGGAGGACACTCTGCCCCATCTCCGCCTCGAGTTCCCGAAAACCGTCGATCGCTTCGCTGTCCACGGCGCCTCTCCAAGCGAGCCTCCCGGTTGTCGAATCGCACAAACTTTCATACCGCCCGAGCGCGGCTGCAAGTTCTTCGATTCTCACGGGCTTCGCGATGTAATCATCCATGCCCGCTTCGATGCAGCGCTCCCGTGACCCCACCATGGCATGGGCCGTCATCGCAATAATCCAGACACGACGCCCTGAGAGCGTCTCTCTCTTTCGAATCTCGCGTGTTGCTTCATATCCATCTTTTCCCGGCATTTGGCAGTCCATCAAGATTACTGCGTATTCCGTTCGCTCCGTCGCTGCAAGCGCGGCGTCGCCATTTGCTTCGATGTCCACGCGATGCCCGAGCTTTTCCAATTGGTGCGAGACGACTTTCTGATTCACTAGGCTGTCTTCGGCGACCAGAATTCGCAGGTGCGACTCTTTTCGGGTCGCCTCCGGCTTCGGTGCTGATTTTCGGATGGTCGGCGCGGATTCGCGAACGAGTCCGGCCCCGATCAACCTCGCGACCGCCGAGCGAAGGGCGGTTCGCTTGACGGGCTTGCAAACGCTTTCATCCGGGCCACAAGCGCCCATCGCGACTTCCTCCGCGGACTCCAGAACAGTAAGCGCCAGAACCGGCATCGCTGTGAACCGTGAGTCGCTTTTCATGACCTGGGTCAACTCCCGTCCGTCCGTGTCGCCCGTACGCATGCTGACCAAGGAAATGTCGAACGCTCGCCCATCGCTCACCTCCGCGCTGAGCAACGCGACTGCCTCCCGGCAATTGTGGACAGAGACCGTTTGCATTCCCCAGTGATTCAAGAGATGCGCGAGCGATTTTCTCGTCGGCTCACAATCATCGACGATGAGGGCGCGTGCACCGGCAAAGAGCGCGGCATCGTCCACAAAACTATCGCTCGACGGTGCTCGAAGGAACCGCGCGGTAAACCAGAAGGCCGAACCTCCCGACTCAGCGCTCCTCAGCCCGATTTCGCCGCCCATTTGCCCGACGAGACGTTTGCTAATCGCCAGTCCGAGTCCGGTGCCGCCGTGCCGCCGCGTCGTCGAACCATCTGCCTGGACAAAAGCCTGGAACAGCTTGGAAGCTTGCTCTTCAGAAATGCCAATTCCCGTATCTGAGACTGTAAAACGAAGGAATGCATCATCGTCAGATGCCGAGATCGTCTCGACCTCTACAAAAACGTGCCCCGTTTCAGTAAACTTCACGGCATTGCCAACAAGGTTCGCAAGCACCTGCCGAAGTCTCCCGGGATCGCCGCGCAATCGGCCTGAAAGCCCATGCCCCACGATGCTCGCGACCTCAAGACGTTTGACGAGCGCACGCCCGGCGAACAGATCGACCACACCCTCGACGACTTCATGGAGATCGAATTCGATCTCCTCAAAGCTCATCATCCCCGCTTCGATCTTCGAGAAATCAAGGATGTCATTGATGATCTTGAGCAGCGCATCGGCGCTATCGGCAATCGTTTGCGTAAAATCCCGCTGACGTTGCGACATGTCCATGTCCAACAGCAATCCGGTCATCCCGATGATCCCGTTCATCGGCGTGCGAATCTCGTGGCTCATGTTCGCCAGAAACTCGCCCTTCAGGCGGGCGGACTCGAGTGCTGCATCGCGTGCCGTCGCCATCGCCTGTCCCGCTTCCTTCCGCGCCGAAACATCCTCAATGGCACCCTCGAAATAGGCGACGTTCCCCTCTTCATCACGAACGCACCGCGCGTGCTCGGAAATCCAAATGATGCTGCCGTCTTTTCGGTACATCCGGGATTCGAAATCGGCCACCGATCCATTCTTTTCGAGTAATTTGACCAACTCATCCCGGCGGTCTGGCTCCACGTAGCCCTGCGCGCCAATGTCGGACACCGTATTCATCAACTCCTCGGGCGAACTGAATCCAAAAATTGCGGCAAGCGCAGGGTTCGCATTCAAATAGCGACCATCTGGACTTGATTGGAATATTCCCTCGATCGCGTTCTCAAAGATTTTCCGGTATTTCTCCTCTGCGATGCGAATCTCCTGCGCTGCCTGCTTCAGTGCTGTGATGTCCTGCATCGTGCAGCGCAAGCCGGATACCCTCCCGGATGGATCGGTAATGAGCCGCTCCATCACGAGGACAGGGACGAGCGAACCGTCCTTTCTTCTGAACGTGCATTGATACCCGTCGCCAAGCTTCGCCTTCCCGCCCAGCTTCGCCGCGATCGTTTTGCAGACTTCCTCTTCGACGATGAAATCCTGCAGCGTCCGCCCTTCCATCTCCCGTTCGCCATATCCGAGGAGTGCGCGTTCGGTCTTATTGACCCGGGTGATTCGTCCCGCGGTATTGAGCTCGTGGTAGGCGACCGGCGCATCGTCAAAGAGATCACGAAAGTGAGCTTCACTTAGCTTGAGTGCGCGCTCCGCCTTGCGCTGCTCACGGATGTCCACGCCAATACCTCCGAGCATCCGCCGGTCCGGCCCAATGATCGGGAATTTCACCACGAGCCATTCGTATTCACGTCCGTCACCGGTTGTGACGACTTCGGTCTGCTGGGACGCCTTGCCGGATTCGAGAATCCGGCGATCGTAATCCATCACCGCCCGGGCCGATTCCAGCGGAAGCCAGTCGAAATCATTTTTCCCGTACATCTCCTCCTGCGATGTATTAAACGCCTTCGCCATCACGTCGTTGATAAAGACGATGCGCCCCTGATCGTCTTTGATAAAACACAACGTCGGACTGTGATTCATAAACGCAATAAAACGCTCTTCCGAGTCCTTCAGTGCCAGCTCCGCATTGCGACGCTCCGAAAGATCCTTCCAGGAAGCCAGCAGCAGGTTTCTCCCGTTTGATGCAATCGGCGACAGAGTGATCTCCACCGGAAATGCCCCGGCTCCGCATCGCTCGATCAGCCACTCGTAACAATGGTAGCCGACTTCACGGGCGAGAGCCCAGCACTCCTCCCTTCCCGCCGCAGAGGCAATGCCATCGGGCTGAAACTCCGGGGAGAGGTCGTCCACCCGCTTCGACAGAAGCTCGTCTTTCGAAGCGCAGCCCATGATTTCAACGGCCATGTGGTTGCAATCCACGATTACCTCGCCATCAAAGAGAAAGCAGGCGGTGGTGGAGTTTTCAAACATCACGCGGAATTTCTCGTCCGCAGAAGATTCCTCGGATACGTCCCGGGCAACGCACATTATTTCCGCCGCGCCTCCGAGAGCATCCGGCCCCGCGGACAGCGTCCAATCGAGCGCGATGGTTGCCCCTGTCACCGCAACGAACGTGGATCGAAATGTTTCGGTGCCGCCGGCGCGGGCCGCATCCAACGCCGCGACGGCGTCGGCTTGACCGGGCGACGGCCAGAAATCCGCCAAATTCCAATGGCCGGCGTTTGTATCGAGCCCAACCACATCAGCCAGATGCCTGCCCGCAGGATTAATAAAAGTTACTTCGCCAGTCAGCCCGATAAACAGGACCGGGAACGGATTCGCTTCGTACAATTGCTCCCGAAGTCGTTCCGCCACTGCGAGATTCTCATCCAATTGCCCTCCACGCGGTTCCTTTTCGCCTTTTTGAAAGATTCTGACGAATGCTGTGAGAATTCCTCCTACCAGAACCACTCCTGCGAGCACAATCCAGCGGACTGCCGATTCGGGCGCCAAGAAGCCCGCCGCAGCTATTGCAGCAAGCACTGTCATAGCGATGACTCCACCGCTAAATAGTCTGCGTTCGGTATTGTAATTCATCCGGGGCTAAACTCGTCATGAGTGAGAAAGCAGGAAATGAGCCGAAGATGCCCCGCGCTTTTCCCCCCGCCGGGGTCCTCGACCTCCTCGACTCAGTGCCTCTCCTCCACCAGACCGGTTATTTCTGATGGGAATCAGGACGCCACCGTTCGAGGGACTCCTCGTGCATATGGCGGGACTTTCGGAGCTTCGCGAGCAGACCGTACCGCGGACCGAATAGGAACGCTGTGATGAAGACGGTGAAAAGCACGATCACAATTGCCGCACCACTCGGAACACCTTCGAAGCGGTACGAGAGCGTCAACCCTGCGACGGTTCCGATGCAGCCGAGAAACGCGCCGCCCCACATCATCACGGGAAACTTGTCCGTCAGCAGATACATGGTCGCCGCCGGCCCCACGAGCAGACCGAGCATGAGAATCACTCCAATCGATTGCGCGCTGCTGATCATCGTTAGAACGCTCGCGACCACTATGACGACCTGCATGGCACCGACAGCCACTCCCTGACTGCGCGCCACGGCGGGATCGAACAGTGTGAGAACCAAAGGACGCTGGAGCAACAGGAGCCCCGGAATGACCAGCAGCGCCACGCCCCATGCGATCCAGATATCCGCATTTCCCATCCCGAGAATATTTCCAAAGAGGTAGTGCTTGAGGTCGACCTGCGTGGGAGTGAATTGGAGAAGCACGGCACCAACGCTGAACGCGAATGTATAAAGAATGGCGAGCGACGTGTCCTCCTTCAACCGCGAGCCTCGAGAGAGAAGCATTGAGCCGATCGCCACGAAAAATGCCGCCGTGATGCCGCCAATGAAAAGACTGCCCGCGTTTAAACCTGCGACCATAAGGCCGATCGCGAGACCCGGCAGCATGCTGTGGGAGAGTGCATCGGCCATCAGCGCCATCCGCCGGAGAATGATGAAGGAGCCAAGAAATCCGTTCGTGAGGCCAATGATCATCCCGCCGAGCAGCGCCCGCCGCATGAAGTCGTGCTGGAGCATTTCGTGAATCATACGCCGGAAAAAACGCGGGTTTCATACGTCCGATGGACGTTCTCATCACTGAACACTTCCTCGGTCTTTCCGCCGGCGATGAGTTCGCCATTCAGCAGGAGAACATGGTCGAAAATGTCGCGCACGCTCGGCAGGTCATGATGTGAAACCAATAGCAGCTTCCCCTGCTCCCGCAGCTTGCGAAGAGTGGCCTTCAGATTGTCTTGATTTGGCTTATCGAGGCCGTTGAACGGTTCATCGAGAAGAAGCACGTGCGCCTCCTGAGCAAGCGCCCGGGCGAGAAATGCACGCTGTTGCTGGCCGCCGCTGAGCGCGCTGATCTGCCGGCTTTGCAATGCACCGAGATCCATGGCTTCCACGGCGCTGTTTACCGCGCGGTCGTCGTCGCCGCCGTATTTCCGATACCATCCAAGCCGAAGGTAACGACCCATTTCGACGAGCCCTCGCACCGTGGTTGGGAAGTCCCAGTCAATATTGCCCCGCTGGGGAAGATACGCGATGTCCGGCGTGGCTCCGGTGACCTCGCGGCCGTGGAAATAAATGGTGCCGCTCTCCCGTTTCACGAGCCCGGCCAGCGTCTTAAGGAGGGTGGTTTTTCCAGCGCCATTCGGTCCGAGGAGCGCGACGCACTGCCCGCACCGCACTTCAAACGAGATGTGATGCAGTGCAGGAATCCGTGCGTAGCTCACGGTGAGATCCGCGATTTTCAGCGCATGATTGTGATGGTGGCTCATGGGAAGTTCAGCACGCTTTCGGTAGGTCCGGCACCCCAGAGCGAGCGCTCGATTTCCACATCCTTCGGATCGGTAAGTCGGGCGCGCATTGCGGCAATCGGAGCGCCTTCCGGCCAGTCCACCCGGAAGACCAGTTCTCCACCCTGTTCAGGCCACGGCACATCGAGTGTCACGTCCTCTTCAGTGGATGGGTCCGATTTCGCCCAGACGTCGCTCCCCAGATGAGCGATCGTGACGCGCTTGGGTGTCGTCGTGAACGCGAGCGATATTTGCACATTTTTCCGACTCACCGGGAGCGGTGCCGCCGCGGCTCTTTGTTCCGATGGAGTCGTCACACGCGCCAGAAGCGGTGCAAGCGCAAGAATCACGACGAATGCCATGATGGCGCGAATGACGGGAGAACCGCGCATTACTTGAGGGCGTCCACGATTGTCGTGATATTGTACTTCAACATGGCCTCAATGGTCATGCCCTTCGGTCCAAGACCATCTGAAAGTAATTCTCCGCCGAACTTCGCTCCGGTCTCCCGCGTGATTTCCTGAATCACTTTTGGGTTGGCGACATCCTCGGAGAACACGGCCTTAACGCCCGCTTCCTTGATGACGGAAATCAATTCAGCCACCGCTTTTGAACCAGGTTGCGCGTTTTTGGAGACGCCAGCAATAGGCATCACGGTGAAGCCGTATTCTTTTGCGAAATAGCCAAAAGCATCGTGGTTTGTGACCAGTTTACGGCGGTCCCGCGGTAGTTCCGCAACCTTGACTTTCGCCCATTTCTCGAGTGCCTCCAATTTTGTGAGATAAGCCGAGGCCGAAGCCGTGAACGCAGCCTTGTCCCCAGGGCTCACTCGAATCAACTCGTCCCGGACAACTTTGGTCGCGCGTGCAATGTTCCGGACGCTGTGCCACCAGTGCGGGTCCTCGCCATCGTGGCTGTGGTCTCCGTGCTGGACGGTGAGTTTGAGAGTCGGGAGCGAGTTCCCGACTTCGACAATCGCACCCTTCGCCCCGGTAGCCTCCTTCAATCGACCGATGTATCCCTCCATGTGCTTCGCTGAAAGAAGCACAAGATCCGCGGCGGCCACGGCTTTCATATCGCTCGGCTTGGGCTCGAAATCATGCGGATCGACACCCGGTTTGAGATGCGCGGTGATCTCGACTCGGTCGCCACCCACCTGCTGCGCAAGCTCCGTCAATATCGTGGAAAACGAAGATACGCGGACCTTGTTCTGGGCCGCAACCGGTGTGGCGTGCCAGCAGTTTGCGCCGAGAATAAAGAGAAGAAAAGCGATTCTAGTCATCACGGAAGACTCATTAGACGTGCTGCATCTAAATGCAAGCGAATTGCGAAAATAAACTCGCGTCGATGCTATTTTTTACCCATCGCCGCATCGAGCCTTGCGCCGTCTTCCTCGAGATTCCCTGCGACGGTCAGCGGTGCCCGAAACGTGACGGTGATCTTTGAGAAAGGTTTCGGAATCCAGAGCGCATCCCACCGAGTGCCGATTCTCCAGTAGCAGGAAAGCTGAACTTCCATCGGCACAATCTCCACACCAGCGTGCTGAGCGATGTAGAGAATTCCCGGCGCGATACTGTAGTTCGGGCCGCGCGGGCCATCGGGAGTGATGACAATATCACCGCCGCAGCCGAGGTGGCGGGATATTTCAAGGATCGCTGCGGCCCCACGTCTGGAACTTGAACCGCGAACCGCACCCATGCGGAACTTTCGCACGATCGCCGCGAGCCATCCACCGTCCTTGCTCGCACTGGTCAGAACACTGAGCGGAAGAAGACGCCGCTGATTTGCCCGATGGTCGCCGAGGATCGCTCCGAGAATCCGGTTGTGCCAGATACACACAATGACGGGACGCTGCCTCGCTGCGGAGTAAAAGCCCGCCTCATCAATCCATCGGATGCGCAAAGTGAGCCCGAGTGTTTTCAGCAAAAGACCGCCGAGAAATGCAGCGATGGATTGCATTGGTGTGATTGCGGCGGCGGCGGATTTGGATTTTGACACGCGTTTGAATCCTGATTGTGCAGATTATACAGTCTCCCGCCAATCCCATCTTGAGCGAAACGCGCTGCTTCTCTAAACCGCGTCTTCATGAACACTCACCACTACATCGCCGTGGACCTCGGCGCAGAGAGCGGACGCGTAATGCTCGCCACCCTGGAAGCAGGCCGCGTCTCCATGGAGGAGATTCACCGCTTTCCCAATGGACCCGTCCGGCTCGCGGGCACGCTCCGGTGGGATGTCCTGGCACTTTGGGAACATATCAAACAAGGCCTCCGGATCGTGGCCCGACGCGGACTCCCGATATCGAGCGTGAGCGTGGATTCCTGGGGCGTGGACTACGTACTCATGAGGAAAGACGAGCCGATGTTGCGCGCGCCGTTTTGCTATCGCGATGCACGAACGGAGGCGGTTTTTGAACCCACACGGCGCAGGCTTGGGGCGCGCATCTACGATATCACGGGCGTCCAGTTCCTCTCCATCAACACGCTTTACCACTTGATCGCAGAATTGGAAAACGACCCCGAACTACTCCACACGTCCGACGGCTTTCTGATGATCGGTGACTGGTTTCATTATCTGCTCTCCGGTCGAAAGGCGCAGGAAGAGAGTAACGCGAGTTGCACGCAATTATGGAACCCGATGCGGCGCGAATGGAGCGACGAACTCATCGAGGCCACCGGGCTCCCAAAAAACATATTCCCCGATGTGGTGCAGCCTTGCTCCAGCCTCGGGAAGCTGACGCCCGCGCTGCAACACGAAACCGGGCTCGGAGAAATCGAGGTGGTCGCGGGTTGTGTGCACGACACTGGAGCCGCGGTTGCCGCAGTCCCCGCGGAAGGAGCCGGATGGGCCTACTTGAGCAGCGGCACATGGTCGCTCATTGGCGTGGAGCTTGCATCACCATTGATTTCCAAAGCGGGGCAGGCTGCGAATTTCACCAATGAAACCGGCGTCGGAGGGACGAGCCGTTTTCTGCGAAATGCAAGCGGTCTCTGGATTTTGCAAGAGTGCCGCAAAGCCTGGGCGCGGGCCGGACATGCTTACGATTATTTCGCGCTCACGAGTATGGCTGCGACAGCGGAACCGTTTCGGTCGATCATCGATCCGAACGACCCTCTCTTTCTCCGCCCGGACGATATGCCCGCTGCGGTGCGGGAATTCTGCCGGCGGACAGGACAGCCCGAACCGGAAAACGCAGCCGAGTTTGCGCGCTGCGCCCTGGAGAGTCTCGCGCTGTTGTACCGCCGGATGCTTTCGACTTTGGAAACAGTCACCGGCACCCCGATCACGACGCTCCACATCGTCGGAGGCGGCAGCAAAAACGACCTTCTCAACCAAATGGCCGCCGACGCCACCGGACGTGAAGTCATTGCCGGTCCGGTCGAAGCCACATCGATTGGCAACGTGCTCCTGCAGGCACTCACGCTTGGTCACATCGGCACCCATGCGGAACTTCGCAGAGTCGTGAGAGATTCGTTCCCAGTCCGGCATTTCTCGCCGGGCGACGCCGCGCCGTGGCTGCAAGCGGAGAAGCGAGTGTAGCACTTCAGCGCGGATTCTTCATCCAGTAAAAGCGTCCGTCTTCCGCTCCGCCCAGGAAGTCGGGCACGCCGTCGCCGTCGAAGTCCACCACTGCCGGACTCACGTCGTGGCCCTCGATGTTCTTTTTCGCAAGCGTTCCGGCATTCTTGAAGAGCCACACGCCATCGCGTTCGCCCACTTGCTGGAAGAAGTCGGCACTCGTCGAGTTGAGCAGGAAGTCGAATTTGCCGTCGCCATCCCAATCGGTGATGCAAAGTTTGCGCCGCCCGCTTTTTCCTGCGCTTCCGGCGTTCAGTCGGAGCGGTGCACCGGTTTCATCGGCGAAGGCGCGACGCGGAGCTTTCAGAAGCAGTTTTCCATCGCGTTTTTCGCGCTCAAAAAAGGCGAAGTAGCCTTCGTGGTCGAGCACCGCCAGATCGGGCAGGCCGTCCTTGTTGAAGTCGAACACCACGGGTGTCGTACGCCATTGTGTGAGCAACGCTTTGCCCTGCGGTTTTCGCCACCCCCAAGCGAGCGCGGGCTGCGGGTTCGTCCATTCCACTTCGATGGGCTGTGGCGCGGCAAGTTTTGGAGCGGTGCGCGTGCCAATGTTCCGCAGCCAGACGATGTCGCCGAGGATGCTGTTGAGCACAATGTCGGGAAGTCCGTCCGCGTCCCAGTCCGCGACTGAAAATGTGGTGTATCCCCACTTCGCTTCCGCGGGGCCCTGAATGCTGCCATTCGGACCTGCCATGATGCGGAACGGCTTTCCATCCACCGACAATCGGCGCGGTGCGGCCCACTTTGGCCCGGCGACTTTTGCACCGCTGAGATTCTCAAAAAACTCGATATAGCCCGCAGTGTTTCCACTCACGATGTCCGTGTCGCCGTCGCCATCCCAATCAACGCCAACCGGCGTCGCCAGTGCGCCACACTTCAGGGTCTCCGCCTCCTGCCGGAAATACACGGGCGCCGCGAAAACGGGCACGCCGCCTTCGAAGTTTCCGGTATTCGCGATGAAAGCCACTCGACCATCTTCATCGCCAACGATGAGATCGATATCGCCATCCTTGTCCCAATCGAGCGCGACCGGCGTGATCATTTCCAAGTCCATCCGCACGCCAAGCCGCCTTCCGATCGCGTAAATCGGAACCGCACGCGTGCCTGTATTTTCAAAATACGTGAAGCCATCAAGGAACTCGCCGCAGAGCAGGTCGAGGTCGCCATCTCCGTCGAAGTCCGCGAAGTTCGGCGACGGCCATCCGTACGTCTCCACGGGCTGATTCCCGGCTGCGATTTTCACCGGCTTGTCGTATGCAGGCGTGGCGCTCGTGCCCGTGTTGCGGATGAAATACACAAACCCTCGCAACGGCCCCCGTGTCCATTTTCCTGCGGCGTCGTAACCATTGTCCCAGCCGTAGTCCGACCAGTCGCCCACGCCCACGATGACATCGAGCGCACCGTCGCCATCATAGTCCACGTATCGCCACATGTTCGCGCGAACCTTTCCGGAATGGACGTTCGCGGGGATCGGCAATTTCACCGGCTTATCCAGACCGGAATTGAGAAAATCGGGATACTCCGAGCCCGCAGTGAGCACGCGCGGTTTCCCATCCACGTAGCTGACCTGTGCCATCTGCACGCCTTTGCTGATGAGGCGCCCCGCTTTGAAAACGGGCAGCGAATTCTTCGCCGTTTCGCCGGTTGTGTTCTCGAAAAAATAGACTCCGTTTGACGGCTTGTCCGGGCAGTCCACGACGAGATCCAGGTCGCCATCGCCATCAAAATCCATCGGCAACGGAAACGCCCAAAGCCCGACACCAAGGTCCACCACGAGGCCGGGATTATTGTAAGGCAGACGCTCCAGCGCCGAAGCGGAGGCTGCAAGAAACAGCGTCGCAGCAAATATCGCGCTCTTCATTTCGGCCACTCTCCGTTCACCATGTCACGCGGGGTGAGCTTCGCGGGATCCACGACCGCGTGGCGGATTTTCTTTCGCTGCCAGGTGTAGGTGATGTGGACGAGCCCATCCGCCGTCTGGATGATTGCGGGGTAGCTGTATTCGCCGGGCTCTTTCTCCAGCACCAGCGCCGCCTGCCACGTGTGACCGTCTTTGGAAATCGCCACATTGAGCGGCGTGCGCTTTCCGCCCCAGCCGAGCGGATTGCCGGGGACATGATTGTAAACGATGAGGTGCCGCCCGTCCTTGAGCGTCACTGCATCGGTGCCGGAATTCGGATTTGGCAGGACGCCAAGTGTGATCGCGCCCCAGGTTTTACCGCCGTCGTCCGACCCAATTTCGAAGACCTTGTTCTGCCGTGTGCGCCCAATCGCGAGAAGCTTCTCGCCGCCGAGAAAAAGTATGCTCGGTTGGATGGCCTGAATCGCCTTTCCGTCATGCAGCGGACCGACGCGCGTCCAGGTCTTACCGAGATCCGCAGTGCGCTCGAAATGCACCGCCCATTGATCAAACGCTCCGCCCTTTTCCATGCTGGAGCCGCACAGGATATCGCCGCCCGAGAGCTGGATCGGCTTGTTTTTCACCGGACCGATCATCCCGTCCGGCAAGCGCCCGGGCACGGCCCACGTGCGGCCATCATCCGTAGAAGTCGTGAGCATTCCCCACCACGAACTCGGTGACGGGCCAGCTTTGAAAAAGAGCATCAGCGGCCCGGTTGCGGGCTGGAAGAGCACGGGATTCCAAGTCGGATAGCGCACCACCTTGCCGTCGGCGGCTGCGGGCTGCACACCATTCGCCACTTCCACGGGCGTGGTCCACTTCCCACCATCCACGCGCGAAAGCCAGATCCCGACATCGGGGTTTTTCTCCGCCGTTCCGCCAAACCAAGCAGTCACGAGTCCCTCCTTCGTCTCGACGATCGTCGATGCGTGGCACGAGGGAAACGGCGCGGTCTCGTAAATAAATTCGGTGCGAACGAGCGCATCGTCCGCAAATACCGGGATGGAAACTGCAACGACGGCGATCAGTGAGGCGGTAAGTTTCATGGAGTGGCGGATTGGACGTCAATGATCGCAGAACCCGAAACCATCAGCAAATGCGAAACGCTATACTTCGCGATGACCGCGAGCAATAATCGCCGAAGGCTCTGGAGTGCGGTGAGCATCACCGCTTTCTGATCGTCACCAGCCCGCGACGGTTTTCAAAGCGGCGATTCTCGCCGCACTCCAGAGCCTTCGGCGACTACATGCGAAAAATCTTTCGACGGTCTGAATCACGCAAGCAGCGACTTGATCACGTGTCCGTGGACGTCCGTGAGGCGACGATCGATTCCGTTGTTCCGGAACGTGAGCTTTTCGTGGTTGATTCCGAGCAGGTGCAGCATCGTCGCGTGGATGTCATAGACTTCCGTCGGCGCATTGCGATTCTGCGGTTTGTAGCCCCACTGGTCGCTCTCGCCGGCCACCACGCCGCCTTTGACTCCACCGCCGCACATCCAGTTTGTGAACACATACGGATTGTGGTCCCGGCCTTTGCCGCCCTGCGAACTCGGCATCCGGCCAAACTCCGTCGTCCACAAAACGATCGTGTCGTCGAGCAGTCCGCGCTCTTTGAGGTCGCGAATGAGCGCTGCCGCACCGTGCGCGAAACCTCGCGCTAGCGGACCGTGGTCGCGCTCAATGTCCTCGTGGCTGTCACAGTTTCTGCGCGGAAATCCATTGTCGTTGCCGCTCCAGATTTGCACAAACCGCACGCCGCGCTCCAACAGACGTCGGGCGGCGAGACATTTGCGCCCGAAGATGTCGATTTCCTCGGCGGCGTTTATGTCCTTTGGCCAGTTTTTCACGTCGTTGCGAATGCCATACATCTCCAGCACCCGCGCGGGTTCCTTGGAAACATCGAGCGCCTCGGGCGCGGCGAGCTGCATCTTCGCGGCGAGTTCGTAGCTGCGGATGCGTCCATCCAACCGTTCGTCGCCCGGACGCGTCGCTGCATGCGCGTGGTTCAGAGCTGCCAGCAACGCGCCGCCTTCGCGCTCGCTCGCTGGGGTGATGAAGTCTCCGCGTTTGTCCGGGAAAAGATCCACAATCGGCGTCTCGCTGCCGGGATAGATGACCGTGCCTTGATTCTGCGTCGGCAAAAAC
>JANMGP010000002.1:0-17891 GCA_031374705.1 Verrucomicrobiaceae bacterium | reverse complement strand
AATTTCTCACACTCTGAGAAGCGCCCCACCACCGCGTATGTAGATTTCCAGCAGATTCAGGGAGGCCCGCAGATTCTTTGCAGGTGGAAATCTGTTGGCCTCCCTGAATCTGCTGGAAAAAGGTGTGAGAAGTGCGGGCTAGGAAATTGCTTTCGCGCCCGCCGCACCGGAAACGGTCAGAACGCGGACGGGAAAAACGGCGGGGACAGACCGATTATACTCACAAGTCAGCGCAGGCCTCAGGGGCTATTCGAGGGAAACGGGGTCATGTCGGGGTCATGTCGGCGCGGCGGATGGCTTTCTGCATCGCGCTGGATACTTCGCCGAAGTCGTGGCGATGAGGGAAAGAAGTCCCGTGCGATTCATTGACGACGGTTTCACATTTTTCTGACAACTTGACTCCGCGAACGTGTAAGCTGTCCCCACCATGAAAACACGCATCCTTCTACTCGCCGCCTGTTCACTTGTCATCGCCGTCCCTCCCGTATCCGTGCCGCTCCGGGCCGCGCCCAAGGAGGATCAGCAGGATTCCCGCGACACGATCGATGCAACGACGCAGTTCATTTTTTACAGCGTGCTGGAGGGACTCTACGAAGACGGAATCTCCAACGAAGATGTCGCGCAGATCCTCATGAAGCGCGAGAAGGAAGCGTATTTTCACTTCATCTACTCATGTCCCGTTTGCAACGCGACCATCTGGGCGTTGCAATCGTACGTCGGCCGCCCGGACAACCTTTACGGGCTCAAGCGCGAGAGCTCTACGTTTGGTCCCGGGCTCTCCGCGGAGTTGCATGATCAACTCTACAGCCCGGATTCGGCGCGGAGGCTCACCGCCATCAACACGCTTGTGAAAGGCTGGATGGAGCGCCGCATGACGCGAATGCATCTCCCCGCTGGCGAGCGCGCGGCTCTGCTTGAGCGGCTTGAAAAGAAACGCAAGGAGGGAATGGTGGCGCTGGAGGGCTTCCGCAAAAAAGAGCACGGCGCGAGCTTTGGTGTGGCGCAGGCTGCTCCTGCTTATGTCGATCTTACGGAGTGCGCGGTGTGCAACGCCGCTGTCGGCAAGCCGATGAAGCTCCCCGAGGCGAAGCGCAAGTAGCCGCGCTATTTCGCCGGCGCGAGGAAGCCCTTCGCGTCCATCCATTCCGCGAGGCGCTCGGGCCATGCGGCGACCGGGCCTTTGTTTCCGGGCCGGTAGCCGAAGCCGTGGCCGACGCCTGCATAGACGTGAATCTCCGAGGACACGCCTGCGCGCTTGAACCGCAGATACACTTCGGCGAGGCCCTCCGCGATGTCCTGGCGGTCCTTTTCGCCGCACGCGAGAAATGCAGGCGGCGCGTCTTTCGTGGGGATAATGTCGCCGCTGCGTCCCGGATAAATGAGCACCTGAAACGAGGGCCGCGCGTCGAGCCGATCGATGGGGTCGGGCGCGTCGGCTTTTCCGGCGGAGGGCCGCATCCATGCCAGCGCGACGAGTTCGCCTCCGGCGGAAAAGCCCATCGCACCGAGCCGCGCGGGATCGATTTTCCATTCGGCGGCGCGTGAACGGATCAATCGCATCGCGCGTTGTGTGTCGGCGAGTGATTCGACGTCGATCTTGTAGGTGGAGCCTTGTTCGCGGGCGAGGCGGTGCTTGAGCATGAATGCCGCGATCCCGTGGTCGGCGAGCCATTGCGCGATGTCCGTTCCTTCGTGGCCGATGCACAGTTTGCTATGCCCGCCGCCGGGGATGACGAGGACCGCTGCGCCGTTGCCTTTGCCCTCCGCCGGGAGGAATGGCGTGATGGATGGATTGTGGACGGACGTGACGTTGTGGCTGGCGTCTTCTTTTTCCGGGGCCGTCTTCCCCTCGGAGCCCGGCGCGCCGCCCGGCCAAAGCGGGATGGCGTCGGCTGCGAAGAGCGAGGTGGTGGCAAAGGCGAATGCTGCGAGGAGCGCGAAGAGTCGGATGTTCATGGCGGTGATACCAACCCCGCATCGCCCGGATTCTGAGGCACTGTGGAAGTCGTCCCTTCAAACCGCAGCACGAGGAAACCGAAATCAAACACCAGCGGCGCGCCGTCGGGCGGACGGAGCACGGGGTTGAGGATGTGAAATTGCTCGCGTCCATCGGCGTGTGATTCGTCGAGCACGACGATTTCCGTGCCTCTCAACAAGGCGAGATGCTTGCCCGTGATGCTGCGTTTCTCGCGCACTTCCGCGGCCATTTGCTGGATGCTAAAGCCTTCGCGACGGCGGATGATCGCTTCGAGCATCCGGCGGCGGATCGGATTCCCCAGCGCCATGAAAATGCGCGCCTCGCTCCAACTCCGTGACGCCGGTGCAGCAGGCGCGGCGGGCGGAGGCGCCGGAGGAGTGGGATTGGATTCAGAAGATTCAGGCATGGAATGAAGATGGTTTGGCTGCTTGGGGCGACTGCCCGCCCCTTTCGGGCGACATAGTCACTTTTTCTACCAGACTTTCGCCAGCTTTCGGCGACTTGGTAACATTTTCTACCAGGCATTTGACCGCTTTGTCAAACTCCGTAACTCTTTCTACCAGGCATTCGCCGTTCTTTGCAAACCTCTTAACAAAACCTACTACACTTTCGCCTCCACGGGTCGATACGGTATCTATTTCTACCAGGCTTTCCGAAAGGTTGAGGCAAACCGCAGATGGGCCGGTGCTGACACGCCGCGCGGACGCGCCGTCTACGCGCGCTGAAAGGCGCATTGTTGCGCTCCGGTAGAAATGAGGGCGTCGCGGTCACTCGGGTTTGGCTCCGAGCTTCAGTAGTTCTGTGGCGAGTTCGTCGCCGAGGTCGCTGCCCGCATCGCGGGCAAGCATCAGCGCGGTCTGGCCGTTGGCTGATTTCAGATTGAGGTCTGCACCGTGTGCAGCCAACGCTCTGAGCATCTCAACACGAGGACCGCCCGCTGCTGCCATGTCGGCCAGCCAGTGCGCCGCCGTGTAACCGCGATAGGTGTCGGTTGCGTTGACCTCGAAGCCGTTCTCGAGGCACCAGACCAGTCCCTCCAAGTTGCCGCAATAGGCATCATAGTGGAGTTGTGTCATGCCGCGCTTGCCGACGCCGGGGCTGAATAGAGTGGGCTTGGAAGGCTCGTTCATTGAGGAATCTGATGTGCGTCATAGGCCACCTGCAGCGCGGTAACGAATGGTGAATCGAGCTCAAGTACGTGACGCTTGCAAATAATCTCGAAATCATCGGAAACGGTTGCGGCAAGGTCGTGGTTTCCGCACGTGCCATTGAAGGCTCTCTTGAAGGCGGTCTCCCGCACCGCTTCAATGGCCGAAGTATAGCGAACACTCTCAGTTGAACCTTCCCAAGCGGCTTGCACCGCTTCGGCAGCACGAATCCAGTTGTCATCGAAGGTATCGTCACGCGCATCGAGAACCGCGTCTGAGTCCAAGTCGTCAAACATCGTGTCCGGCAACAACGAACGATTTGCGATTCTGTTCATTGCTTCTTGTGGAGTCCACATGCGTCAGCGGCCTAATAGCGTATTGAGGCGAATGAAAGCAGGAAAAAGCAGCGCAATCAACTCGCGCTCACTTTCTCTTTCTCCGCATCCCACAGCATCGTCTTGCGCTGGCGGTAGGATTCGACGGCCATTTTGATGGCGACCATGGTGGCGCAGCCGAGTTCGGCGTTGCAGTGGACGGGGCCTTTGCCGCGGAGGGCGTCTATGAAGTTGCCCTCGAGATCGCGGCGCGGTTTGACGGGGAGGGTGGTGGCGTCTTTGCCGTCGTTCTTCGCTTTGAACTCCTCCGCAAAGGGGCCGTTCACTTTCAACGAGGGCTCGCCGCTGCCGAGGTCCATGGTGCCGTGTTTGCCGTAGATGCGGTCGGGGAGCTGGGTGTCGTTGGTGAGGGTGCTGGCGAGGAAGAGCGCCCACTCGCCGGGGTAGTCGGCGGTGAGCAGGAAGGTGTCGGGGATGTCGCGCCCGTCTTTCTCGATATACTGGCCGCCGACGGCGTTGACGCGCGCGGGGTATTCGCCGTTCGCGCCGGCGATGGCGATGAGGAGCGGGGCGAGTTTGTGGTAGAGGAGGTCGGTGGCGACGCCGCCGTTGTAGGGCCAGTATTTGCGGAAGCGGAAGAAGTGGTCGGGGGTCCAGGGGATCTTCGGCGCGAGGCCCCACTCGTGGCCGAGCCACATGTCCCAATCAATGAAGTCGTCGCCGTCCTTGTCGGGGCCGGTGCCGGGGTCGGGCTTTTGGTGTTCGTTGAAAAGGCAGATGCGGGCGTTGCGGTTGTAGCTGGCCTGCGCCCACGTGACTTTGCCGATTCGCCCGGCGCGGATGGCTTCATTCGCGGCCCAGTAGCCGTCGCTGGCGGTGGCGTTGGGGCCGACTTGGAGGATCATTTTCGTGCGCCGCACGGCGTCGCGGACGGCGATGGCCTGCTCGACGGTGTGGGTCATGGGTTTTTCGACATAGACGTGCTTGCCGGTGTCCATGGCCTCGATGGAGATCTTCGCGTGCCAGTGGTCGGGCGTGGCGATGAGGACGGCGTCGATGTCCTTGCGCTCAATGATGCGGCGGTAGTCGAGGGTGCCGTCGCCTTTGCAAATCTCGCGCGCTCGTGTGAGGCGGCGCTGATAGACGTCGGAGACGGCGAGGACGCTGATGTTGTCGGCGTCGCTGCGTTTGACGAGAGAGTTCAAGTGCCCCGTGCCCATGCCGCCGCAGCCGATGACGGCGAAGCTGATGCGGTCATTCGCGCCGAGCACGCGCCCGGAGGAGACGTATGGGAAGGCGAGCGCGGCGGCGGTGGTGGCGCGGAGAAACTGGCGGCGTGTTTGGCGAGGAATGTTCATGGTGGTGCTGAGTGTGCGGTGGAAGATTGCGGGCGCGCACGAATTATTAGATTCCGTCTCTCTGCGTTTTTCAGAGAAAATGTTTCCCTCCATGGCGGCGGGATGATTACACAGCGGGCTCGTTTAATTCTCATCCTATGACCATCCAGACCACCATCCTCGTCGCCACACTCGCACTCAGCAGCGCATTCGCACAAACACCCGCCGCACCCGCCGCTCCCGCCGCAACTCCAGCCGCTCCGGTCGCTCCTGCAAAGCCCAAACCCGCGGCGCGCACTGCCGAATCCGCCGTGACTCCGACGACGCGGAACGAAGGCCGGCGCAAGGGTTTTCTCGAAGCGGGGAAGAAGCCGGGCATCCAGCTCGTGTTCCTCGGCGACTCGATCACCGACGCATGGCCGGGTCGCGGAAAAGAAGCGTGGAACGAACACTACGCGCCGTATAACGCGGTGAGCTTTGGTGTATCCGGCGAACGCACGGACGACACGCTCGGCCACATCGAAGGCGGCGTCCTCGACGGCCTGAACCCAAAGGCCGTCGTGATCATGATTGGCACGAACAACATCGGACATTTTGCCGAAGAGAAACCCGAGTGGGTGGCTGGCGGCATTAAGAAAATCCTCGAGCAAGTCCACGCAAAGCTGCCGAATGCCAAGATCCTTTTGCTCGGCGTTTTCCCGCGCGACAAAAAGGGCTCGCGCCTTCGTACCCAGGTCGAGGGAATCAACGAGCTCATCAGCAAATACGGCGACGGCAAGACGGTGACATACCTCGACCTCACCGGGAAATTCCTCGATGCCGACGGCGAGATTCCCAAAGACATCATGCCCGATGGCCTGCACCCGAACGCCGCCGGCTACAAAATATGGGCCGAGGCGATGAAGCCGACGCTGGATGGGCTGATGAAATAACCGTGCGACGGGGGCCCGCTCTTGCATTTGATTTGTATGACTGATCGGGTTTCGAGCGCCGGGTTAAACAACGCCTTTATTAGCAACGATCGCGGCGCTGCGAGGCTCGCTGTTGTGAAGCTGTCTTGTTTCAAGGTTGTCCCGATATTCGTCATCGCGTTGCTGTGGTGTTTTGCGGATTCGAGCCGGGCCCAGCGGCTGAGCCCGCTCGCGGCCGCTCCGGATTGGTCGCGCCTGGATGTGTTTCAAGAGTCGATGACGCGCGCGGAATTTGTGCGATTGCTCGACACTGTGTATGCCCCGAACGGCGCATGGAACGGGGTGATCGAAGTGGCGGAAGGGGATGCGACGATATACAAAACACTGACGCCTCCCGAGACGATGAAGCTGCGGTTTGCAACGAACGAGGCGTCGCGGAAAGCGGTGCCGAAATACTGGCGTCCAGCATCGGCGATTCCAAAGTCGCGAAAAGACAAGCCGCTTTTCGGGGTGAAGATCGTCCTCGATCCGGGACACATCGGGGGAAAGTGGGGCCTGATGGAAGAGCGGTCGTTTGCGATGCCGGGCGACCAACCGGTGCAGGAAGGCGACATGTCACTCCTTGTGTCGCAGCACGCTGCGACGGCGCTTCGTGCCCTCGGTGCGGAAGTCGTCCTCACTCGAAACGCCGCTGCGCCGACGTCGCCGTTCACAGTGGATGCCCTCCGCCCGCAGGGGCGCAAGGAACTGGAACTGCTCGGGATCGCCGACATCCGCGAGAACTACGACGGCCCGCGCGACCCGCGGAAGGCCGAGACGGTGCAATGGCAGGCGGAGAAGCTCTTTTACCGCGTGGCGGAAATCCGCGAGCGGGCGCGGCTGGTGAACGAAAATCTGAAGCCGGATATGGTCGTGTGCGTCCACTTTAATGCGGACGATTGGAGCGACCCGGAGGCACCCGTTTTTACCCTGCGCAACGACTTGCACACCCTCATCCATGGCTGCATGAGCGCAGGCGAGTTGCGCTTTGATGATCAGCGTTTCGAGATGCTGGCGAAACTGCTCGGAGGCACGCACACCGAGGAATTGGCGGCTGCGGTGCAGGTGAACGATGCGCTGGTAAAGGCAACGTCGCTGCCGGCATTCACCTACACGACCGGGAACGCGTCGCGGGTGAGTGAGAACGAGTTCGTGTGGGCGCGCAATCTTCTCGCGAACCGCTTGTTTACTTGTCCGGTGGTCTTTCTCGAGCCCTACCGGATGAATCACGCGGATACCTACGCGAGGATTCAGGCGGGTGATTTTGAGGGCGAACGAGACGTGGCGGGTGCGCAGCGAAAGAGCATCTTTCGGGAGTATGCAGGGGCGATCGTCGAAGGTCTGCGGAGGCACTTCGAGAGCCGCGGCGGGAAGTAGCGCGGTGGGTCGGTAGGTCAATCGCTATCCCGACTACTGAAAACTGACCTACTGAAAACCGTCGCTCCTGTGAATCACATCCAACGCAGGCACGACGCATGGTGCGGACTATGCTCTGACCCACGATATGAGATTCATCGGATTAATCGTCGTCGTTGCCATCGTATATTTTGTCTATGGCCGTCAAGGCAAGGAGCAGAGCCCGACGGCGCGTGTTGCTGCGGCACAGGCGGAGGCGGCGAAAGTGATGCCGCCACAGCCTCCGCAGCCGCAGCAACCCGTGGCCGCACCGGCACCGCAGGGCGGCGGGCTGCGAGCGCCCATTGACCGCACCCGCAACGTGATGGAACTCGTGAAGGGCCGCAATTAGCAGCGGCTCCGCTGTCCGGAAAACGTTCGACCGCTGACCGGGCGATGCAATCTCGGAGGAGTGGACGTCCGGTTCATTGAAAAGATTTCCAAGAAACGGGAAACCCGTTAGTTGAACACCGGATGAAAAAAAATTTGCTTCTTTGTTTTCTACTGATCGTCGTCTCGGCCCGCGCCGAATTGCGCGTCCCCGCTTTTACCGGATACTCCGACCCGAATCCGGACGCTGCGCGCATTTCTTCGCGAACCGGCGCGAGTGATTGGAAGGGCCAGAGCATCTCGTGGTTTGGGGAGATTAAGACGGCCGGAAAGATTTCCGTGGCCCTCAGCGTAAAGCTAGCGGCGGACACCGAGGCGAAGCTGAAAATGACCGTCGGTACGGAATCGCGGGAGGTCTCCTTAAAAGGCGGCGCGGATGCTGTGAATGCCACCTTTGGCGAGTTCACGATTGCGCAACCCGGCTACACGCGCTTCCGGCTGGAGTCCCTCGGCGGCGCTTTGCCTGTGCTCGAAACACTTGTTCTGGACGGTGCTGCGACAGCTGACGCACACTTCAATCTGGAGTCACGTCGGAATGCCGCGAGCGTTCACCTTGCGTATCCGACCGAGGCAAAAGACGTGGTGCTTTTCTACAACGAGGTCACCGCTGTGGAGGATCCGGTTTACACATTCTACATGGCGTGCGGTTTTTCGCGCGGATACTTCGGAATGCAGGTGAACAGCGCGAAGGAGCGCCGCATTATTTTCTCCGTTTGGGATGCCGCAAGCGGGCAGACGGCCAAGGATCGCAGCACGGTCGCTGCGGATGATCAGACGCAACTTCTGGCAAAGGGTGAAGGCGTGGAGGCGAGCGTCTTTGGCAACGAGGGAACCGGCGGCCATTCTCATTTGAGTTACCAATGGAAAACGGGGGAGACGCAGCGTTTTATCGTCGCGGTGAAACCGGACGGCACACACACGGAATACACCGGCTGGTATTTTCATCCGGAGAATAAAAAGTGGATGATGATCGCGAGTTTCCGCGCACCGAAGGACGGCAAGTATTTGCGCGGGCTGCACTCGTTTTCGGAGAACTTCGGCGGCAGCAACGGACACATTCAGCGCAAAGCAAGATACGGCAACGGCTGGGTCCGCGATGCGGCAGGTAAATGGACGGAACTCGGCGTGGCATCGTTCAGTCACGACGGCACCGGCAAAGCGGCGCGGCTCGATCGCTTCATGGGTGTGGAGGACGGACGTTTCTTTTTGTCGCACGGGGGATTCGTGCCGGGCTTCACGAAGTACGGCGAGAAATTCACGCGCCCTGCGGGCAAGCCGCCGACGGATCTGCCGCCGGGGCTGTAGCGAATGCAATGTGAGGCGTTGCCTGCGACAAGTTTCCCGCTACGCTCCTCCCCATGAGCACCGTCATTTTGCCGGATCCACGAAATACCGACTACGTTCATCCGTTGAGCATCGAAGCGTATCAAGCGCTCGGTTCGCTGGGCTATTTGGGAAAGAATACGGAGCTTCTTTACGGAATCGTATTTACGAAAATGCCCAAGTCACCGCTTCACGCATCCATCGCCACACGCCTGTTTAAACTCGTCTGCCAGCTTGTTTCCGATGAGACGTATTTGGTTCGTTTGGAACAACCGATAACCTGCGAGCAAGGAGGCTCCGAGCCGGAGCCCGATATTTCAGTAGTTCTCGGTCGCGAAGCAGATTTTTGGGAAGCGCATCCAAAAACCGCAGAACTAGTAATCGAAGTCGCGGTAACCAGCGAGGACTACGACCGGAACAAAGCTCTCGCGTACGCACAGGCGGGAGTGAAGGAATACTGGATTATTTTGGTGAACGAAAAGCGCGTTGAGGTCCGCACGAATCCTAGCGCGGCTGGGTATTTGAAAATGGATACTCTCGATGTCGCGGAATCCTCGTCGGTGCCCGGACTGCGGATCGGAGCAGCGGCACTCGTCTCGCGGTGACACCTCATCCCGAGAAACGTCCGAAGCTCCTTGTGCTGGAGTTGTGGGGGCTTGGCGATCTCACATTCTGCACGCCATTGCTGCGCGCGGCCGTCGAGGAATATGACGTGACGCTTGTCGGCAAGCCGCACGCCCGACCGCTGCTGGAGGCGACGTTCCCCGAGATCCGGTTCATTTCCTACGATGCGCCGTGGAGCGCATACCGCGGCAAATACCGGCTCTGGGCGTGGCGCTGGCCGGAGCTGGTAGGGCTAATGAGCCGGCTTAGGCGCGAGCGATTTGACGCCGCGGTTTCGGTCCGCAATGACCCGCGCGATCACCTGCTGATGTGGCTGGTGAACGCAAAGCGGCGATATGGGTTTCCGCTGAAAGGCAGCCAGCGTTTTCTCTCACATCCCGTTCGCCGATCACGCGGGAAACAGCACCGTGTGGAGGATTGGCGCAATTTGGGAGCAGCATTGGGTTTTGCAAACATGGAGAGTGCCGACCCGATGCTCGAACACAGCGCCTATCGTTCGGCGCGGGTCGATGCGCTGTTTGCCGGCATCGCGAAACCGCTCGTTGTGCTCCACCCCGGTGCTCGCATCGCGGTGCGGCGCTGGCCTGAGGCGTATTTTGAAAAGACAGTCCGCCGGCTCCGCGAGATGTTCGACTTTCATCTGGCCCTCATTCCGGACCCCGACGGCTATGGACTGGGGCTCGCGCCGCTCGCGGACAGCGTGGTCCCGGCGCTCTCCGTAAGCGAGCTCGTGGACGTGCTGGGACGAGTGGACTTGCTGATTTGCAACGACTCGGGGCCAGGGCATCTCGCGGCGAGTTGCGGGCGTCCGGCGATCGTGGTTTTCGGGCCGACGGACCCCGATTGGTTTCGTCCGTGGGGCGACTTGCATCATCTCGTCATCCGCGACATCTGTCCGTGGCGACCGTGCTTTGATTACTGCAAATTCCGCGAGCCTTATTGCATGACCAAGTTGCTCCCCGACGCAGTGTGGCCGGAGATTTTCGAGCATGTGGAGTCGCTTCGCCGGCGCGGGGCGATCATGTTGGAGAAATCAACTGCGGTGCTGGCGTGAAAGTCGTCACCGTCACCGCCACCTATCGCCGCCCCGAGGAACTCGGTCGATTGTTCGACTCGCTCCGAAAAAGCTCCGTTAGGCTGCATGGGATGGTCGTTACCGATAACGCGGCGGACCTTCCGACGCGGGCAGTTGTGGAAGGCAGCGGCGCGATTTACGTCGAAGCACCGGGGAATCCCGGATGCGGTGCCGGTCTTGCGCTGGCGGAGAAAGCCGCGCTCGCGGCATTCCCCGACCTCACGCACATCTGGGTGCTCGATGACGATGTCGTGGTCGAGCCCGGCACGCTCGAGTCCCTTCTCGCGGCAATGGGCGATGCGGGCTCTGCGTGTCCGCAGGCGACCGATGCCCGCGGCGGGCTGAATTGGTTTCCCGGCCTCATCAATCGCGCGAAATTCGACATCCTCCGCCGCGCTGCGACGCCCGCCGAGTATCTGGAAAAATGCGGGCCTCAGCCCGAGCCGTTCACGTGGGCGACCGGAGTAGCGCTGCTCGTTTCGCGTGCGACTTTAGAAAAAGCAGGGCTGCATCGCACGGACTTCTGGATTCGCGGAGAGGATCTCGATTTTTCCCTCCGCTGCACGCGGGCCGCCCAGGGTGTGTATGTGCCGACTGCGCGTATCGCGCATCTTCCGCCGGGCGGCGGGCTCGTAGTGAACGATTTCGCCGAGCGGATGAAACACGCGGCTATGCTGCAAAATGCGGCATTTCTCTCCGTTCGGACGAGTCACGGTCGGCGGCTCATCCGGCATGTGCCTGGAAACTCGATCCGCCACCTCCGGCGATTCGGAATTGGTGCGTTGGGCGACGTGGTACGAGCGACGTGGCTCGGTGCATGTTGCGGTCTGCCGGCTGGCGCGCCGTCCGGTACGTTTTTCAAGGAAAAGCTGGGCAGGTTTTCGGCGGAGAAGCTGTCGGCGATGCTGCGGGACTCGAAGCGCTGAGCCGTGCCAAAGGCAGAATTTTGAAGAAAATCAGCGCTCTTTTTTTCCAATTCAGGTCTTGCGCGCCTGCGGTTGACGGAGAAATCCAGCATTCATAA
This sequence comes from Verrucomicrobiaceae bacterium, assembly GCA_031374705.1. Classification (GTDB taxonomy): domain Bacteria; phylum Verrucomicrobiota; class Verrucomicrobiia; order Chthoniobacterales; family Chthoniobacteraceae; genus SXWH01. The sequence continues at coordinate 6,312 of JANMGP010000002.1, read as the reverse complement.
GCCTTGCGGGGCCGTTGGTGTCCGTTTTTCTAGTCTTTCGGAGGGGTGATTTTTTGCAAATGAGCCACCCAAGAGGGCTGCGAGGCCGAACCCACATCCGGCAAGCACTTTTTCACACGAATTTGTCACCTCCGTGGCTTGACGGTGGAGCGTCCGGACCGCTACTGAAAGCGTAGTTCGCCGACAAAACCACAATATAGTGTGGTTTCGTCGTTTTCTGAACCAACCGATTTATTTCCATGACAGCAGCCATTTCCGATACCGATTCACTGACCTTTTCCGACGACAAAATCGCCGCCACCGAGGAGGGCGATTTCGTCGTTTACAAGATGGGCGCGAAAACCTTCCGCCTCGATAAGACCAAAGCCCGCGCGCGCCTTGCAGGAAAGAAGGTTATCAACGGCATGCGCAGCGCCGAGCTAAATATTCTCCCGCTGAAATACCACGAAGCGTATCGCATTTATAAGCAGATGAAGGCGAACCACTGGGAGCCCGACGTCATCGACATGACCCGCGATTCGCAGCAGTGGAATACCAACGCGCTTTCGGCAAAGGAGCGCTGGATCATCGAGATGGGCGTGGGCTATTTCTCCGCCGCGGAAGGCATCGTGGGCGACTCGGTGCTCCACGTCATCGAGGACAACCTCACGGCTGCGGAGCTCAAGCACGCATCGCTGCGCCACATCGCGGAGGAGTCCATCCACATGGATTCGCTGCTGCACATCATCGGCTCGCTGAACATCGACCTCGATGAAGTCACCGCGAAGTTTACGGACATCCCGAGCGTGCAGAAAAAGAACGCGTTCATCACGCGCCAGATGCCGGAGTTGAAGATGGGTATCGACCTCACGCAAACGGTGAACAAGCAGAAGTTCGCGAAGGCGATTTTCGGCATCACGCAGGTCATGGAAGGCACACAGTTTTACGCGCTCTTCGCGATGATCCTTTCGCTCCATCGGCAGAACAAAATGACCGGCATCGGCCAGATGTTCCAATACACGCTGCGCGACGAGTCGAACCACATCGAGCTCGGACGCTACATCCTCTCGCAGCTCATCGCCGAGAACCCCGACCTTTGGACACCGGAATTCCGCGCTGAGCTCGTCGAATTCATGCGTGAAGGCGTGGAATTGGAGAAGGAGTTCGTGCGCGACTGCCTGCCGGAAGACGGCGTGGGCATGACGCAGGCTGACTTCCTCACCTACGTGGAGTACAACGCTGACCGTCGTCTCGCCGGGCTCGGTCTGCCGACACTCTCAAACGTGAAAACGAACCCGTTTGACTGGCTCGACGAAGTGATCTTCCTGCGCAAGGAAAAGAACTTTTTCGAGACCCGAGTGACGGAATACCAGACCAGCGGGAGCGTCACCAACGCAGCGGAGGACGACCTCGTTTAATCATGGGAGTTCACGCAGACACATGGATTCGCCGCATGGCGAAAGAGCACGGGATGATCGAGCCTTTCGAGGAAAAACTCGTCCGAAAGGAGGGCGATGCGCCCGTCATCAGCTACGGGTTGTCGAGCTACGGCTACGACTTGCGCGTGGCGGATGAATTCAAGGTTTTCACGAACGTCTATAATGCCGTCGTGGACCCGAAGGCGTTCGACGAGCAGTCGTTCGTCAATATGAAGGGCACGTCCTGCCTCGTGCCGCCGAACTCGTTCGCGCTCGCACGCAGCATCGAGTATTTCCGCATCCCTCGCGATGTCATCACGCTGTGCGTCGGCAAGAGCACTTACGCCCGCTGCGGCATCATTGTGAACGTCACCCCGTTTGAGCCCGAGTGGGAAGGCCACGTGACGCTCGAAATTTCCAACACCACGCCGCTGCCCGCCCGCATCTATGCAGGCGAAGGCCTCGCGCAGGTGCTCTTCCTCGCCGCCGCAGAAATCTGCGAGACGAGTTACAAAGACCGCGCTGGAAAATACCAGTCGCAGCGCGGAATCACGGTTCCGAGGATCTAAACATGACCGGTGTCGCCCGCAGATTTCGCAGATTGCGCAGATTAAAGTTTCTGCGCTCGCTTGCGTGTATGGAAATCTGCGCCATCGGCGAAATCTGCGGGCAAAAACCGCACACTTCTTTTTCTTCAACTTCAAACATCCAGCCCTAGCCACGCCCAATGAGTATCAGCACAGCCAACTTCACCCTCACAAACGAACCCGAACACGCCGAAGCAGGCGAGTTCCCGCAAGTCATCCGTCGCGATCAGCCAACGGCCGATGCCTCCGGGAAACCTCGCGTCGTGCCGTGGCTCGGACACAAGATCGCCCGCGCAGTCGCGGCAGCCTGCTTCGCCGAGGGGCAGGAGGAAAGCATCGGGCGCCAGGTGCAGGCGGAAATTGAATTCCGCATGCGCAAAGAGCGCCCGAGCTTCATTCACATCGAGCAACTCCAGGATCTCGTCGAGGAGACGCTCATCGACATCGGCCAGCCGCGCGTCGCTCTTGTCTATGGAAAATACCGCGCCCGCCGCGCTGCGGAACGCGCGATGGGCGGCGTGGTTTCGGACGACTCCGATTCGCAGATGGAACTCGCCACGCGCGAGCAGCTCGCCGACATCCGCAGCCGCATCTCGTTTGCAAAAATCGGGCTGAATCTCTCGCTGTCCGACGACAATGTGCTCGCGCGCCTCCTGCGCTCCACGTCCATCAGCCTCTCGCCGACCGAGCGTCGCGACACCATCGTGCTGAACGCAAAGTCGCTGCTCGATCTTGATGCCGACGCCCGCTTTTTCTCCGCGCGCATCCTGCTCAGCTACATCTACGAGGAGACGCTTCCGTGGAAGGTCGCCGACGGCCCGCACACGCTGAAAGAAGCGCACCGCAAGGCGTTCCTCGCCTACATTCCGAAGGGCATCGAACTCCGCCGCCTCGACCCGCGCCTTGCGGAATTCGACCTCCCTAAACTCGCCGCCGCGCTCGATCCGTTTGCCGATTTGCAGTTCGACTACATCGGCATCCAGACGCTGTTCGACCGCTACCTCATCCACGAAACCGACACCGTCACCAGCAAGCGCCAGCGCCTTGAGGCACCGCAGATTTTCTGGCTGCGCGTCGCCATGGGACTCGCGATCAAAGAGAACGACCGCGAAGCCCGCGCCGCTGAGTTTTACTCCGTTTATAAAAGCCGCCGCGCCTGCTCGTCCACGCCCACGCTTTTCAACGCCGGCACCATGCACTCCCAGCTTTCGAGCTGCTACCTGCTCTACTGCGGCGACAGCATCGAAGAAATCACCGAGACATGGCGCCGCTTCTCGCACCTCTCCAAATGGGCGGGCGGACTCGGCTGCTCGTGGACCGCGATTCGCGGAGCCGGCGCGCACATTCACGGAACGAACGGCGAAAGCTCCGGCGTCATCCCGTTTCTCAAAGTCAGCAACGACATCGCCATCGCCGTAAACCAAGGCGGCAAGCGCCCCGGCGCGCTGTGTTCGTATCTCGAACTGTGGCACGCCGACATCGAGGACTTCCTCGACCTGCGCAAAGAGACCGGCGACGACCGCCGCCGCACGCACAACATGAACACCGCGCATTGGATCCCCGATGTGTTCATGAAACGTCTCAAAGCCATCTCCGACGGCACCCTGCCGAAAGACGCCACATGGACACTCCTCCGCACGAGCGATTGCAAAGACCTGCCCGAGATCTACGGCCAGGCCTTCGAGCGCCGCTACGAAGAATACGAGCGCATGGTCGATGACGGCAAAATCTGGGGCCGCAAAGTCCGCGTCCTCCAGCTCTGGAAAAAGATGCTCGAAATGCTCTTCGAGACCGGCCACCCATGGATGACATGGAAGGACCCCGCAAACGTCCGCAACCCGCAGGACCACGCCGGCGTCATCCATAATTCGAACCTCTGCACCGAGATCGAGCTCAACACGAGCAGCGATGAAGTCGCCGTCTGCAACCTCGCCAGCGTCAACCTCGCCGCGCATTTGAAACCCGACGGCGCGCTCGACCACGACAAGCTCCGTGAGACCATCACCGTGCTCATGCGGATGCTCGACAACGTCATCGACATCAACTTCTACCCCGTCGATGCCGCCGAAAACTCCAACAAAAAGCACCGCCCCGTCGGCCTCGGCGTCATGGGCATGCAGGACGCGCTCTACGACAAACGCGTCGCGTTCGACTCGCTCGAAGCCGTCGATTTCAACGACGAAGCCATGGAAGCAATCGGCTTCTACGCCTACCAGGCCAGCAGCGACCTCGCCGCCGAGCGTGGCGCGTATCCCAGCTACGAAGGCTCGAAGTGGAGCCGCGGACTAATGCCCCTCGACACGCTCGACATGCTGGAGCAGGAACGCGGAATCCCCATCCTCGTGGACCGCAAATCGCGGCTCGATTGGGACGGCCTCCGCGCCCGCATCGCCAAACAAGGCATGCGCAATTCCAACAGCCTCGCCATCGCGCCCACCGCCACCATTTCCAACATCCTCGGCTGCACCCCGTGCATCGAGCCCACATATAAACACATCCACACCAAGTCGAACGCCAGCGGCGAATTCATCCGCACCAACGACCACCTCCTGCGCGACCTCCAAGCGCTCGGGATTTGGGACGAAGACATGCTCGCCGACCTCAAATACTTCGACGGCTCCGTGCAAGGAATCGACCGCGTCCCCGACGACCTCAAGCGCCTCTACAAGACCGCATTTGAGATCCTGCCGACATGGATTCTGCAATGCGCCGCAGTCCGGCAAAAATGGATCGACCAGGCGCAAAGCACCAATCTGTGGCTCGGCGAAAGCGACGCCCGCACCGCGAGCTTCATGTATCGCGAAGCCTGGGAACGCGGCCTGAAAACGACGTATTACCTACGCACGCTCAACAAGAGTTCCATCGACAGCGCCAACCGCGACCGCCGCCCCGCCGCGGAAAAGAAAGAGTTCACGGCGGATGAAAAAGCGGTGTGCTCGATCGAGGCGATGCGGAATGGCGGGACGTGTGAGGCTTGTCAGTAGCTGGGACAATCCTGACGCATGAAGTTTTTGCTGCCGATTCTGTTTCTCACTGGATGCTCGTCTCGAGATCTGGTCGTCACGGCGAAGAATTACGTTCCTATCGGCGGGGGCTCGGTTCACAGCGGGCCGCTTCAAACGGGAAAACAGGTGGAGTTGTTCGCTCCCACAGAGGCGATCATTTATGAAATGGACGCGAAAAGTGGTGAAGGGCGCCGAGTATGGGAAAACAGGCCTGGATTCCCGTTCGATGGCAAGCGCCCGGTTTACCTTCGGATGAAGGATACACGCACATTGGAAATCAAACATCGCACATCCGATGGCTTTGCGACGGAAACCTGTAGAATCGCTCGTTGAGCGTGACCGCATAGAAAACTTTTGGAAAACGAAACTTACAAAGTGCATCGCTTTACCAGCTTTTGGGAACGGCGGTAACGGGAACGGCGGTGACAGACTGATTGTCCACGCGGCCCCGTTGAACATCGATTGACTAGACCACGGTTGAGATTAGCGTTCCGACCGTGAAATTGACCGCTCCATGCAGGAAAAAAGCCAGAGCCGAACAGCGCCGGATTCGCCGAAATCAGCCGCCCGTTTCGTCCGTCGAGGCGCCGCGTCAATTCGAGCGGGTGCTGAAGGGCTCTGTCAGTATCGGGCAGAATATCAATCGCTGATTGATTGGGCAGACCAGACTGGTCGGCGGTTGCCGTTCAGGTTCATCGAGCAATTCGATTTCGTCGGCGAAGGCGCGGAACATCGGGACAGACGGGGGACAGACGGCAGTGACAGACTGATTGTCCACTGTATCGGGCAGGCAACGACATACAGACGCGTTATCGTAGAATAAAGAGGCGTTAAAAGTGTATAAATTGACCACTTCCAGAGATGAGCGGTGCCGAGGAGTGGTGTCTTTTTTTATACGGAAAACACAGAATGGCCAAATTATCGGTAATTTTAGGCCTCGGAGTTTTCAGAATGGCCCGATTACCTGTAATTGAATGCTTCGGAGATTACCGATTTGGCAAAATACGCTTACTCGGGCACTTTGAAGTTCTCCGACTGGCCAAATTGTCCATCGTCGGGCGCTTCGGAGTTCTCCGAATGGCCAAATTCGCCTTAATCGGGTGCTTCGGAGACTTTCGGGTGACTCCCCCGAACGGCGGCGGCAGACTGGTCGTCTGAAGCCAAGCGCAAAGCGCCATGGAGTGCGGCAGCCTGCTGCCGCTTTTACCAGCCAGCCGGCTGGCGGGGGGTAGGGGGGGCGCCGTTCAACACACAAGGCCCAACGCATCGCACACACGAAAATGGGTCAGCATAGGCACGCCCCAAAAATAATAGCCACCACGC
>JANMGP010000077.1:0-77267 GCA_031374705.1 Verrucomicrobiaceae bacterium | reverse complement strand
GTCGGTTCGTCGAGCACGAGGAGTCGCGGCTCCTGGACGAGCGCCTGGGCGAGCCCGATCCGCTGGAGCATCCCCTTTGAATATCCGCCTACGCGCCGGTCCTTCGCATCCTCCAGCCCGACGAGAGCGAGCAATTCCTTCGTGCGTTCCTCCAGCATTTTCCCGCCGAGTCCGCACAGCTTTCCGTAAAAAACGATCGTCTCCTTTCCTGTAAGGAATTTGTAGAAATAAGGATTCTCCGGCAGAAACCCGACCGCCTCCCGGCTCTCCACATCACGGCTGTCCTTCCCAAAAATGAACGTCCGCCCGGAGGTTGGCGTCACGAGCCCGAGGACGATTTTCATCGTCGTGCTTTTTCCCGAGCCGTTCGGGCCGAGCAGCCCGTACACATGCCCCGCCTCGACAGTGAGCGACAAGTCCCGCACAGCCGTGATTTTCCCACGCTGAAACATGGAAGGCGGTGTGAATTCCTTCGTGAGGTTCTGAATGGTAATCGCAGGCGTACTCATGTGTGGCGTCTTCACACAGTCGATAGCGCGGCCTGCGGAAAACGCCACCACAGTTTACTGTTACCGCATAACGACTGCGCCGAAAATCGCGCCCAACTCGCATCGACCACAGAAAAGCGCATGATGAAAAGCGCTTTGAACGTGGGGAAGATGCCTGGAAACTTCCTCGCCGATTCCGATCCCGACAATCAATGAGCATGGAGGCCGTCGTAATTCTTCGCGTGACCCGAGTACAGACGGAGGGTATTTTTATCTTTTTCTGCTATGAAAAGACACCTGCTATTCCCTTTTTTGCTTGCTGCAATCGCTGCACACGCCGATGGCTTCGATGCACGGCAAGCGGAGCGCGACAACACAACGGGCCATGAAGCGGACAGGTCACAAACCGGCGTTTCCGTTCGGGCCACCGCGCTTCCTGAACTCCCGGACAACGTAAAGCCGCTCGCGGATCAAGCGAAGGCGGCATTTCAAAAACACAAGTTTGCAGAGGCAGAGCGGCTCTACATGAAGGCGCTGGCTCTCGCGCCAGACAATGTCCAACTGCTTTCCAATCTCGGCACCAGCCAGGTGAGCGCAGGTAAACTGACGGACGCAGAGGCGAGCTACCTCAAAGCAGTTGCCCTCGCTCCTAACGACCCGCTTTGCTGGACCTCGCTCGGAATTGTTTATTATTCACAGGGCAATTACGACAGCTCCATCGACGCGCTCAGTAAGTCCATCGCAATCGATAAGGGCAATGTCACTGCCCACAATTATCTCGGCATCTCCTATGCGCAGAAAGGTTCGATGGACGTCGCAGAAAGGGAGCTGAGACTGGCGATTGAACTCAACCCCCGATACGCCGACGCGTATTTCAATCTGGCAGTCGTCAAGGTATCCAAAGCCCCGCCGGACAAAGAAGAAGCGAAGAAACTATACGAGAAAGCGCGGGAACTCGGTGCTGATCAGGATGAGGCGATGGAACGGCTTATCAAGTGATCCGTAAAGTCCGGCGGGTAATGAAGGGGCCGCAAGCCGCCGCTGGACACGTGCCGCTTGATGCCGCATACATTGCAGAACATGCGTCAACTTCTCCTCGTCCTTTTATACCTCGTTTTTCCGTTTGCGGCGCGGGCGATTTCCTTGCTCGGTGATCCAGATGTCGAACTCGATTCAACGTCTGCCACGGTTCATTGGAAGACCGATGGACCGTCGGGCGGGAAAATAAAGTGGGGCGAAAATGAGGCGGCGCTCGACCAGACAATCAAAGACGGCGTGGCTGCGGAGCATCGCGTCACACTTCCGGGTTTAAAACCGGGGACGCGGTATTACTACTCGGTCGGCACGGCGCGCGATCCAATCGGGAAGGGGACTTTCACGACAAAAAGCGCGGCAACTTCTTCGCAGCGTCCTGCGGTTGGCGGTGGCGGAAAAGGTGGTGGATTCGTGCCGCCGCGTCCGGCGACGCCGACTCCGGCACCGGTCGCGACGACTGCTCCGCCGACTCGCGTCACGTGGGGAGCGATGGCTTCGTTGCAGGATCATTTCGACCGGCACGGTGCGGATTTCAAAGCAACGTCGCCCGATGACTATGCGGCGAAAGCGTGGATTTTTCGCGAGCAGGCGGTTGCGCAAAAACTGCCGATGAAACTCGATGGAGCCACGGTTCGCGTGATGAATCTGCGGACTCTCGCATTTGGCGCCTACAACCGCGATGGAACGACGAAGACCTACTTCCGTCCGCGCGACGCCAGCTATTGGGACCGCCAGCCCGGCGAGCCCATCACCACGCCGCCTTGGGTCCGGTAACATTCGCAAAATTATGAAGCATCAATGTCCCGTCTGTGGTTTCGACCACCTCAAAGAAGCTCCGCGCAGCGAGTCCGGCGGCGCGTCGATGGAGATTTGCCCGGCGTGTGGATTTCAATTCGGAGTGAGCGACGATGATGAATGCTACACCTATGATGTGTGGCGCTCAGACTGGATGAAGAGCGGCATGAAGTGGATGACCAAGCAGAAGAAGCCGGAAAAGTGGAACCCCGTCGTGCTGATTGAACGAGTTGTGCCGACGAAGAAAGCGGCGCGAAAGAAGAAATGACGCGTGCGCGAAAAGTAGCCCGCGAGTCCCTTCGCGGCTTTGTATTTCCCGCGAAGCGGGACGTATTAAAGAATTGCCGCTGCGCGGGTGATTCCGAGCCGCGACGGGACTCGAGGGTTACTTTTTAAATGCTCTTTTTCCGCACGAGTGCAGACGCAACGCGACGCCGATATTCCGGAGCGGTGGAGGCGATCCGCACGCAGCTCAAAGCGCTCGCACGATTTGATAATCCGCGTCTGCGCGAGTTAACCGACTCGTTTCGCAAAGAATCGCGTGTGCGTGACCGCTCGGGAGATTTTGCAGCGCGGGCGGTCGCGCTGATTTGCGAGAGCGTCCGCCGTGCGAGCGCAATGGAGCCTTACGACTGCCAGATCATGGCCGGCCTCGCGCTTGCCGACGGGATGCTCGCGGAAATGGCGACGGGCGAAGGCAAGACGGTCGTCGCTCTGCTGCCCGCATTCGTTTTTGCACTACAGGGAAAAGGCGCGCATGTCGCCACCGTGAATCCGTATCTCGCCGAGCGAGACTGCGAGTTTTCGCGACCCGCCTTTGAGCTGCTCGGGCTTTCGATTGCGTTGTTGAAAGAGCGCGTGCCTCCGGCGGAGAAACGCGCGGCTTATCGCGCAGACGTGACGTATGGCGTGGGCACAGAGTTTGGTTTTGACTACTTGCGCGACCAGCTTGCGATTCAGGCGGCGGGCGGTGGGAAGGCTGCGATGTTCCACGAAATGCTGCTCGGCACCGCACGCGCCGGAGCGGATACCGTGCAGCGCGGGCACGCTTTTGCGGTGGTGGATGAGGCGGACAGCATCCTCATCGACGAAGCGCGCAGCCCTCTCATCATCAGCATGGGCGCGCCGCGGCCTTGCGAGCAGGCGGGGCCGTACCGGCTCGCGGATCGGCTGGCGTGCGAGTTGGAGTCGGGCGTTCATTTTTCCGCGAAAGCGCCCGGAGCCCGGCTCGCACTCACGCCGGAAGGCCGCGCTGCCGCAAGCGCGGCGTTGACGGACGACGTGCTCGCGCAGATTCGCCGGGTATGGACGCAATACGTCGAGAATGCGTTGCACGCGCGGAAGCAATTGCGCCGCGACGTTCACTACATCGTGGTCGAAGGAAAGGTGGTCATCGTGGATGAATTCACCGGGCGTCCGTGTCCTGAGCGGACGTGGCGCGACGGGCTGCATCAGGCCGTCGAGGCTGCGGCGGGTGTCGAGGTTCAGGAGGAAAACGGGAGCGAAGCGACCATCACGCGCCCGGCGTATTTCCGGCTCTATGGCAAGGTCTGCGGGATGTCGGGCACCGCCGCCGAGGCTGCATCCGAGATGCGCAGCAGCTACGGACTCGAAGTGGCAGTCGTCCCGCTGAACAAGCCCAATCGCCGCGCGTTACTGCCGGATCGGGTGTTCATCAGCCGCGCCGCGAAGCTCGGCGCAGTCGTAGAGGACATCGCAGTCCGCCACTCGCGCGGGCAGCCCGTGCTGGTCGGCACGCGGACCGTGGCGAACAGCGAGGAACTCGCAGAGCTGCTCGCGGCGCTGAGCTTTCCCTTCCGTCTGCTGAACGCAAAACAGGACGCCGACGAAGCGCAAATTGTGCATCAAGCCGGCGAGCCGGGTGTCGTCACCATCGCTACAAACATGGCGGGCCGCGGCGCGCACATCCCGCTGCCGCCGGAAAGCGAGAAAGCCGGCGGGCTGCACGTCATCGGCCTGGAACGCCACGAGAGCGCCCGGATCGATCGCCAGCTTGTGGGACGCGCCGCGCGGCAGGGACAGCCTGGCAGCGCGCAGTTCTTTCTCTCGTTGGAGGATGATCTCATCGTCCGATACGGCAACAAAGTCGCGGAGCGTCTCGCAATGCAGCCAAATCAAGACGGCGAGCTCCCCGCCGACACCGCCGCCCATTTCCTGCGCGCCCAGCGCACGTTGGAAGCCGCCGACCGGGAAGCCCGCCGCGCACTCGCGGAATACGACAAATGGCTGGATGAACTGAAGCACACTCTGTGACGCAATCTCGACGGTGTCCCCCGGGGGCCCGGCTATGGAGTGGAAGTTTCCACTCTCACGCGGAAGAACCGGCCCGCGGGCGTGCCCGCGGTGCTGACCGTGATTGCGGCCGCGACGGGCCCTGCGCCGGTTTCCACGACGCTGGCTTCGCCGACGAGTGCGGTGAATACGCCGCCGTTCGTGCTGCGTGCCATTGGTGTCCAACTGCCGCCGAGGCTGGTGGCGGCTTCGATGGTGATGGTGGCATCGTTACGCGCGGGGTCGCGGTTGACGTTGAGGACGAAATTGCCGGGCGTAGCGGCGACGGTAAATGGCACTCCTCCCGGCACTGTGGGCGAGGTGAGCAGCCCGTATTCGAGGATGTTCTTGAGTCCATCTCCATCCATGTCAGCGTCATTCGCGGAGTTGCCAGTGGATGAGGTGGAGCCGAAATTTGTCTGCCGCCACGAGAGCAGCGGACTGCCCGCGGTGACGTTTGCCGTCGTGTCGGCAAATGTCGTGATTGCTCCATCACTCGCGGTGAGGCGCAAGCGATAGTTGCCGGTTGAGGCAAACGTCACGCCGGTATCCACGGAAGTCGCGTTTGCAAATGCGACGTCGCTTTCCGGCAGCCAGAGCGGCACGAGGCTCGCCGGCACGGGGCGAGCGTCGTCGGTCACGGTGGCGTCGATGTTCCAAGGCCCGGAGCCCGTGAGTGCGGCACCGGCGTTCACGTTTGGCCCGATGTTGGTCGGGAGATAGAAGTTCGCGTTGTCGAATACGGCAGTCGAGGGATTGGCCACGACTGCGCTGGTGATGGCAAGGCCAACAAGCGGCGATGCCCCCATTGCCGGGATGCTCTGTGTTGCTCCCCGTTGTGTCCATGCGACGCCATCGGCTCCATAGTAGGCGCTGAAATTATCGCCCGCTCGCACTAGGCGGATGAAGCGGGGCATCGGGTAAACGGTGGCGCCATCGGAAGCATACGGAGCGCTTCCCGCTGTGAGTCGCGCCTGATAAGTGTGAGTGCCCGCGCCTTTGTGCATCGTCATCGCATACGGAGCATTTGCGGCATTTGAAGCGCGCGCCATCAACCCCATCCGGAACGAACCGCTGGCCCCCGGATTTGTGAAGCTTGCAATCCGAACTACGAGGTCGAAATCGCCGGTGCGCGGCGCTGCCAGGAAGTAGAATCCGTCGCTGGTGCCGCTACTGCTAATGCCGCTCCCCGCACCGGTGAGCGTGATGGTTCCGCCGACCAGCGATCCGGCTATCGTGTCTGCTTCGCTCCAAGAACCCGCCGCCGTGGTCGTGCCGATGGTTTGCGCTGCCAGGGTCTGACCGATGTTCACCTTCACTGTGTCGGTGACGGTATTCGTTCCATACGTCGCGCTGGCTTGCAGGACATATTCGCCCGCTGCCGAGAACGACGCTGCGACACTCGTGGTCGTCGCAGTTTCAAACGTCACCGTGCCGGGGCCGCTCAGCATTGTCCACGTAAACGGGACATTCACCATGCCAGTTGGCGTCTGCCTCGTGGCGTCCACAACGAGCATGATTCCGTTCGATGCAGAAATGGCGACTTCCGGGCGAAGCGGCGAAACGATTGCGAGGACGGGCGGCGCGTCGTCATCTTCAATTGTGGTGGTAACCGCGGACACGGGGCCGAGGTCGTAGCCCGCATCGGGCGAAATCGTAATGCTTAACGTTTCATCACCTTCTTCGAGGACATCATCGTTTAGCGAGATCTCCAGAGGAGCGCTCAGCGCGCCAATCGGAATGGTCACGTTCGCAGATGGCGCTGTGAAGTCGTCCGGCGCTGTAGCGGCGCCGCCTGCGGTGAAAGACACGGTGAGCGGAAATGTTGTCGCGCCGCTGCGGGTGATTACGTAGTTCGCTGCACCGCCGCTCTCCACGATGTCCACGGGACCTGAGATCGAAACCGTCGGACGGTTGCTGTCTGTGAGTGTGATGGTGTGTGTGACCGGCGAACCGAGCACACTGTTCGTCGGATTCGAGAGCGTGACGATCACGGTCTCCGCCGGCTCCGCGACTCCGTCCGTGAGGATCGTAAATGGGAGCAGCTTCACCGTTTCGCCCACTGCAAATGTGAGTGTTCCCGGCGCAAGTGTGTAGTCGCTGCCTGCTGTCGCGGTGCCACCAACTGTGTACTGCACAGTGGCGCTTGCAGTGAGCGGACGATCGAGCACTGCCATGAGCAGCGGCTCGGTTCCTTCACCCTCGCCTTTTGTAGATGCGGAGACGATGAAGCGGACACGTGCCGCGAGATCGTCTGCATCGCTGATCGTAAGTGTGTGCGAAGTGCGGCTCGAAGAGATGCGCGCGAAGCGCGCGTTCTTCAGCGTCAGGATCGCGGTTTCACTGCCCTCGCTCACGCCGTCGTTGCGGACACGCACGCGGATATTTTTCGACAACTCGCCGGGAGCAAATGTGAGCACGCCACCGGGGATTTGAGCGTTGCCGTTCGCGGCGTCAAGGAAAGCCCAGTCGATATCGTCGCCTGCCGCGGTGCCGCCGCCGCTGGTGTATTCCACAGTCACAGCGTCAGCGCTTGCGGCGTCGAGCGTCACAGCGACGTCGCGCCAGTCATTGCCCGAAACAAGCGCCTCCGTCGTCGCTCCAGTGGCGCTCGCGAATCCGACGGTCACAGCCGGAGTCTCGTTGTCTGCAAGATAAAGCGTCGCGCTCGCCGGAAGGTCCGCTCCGTAACCGGGGCCGCCTACGACTGTCACCGTCACGGTTTCCGTACCTTCGAGCAGTGCGTCATTGATCGGCGAGACGACGAGGTCCGCGCCAGTGGCTGTATCTGGAATCGTGATGGTTCCGCTGAGCAGGTCGTAGTCGGTGCCGTTAATAGCTGTCCCGCTCACGGTGTAGCTCACGACGAGGTCGCCAGCCGTTCCGCCGCGCGAAAAGTAAAACCTGCCGGTATCAGGCGTCGCGGCTTCCGCCATTCCGTCGTTCCAAGTCGAGACCATCACGCGGTCGCCCGCGTCCTCATCCTTCAGTCGCAGCGTTGCGCTTCCGTCGTTCAGGACTTTGTAAGTCGCGCCGGGTGTGATGTTCAAAACGATCGTCTCCGTCGGCTCGGCGACTGCGTCGTTGAGGATGGGAATAGTCACTGTCGCCTCCACGGAGCCGTTTGCCGAGAGCGTCACGCTGCCGCTCGGCGCTGTGTAATCACTGCCGGACGTGGCTGTGCCGCCCATCGTGTAGTTCACTGTGATGTTGCCGGTCGCGGACCCGATGGCACGGATGATGAACGTGCCTGCCGTTCCCGGCTCTGCCGGGGAGGTGCCGGCGCGTACGGCGACGAGCGGCTTGTCGTCGTTGTCCGCGATATTCACCGTCGCGCTGAACGCCGTGCCGAGCTGATAGGCGTTGTTATATGTCGTGAGGTTGAACGTCACCGATTCCGGGTCGGTCTCACCGATATCGTCGTCGTACGGCGTGATCATCACCGCTGCGCTCGTCGCTCCGATGGGGATGGTGATTTGCCCCGGCAATGCGTAGTAATCGGTGCCATGAAGCGCGCGGCCAGAAAGCCCGTAGTAAACCGTGAGCGCGGCAGCGGTAGAGCCGGTACGCGTGATGAGCACCATGCCGGGATCACGACCCGCTTCGTTTGCATCGGCGTCGATCGCCGTGACACTCACGACCGGCACATCGTCGTCCGTGATAGTCACCGTCGCGGTGCGCTCAGCCGCATCGCGGATGTAGGCGGCGTTGCTGGAAATTGTGATGGTGGCATCCTCCGGCCCTTCGATGGCCGCATCATTCGTCGGAACGAGCGTGACGGTCGTGGACGCCGCGCCGTCGGGAATCGTCACCGTCGTTGACTGCGAGGCGTAGTCGGATCCATTCGTCGCAGTGCCGCTCCACGCGACGACGACATTCAGCGCCCCAGTGGTCGTGGTACGGGAAACAACAAATGTGCCGTTGTCGCCCGACTCGTTCGCATAGAAGTCCGGTGACACCACTTTCACAACCGGCAGCGCGGTGTCATTGTCAGCAATCGTGAGTTCCGCCACGCCGCCGGCGCGGACTTGATACCCGCCCACCGAGAGCTGCAATTTCACCGTTTCCGGCCCTTCCGCCGCAGTGTCGTTCACCGCAGCGACTGCCACCGAAAGCGATGCCTGTCCGGCGGGAATCGTGAATTTATAAAGCGAACCGCTTGCGACGTAATCCGGCGCGAAAGTGTAGTCGGTCGTCTTGGTCGCCGTGCCTCCGACCGGAGCGACAGTCACATCCAAGGCGGCAGTCGTGTCGCCCGTACGGGTGATCACGAACGAACCATTCGCGCCTCCCTCCGCAGCGTTTGTAGCAACGATGCTCAGCTCCGGAACGCTCGCTGCCGTCCAGTCCTTGCCGCTCACCGTCGTGTTCGCGACGACCGTGACGGGGCTCACGTAGCTCTCGGAAAATGTGTAGCCGGTCAGCAGCGTCGTAAATGTGTGAGCACCCGCAGTCAGGTCGCTCACCGCGTAGTCGCCATTGCTATCGGTGAACGCGTACTTGCCGTTGTCGCTTGTCACGCGCACGCCGACGACGGGTTGCGCGCCATTCGTGATGCGCCCCGCGACGACGCCACGGCCATGGGCACCGACGTTGACGACGACATGCTTTCGCGCGATGCCGCCTTTCATGTCGGACACCGTGCAGTGAACCGTCATTTGATCCACGCTCGGAAATGTCCGTGTAAAAGTCGGCGCATTCGTTCCGTAAACGCCGTCATTAAATTCCCAGTGATAAGCCAGCGTGTCGTTCTGCGCGTCTGTCGCGTTCGCTGTGAAAGTGATGCTCCCGCCCGCCGCGATGGTCGTCGCGCTCGTCGTGAGCGATGTGAAAGTCGGCGCAGTATTTCCGGGAAAGGGCCCGCGCTGATATTCGAAATCGAGCGATGCCGGAGTCGTCGCGTTTTTCGACAACACGGTGAAATGAATGTCCGACTCGTAGTCGCTAAACGTGCGCCCGACCTGAATTCCGCCGTCGCCTTTTCCTCCGGGGCTGCCCGGCGTCGTGTCGATGAGATGTCCGCAATTTGAACCGAGGCCGTCGATGATCATGAGCAGCGAGTTTGCCCACTCGGTGTTATACGCCGGATGATATTCCAAATAGAACCGCCGCTGCGCATCCTTGCCGACGCGAAATCCGTACCGCCTGCCTTCTTCGAGCTGCGGCTGGTCGTAGGCGAAGATGCGATACACACCGCTCGCGCTCGGTGCGTCCGATGGTCGATGCACATACGGGTCGCTCAGCCAGCCGAGGTCGCGCTTGCTCTTGGAATTGTAGTGAGCCGCGAATCCGCCGCCGCCACCCATCACGTCGTAGCTGTTGCCGTATTCCGAGTTTGAGCCGACGCCAATTGCCGATCCGTCACTCGTCGTCCAGAAGTTCGCGTGGTTGCGCCCGAGCGAGTGACCGCACTCGTGGTTCAGCACATCCATTCCATCCCACGAAACCCAAACGCTGTCGCCGCCGCCCCACGAAATCCCGCTCAGCCGAGGACCGCCGTTCACGCGGACGATGGTGCAGTTAAATTGATTCGAATCGTAGCCGAGCTTCCGCGCCTCCGAGCGTGCGTCGCTGTGCACGAGCCCGAGCCCATCGACCTCGCTGTCCTTCGCTATGTACCAAGCCTGCGAGTGTGGAAGCGTGATGAGCGGCGTCACCGTCGAAGTCGTCGTCATCCGCCCGAAACTGCTCTCCAAATAGAAGCGCGAAACGTTGCGCATGTCGGTGTGTGCGCTGTCCTCGGTATTCGGAGCCTTCAGTTGGTCGGGGTAAGTGATGCGAACATACAGGCAGCGGAAATTTCCAATCGCCTCGGCCGATGTGCCGGGATGTGTGTCTTTAAAGAATCCCGCGCCCGCATTTCCCGACGCCATGATCATCGCATTGTATTCCTCCTCCAACACGCGGACGTGTGTCCCATTGCAGAGGCGAATGATGCGTTCGCCGATCTGCACGGTCGGGGTTTCGTCGGTCACCGGTTCCTCCGGCGCAGGCTCCGGCGTTACGATTCCCGAAACCGGGCACAGCGCCTCCACAATCGCAGTGTTCGAAATCCGCTCGCCTTTTTCAAGCTGCCGCACCGCGTTCGACGCCACCGCAAACTCCCGGTCGATCGCCACACCGCGCAGCGCCACGGCCTTTGTGGAATTCAGCGTCTCCAGCTCATCCGAAACACGCGCCTTGTAGCTCTTGCCACCCGCCGTTTCGAAATAGCGAAGTGTCAATTCCGTCCCCTCCGCCACCGGCCCCTGCGGACGACCACGATAGACATTCAAGTTACCCGTCGCCGAAACCGGGCGCTCCAACTGCGCCGCAATCTCGTCCGGCAAATCCTGCAAAATCACACGCGGCACCGCATGGTCGAGCGCCATTCGGGGGCTCTTCACAATCAGCGCCTTCATCTCCGGACGGCGCACCGTCGCCAGCCGCAAACCTTCCTCGCGCATCGCTTCGCGCCCCTGAGCGTCCGCCGACTTCCAGGATTGCGCCCAACTATTAAACGCGATGATCTTTGAAAAATCAGCATCCCTCGGCACCGCCGCCGCCGCTTGGGCGGAGATCGTCAACGGCCCTGCATCATCAGCCGAAACCGTGGCAGGAGCCACAGACGCAACTTCGGCAACGGACACCTGCTCGCGGGCTGGCTGATTCGACGTCGAAGCAACGTCTGGAATTTGCGCCGCAGGCCAAAAGTATGCCGCAGCGGAAATAGCTGTAACGATGGCTGTAGAAAGGATCTTTTTATAGTTCATGCAGGTCGGGTGGAGATGTGAGTTCCGGTATAATGGAGCAGCTTTCGCTCCGGTCGCGTGCTATTTTGTGACAATTTCGAAAGGTAGGACGATTTGCGTGATTCAGTTCTGAATCAGTTCCGAAACGTCCAGTTTACCACCCCTTTGTCGGATATCTCGATACTCCCTTGCTTTACCAGCGCCGCCACAGTCGCCGAGATGTCCTCTTCCGAAAGCCGTTTCCCAAAGTGCGCGCTCAGGCTGGAGCGGAGGGTTTTCTCCCGCTTTGGCCGGGAGCGAGGCGTTCGCTCGAACTGCTCCACCAGGATCTTCACGCGCTCTTCAACCGACGGCACCGAATCCGCATCCGGCGTTTTCGGTTTTGACGCCGGCGGGAGTTTCCCGGCCCTTGCGGGCACGGGAACCGGTGGCACGGGTTTCTGCGGAGGCCTGTGAACAGGCGCGCGCGCCGGGAAACACGGTATCTCCGCGAATGTCCCGTAACGGTGCGCCTTGATGTGATGCGCCCGCAGATGGATCATCAGCGGGTCGTAATCCGTGTCCTTCGAGAGCACGAAGAAGTGACCGGACGGGTCGAGCGCCGATGCCTTCCCGATGTGATACGCCAGCACGAAATCCAGAGCATTCCTTCCCTCGACCGAGAGCTTCTCGATGCGAAACTGTCCGGCAAACCGCAACATCGCCTGCACCAGTTCGACCGGGACATCATTCTGCCGCTTCCCAAAAATGAAGATCACTTCGACCTTCAGATTCTCCAGGAGACTGAGGTCCATGTCGTGTCCGCGGACATTCTCATAGTCCACAAAGATATAGTTGGTGTGTGTCATGTTATGGGAGTTTCGCTGCGAAGATTCGCACCGGAGCAAAGGCGGAACCGCACCGAAGCGCGAGCGGAAAACAGAGCGCGGCGAGCGGGACTTTTCGTTGCACTTTCACGGACATCCTTTGAGGCTGCGCGGATGAGCATTCAGAGAGACATTATTGCGTGGTTTGGGAAGGCGGGGCGCGATCTTCCGTGGCGCAATACCCGAGACCCATATGCGATTCTCGTTTCCGAGCTCATGCTGCAACAGACGCAGGTGACCACGGTGATTCCGTTTTATCATCGCTGGCTGGCGAGGTTCCCCGATTTTCCCTCGCTCGCTGCGGCGAGCGAACGCGACGTATTGTCGCTCTGGCAGGGGCTCGGCTACTACAGCCGCGCCCGCAATCTGCACCGGGCGGCAAAATATGTGGTGGAACATCATGAGAGCAAACTCCCCGCGTCTGCCTTTGTGATCCGCATGCTGCCAGGGGTTGGGCGCTATACGGCGGGCGCGGTGGCGAGCTTTGCGTTCGATTTGCCGGAGGCGATTGTGGATGCGAATGTTGCCCGCGTCCTGGCGAGGCTGCTGGATTTTCGCGGCCCGATTGACTCCACGAAAGGGCAGACGATTCTATGGGACGAAGCGGAGCGGCTTGTGCCGAAAAAACGCCCCGGTCTTTTCAACGCCGCGCTCATGGAACTCGGCGCGCTGCTCTGCGTGCCGCGCGCTCCGCGGTGCGGGGAATGTCCGGTGCGCGGCCACTGCCACGCGCACGCCGCGGGGACTGCGGCGAATCTCCCGCTGAAAAAGCCGCGCAAAAAGCGTGTGGACCTTGTCGAGCACTGTGCGTGGATCACGCACGACGGAAGGCTCCTTTTGGAATATCAATCCGGCGCGCGGTGGCGCGGGATGTGGAAACTGCCGGCGCTTTCTGGCGAGCCAAAGAACACCGCGATTTTCTCGAGCGAATACCCATTCACTCATCATCGTGTTTTCCTGTACGTCCACCGTGCGCCGAAACCGCGGAAACTCGCTGAAGGCCAGGAGTGGCACGCATTTGACGAACTCCGCGATTTGCCGCTCACGGCACCGCACCGGCGGGCAATTGCCGGAGTGCGTCCTGCCGGATAAGCCGAAAAGACGAAGACGCAGCGAGAAAGTGTGAAAAATGTTTGTTGGCGTAACCGCGAGCACGGTCAATCTGCTCGATCGGGCCTGTGACACAGCCGACAGTCACTCCGCAAAAATCGAATAACGCCCGCATTCCCTCGGGGTCACGTTTCGCAAGGTCGGCGTTTACGGTGATGATCTGGCAAAGACGGGGCGGACTGTTGTTCGTGAGTGACCAGTTTCCGACGAATCCGGAAAAAACTTGAACACGTTATTGACACCATGGGGGGGTACGCGAAAAGGAGCGCCGTTGATGCGGAACCTGTCTTTGAAAAAAGCGGGGGAAGCATTAGCAAAACCGACAACCTCTCAGACTCGTTCTGAGCTACGAGACCGCTGACCCACGCCCGGCTATGAATAACCCAGGCGACCTCCAGCGGCCCCAGCAGTTCCGAAACTCGAGCCAGTCTGGTAGCCGGCAAAGTAAACCATCGAATCCCAGTCGTATTTTCTTATGCCAGTAGCCTACACAACCACTGCGAACCGTTCACCGGAACCGCAACCCCGTGCAACCGCCGAGCACAATTGTGCATCGACGGGTGACACCCGTTCAACGCCCGCTGACATCCGATCAACGAGCACTTCCACCCGCGCAATCGCCGCTTAACGTCGTTCAACGGCCACTGACGCCCCTTCAAACCCCGCTGACGCTCTCACAATTGAGACTTACCGTCGTTCAACGCCCGCTGACGTGTATTCAATTGCTCATTCCCGGCCTTCAACGACCGCGCAACTGGCGTTTTTTGACCAGTTTAAAGCTGCGCCATTCTGTAAACCTCAGATACTCAGCGAAGTATCCACGGAATTCACTGAAGAGCACGGACAGAGGCCCTTGCCATCCGAAATCCGCTCACCAATCGGGTGGCGATTCAGACTCCAGCAATGTTTCGGCTTCCGTGAGCTTCCGTGAATTCCGTGGACTGCCTTTTTTAAAGCGAAGCCAAAAGCAACAATCCTGAACGCGAAAACAACCTGACCATAAAACTAAACCGATGAAAAACCGATTCACCAATCACCTCGACATGGTCGGCACCTGTATCAACGTCGCCGACAAGCCCGAACACGCCGCCGTCTGGAACGTCACCCAACCCCTCGACTTCGTGGATGACTTCAATGCACTTAAGCTCGAATACGCAAGCATAGCCTCCGCCAGCGCCGCAGCCTATGCAGCCACCACCGGCCCCGCCAGCGCGAAGGATCTCGCCGAGACCGCCCTCGAAGACCGCGCCCACCCGCTCGCTCGCGCACTATGCATCCACTTGAAAAAGATAGGCGACCTCACCAACCGCGCCGAGGTGGACTTCACAAAAAGCGCCATCGTCCGCCTCCGCGATCAGGAACTCAAAACCACCTGCGAACTCATCCGCGACCTCGCCAACGCCGCCCGCGACGACACCGGTGCCATGCGTCGCGGAATCACCAACGCCCGAGTCCTCGCCCTTACCGGAGCCATCGCCCGCTACGCAAACCTTTTGAGCGCCCCGCGCGGCCAAATCGTCAATCGCAGCGCCCAAATCCGCGAAGTCGAAACGCGCATCGCCGGCCTCGTCGAACGCATGCCCGACCTCGACGACCTCGTCCTCCAATACGGCGATACCGCCGCCGGACGCGCCTTCATCGCCGCCTGGAAACGCGCCCGAATCATCGTCGATGCCGGCCATGGCCAAAGCGAAGAAGAGCCGACATCCACGCCAACCCCGACTCCCACCCCTGCCCCGTAACAGTTTAGAGTCACCAATCGGAATTTGTGGACCTTATCGCCAATGCAAACGAGAGCCATTGATGGATTCATTTCTTTTTTGTCGCCTGACCCCGTTTTCTCTGTCGCCTGACCCCGTTTTCTCGTTTTCTGTGACCCCGTTTTCTGCGAAAAATCAACTCGGCCGGTAAATCAATATGACAACGAAACTGAGATTCATTTTCGCGTTAATAATATGGTGCAGTATTAATCTGGTTGTTGTGTATGCTCGGGAAAACGAAGCCAAAATTTATGCAGAGTCGTTGGTGCGGGAGCTCGATAAAGCGCAACTGTTAATTGATGCGGGAAAACCTAAGCAAGCCTCTGAGGTCTTTGGTCGCGTTTTGCTGGAGAATCCCACAGATAAGAATTGGAAATCGGTGATCCTTACGGCGCAGGCAGCAATGCTTTCAAAAGCAGATTACGAACTCGAAGCGAGCGTGATCTGGGAGCAAATGATAGCCGAAGATATCAGCGTGGAGGCGTATGCTAGGGTCGCGACATTTCGAGAAAAGCAGGGCAAGGTAACGGAAGCGCGTAAGTTCTGGATGAATGGCTTCGAGCGCGGTGATGATGTGTGCGCACGCGAATTACTTAGTTCGTATTGGGCCAGAGGAGATATTGCCGAGTTCGCGAACTTTATCAAGTCTGCCCATTCACGAGGCTCCAAAGTTAAGCTCCAGCTTTCCCCAATTGAACTCGATTTCGCGAGGGCTACGTTGGTTATAGCAAAAGATGATGCAATTACTCGGGATTTGAGCGAAATACTTCAACAGTATCGCAGTGGGCGAAATTATGAGTTTATTGATTTAGCTGGTATTGAAAAATTGCCTCAAAACGAAGAAGCCAGAGAGTCACTGCTAATATTATTCACTCGATATAATAAGTGTGTATTTCCTGATGTGATCCAGCGGAGTGTGTTCCGGCGCGGAGAGTTCATTGTGAGTCGAATTCCAAAAGGTGACAGGCGTTTAATCCTGCAAGACGTTAAACGCGGTATTGAGGCGAATAGCGTCGGAATGCAGCTTTGCGACTATTTTTTGGATATAGAGAACGCCACCGCTAAATGATAAAGCAACGAGGAAATAAGGAATTAGAAGGGTCAAAGGAAACGGGTCAAGGAAACGAAGGAAACGGGGTCAGGCGATAAAAAAGAAATGGACGGGTAAGACGATCGGCGGTAAAGGCGAGGAATGGCACGAAGCATCCGAATCGAATACGCAGGCGGGATTTACCACGTAATGGCGCGAGGAAATCGGCGGGAAGACATCTATCTGGATGACGAAGACCGCCGTTTCTTCCTCGGGACGCTCGCGGAAGCGTGCGGGATGACGGGTTGGCGGGTGCATGCGTGGGTGTTGATGAGCAATCACTATCATCTGTGTGTCGAGACGCCCGAGGCAAATCTGGTGGCCGGGATGCAGTGGCTGCAAAACACGGTGACGCGGCGATTCAATGTGCGGCACCGGAAGTGGGGTCGACTGTTCGGGGACCGGTATAAGGCAGTGCCTGTTGAGGGCGGGAGCGGATACGGGCGGGCGCTGCTGGACTACATTCACCTGAATCCTGTGCGGACAGGAATCGTGTCACCGAAACGAGGCGAGAGCGTGATGGACTACGCTTGGGGCAGCGTCGCCGGAGGATACGCGTTGCCGCCGGAAAAGCGGGCGAAGTGGTTTTGTGCGGAGAAAGGATTGGCGGAGTTTGGGCTGCCTGATACGGCGGACGGAAGGCGGAGGTATGTAGAGCATCTGGATAAAAGAGCAGTCGCCGAGGGAATGAGGAAAGCTGGAGTTCCAGCGACGGACGCCGAGATGGATCGGAGATGCAGCCACTTGCGCAGAGGATGGTATTGGGGGAGCCAGGAATTTGCGGAAAAGCTGATGAGGATACTGGGAAAGAAGGTCGGCAAGGAGACGGCGCAAACCCACCGGCGCGCGCCAGCAAACCGGGCGCACGGAGAGAAGGCGGCGGAATCGCTGATGGCAGGCGGGCTGGAAGCATGCGGACTGAGCCTGACGGAAATGAAAAAGCTCACTGGAGGCGACGCAAGAAAGGCGGCGATGGCCGAGTTATTGTGGAAAAAGACGACAGTGTCGCGAGCCTGGATTGCCGAAAAGCTGTCGATGAAAAGTGCGGCGAATGTGGGAATGGCGATACGGAGGTTGAAAAACGGGGAAATAAAGCGGGACTATCCGCGCGAATTTAAGGACTTTATCGCCCATGCAAACGAGAGCCACTGATGAATTCATTTCTTTTTTATCGCCTGACCCCGTTTGTCCGTTTCGTTTGTCCGTTTTGACCCCGTTTGTCCGTTTTTATCGCCTGACCCCGTTTGTCCGTTTGTCTTTATGTTAAAGTGCCAGATCCGGCATCCTTATTGAAAGATCCGGAAGGGACTGTTAAGAAACTAGAATCGTTATTTAAAGGTCGCGGCGGTCTGAGGTTTTAATTCAAATGTCAGCGAAAACCGAAATCTGTTTAATTGCCCACTCTGAATCTGGTGAACTGGTTAACGTTCGCGGGTCTATCGGGGAAATATATGAACTACAGAATCGCTTTTTCAGGTCCGTCACGGAATTACGACGGATCGCGGCATCAATTAATAAGGTATCAATTTCAGTGTATTCCAACTGCCCGGCAGTATGGTTTAATATACAGAGTCATATACTAAAACTCTCCGCATCACTTAATGCGGAAATCGAGGTGTCGTTTTATCAAACACAGTTTTAAAGAATATTGCCAAGGCACGTACTTTGCGCCGCGCGACACGTCCATCAAGGTCGCATTCGCGCAGGAGCCGGGAGAAGGGTCAGGCGACATGAAAGAAATGACGAAGCAGGAAGACCGGTGACCACGACAGATGGGCGTGGCAATGTGAGGACGATCGTGTATGACGCAGAAGGCCGGATGAGCGATATTCAATACAACGAAGCAGCGGGGACGGCCCCGACGCCGGACGTCCACATCGTGTATGAGACGCTGGAGCAATCGCCGTTTGGGCGCTTGGTGCGTGTGGAATCGGAGGACGGGACGAGGTATTACGATGCGTATGAGTATGTGCCGTTTAATCCGGTAGACACGGTGTATGGAGACGGGCGGGTGCAGAAAGCGGCGAAGGGTTCGCTGTATTCTGTATTCCGCATCGGCGGGCAATCGAGGAAGTTCGTCCTGCCGAATAGCCGGACAGCGGGAGACGGCTGGTAAATCTCTGCATTCATTCACGTCCAGCAAAAGCGAGGGATTCATCCAGCCATGTGTCGTGCTCCAAAACGCTGCGCCGTGCGCGGAAGGCAAGGCTCTGCGCAGCGCGTTGGGCGAGTCGGCACGCGATGCCGGCGAAAGACGGACTACGGAGAGGCGCGGGGGCGAAGCGGCGAAACAGTTCGTCTTCCATACTGAGGAACGCCTGTGCGCTCCCGTCATCTCCCTGCCGTCCGGCACGTCCGAATAGCTGCCGGTCAATTCTTCGCGATTCGTGGCGCTCGGTGGCGATGACGTGAAGGCCGCCGAGCGCTGCCATCCCTTCGCCGAGCAGAATGTCGGTTCCACGACCGGCCATATTGGTAGAAATGGTGATACGATACCGCTGTCCTGCTTGGGCGACGATCTGCGCCTCTTCGATTTCACGCTCGGCGTTGAGCACGGCGCACTCGAGTCCGCGTGTGCGGAGCGTTTCCGCCAGTGTCTCGCTTGCTGCGACACTTCGCGTTCCAACGAGTACCGGTCGCCCGGTGGCATGCACGGCGGTGATTTCATCTGCCACAGCGCTCCATTTTTCGTCCGCAGTCGAAAAGACGCGATCCGGGAGATCGCGCCGCCGGCACGGGCGGTTCGTGGGAATTGCGAGCACCGGCAGACTGTAGATTTGCCAGAATTCCCCGGCAGCCTCCTGTGCGGTGCCAGTCATTCCCGAAATGTGGCGGAACAGTCTGTAGAAACGCTGAAAGCTCAGTCGGGCGAGCGTTTCATCGAGTGGGGAAATCTGAACGCTCTCCTTTGCCTCGACTGCCTGGTGGAGTCCGTGCCGCCATTTTCGCTTCAATGCGAGTCGGCCCGTGAAATCATCGACGATGATTACCTCTCCGTCCCGCACGATGTATTGTTTTCCGCGGTGAAAATATTCTCTGGCAATGACCGCCTGATGCACCAGTTCGCGGCACCGAACCGGCGCGCGCCACGGTCCGGGCATCTGCTCGCTAAGGATCTCGGTGCGTTCGATTCCCGGGGGAAGCAATTCGACCTCCCTAAACCGCTCGTCGCGTCGGTAGTCCCGCCCCGGCTCCATCGCGGCAGCGGCTTTCCAGGCGGCTGCGAATGCCTCGCTGGTGCCGCTCGCACCGCTTCCTGCGATGATGAGGGGAGTGACCGCTTCATCAATGAGCACGCTGTCGGCCTCGTCCACGATGGCCGTGTGAAGTCCGCGCATTACCACGCTTCCGCGCACCATGTCGTCCGGCTCCCAGAGCAGGCGTGTGGTCCACTGCGCCGCGCGCTGGCGGGGACCGAGGGCCAGACGGTCCCGGAGAAAGTCGGCTACGATTTCCTTGCTTGTCGTGTATGTGATCCCAGCGGCGTATCCTCGAGCCCGTTCAGTCTGCTCCATAGGGCCTGTGACACAGCCGACGGTCACCCCGCAAAAATCGAATAACGCGCGCATTCTCTCGGGGTCACGTTTCGCAAGGTAGTCGTTTACGGTAATGATGTGGCAAGGGCGGCCGCTCCATGCCGCGAGCACCCCGGCGAGTGCGGCGGTGAGCGATTTACCCTCGCCCGTCGCCATCTCGGCAAGGAAGCCGTAGCGAAGCGCTAGGGCACCCATGACTTGAACGGCGTATGGCCGCATCCCGAGGGAGCGAGCCGCCGCCTCCCTCACAATGGCGAGGGCCTCCGCCACGCGGAGATCCGCCGCAACCGGATGTCTGCGAAAGTGGGCACGCATTTCCGCGGCGCGCTCTCGCAGCGTGTCGTCGCTCAATTGAGCCACGGTGCCGGCCAGTGATTCAACGAGCTTCGTATCACGACGAACCTTTGCCTTCGCCAGCCAGCCGTTCACGGCCCCGGCGCACATGTGCGCTGCCGCGTCGAGCCCCCGCGGAATCTTCTCCGGTTCATGCAGATCGCAGGTTGCGTGCTCCCACGTCGCTGTCATACGCCAAAACGCTTTTGCAGCAACTGCCGGAGTTTGCGCACCCATTGCACTCCCAGCGACTCACGCGGCAGTTCAAAACGAATCGCGCCAGATGCTCCGTGGGTCATCACCGCACCGGTGGTCTTTGCGAGCACCGCGCGCGCTTCAAAGAATCCCTCGCGAGCCTCGCGCCCGCCGTCATCGACGGCGACCGGAACTTCTCCGCCCCCGAGCCAGCCTAGCGCGGAGGATGGAAGCTTTCTGCGTTCAGCGGGTATGATGCTCATTTCTTTTACGGCCAACACGAGATCCGACTGACCGTGCAGTCGCACCTCGCCATCGTGCAGGCCGCCTTCGAAAAGTCGCGAAGCATCTTCTTGCGAAACGACTGCGGAAAACCGGAATGTGCCGCCCCCGACAGTTTGCCCGATCTCCATTCCCCGCGGAATCCACGCACCAAGATACGATGCCACTTCGGGCGCGTGCCAAAGCCCGGGGCGTTCCGCACGAATAGTGAGCGCTGCCAGTTGCGCCCGTAGTTGGGCGATGTTCTGTTCGACTGCGGCGATGCGTGAATCGATCGGCTCGATGTCCGCCACGGATTCTTCCAGTGCGCGTGTGCGCATCGCTCTCGCCTCAATGGCCCGGGCCTCTGCCATGGCGAGCTCGAGTTCCAACTCGGGGTTCTCCAAACGAAGCAAAGGCTGCCCTTTTTCCACCATCGCGCCAGGCGGCGACAACAACTCGACGACGCGCCCTGCAACAGCAGTGCTCAGCAACGAATGCTCTGTGGATTCCAACACGCCGGGTGCGCGAAAGCTGCTCCGGGTCGGAACGGCAAACACGAGAGCGGCAGCTACCGAAAGTGCGCTTAGCGAAACGAGCACTGCGCGCCTTCGCTGCCTGCCGAGCACCGGCGCGGTGGCAAGGTACTTTATCCCGCGCCAGAGTGGAACGAATAGCCACGTCAGCAATCCCATGGAAGCGAGCGCAAGGCCGAGCAGGAGATACTGGCCGGCAACAAAGAGCAAAATTGCCATGGTGACCAGCAGTCGGTAGATGGTGCTCGCCACAAAGTAGATGCCGAGCCAGGAAGCCTCGCGCCGAGTTTCAGCCACGGACGTGGAGTGCTTTACTCCGAATGCATATTTTTCCAGCCAGTGGACGAACTGCCGCGTTGAGCGGAGTTGTAGATTTGGAATCTCCAGTAGATCCGAGAGGATGTAGTATCCGTCGAATCGAAGCAGGGGATTGAGGTTGAAGAGGAGCGTCGAGACGGATGCAGAAAAGATAATATTGAATGCGAGCGAGTGAAGAACACCGTCGCCGGTCGCGGCCCAAACGAACGCTGCCAGCGCTGCGAGAAAGAGCTCCGCAATCATCCCGGCAGCACCCACGAATGCCCGTGCCCACCGGCTCCGAAATGCCCAGGAGGATGTCGTGTCCACATATGGCAGAGGTGTGAAGATCATCAACATAACGCCCATCACGTGGACCTCGCCGCCGAGCCGTCTGCACGCGCACGCATGGCCGAATTCATGGACGACTTTTGCCAGCACCGTTCCGGCGTAGAGCAGCAGGAGGTTACGCGGATCGAGGGTGTTCATCGCGCTCGCACCAAACTCGCTCGCATGATCGATCACGACCTTCACTCCTGCGCCGACAACGATGAGCCAGACGAACGCGCTGGGAACACTGAATACGATTCGAAGCAACGGCATCAATCGCTTCAGCAGCGAATCCGGATCGAATAGCGGGAAGCGCGAGTAGAGCAGATTCAGCCATTTGCTCCGCACGTCGCGAGCGCGCCGCTTTTCATACCGATCGAACATCTTTGCAGTATCGGGCGGGATATCGGAATGAAGGAGATTTGCGCCGTGAAGCTGACCCAGCAGCCGGATGATTTGCTCCTGGCCCGGCGCATCCTCTGGATTTGTCTCGATGCACTCGTGCCAGACGTTTTCGACCGTTCTCCCGATATCGAGCCGTGCGATGAATTCGTACGCTGCAGGGCGGATGCGGAAGAACTGATTGCTGAACGGATCATGCAGCACGTAGTATCTCTCACCGCGGAAGTATTGCCGCCGGACAATAACGTGCGGGCGCAGCGCCACCCGGTGTCCGGCGATGCGGTACCACGACTCGCTGAATGTTCCCTGGCTACTCATGGCCCTACCACCAGAGATGCAGCCGCAGGTAGTCCACGGTCCGCCGTGTCAGAATCCAACCCGGGCTGCGCTGGCCGATGTCGAGTCGGGCAACTCCACTCATCCCAGGACGCCACCAATCCGCAGGCGCTCCGATGACCGCGCAGCGAGCGATGATAATGTTGCCGGTTTGCTTAGACTCGGCGATTGGATCGACCTGCCGGATGCGAACGGGGAAACTCAGCTTCGGATTGCTTGCGAACGCGACCTCTCCAGAACCGCCTGGACGTAGCTCACGCACATCGCTTTCAGCGATCTGGCATTCGATGTAAAACTGGTCGGTCCGCGCGATACGAAACAACACGTCGCCCTGGCGCACTGGCGCACCGATGCGCTTTTTCAAATCGCCCTCCACCACGACCCCGTCGAAGGGAGCTGTGATGGCCGACTGTTCGCGTCTCAATTGGAGTATTTTGAGCCGGGCTCTGGCCTGATCCGCCTTGGCGTTTGCAATGGCCATGTCCGCAGGCTTGTCCGCAGCCGTCGCCTTGCGAACTTCGCTCAAGAAAGCCTCGCGATCGGCGAGAGTGCCGCCCTCCTCGGCGGTGAGTTCGCGGGTATCGAGAGTCGCCAGAATGTCGCCTTTTTTCACGACTGCGCCCGGCTCGACTTTCACTTCTTCGAGGAAGCTGTTGAACGGGGCCGTGACAAAGGCCGCCTGCTCGGTTCGCAGCGCAAAGGGCGCATCGGCACGATGGCTGATACTACCGAAGAGGAGCCATACGATGAGTATGAGAAGCATCACTGCTGCGACTTTTGTTCCCGTGTGCCGGGGACCTACCAGCGACGCGGCGCGTTCAATTCCAGTGGCCAGCCAGCGTGCGCCGAACCACCGATCATCCCGTTCAAGATCGGCCAGGCGTCGCAACGCGACTTCGCCGCAGAGGGAGAGCAGCCGTAATTCAAACTCGGCGAAGGCTGTGGCATTTCGCTCGCATAGGAGTACCGCGATCGCTCCGCCTTCGATTCGCAACGGAACCGAGCATAGGTGCTTCACTCCCTGAGCCTCCGCAAAGGTCTGGAGGTCGCGTGAAACAAGGTGCTGGCCGGTGGGGGGAGGCCAGACCACCGGCTCATCCTGGTCGAGAGATTCCTCCATGGCGGCTTCGAGTTGCTGAACGGACTCCATCCTTTTCTCGAATCGTTCGCTGTGGCTCATCGCGCGCAGACGCACGTATTCGCCCTTGA
Organism: Verrucomicrobiaceae bacterium; assembly: GCA_031374705.1. GTDB lineage: Bacteria > Verrucomicrobiota > Verrucomicrobiia > Chthoniobacterales > Chthoniobacteraceae > SXWH01. The sequence continues at coordinate 53,665 of JANMGP010000077.1, read as the reverse complement.
GCCAGCCGAGACTGACGCGGTCGCACTGGTGGCGGGAAGCGAGTTCGTTGCAGAGCGTCATCGCCGAGGCCAGGAACCGGCGCTGCGCGTTCAGCAATGAAGCGAGGTCGAGCACGGCCGCGAAATGGCCAACTGCCACTTCCGAGCGTGCTGCGTCTTCCTGAAGGGCGAAAAGCGATGGCACGTGTGCGATAAGCCTGAGTCGAGAGAGCGTATCTTCAGCCTGTGTCTCGCTGACTGCGCCGAGCAGCAAAACCACCGCTGTGCTCTTGTTGTGACCTATGGCGAGCAGCCAGGAGCCGTCGGTGGCTGCCGGATCACTTTTTAAGAAACGCCGTGCGACGCCGCTGCGCGATGCTTCATCGGCGAGTTCCGCGCCGAGCGCCAGCAGATTGGGTGTGTTCGTTCCGGCGAGGAGTTCCGCAGGGAGTGCGAGTCTGGCATGCCATTGTGCGTCCGGACCCGCGGCACGATAAAGGACAACGGCGCGCGCACTCGCGACGTCGGCGAAAAGTGTAAGGCATGAGTTCCAGAAAGCGTCCTCGGAACCGGAGAATGCACAAAGTTGCTCCAGCCGCATGGCCGCCGCGGACTCACGTTTGCTGGTTCGAATTTCCGCTCCCATGATCGCGGCGGACCTTGTTGTTTGAACGAATCGGTGTCAAACGGGTTCTTTGTAACGTCGCGGTCAAAGCGGGGTAAAATCGCGTCCGCTACAGCAAACGCCGCCAGTAAACTTAATATCATCAGGAGGGGGCTCGCGTTATGCTTAGGATGTTCAATTTTTTTTTTGCAAAATTCGATTGACGAAATTGGTTAGGAAGCAGTGAACTACGCGCACTCAAAAATTCATAAAGTGCGCTCCCAGTAATGCGAATTCCTTGAGGCGTTTCATTTGGATGTTTTGGGCAATTTCAAAACAACCGGAGGTCCTTATGCAAACGTCAACATTCTCGATTTGGTACAAGCGTCTAACCGAACGGCGGCTCGAACGGGAGGCGCGGGCAAGGCTCTCCAAAATGAATACGACGCGGACCGACCGATTTGATCTTGAGAATTTTGAGCCGCGCCTGTTGCTGGCCGCGGATCTCACTTACGCAGCGCTGGATACCGCACCGGCGCTGGATATCAACGCCATCGCTGCCTACGCGGCGTCGGGGATTTCAACAAATTTCACGTTGAGAGTGGTGAACGACGGCGGCCTGGCGTGGAAGCTTTATGCCACGGGAACCGATATCCTTCCGCTGTCTGAGGTGGAGGTTTTGTCCCACGCAATCGCGGGAGCGGGGGATCTCGACGTGAATATAAAGCGCGCCGAGCTTGGCGTCACAGACGTGGGTGGCACTGGACTGAATTTGAGCGATTTCATCGGTGACAAACTGACGATTGATACGGACAGCCTTGGATTGCTCAATGGACAGTTCGCGGGCACGACGGTGGACATTGATTTCGCGGGTGGTAAGGATATCGATCTCCTCTCATTTTTTGGCATTTCCCTGCCGTCGCCTCTTAACGTCTTTAATGATCAGGTAATCCTCTCAGATAACAGTAACACGTTCAGCGGTTCTCTCACCGGTCATTCCCTAAAGGTTCACAGCAGTTCCGATATCGTAAATGACGGGAACGGAGTGCAGATCACGTCGAACAGCGACATTGAGATCAAGTCGGACGCCGCGGTTACAATCAACGCTGGGTCAATCTTTACCGCGCCGAACATCAAGTTGTGGGCCGATGCATCGAGCGCCGGCGGTATCGTCGGGGGGCTGCTGGCAAATGCCAGCAGCGAAGTGACGCTTAGCGGGGCCAGCCTCATCGCGGCGGGTGGAACTGTTTCGTTGCTCGCGTGGTCCAATGTTACCTTCACGGAAAACGGCGACACTTACTTCAATAACGCCCTGTCCGGCACTGCAGTGCTCAGTATTTCGGATGCGACCATTAATGTGCAGGGGGCCGCAGTCATCTCCGCTGCGAACGCCATCTTCGATGCGGATATCAAGACCGACATCACGGCGACGGCAAACGACCCGAGCGCTACTGTGGCTGCGGTCGTGGTCACCGTATTTAACACGCCAGCGGTCAATATCGGCGGCACGGCCGACATCGATCTCACAGGGAATCTAACCGCGCAGGCCGGTTCGGATATCAAGGTAAGTAACACCATCCTGCCGAAGGATGCTTCCGACGACAACACCGATACCGACGCCGCAGTCGCGACTTCCATCCTGCACAGCGCGCCGGCAGTCTCCATCTCGGGCGGAGATATCGACGTGTCCGGTGCCGCGCTCGTGAAGGCGACCAATACGATCGTTTCGACCACCATCGCTGACGGCGCGCTCGGGGATGCCGGTGCCACTGTCGCATTCACTCTCTTTACCGGTTCCACTACTGCGAACATTACGGGAGGCTCGCTCGATGCGGCGACTATCACCATGTCTGCCACGAACGACCGTACTGCGACGACGCAGGCAAAGGCGACGGCCGGGGGCGCGAATTCAAGCGCTGGTGGTGACAACGAGTCAGAGAAGCGCCTGGAGGATCCAAACAACGATGGGGACACCAGCGACAAGGCGAGCACTGACGAGGGAAATATCACATTTGCCGCGGCGGTCGCCGTGGCGGTGGTGACGGGGGACACCAACGCCAACATCACCGGCGGCTCAGTGAGGGCGTCTGGCGGTAATCTTGACGTCACCGCCAGCGGCAAGTCCACTGTCACCACCACAGCCGATGGATCGAGCAAGACGGATAGTGGTGCAACTGCGGTCGGTGCCGCGGTGGCGATTAACGTCGTCACACCCAACGTGGCGGCATTGCTGGGAGGTACAGCCAATGTTGATGGGACGAATATCAACGTCAAAGCCCTTGTGCCCGCCAGCAAGGTTGAAGCGACCTCGACTTCCGGCGCGGGCGGCGGGAGCAGCCTCAATGTGGCGGGTTCGCTCGCGCTGAATATCGCAGTCATCGACGCCTATGCCGATCTTTCCGGCAGTGTGAACGTCAACGGAGCGAATGTCGCCCTAACGGCGCAATCGAACACCACAAGTAAGGCGGTTGCCAAGGCAACAGTGAATGGAAGCGGCGATGCAACCGGCGTCGGAGCTTCGGTGGCGATCAATATCGCCGACAATGACACCTATGCCGAACTGGCGAACAGCGCGACGCCGAGCGGCCTCAACTCCCTAACTCTGTCTGCTGATTCAAATCACACGATGGACACTGAGGCGAAGGGCGGAGCGACTGGCGGCACCGCCGTCACGCCGGTCGTGGCGGTGTCGATCGCCACCTACGACACACAGGCACGATTGGGGACCGGAGGCACGCTAAGCCTCGACGGCGCGCTATCGGCAAATGCCGCGCATGTGGGTTCGGTTACCACCCTCGCCGATGGAGAAGCGGCGGGAAGCAGCGCCGCAGTCGGTGCCGCAGTCGCATTCACTTATGCGAAAGACACGGTGGTAGGCACGACGCAACGCAATATTGATGCGGGCGGTGCGGTAACGTTTACTGCCGGCTCGATCGGCCAGAACAGTTCGCTCGCCAAGGCCAGCGCCAGCGGGGCGAGCGACGATGGTCAGGATGCTCAATCCAAGGGCGACAGCAAGCGGACCGCCGGGAATGACCGCGCTGCGAAAAGCGGTGCGTCTGGTTCAGGTACCGATAAGCCTGCAAAGGCCGAGACTTCCGACGATACTGCCGCGGACGACGGCGGCGGGAGCATCAGCGTAGCGGCGGCCATCGCCGTCAACATCGTGAGCAGCGAAGCCCGCGCCGAGATTCCTGCGGGCAAGACCGTTTCCGCCGGCGGATTGCTGACGGTGAGGTCCGGCAGTAATGTCAATGGTTCCGCGGTTGCCGACGGCAGAGCCACCGAAGGCGGGTCGGCGGCAGTCGGTGCAGCCGTCTCCGTGAATTCCGTCGATGTGAAAAACACGGCGCGCGTCGCGGGAACCGTCACCGCCGCAGACGGCATGATCGTCGAGGCGTTGATGCTCGATCGCACGATTGGTATTCAGACCACAACGATCGATATCGTTAACGCCACCGACAATACGATCTTCCTTGGCACCGAGCACGGATTGACCACCGGGCAGAAGGTAAAATACCACCACGGCAGCGGTGGCGCAGATATCGGCGGATTGACGGACGGGACCGAGTATTTTGTGAACGACGTCGGTGGCGGGAAGATCAAGTTGTATGACACCAAGGCCAACGCCGACGCAGGTGGCGCGACGGGCCTGAAGGATTTGGATGGCACGGGAGGAACCGGTCATAAGCACTCGTTCGGCACGTTCATCGACTTGCCGCTGGTGGGTGAAACCGAGATTCCGTTCGGATACGGAGCGGTCAATTTCGATCCCGATCCGAATGCCCTGCGCGTGGTTGAAACGGGTGCCGACAATGGCCTGAGAACCGGTGATGAAGTCGTGTATCATAAAGCTGCCGGTGCCCTGGTTGGAGGACTTGTCGATGGTCAGACGTATTACGTGATCGTTTTGGACGAAACCCACGCCCAGCTTGCAGCGTCGCGGGATGACGCACTGGCCGGCACCGCAGTGAAGCTAACGTCTGACGATGTCTCCGACGACGACACGCTGACGGAGCGCACGCACAGTATTTTCGCCAGTGCGACTTCGGGTGCCGGCAGCGACGATGTGGGCGTGGCGGGTTCCGTCGCGATTAATCGTGCAGCTGTGGTGACCACGGCTGAGGTCACGGGGGATGTTTCACTCGTGGATGGTCCGGATGCGCTCTCCACGATCGGCGCGGTGGCGGTCCGGGCTCACTCTACAACCGACAATACCGCGAACGCGTTGCCTGCCGGCGACGGTGCAGTGGCTGATAGTGTCGGTGTCGGTGCTTCGTTTGCCCTGAACCTCAATTTCAACGACACCACGGCGCAGATCACGAACGGCGCGGATATCAATGGCCATGCGGGCAACTTTACCGTCGAAGCCATCGGTATCCATCGCACCTCGACTGAAGCCCGGAACGGTGCCAAGGGCGGCGTTGGCGTCGGCGCTGCGGTGGCAGTGGTGATTTCCGAAAGCGACACCAAGGCTTATGTCGGCACTGGCGCCCAGATGAACACGGCGGGCAGCGGCATCGTTACTTCCCAGCACACCAACATTCTCGAAACCAAGGTGAGTTCCGAGGCTGCTGGCGACGACGCTGCGGTTGGTGCATCGGTCGGGGTTAATTATGCCAGCGACACCAACAACGCCCAGATTGCGCGTAACGTGAATGCTACTGGCGGCGGTGTTTCCCTCTCATCAGTTCTGATCTTCACAAATGTCCTCGATGTCCATGCGAGTGCCGCAGGCGGAGACAGCACCGGCGATGATGCGGACAGTGAGGCGGATAAGAAGACGAACAACAATTCCAATACGGGCGGTGGCAAAACGATGGAGTCCGCAGGGGACAACACGAGTAGCGCGAATTCCTCGTCGAGCAGTGAATCGGGCTCCAGCGGTGGCGGCGTAGGCGTTGCTGCTGCGGTCGCGATCGGCATTGTAAGGCTGACCAATACTGCCACCGTCACGAACGGAGCGGATCTCACGGGCACTGGCGCGGTTACGGTCAGCGCCCAGGCCAGCATTGACAGTAAGGCGCAAGCGGACGGCATGGCGGTCAACCTCTCGGACAGTTCCGGCACCAGCGTTTCCGCTGCGGTCGCGCTCAATTTCGTGAATCTCACCAATACCGCGACGGTCGGCGGCGCATCGACGATTACGGGAAATGGCATCACGATTGAGGCGGTTACGACCGCCAGCGAGCGGAACGATTATGTGGCGACGGCCTATGCGGTCAGCGGCAACAAGTCGAACGATCCGTCAATCGCGGGCGTCTTCGCCCTCAACGTGATAGACGTCGAGACGAAGGCTCAGGCGCTCGACGGCTCGGATCTGGAATCCACCGGAGGCGTGACTGTTACCGCCGAACACACGATGGCTCTGCAAGCGATTGGCGTTGGCGTCGCGTTTTCTACCGGCGGCGAAGTGGTCGGCGGGGCCATCGCGATTAATGTGATTGGTACTGGCACGGGCGGATCCAACACCATCGCCAGCATCGGAACTCCCAACGGCAGTGGCGCAATTGTGAACGCGAACGGCGCTGTGAGCGTTTCGGCCACTCACACGATGAATATGACCGGCACAATCGATCTGCCGGCAGGCATCAACGCCAAGGGCGTTGATGATCCATCCGTCAGCATCGGCTCTCTTGCCGTCTCGGCTGCCGGTGGCGGCGGCAGTGCTTCGGTCGCGGGTTCCGTGGGCATTAATATTTTCAATACCACGACCCAGGCCAGCGTTGCGGATGGAACGTCGATCACCGGCAAGACCGGAGCCAGTGCGGGATCCCTCAGCGTCAGTGCCACGGACACGCTCGACTGGACATCGCTCGCGGGCAGCGTGAGCATCTCTCTCGATGGCGCTGGCGTTGGTGCGGGGCTCGACCTCGCGATCATCCACAAGGATACGAAGGGTTACATTGGCGCGGGCGCGGATGTGGACGTCAGTGGCGACGTGACGCTCACGGCACTTTCCACCGAAAACATCGTCTCAGTTTCCGCAAATGCCGGCATCGGTGCCAGCTCGGTCGGGATCGGGGCGACGGCGAGCGTTCAGGTGATCGACACCAAGACGCGCGCCTATATCGAGGATGATACCGTGGCTGGCAACACCACGATCACCGCAGGTCAGGACGTTTCGATCAACGCGACCGGTACACTCGATATCAAGCTCATCGCAGCCGCAATCGGTGCCGGCAGTAACGTTGGTGTCGGTGCCGGCAACGCCACGCTCGTCCACACCGATGTCGTCGAGGCCTATGCGGGCAACTATGTTTCCATAACGTCCCATGGCGCTGACGGTGTGCGAATCAAGGCGGACTCGAGCGAGGAACTGATCGCCATCACGGCGGCTGGCAGCGGCGGTTCTTCCGTTGCGGGGTCCGGTGCCGCGACCGTCAATGTGCTGAACGAGACAACCACCGCGAGGGTGGGCAAAGGCGCTCACATTACCTCCACTTCCCCCGGCCTCAGCACTCCGGATTTGTGGGTCATCGCCAATGACGACACCACGATGGTGACCGTTGCCGGTTCGTTGTCGCTGTCGGGCTCGGTGGGCGTCGGTGTCGGCGTTGACGTCGCCAAAATCGACAAAACGACCAAGGCTTATATCGACTCCGGTGTGAACGCTACAGTCGATGGAGACATCGACGTCAACGCGGATTCGACCGAGGACATCACGTCGGTCGCAGCGGGCATTTCGGCATCTGGAACGGCGGCTGTCACTGCGGACGTCAGCGTTCATGTAATTACCAATACCACACGTGCGTTCGTCGGCGATGAGACGGGCTTCGGCATCGGCGCAGGCGACGTGCACGCCAGCGGCACCGTTCGGGTGGTCGCCAACGACACCACCGAACTGGACAAGGTTATTGGCGCGGCTTCGTTCTCCGGCACCGCTGCTGTGACTGCCGCCGGTGGAGTGACGGTGTCGAATAAAACGACGGAAGCCTTCATTGGCAAAGGGGCCAAGGTTACCGGCGATGGCCAGAGCGCGCTGCTCGCACCGACCGGCGGCTTCGATCTGAATTCGTCCGCCTCCACCGCAGCGGTCCAATACGACAACTCGGCCGGTGCCGATAACAGCAACGCCGCCGGCATAGAAGCCCAGGGTGCTGAAGGGCAGACCGCGAACCAGCTTCGGGATAAGGGTGAAATCAATCCACCAACGGCCATCGGAAGCGGTGAAGCCGGATCGTCGGTGAAGGATCAAAATGGCGCTGCGGTTGCGGTGAACGATGCTGATCTGAATCGCAACGTCCATCTTACGCCCAACTTCGCAATGACCAGCGGTGTGATTGTAGCGGCGACCAACAATGATGATGTCGAGAGTTATTCGATCGGCCTTTCCGCATCCGGTAGTGCGGCCATCGCGGTCGCGGTGTCGGTCAACGTCATCAATGCGACCACCAATGCTTATGTTGGTGACGGAGCCAGTATCAATAACGATCAGACGACTGCGAGTGCCCCGCAGTCAGTGACCGTGGTTGCGGCCAATGATTTCCGACACACGGCTGCGGCCGCCGGTCTTGCAGTGTCGGCGGGCGTGGCTGTTTCGCCTGCCGTTGACGTCACGGTCAGCGACAACAAGACCAAGGCAACGATTGGTGCGGCCACCGTTAAAGCGAAGGATGACGTGCGCGCCATCGCCAAGGCCAGTGAAGATATTACCTTGGTCGGCGTTGGTCTGGCGGGCGCCACCGTTGGCGTCGGTGCCGGCTTGAACGTCCTGTCTCTCAATGGCGAAACCAAGGCGTCGGTGAGCGGCACCGTGCGGGCTGGTGGCGATTTGGTCGTGCGATCAAATGATGAGACTGACGTGACGATCGTCAGTGGCGGGCTCGGTGTCGGATTCGTTGGAGTTGGCGCGGGTGTTGGCGTGATGGTTGTTGAAAAGGACACTCAGGCATTCATCGCCGACGGTGCCGACGTCACAGCGCTGGGCGGCGGGTTTGCGGGCGAAATGGTGCGCGACGGAAATGTTTCCGGTGGCGCTTTCGGCGAAGTCGAGGCGCATGGTGTGATTCTGGATGCCCGTTCGAGAGAAGACGTCTTCCAGTTATCGATCGCAGGCGGCGGCGGTTTTGTCGGTGCTTCAGGCTCCGTGGCTGTGACACTGATCACCTCCAAGACTCAGGCGCTGATTGGTAATGCCGACGTCAACTTGAACGCCAACGGCCTGGCCAGCGGCGAACAGGATGTGTTTGTCGATGCCAGCAATTCAGCGTCGGTGCTGACAGTCGTGGTGGCGGCGGCTGGCGGTTTTGTCGGTATCGGTGGCGCGGTCGATGTGGGTGTGCTGAATAATGACACCAGCGCGCGCATCAACTCGGGCGCGGATGTTCATGCCGCGGACGATATTGAGGTTAACGCCGCGGCGCTCAAATCACTGGACGGCATTGTCGTCTCGGGTGCCGGTGGCTTTGTTGGACTGGCGGGATCAGTCTCGGTCTGGTCCATCGGAACCGGACTGACCAAGGATTACAGCAACGACGAGGGAGGAACGGGTAACGCTCTGGAGAAGAATAAGAATAATTCTAACCCGAACGCCAACAAGGTTTCGGTTGATTCCGATGCCGAGGATCAATCTACAGGGGGCCGCAATCTGGGCACGGGCACGATGGGTTCGACTCATATGGATCAACCCGGTCCGACGTCCGGCCGCATTAGCAGCGCGACCGGCAGCGCCACGGGTGCGGTCGCCGGCAGCAAACTCAATCAAAGCGTTTCGGGTAAAATCAACGCCGTCATCCCGGTCAGCGGCACCTCGGCTACCATCGAGGCGGGCAGCGCGACCACGGCTGGCGATAACATAGATGTACAGGCGAACGAGGAACTTGATGTTCGCACGTTCACCGGCAGCTTCGCCGGTGGCGTCGTGGCCGGCGGTGCAGGCGTGAGTGTTCTCACCGTGGCGACTAATGCCACCGCCTCGGGTGGTGGCACGCTCTCGGCCGGTGGAGACATCACGGTGCGCAGCCGGATCGACGAAAACCTGCCGATAGACTCGGTTGCGATTACAGGCGGTCTGGTCGGTGTTGGCGCGGCTGTGGCTGTGGTTTCGGACTCGAGCACGAGTCAGGCTTCGCTGGGCGGCGGCGCGAACGTGCTGACGGCGGACTCCATCCATGTCACCGCGAATAGCACGCAGAACCTGAATTTATCAGTCGGACAAGGCAGTGCCGGGCTCGTTGGCGCTGGTGCGGCTTTCACCCGAGGCACGGTCGGCGGTAGCACGAAGGCGACTATCGGAGACAACGTCAACATTGGTCAGTCCGGCAGCGTCGGCAGCCTGGAAGTCAAGGCTGACTCGGAGGTGATCGCGAGCGTTGACACAGTCGGGGTGGCTGGCGGCGTCGTGTCATTCAGTATTAATTTTGGATATGTGACGGTCAATCCGGCTGTAGAGGCGAAGATTGGAAACAACGCGCACATCACTCTTACCGGCGATGCAAGTGTGAATGCTATCGCCGACGGCAACCTTGATGCCACGGTGACCGGCGTCAGCATTGGTGCCGTGGCCGGTGGTGCCTCGTTCGCCAACGCCAATTGGTCACCCGGAGTGACGGCCAGCATCGGTGGTGGTACGATCGCGGCCCACAACTTGAACGTGACAGCCAACGCCAATGCCGGCGCTCCCTCGGATTACGGAGCGGATGCCAGGGCATTCACTGCCGCAGCGGGCGGAATCGGAATTTCGGGCGCCGACGCGGACGCTACCTCCAGTCCGATTGTCGAGGCCAAGATCGGTAGCGGTCTCGATATCAACAATTCCGGCAGCGTTTCGATCAAAGCCGACACCACCAATAAAGCGCTGGCGAAGTCGGGCGGCATCGCGGGTGGCGTGGCGGGCATCGGAATCACGAATGCCGACGCCCGCACGGCAGGCTCGACCAAGGCACACCTCGACGGCGAGATTAAGGACGGTGCGTCCGCTGGCGCTACGACATTGGAAGTCAAAGCTACTTCAACCGACACTGCAAATGCGTCTGTGCAGGCGGTGGCTGGCGGCCTCATCGCGGCAGGCGTTAATACGTCCGACGCGACGGTTGATACCACTGTCGAAGCGTATATCTCCAGCCCCGGCTTGGTCAGCGTCAGCTCCAATATTACGGTTGCCGCCACGGAGCATCCCGAGGCAGATGCGATTACGAAGGGCACCGCTGTCGGTGGTATCGCGATTGGCGGATCAAAGTCCAAGACCAAGGTCGATCCTGATGTCACCGCGTATATTATGGCACCGGCGGTGCGTACCAGCGGCAGCGGGAACATCACGGTAAATGCCGCGGCTACTCCGAACTTCGGTGGCGGTCCCGACTACCAGATTTTGTCCGCCGATGACGGCGGGAATACCTTGCACGTCCTCAATCACGGCCTCTCCACCGGCGATGTGGTCGTTTACGACGGTCCCACGACATCCGGAGTCACGAATGGCCGCGAATATGGCGTCATAACGGCGGGTGTGAATGACCTGTCCTTCGGTGCGACCTTTAACGGTGCGAGCGGTATCACCGGCGTTGATGCCAGCACGGATATCATTACGTTCGACTCGCCGCATCATTTCGTGAACGGGGACCGGGTATTTTACTCGCCGGGTGTCGGCGGAACCAATGTGGCTCCGAGCGGCCTCTATTACGTCAAGGTGCTCGATGAAGGTCACGTCAAACTGACAACCTACGACCCGACGGGACCGACCCCTCTGCGCTCCTTCACCCCGGACAGCGACGATACGATTGACGTTGGGGCGCACGGCTTCACTGAAGGCCAGGCAGTTACCTATCACGCACCGGCGGCGAAGACGTTCGCCAGCCTTCAGACTGATGTGGATGGCAGCACCACAACATTCGTGGACCCAGCGCTGGGATTGATAACCGTTGCGACGCTCAACAACGCCGACAACAACAATATCCAATTCACCGATTCCGCCGGGCGGCCTGCCAATCACGGGTTCGGCAACGGTGACCTCATCCGCTATACCGTGAGCGGTGGAGCGGTAATTGGAGGGTTGATAAACGGCGGCACGTATAAAGTCGCCGATGTCGGCGGACCCGGCAACAGTACATTGAAGCTTCACGCGTTTGCAAGCGGTATAGGCGTGACGTTTGTGAATGATGGTGCCGGCGGGAACAACGACAAGATCACTCGGGCCAGCGGAAACTGGCTCAACGATGGTTTCAGGGCCGGCCAGACGATATCCGTCTCAGGGGCCGGTGCAAATAACGCCACCTACACGATCAACAGCGTGTCTCCGGACGGCCTGACCATAACGTTGAGTGCCGACAACGTCGTGACGGCCGGAGGCTTCACTAAATCGATCGAAAGCAGCACGATCGCGTTGAGCACGAATAAGTCCCGGCCTCTGCCGCCCGCCGCTCCCAACCTCGATCTTTCTGCGGTGCACAGCTTGATCAAGGTCTCGGACCTGCCGATGACTTATAACAATGGCGGCGGCGACGTGAGCATGGATGGCAAGACCTTCTACGTCCACCTCGATGGCCCGGGTGGTTTCGACGACACCAATGCCTTCCAGTTATCGCTGACTCCGGGCGGTCCAGTGCTCAATCTCTCGGCCGTAGCGGGTGCCGCGGGCAATCATTTCATCGGGCCTGAGAGCGTCGATCTTAACGCAGCGACAGGCCTGCAGAACCTGCGAATCGACATCACGGGCAACATTTCCGGTGCACAGTTGCTCGGCCCTGGAGGTGTGCCGCTCAGTGTAATTTCGCCGCCCACCGGCGACGGCACATCGTCGGCCAAGGCGTCCGGCTCGGGCGGCGGGTTGCTCAGCATTGAGATCAACGATGCTGCTATCGACAACGATCCAACGGTCACGAGTTATGTCAGTTCGGGGCTCATGCGCGCAGGTGGCAGCGTGACGATCAGTTCGTCCTCGTTAACCAGTTCCACCTCCAACGGCACGAATGCCAGCGGAGGGCTGATCGGCTATGGAAATTCCGGTTCGACGAGCAATCAGGATGTCTCCAGCGAGGCTTATGTTGACGGCGGCACCCGCATTATCGCGGGCGGTGATTTCACTCTCTCCGCGTTCGTTCAGAATAACACATCGAACTCGGGGCGCTCGACCACTGGCGGCTTGGTCGGAATCGCCCAGTCAACCGTGAATTCGACCATCGATTACGATACCAAGGTCACGATTAAAGCCGGAGCCGACGTGCTGGCCGGAAACAATGCGGTTGTGAAGGCCGAATCGCGCACGTCTCAGGCGTCGAATGCCGAGGCCACAGGCATCGGTCTCGGCGGCGATGGCAATGCCGACTCGACCGTGAATGTAAACAGTGGCAACACGCTGGCCGAAGTGGCTGGCGCAGCCGCGCTCGCAGGTCGAACCGTGTCGGTCACATCCAAGGTGACGCAACTCGATGTCAGCGCAACGGCTAAAGGTTACGGCGGGGGATTCGTGGCCGTGGGTACTGCCGATGCGACGGTCAACGTGAGCACTTTGAACGAGGTGAATCTGCGCAGCAATGGTGCGGTGACGGGTTACGAGGGAGTCGATTTCGTCACTCGTTTCGAGGGTGTGAATACCAAGGCGGATTCGTTTGCACGAGCCACAGGCCTGTTCGGATACGTATCGGCGGACTCCGTGAACCGTTCCACACTCGACTCGACGGTGCTGGGCGAGGCCGATGCGGTGGTGACGGCCGGTCCGCGCGATCCGAGTGCCGACCCGGCGCTCGAAGATGTGGCCGGTTACAACCATCTCGCGTTCTTTGTCAGCACCGACAACGGCACCATCAGCATCACCACGCCAAACGACACCAGCCTGCGCTCACTGGCGATCGATGGCTCAGACAGCCCGGTATTTTTCAGTCCTCCGCATATCACGCCCAACATCGCATTCAGCTCCGATGTCATCATCCTGTCGGGCAAGTCGCCCGAGTTGGTGGTTGACCTGAGTGGAAATATTGCGAAAGCCGTCAACATATCGGTGAATGGCGGAAACAATGTGGTCGGAAGCAGCGCGGTATCGGGCGGCATTATTTCAGTCGATAATGTGCTCAACGACGATCCGGGTCAGGCCTACCTCAAGTCGGACGTCATCTCAGGCAGCACGGGTCGATGGGAATTCCGCGATTCGTTCGAGCAGGTCAAGATCACCAATTTCTCGGCATCGGATATCAAGATCAACAACATCGATGTGCTGAATGACACGGTTAATCCGATCGTCGATTTGGTCACGCCGTCACTGTCTCTGACCTTTGACATCGAACGGACGGTCAAGCCCTCCCGGGTGGATATCGAGAACTTCAGCGGTGCCCTTGTGCTGCTGAACGGGCTGGTTGAAAATCCGATTGGCACGACGATCATCCGCAATTCGCAGGGCAATGTGCGCGCGACGAAAGTGCGCGGCGATACTGGAGGCGACGGACGCCTGTCGCTGGTGCGCACAAACGTTCTGGATATCGAGACGCCGCTAGGCGACGTCGGTCAGGATGCGGGTCATCGCGTCAACATCGACGTGGTCGATGCCGCCGGACTGCCGGGCACGACCTCGTTCCTGACGGCGCGTGCCAGCGGAACTGACGGTTCCATCTACCTCGGACAGCACTTGTTCTTCACGGGCGAACTGGTGCGCTACAACAGCGCCGACGAAATTGGCGGACTGGTGAACGGCAGGTATTACGTTGTCATCGCGGCAACCGACGGCCTTTCCATTCAGCTCGCCGAAGTGGGCACGCCGAATACGGCGATCGTTTTAAACCCAGGCACATCGTCAGCGACAGCGTCGAACTCACTGACTCCGGCGCAGCGTTTCACCGTCGAGGCCTTAAGCGCCAACGGTGACGCCTACCTCGACGTGCAGGGACACCTGAGGGCCGCTGGTGCATACTCGGTGATCATTGATGCGGTCACCACTGGAGGCAACGCCGACTTGCTGTTGCAGGGAAGCGTCAGGGAGACGACTGTCGGCACCAGTGGTGGAGTCGAGGTACGATACACTCCGGGCTTCGGCGATCCCGGCCCCGGGCAGACACATTACACGTTCTTCAATACGCCCGATGCGGCATCGGGACCGGCACTCAACGCCGGTGCGTTTGGCGGCGGCGCGACGAATATCGACAGCACTTACGACATTCGAGCCCTGGACAGTGCAGGGAACCGCTGGCTTGCGGGTATCACCGCCGGCGCGAACATCATCATTAAGGCAGCCGAAGAGTTCGCGGTCTCGCCCAAGATTATCAATGTGCTCGGTATCACCGAGATCGTTGGTGGCGGCACGCCGGGGGCCGGTGACCAGCACCACATTGACGCCCTCACAAATGGCTACATAAAGATCTCCGAGAAGACGGACGACTTGCGCGTCGGCGCGATCCGTTCGACGGCCAACGATGTGACGCTGAACTCGCCTGCGGCAATCATTGACGCGCTGGACGATGGCCGGTTCGCGACAGCGGACGTCACCGCCCGCAACATCACGATGACGGCGGGCAACAACCTGATCGGCGACACGAATGATCAATCCGGTCGCGGCGGAGTCGGCACACCGGGTAACTTCCTCGAAATCAACGTCGATGCCAATGGTGGTGCGCTTGGCGTGCTCAACGTCACCGACACTGCGTCGGCGACCCACGGTTTCAATCCGTTGATCCCGCCGTTCAATCCCGCATCGCCGGGCACATACGGCGTTTTCCTGACCGAGACTGTGGGCGACATGAAAATCGACATCGTTCACACCAAGGGAGATGTCTCGTTATCGACGGTCGCGGGCTCGCTGGTCGATGCCAGCGGGGGCATCGCGGGTGACGATGCAGCGAATGTCATCGGCAACACGATCAACCTCTACGCGCTTGGCGGTAATATCGGCAATCCGGCCGCAGGTGCGGAGTTCAATCAGGCTCAGCTCAACACCAACAACGATCTCGAAATTGACTCCCAGCGCTACACCGCAGGCACCATCGGCGCACGGGCTACCAATAATATCTACCTCACCGAAACCGATAAGAATGCACGTGTCGTGCTGATTCAGGCGCTCACCGGTGACGCACGCTTCACGGTGCGCGAAACCAGTGTGCAGGGCGAAGACTTGAACCTGCTCGGCAACGGAAAAGTCCTGTTACTAGAGAACAATCCGGAGGCGATGATTCACGGCCTCGTCAATACACCTCAGGGCACGGTGATGTTGCGCGTTGGTGATAACGTGAACACCGATCCGAATGCCCAGATTCTGGCCGGTCACAACGTCAATGTCTTTGGTGATTATCGCCGCATCGGGGTCGATGTTGTCGGGTTGACCGACTCTCCGCGGTTCGGTTCGATTATGCACTTGGAGGGCGTCATCGCTCACGGCCCGACTGCCGCCGGCTATTTAACGCGAGTCTTTGGTAACGACGATGTGGACCAGGTATTCTTCGACCAGACGTTCCTGGGCGGCAGTAACTTGCTGCTGCCTGGCGGGCCCGCGCAAGCGTTGCCGGCCGGCCCGGACAGCACTCTGGCGGCCAGCGGCAACACAGTATCCGAATACAGCGGCGGTAAGACCCGCGCTTACGGCAGCAATACGCCGACTGCGGCGGGTGCCTTCGCGCCATCGGGCGACAGCGAGGATTTCTTCATCGTCAACTCGTTACAGTCGATGAGCTACGTTCAGACGGCTGTGGCGACATCGAGCAGCGACACGCTGACGATCGACGGACAGGCCGGAAGCGATACGGTGGTAGTCAATACTGCCGGATCTCTGGGTGCACAGCGCAACTACGTCATCAACTTCCTCGACAGTGGCAAGGCTGACGACGGGGTGGACATGCTCGCGGTGTGGGGGCGGGATTCGATGGTGGAAGGCGACGGCCAGCCGGCTGACGATATTTTCCTCCTGCGCCGCACGCGCGGCATTGCCGGCGAGACCAGTGGTCCGGCGCTTTATGCCGATGACACGGCATTTGTCGCGATACTGCATGATGACCTGACTCACGCCACTGCGTGGGATCCGAATGCAGATTCGTCGGTGCGCAACCAGACGCTGGAGCGCATTAACTACGACAGTTCGATCAATGGCCGGGTCATGGTATTCGGTCAGGGCGGTAACGACGTTTTTGCAGTCGATGATAACGCCGCGATCACCACGCTCGATGGCGGCACCGGCGACGACAGCTTCCAGATTGGTCAGATCTACGGTTTGCAACGCGACGGTCTCCAGCCGCCCACCCCGCGGCCCGTTGGCGATACCACCGGCGGCTCGCTGGTGAGTCCGAACGACCTGTTCCCGCAACTCGCCAATTCGCTCACGCCGCAAAGCATCTACGGCACGGTTGCCACCACGCGTGGCTGGCTGAGCGCCGGTGCCACCTCGCCGCTGCTGGCGCAGGGTGGACAGGGCAACGACAAGTTCACTGTTTATAGCAATCAAGCAGTGGTGCGTCTGGAGGGTGATGATGGCAACGACTTGTTCACGGTGCGAGCGTTCGCGCTCGCGGTGACGACGCCGAGTGGCGAGATCGACTGGATCGATCCCGAGAAGATGATTGCGCGGCCTAAGCTGACCGCGGGCTTCTCCACCGCGGCTGAATCCGAAATCCGTACGGGCGCGGGCAGCAACCAGGTCGAGTACAACATCAATGCGCCGGTGTCGGTCGATGGCGGCAATGGCTTCGACAAGCTGGTGATCCTCGGCACGGAGTTCGCAGACCACATCGTTGTCACCGACAAAGGGATCTTCGGTGCAGGCCTGACCGTGACCTATGCAAACGTGGAAGTGCTCGAGGTTGATGCCTTGGAGGGAGATGACACGATCGACGTATTGAGCACACAGCCGGACGTCGCGACTCGGGTGATCGGCGGTTTGGGCAACGATCAGATCAACGTCGCCGGCGACGTGAACGGGGAAGTGGTCTCTCGCGACATCGAAGGCACCAGCGGTGTCATCAACAACCGGCTGAGTTCCGATGATCCTGCTTACAACAATCGCCCGGCCGATGGGATCGACACCAGCGTCGCCAGGGGAACGCAGGGGCAGGTGATCATTGAGGAAAGCAACGGCTTCACCGAGGTGAGGGAAGATGGAACCGTTGTTGACGGCTACATCGTCTACCTCGCCAAGGCGCCGGCGGCCGGCAAGAAAGTGTATGTCACCGTATCCGGCGCAATGTCGCCTCAGGAAGAACATGGCAACAACGGTTTGCTCGGAGCGGGCGACATTCATGCCAATCTCGGCAACGCCCCCGGCGGTGTCGAAGGCGACAGTCTGTTGGTGGCGGAGGATACCGGAGCACCGGTTGATTATGACCGCGACATCTACCTCAACGGCAGCCTGGTTCACATCCCGGCACGCGCCATAGTTCTGGTCTTTGACAACACCAACTGGCAGAAGGCCAATGCCAAAAAGGTCGCAGTTGCGGCGGTCGATGACACCCGTGCAGAAGGCGACCGTGTTATTACGATCAGTCATTCGGTGTTGAGTGACGACCAGTATTTCAACCACGCAATCGTTCGTAACGTCGAGGTGATGGTGCGCGACAACGACCAGCCCGGCATTATCGTTACGCAACTCGACCCGACGACGGTCACTGGCCTTCCCAAGTACGGAAACCATGAGGCCGATAACAATACGACAGTGCTCGAAGGCGCGCTCATTCCGCCTGCCGCGCCGCCGGTGACTGAGGTGACGGATCGGTATGCAATCGAGCTCGCGAAAGCGCCAACCAGCGGAGTTGTGCGTGTAGCGATTAACCTTGGGGACAGTGAGGCAGTTCTTTCGTCCTCCGATGCGCGATTCTTCACCGTCACCGCGCCAACGGCTAACAATCCGGGTGTTTACTACGTCGAGTTCAACAGCGCGAACTGGAACGTGCCGGTGCTGATCAACGTGGCCGCACGCTACGACAGTGCACCGGAAGATCCGCACAATACGACGATCACTCACAAGATCGACGTCGCCAACACGACCGATACGCCGGACGTGAACGGCCGGGCTTACAACATCACGCCGGTGGTTGAGCAGCGCGTTTACACTCGCGTGATTGATGACGAGAATCCCGGCGTATTCCAGAGCGAGACAGCCGGCTCGACAGTGGTATCTGCGGGCAGCGCACAGGACGGTCACGGCACCGGTGACATCTATACGCAGCGCCTGACCAGCGCGCCGACGAGTGACGTGCGCATTGCTCTGATCACCGACGGACAGACCGACATTGTAGCCGGCGGCAGCATTGCTTACGCGGCAATCGGCGACGTTCAGTCGGTGGAGCTTTTCACCGGCAATTTCACAATCAGCGGCAGCACGCTTACGCGTTCGGCTGATAGCAATCTTGGCAGTTGGATTGCCGATGGATTCAAGGCCGGCATGCGGATCCGCATCGAAGGATTGGGCGACTTCCAGATCGGCGCGGCTGCAGGATCGGTGACGGCCCAGACGCTCACGCTTACCACTAGTCCGGCTGCGGGTTCGTACACGGGCGTCGCAGTGAATCAGCTCGTCGAGCGCGGTGTTTACGCCGGCTCGATTCAGTACGCCGCTGCGTCAAAGCCATTCCTGCTTTATGCCGGGTCGGTGACGGTCAGCGGTGGCGCGACAATCACGCGCGGCACGGACGGCAGCTTCATCGACGATGGTTTCGCGGTGGGCAAGACCATCACTTTTGGTGATGGCACTGGTGCGAAGTTCGTCGTCACGGGCTTCAGCATCGACGGCCATTCGATGACAGTCAGTGGTGGTCCGACGAATGGCGTTTACACCGGCGTCAATAAGATGCTGGGCACGCTCAAGCGGACCGATGGCACGAGCTGGCTCGACAGTGGATTCCTGGAGGGGCAGTTGTTCCGCACCGACTTCTTCGGCACGGATACGTTCAAAGTGGACCTCATCATGGACAGCGTTCCGGGTAACCAGAAGCTCGACCTGTTGGTGATTAGCGATCCGGCGCGTGTCGGCAGCGCGGTGCCAAATGCCGCCAAGCTCACCAGCAATGGTTCGGCGACGATGTCGCTCACGCAGTGGGCCGCCGTTGTCACGCATACAACGAGCGACTGGTATGTGGCGAAGACCATTAACGTTGTGGCCGACGCAGGCTACGATGTGCAGCCCGGTCACGAGAATTTCCGGATGTTCCCGAAGGTGGAGCACCGGCTCGACGGAATCCGCGGACCATTGATGGTCGAAGGCGGAACTACGAGTGCCGACCGTTCAATCGCCAAGGCCATCCTTCTGCCGGGCGAAAACAATGCCCTGCCGTTCAACGTGCCGCCTCAGCCGCCGGAATGGATGAGCATCGACACGCTCAACATCTTCGCCGATGGCAGTCACCAAAACCTCAAGGGCACTCTGACTTCGACGGCGGTGACCGGTCTCAATATGGGCAGCGGTCTCGACTTTACATCGCTGCTCACTCCGGGCCTGCCGACGTTTGGCGAGCCGGGAGTTTATCCCGGTGGCGTCAGCTTCGGGTCGATCAGTTTGGTCGATGACCCGAACTCCAGCAATCCTGCGGACAAGGTCTTCTCAACTGACAGTGGTCGTTCGACGGTTGAGGTGCTCAATATCATGCTCGGCGAGGGCAACGATAAGTTTGATATCCAAGGCACGCTGGTGCCCGGACCTGACCATGATCCGCTCACGGGCCTCGAAACCCAGGTTTCGATGCACGGTGGCATCACAGCGGTGCACGGCGGCGGCAATGCGATGGTGCAGATGAACGGGCAGTTGACCTTCACGAATGCGATCGTGGCCGGCGGCAATGCCGAACTGGCTCGCATCGACGGGAAGCAGTGGACCGACTACGGCTTTGCGGTGGGCCAGCGCGTGGTGTTGTCCACGCCGGGCGGTGCTGCTGCCTTCACCGTAACCGGTTTCGGCGATCAGCCCGGCGGACTGGGCAGCAAGCTTCTGCTTGGAGGAGGAAGTGGCGCAGTGACCACTCAGACACCGGTCGGCGGATTCACGGGCTCGGTGTCCGTGGTCGATGACTTGGCGGTCACCGGCTCGTTTACCGTGCAGGCCGACCGTATCATTCGTAATGATAACCTGCCGTGGCAGAACCTCGGTTTTGCGATTGGGCAGCAGGTGGCGTTCAGCTCGGGTGGCGTGACCAAGATCTATACAGTCGCCGACTTCGACAACGGGCCTGGCGCGGGTCTGGGAAGTGCGCTCCTACTTGCCGGCAATACTCTGACTCCCGGCATTGCGTCAGGCACGGTAGCCGTCGCGAGTCGCAATTTCATCGGTGCCACGTTCAACACCGTCACGGCCACAACAATCGTTCGCGGAGCGGGCAGTTGGGCAGCAGATGGCTTGGCGGCCGGCCAGACGATTGCCGTCTCCGGCCAGAAAGGCACTCTCGTCGTCAAGAGCATCAGCGCGGACGGCAAGACACTGACAGTCAATGGTGGAACGATTGCGCCGGCTTCGACGGGCACAAACAAGCCGCTGGTTGTTGGAATCGTGCGCGTTGGTGGCGATGCGATCAATGTCACCGGTGCGAGCGCGGTCTTCACCGGCACATTCAGCGTGTCAGCGGGCATGATCACGCGCAGCGACAGCACGCGCTGGGATGCCGATCTGCATTTTGCGATCGGCCAGCAGATTACAGTCTCCGCAACACCGAACGGGCATACCGGATGGCTCACCGCAGGCGGCGAGACCGCGGCGCAACTCGTCGTCACCGGCTTCTCGCTGGATGGCAAGACGCTGCTGGTCAGCGGCACACTCGCTGCGCCCGGCAACTTCAATGCGACGGTTGTCATTAATTCTCCGCTCGTCGTTTACGGCGATACGTCGCAAGACGCGGTGTGGTACAAGGGAAAGAACGACAAACTCTCACTTGGCAAGTTTGGGGACAAGCCGATGCAGCACGAGGACAACCTGCCGGTCACATTCGGATCGCAGGTCCTGTTCGCCGGCAGCGCGTCTGAAGCTACATTCGGCACGATCACGCGTGCGACCGGTAGCTGGAAGGATTCCGGCTTTGTGCCCGAAGGACTGATTACGGTGGATGGCGTGCTCATTGGCACGATCAGTCAAATCAGTCCCGATGGAAAGACGATGTATCTGTTCCGCAAGGACCTGACCACCGATGCGGATCTGTCTTCACTGTGGACAGGTCTCACCAACGGAGCTCACACAATCGTTCAGCGCAATCGCCTCGGGCAGAACACGGATTTCTTCGTCTTCCCGATCGCCAGCGCCTACCAGTACGCCGGCAACGACGTGATCGACGCACACAGTCTGTATGCCGCTATCCCGGACGGCCAATTACCAACCGTGGGCTTCACCGCCTACGGTGGCCGCGGCGACGATTCAATCATCGGCAGCCAGGCCGGCGATCACATTGCAGGAGGATCGGGCAACGACAACATTCAGGGTCAACGAGGTGTGGACTTCCTGTATGGCGACTCCGGCTTCAACGTGGACTTCATCACCCGCGTGCTGACCAATGCAAATACGGCGGGCGGATCGGGGGCTAAGAACCTTGACCCGGTCTTCGCCGGGAAAGACCTGATCTTCGGCGACAAGCCGGGTTCGACATTGTCGAATATCTACGGTGATTACGACGACGTGATCATCGGCGACCACGGCCTGATTACGCAGGATGTGGCGGGTCGGCGCGATACCACCAAGGCGGCGCCTGTGTTGCCGCAGGATCTCCAGACCACTTTGCGCGCACGCAAGGTCGAGACGCTCGTGCCGCAGAATGGTGCCGACGACCAGTTGTACGGCAATGGCGGGCAGGATGTGCTGCTCGGTGGCACCGGCAACGACGCGATCGACGGTGGCGCGGGAATGGATCTGATTCTCGGCGATCACGCTTCGCTCGATCGCTCGACTCACCTCAACGTGTTCACCAGTCTGCGCTTTGAGAACTTGATCGGTACGCAGATTTATAGCACCGCACCCACCACGGCTGGCAATGATCTGGCCGACGGTTCGCCGCGGCTCGATCCCCGTGGAGACCCGGAGGGACGCGCGAAGCAGACATACGCGCCAGTGTGGGGCGACTACGTCATCACCGAACTCGGACACACGAAATCCGCCGAGGACACGATCGCTGTTTATCGCGGGAACGACTACATTGCGGGCGGCGCTGGCGACGATACGATCCTCGGCGAACTTGGCACGGACATCGTTCAGGGAGACGGTTCGATCGACTTCGTCGCCTACAAGAATGAATACGATGCGAATGGGCTGGTGGTCGTCACTTCGACCTCCCGTGGTCGTGTCGGTGCATCCCGCGGTGCCAATGGCATCTTCGATGGTGGAAACACGACAGGAACGCTGACTTGGTATGCCTCGTTTGACAGCCTCTCGACTGACGGTCATGACTATGTTGAAGGCGGCGGCGGCAACGACGTGGTCTTCGGCAATCAGGGTCAGGACGACATCGTAGGCGGCAGCTCCGACTTCTTCGGCAAGACCAACGGAGTCACGACGACGGTGCTCTCAAAGTCAGATCCTCTCGCACGGCCGGACGGCAGCGACATGCTGTTCGGAGGCTCGGGCACAAAGGCTGGGCGGAACGACATCGGTGCCGCGACCATGGACGGCACGACTCAGATCATCACCACGACCGCCACCGGCCACGCCGATGACGCTGATATGATCCTTGCCGATAACGGCGACATCATCCGCTTGGTTGCCAACCAGATCATCGCGACGACTCCGATGTGGACGGTCACGCCGGCTCCTGCGTTTCTTACGTTCAACTACGACGACTACGGCACCGTGAAATTGGTGCCACGGGCCGCGCGCTTGCTCGACTACACTCCGGGCGGACCGAATTTCTCGTCTGCCGCCTTGGGCAACATCGGGGGCAACGACGAAGTGCATGGCGAATCCGGTGATGACTCCATTTACGGCATGAAGGGCGACGACCGTATTTTCGGTGACGGTCAGGACGACGACATCATCGGCGGCTGGGGCAACGACTGGATGTCCGGCGGCACCGGCGACGACGGGGTGATCGGCGATGACGGCCGGATTTTCACCAGCCGTAACAGCAAGAGTGCAGACCCAGCCAACGCGGGCTATCTGCTTAGTCTCGGCGAGCCGCTCTTCGGTATCAAGCCGCTGCTGGCAGCCGACGCGGATTTGAAGAATACGAACGGCGGTATCCTAAACGAGTTCATCTACACTCCGGGCAGCGTGCAAACTGCAACCATCAACCTCAGTGGCGCGCTGAACAAGACTGTGGACATCACGCCGTTCAGCACCGACGTCAATTGGGACGGGTCGGCTGACGAATACGGTATCGCGGGCACTAAAGCGAACGGGACCGGCGGCGTGGGTGTGCAGCCGGCGCACTACAACGACGACATTATCTTCGGCGGACTCGGCAGCGATTGGCTGCACGGTGGTTCCGGCGACGATGCTATTTCCGGTGCCGAGGCGCTGCCGGTCGCGGCAGCGGGCGTTCCTTCCGATGTTCAGCCGGTTTCCGTCGGCGGAGTTTCGGGTGTTGTCGTGCTCAACGGCATGTCGATATCGGGCTTCCTCAGGCCTTACAATCCCGGGGACATTCTGGCATTCGATCCTGTGGACGCGAACGGGCAGCACACCGCTCATCGCACCCGTGCCGGCGAGTTCGCGCTCTACGACGAATACAATCCGCTGCGCAAAATTGTGGTCGCTGGATCGGCTACCGGAACGCAGTACCAGTTCTTGCTCAACTTCAACCAGAATGAAGGCTACGTTGTGCCGGCCGGCACGGTGCCAAAGGCCACCGGTCAGCAGGCGGAGACGTACCCGGCCGCCAACAATGATGGAACGGATCGCATCTTCGGCGACCTCGGTAATGACTGGCTCGTAGGCGGCACGGGCCGCGACGACATGTTTGGCGGCATGGGCAACGACTTGATGAATGCCGACGACAATCACGATTCGACAGTTCTTGCGACCGATAAACTGGCCAACAACGTACCCGACACTCAGCCAAGCTACGAGGATCGTGCGTTCGGCGGCGGGGGCCGCGACGTGCTGATTGCGAATACGGGCGGTGACCGGCTGATTGACTGGACGGGTGAATTCAACAGCTACCTTGTGCCCTTTGCACCATTTGGAATGGCCACGGTGAGCCGCACGAATCAGCCTCAGTTGCCGGAGTTCCTCTACGCATTGTCAGCCAGCGACGGAGCGGACGCGACGCGGTACAGCGATGTGAACAACGGCGCGCTTCCGCCCGCGCCAACGAACAGCGACCCGATTCCGTCCCGCAACGGCGAACCATTCGGCGAACTCGGGCTCATTCGGCAGAAGGACGCGGCGTGGCACGACACCCACGGTGGCCCGTCCGACCCACAGGCCGGCAACATCCCCGGTGGCCCGCGTGACGTCCTGCGCTCTGCGAGCTTCGACAACGGCACTGCACAAGGATTTGCGGCGGTCAGCGGGAACTGGGCGGTCGTCAACAATCGCGTGCAGGTGACCTCCGTGACTTCCAATAGCGACGCGATCAGCCTCTTCAATCAGGCCGATACCGTCATCCCGAATTACTTCGAGATGCAGGCCACAATTAACGCAGTGAAGCCGACAGGCGGCAACAAGGCCAACGCCTATCTAATCTTCGACTACCAGAGCGACACCGACTTCAAATACGCTGGCATCAACATCTCCACAAACAAGTTGGAAATCGGGCACCGCACGGCGAGCGGATGGGTGACGGATTCGGCGACGCCAGCGCAGCTCAAGTCTGACATCGACTACGTGGTCTTGCTTTCGGTGAACGGAAGTGCGGTCACGCTTACGCAAGGCACAAAGAGTGTGAGCTTCACGTTCGCCGCGCGCACCGACTCGCAAGGAGTCAAGCATGCGATCAACGACGGCATCGTGGGAATCGGTGCATTCGGTGCCGGTGCACAGATCGACAATGTGGTGGTGCAGGCTCCCCCTGGAGGCATCACGCTGGACAAGACTTCGGACTTTGGAACCACAAGTCCGGCCAGCATCCTGTTCGGTGCTCCGACGGCCGGCACCTGGGTGACCACGACCGATGGGCGTTTCCTCGGAACCTCCGCGACGGTTGGCACGCCGGCAATCAATCTGATCGGGTATCCGGTCACAGCCGGTTCGACGCTGCTCCTCAACACGACGGTGAAGACATTCGGCCAAGGTGGGATAGTGTTCGACTACCAAGGCCCGACCTCCTTCAAATACGTGACGCTGTCGTCCGATTCGAAGCAGATCGTGATCGGGCACCGCATCGGAGCGGCATGGATCACGGACGCAACCTACGCCACGACAATTAATGCCGGCGTTGACTACAAGTTGGGTGTTACGCTCAAGGCAGGATTGGTCAACGTGTCGCTCAACAACGCTGTAGTGCTGAGCAAGCTCTACAATGAAACGATCACTCAAGGTGGCTACGGACTCATTAGTCTGAAAGGGGCCACGTCCGGCCAGACATCCTTTGACATCGTTCGGGTGAGGACCGACGACATTATGGTGCCGCAGGCGCTGATGGCCGTATCGGCAGCGGAATCGAAAAACACAAGTGTGATCGCCACGCTCAGTGAGAGTGACCTAAAGCCGCTGGTCGATGAGGCCGTGCGACTTTGGGCGCGGACTCAAGATCCGACGCTGCTCGGTTCGCTGAGCAACTTGCAGGTCCGAATCGCCGATCTTCCCGGACTGGAACTCGGGCGGGTGGAGGACGGTGTCATCACCATTGACTCGAACGCTGCCGGGCACGGCTGGTTCGTTGATTCTACGCCACGTCATTCCAGTGAGTTCCGAGCGGTTCGCGGCAGCGCAGGTGCGGAATTTGTTGCGCGCACCAAGAGCCCGGCCAATGGACTGATGGACCTGCTGACGGTCGTCACCCACGAGATCGGACACGTCCTCGGCTTCGAGCACACGGCGGACGGTTCGAAGGGTCCAGTCATCATGGAGGAAGAGATTCTTCCCGGTATCCGGAGGCTTCCAACTCCGTCAGACCATATCGCCAACTCGACTGCAAGTCGTGCCGGCAAGAGCGACGTCAAGCACCTCATCGGACACTTCGGGCACAAACTCCCAAGTGCTGCGACACAGCGGCCACTCACTTCGTTGGCACCAACGCAGCTCGAAGTGAGCGCGAAGTCCCGAGGACATGACGGGCTCGCGGTGAGTGATTCGCGCCACGAGCAGCTAATCCCGGCTCCCGATCTCGGCGAATCGCCAGTAGGCCGGTCCGTCTCGCGCTTCCTTCTGGCGCTGCATAAAAACGCGATCGAGCTTAATCCCGAGCATTGATCCTAAAAACCGCAGTTGAATATCCACGGAACGACACGGAAAGCGTGAAGGCCCGGATTCTCGGAATGCATCGGTTTCCGTGCGCTTCCGTCTTCCGTGGATTCAAGATTCAACTGTTTTTTAGTTGGTGGAATTTGTTGCGGAACGTCTGGTGTCGCGAGGCCTTCTTTCACGTCGGGGCGAGTATCGAAATGGGGCGCGGGTGCGCCAGCGCGAAACGGTTAGGCGGAAACCTCGACGAGGAGGAAGTTGCCGGTGCCGCCGAGCGGGAAGCTGTCGATGGCTGTTTTGACGAGGGGGATTTTCAGTCCGGCGACGGTTGCTTTGCCGATGTATTGGGCGGTGATGCCGAAGTGTGCGTTGTTGTCGCCGTTCCCCTGGGCGATTCCGCCGATTGTGATTCTTGCGATGCTGGAGATGATGGATGATGGCGGGGGTGGTGTCGGTGCCGGTGATGCCGACGAAGATCGGGCGATCGAAGCGACCAAATCCGTCATCGGTTGGTCTTCACGGGTAGGAGTGCTGGTTGAGATATTTTGGCTTGGGAGCCTCCGGCGATTGTATCCCTAACCGAGACACCGAAATGGTGCGAGGAATAGTAATGGGTATTTCCTTTCTGCATGAACTGCCCGGCTGGGCGGGGCGCGTTTAGCTGGCCGACGCAATTTCAACTTTCTGGGTGCCATTTGGAGGGTGTGACCGCTGCGTGATGTAGGACAGCAGTCCCGGCTGAAAGCTGAAAGCTCCCCCGGAGCGGGGATTTCCTAATCCCCGTCCCCTTGTAGCGCGCAGCGCGCAAATAGAGAACCGCGTGCCCCTCTGAGCCCTGCGAAACAGATTGGGCGCTGCGCGCGTGGAAGGGCGGGGATTAGGATTAGGAAATCCCCGCTCCGATTTACATCATGCTGCGGTCACGCCCCATTTGGAGCACGACTAAGGTTCGTGTGTGCGGTAGATACTCCGGTGGTATGTCTGCTCTTCATCAGTTGGTCCGTAGCGCTTCACCGCTTTTCATTGCGGCGTCGTTGGGCGTCTCTGCGATGGCTGAGGCTCCGACGCCGGAGCAGGCGGAGTTTTTTGAAAACAAGATCCGGCCGATTTTGTCGAACGAGTGTTTCAAATGCCACAGCGCGGACGCGAAGAAAATCAAAGGCGAGTTGCGGCTGGATTCGCACGCGGCGGTTTTGAAAGGCGGCGAGAGCGGGCCCTCCGTCGTGCCGGGGAAACCGGACGAAAGTCTCGTCATCAAAGCCGTGCGCTACAAAGACGAGGACACTGCGATGCCGCCGGACAAGCGGCTCACGGATGCGCAGATCGCCGACCTCGAAGCTTGGGTGCGCATGGGCAGTCCGTGGCCGGAGAACGGCGCCTCTGCCGCGGTCGCAGAGAAAAAGGGATACGATTTTGCAAAGTGGCGCGCGGAGCATTGGGCTTTTCGCAAGGTGGCGAAACTCCCGCCGCCGTCAGTTAAGGACGCCGCCTGGATTCGCAATCCCGTGGACGCCTTTGTCCTCGCGCGACTGGAAGCCGCCGGGCTGAAACCTTCGCCTCCTGCCGAAAAGCACGCGCTCATTCGTCGCGCCTATCTCGACATCACCGGCTTGCTGCCGACGCCGGAACAAGCCGAGGCTTTTCTCGCCGACGCCTCGCCCGATGCGTTCGCAAAAGTCGTCGATGCGCTGCTCGCGTCGCCGCAGTACGGCGAACGTTGGGGCCGCCACTGGCTGGACGTCGCGCGCTATAGCGACGGCCTCGGCGGGGCGCTCGACCCTGCGGCGTTGCCCGAGGCGTGGCGGTATCGCGACTGGGTCGTTGCGGCGCTGAATCGCGACATGCCTTACGACCAGTTTGTGCGTGCGCAAATTGCCGGCGACCTCATCCCCGGCGATGCCGATTCCAAAGTGGGCACAGGCTTCTTCGCCGTCGGCCCCACGTATGTCGGCGACGGCGGTGATCCCGAGGCGACCGCCCAGACACGCGCCGAGACGCTTGCGGATCGCGTCGATACTTTTTCCCGTGCATTTCTCGGCCTCACCGTCGCGTGTGCCCGCTGTCACGACCACAAATTCGACCCCATCCCGACCCGCGACTACTACGCCATCGCCGGCGTTTTTAATAACACCTCCACAAACGACATCCCCCTCGCACCGCCCGATGTCGTCGCCGCATTTGACAGCGCAAAAAAGGCCGTAAAGGACCATGAGGCAAAAGTGAAAGCCGCTGAGAAAGACAAGCTCGACACCACCGAGCTCAAGGCCGAGCTGGAGCGTCTCCGCAAAGCCGTCCCGCCCGCCATTCCCCGCGCCCACGGGCTTGCCGACAGCGGCAACAAAGACATGCCCGTCGCCATCCGCGGCGATTTGCGCAAGCCCGGCGAGAACGCCCCGCGCCGCTTCCTCCAAATCGTCGCCGGAGAAAACGCCCCGCTTTTCACCGAGGGCAGCGGCCGTCGTCAGCTCGCCGACGCCGTCGCCGACCCTGCCAACCCGCTCACCGCCCGCGTCATCGTCAACCGCGTGTGGAAGCATCACTTCGGCAACGCCCTCGCACGCACGCCCAGCAACTTCGGAGTCATCGGTGAGAAGCCCACGCACCCCGAATTGCTCGACTGGCTCGCCGCCACATTCGTCGAGCAAGGCTGGTCGCTCAAAAAGCTCCACCGCACCATCCTCCTCTCCGCCACCTGGCAAATGACCAGCCGCTACAACGCCGCATCCTTCGCCGCCGACGGCGACAACCGCCTCCTCTGGCGCATGAACCCCCGCAACGCCGAAGTCGAGTCCTGGCGCGACAGCCTCCTCTCCGTCACCGGCGAGCTCGACCTCACCCTCGGCGGCCCGCCCACCGACCGCATCCTCGAAACCAACCGCCGCACCCTCTACTCCACCGTCAGCCGCAACGGCGACCGCTTCCTCTCCGACGAATTCCTGCGCATGTTCGACTTCCCCGCGCCCCGCTCCACCAGCGAAGCCCGCACCGCCAGCACCGTCCCGCAGCAATACCTCTTCATGATGAACAGCTCCTTCATGACCGCCCGCGCAAAAGCATTTGCCGAGCGCCTTGCGCGCGAAGCCAGCGACGACCGCGCCCGCATCGGCCGCGCCTACGTCCTCCTCTACAGCCGCCCCGCCGACCCGCGCGAAACCGACCTCGGCATCGCCTTCCTAGCCGGCGCCGCCAACAACCCCGACCCCCAAGCCCGCTGGAAATCCTACGCCCAAGTCCTCCTCTCCGCCCACGAGTTCCGGCAGATTCAGTAAAGCGGGTAGCTCGACATTCCAATGTCGAGTCAAGGCGCTTGGAGTGGTGAACCGTTTTCAGTGGTGGAGACGTGGAAGCTCCACTTTGGAAAGTCGAGCTACGACGGTTACAGCTCGCCATTCTGTCATGACAACTATCTCGGGCAATGAGTGACTGATGTTTGCGTGCATTCCCGCACGAAGCACAATGCGACGCATGAGAAGCACTGATTTCATGTTCGCTCCGGAGCCTTCGCGAGGTCAAAGAACGGGGCTCTTGAGGGCTCTATCCTGCGGGGCATCTGCTCTCGAACTCCGCCACATTTTCTAGCCATGCTTTTTCAACAACACGAAGCCGCTTTTCGCCGCGCTGCCGCGCAGCTTTCTCGTCGGGATTTTTTGAATCGGCTGGGGGCGGGGATGGGGTCGATCGGGCTGGCGTCTTTAATGGGGCAGAATGCGGCGATGGGGGAGGCGGTTTCGGCGTCGCCGCTGGGGGTGAAGGCTCCGCATTTTGCGCCGAAGGCGAAACGGGTGATCCAGCTTTTCATGCCGGGCGGGCCATCGCAGGTGGATACGTTCGATTATAAGCCGGAGCTGGCGAAACACGCGGGGGAGCGGCCGGAATCGGTGAATCGCAAGACGCTGCGGAATACGAAAAACGGGCTGATGCCTTCGCCGTTCGGCTTTAAGCAATACGGGCAGACGGGGAAGTGGGTGAGCGATATCTTTCCTCACGTCGGCGGGTGCGCGGACGATATTAGTTTCATCCATTCGATGTACACGGACATCCCGGAGCACGCGGGGGCGATGATGATGATGAATGTGGGGGCGCTTCAGCCGAATCGCCCGAGCATGGGGTCGTGGCTGGTGTATGGACTGGGCACGGAGAATCAGGATTTGCCGGGTTTCATCGCGATGTCGCCGCGTGCGCAGCCGAGATGCACGCTGGCAAATTGGGGGAACGCGTTTCTCCCGGGTGCTTATGCGGGGAGCTATGTGAATATCGCGGAGATGAAGCCGGATGCGGTGATGCGCGATTTGAAAAATGCGCGTCTCTCGACGGTGGAGCAGCGCAGGCAGATGGATTTGCTGGCGCAACTGAACCAAGAGCAGCTCGTCCGCGCGGAACGCGACCAAGGACTGGAGGCGGGAATCGCGGCGATGGAGATGGCGTTTCGGATGCAGTTCTCAGTGCCGGAGGTTTTTGACATCAGCAAGGAAACGCAGGCGACGCGGGACCTTTACGGGGACAGTGAATTCGGGAAGGGCTGCCTGCTTTCGCGAAGGCTCATCGAGCAGGGCGTGAGGGTGGTGCAACTGTCGCTTTCGATCGACGGATACGACATCGCTTGGGACACGGGGCACGATGATATTGTGGGCGGTCACGCAAAGCTCGCGAAGGCGTGCGATCAAGGAATCGCGGCGCTCATTCATGATCTGAAAGCGCGCGGTCTTTTCGAGGATACGCTGATCGTGTGGGGCGGAGAGTTTGGGCGCGCGCCGACTTCGGAGGGAGCGAAGGGGCGAGACCACAATCACTACGGCTACACGACGTGGCTCGCCGGCGGCGGCGTGAAATCGGGGTTCAGCTTTGGGGCGACGGATGAGTTTGGCTGCACGGCGGTGGAGGATCGAGTCCACGTCCACGACTTGCACGCGACTATTTTGCACCTCATGGGGCTCGACCACGAGAGGCTGACGTATCGCTACTCGGGGCGTGACTATCGCCTCACGGATGTGTCTGGTAGTGTCGTCCGGGGCGTCATCGCCTGATCCTTTTTCAACCACAATATGCACCTACCCATTACACACCTCATGAGCATCGCCGTCCTCGCGACCGCCGCAGTTGCATCCGCAGCCGACGACGCGAAAACCCGCACCATCCATTCGCAGCCCAGCGCGATTCTTTCCACGAAGGAAGTCGAAGTCGCCGTGACAAAACTCGGCGGAAACATGGCGCCGGTCACATTCTTCCGCGACAGCGCGAAGCCCGTGCAGCCTTACCACATCAGTCCATGGCAGGATGAGAAGCCGGTGAAAATGCCCGCGCCGGTGCTCGTCACGCTGCGCGGCGATTTCTTCTGCGTGCCCTTTGGCGGCAACTCCGATGCGGTCGGCGGGGAAAAACATCCGCCACACGGCGAAATCGTCGGCGACCCGTGGAAGGTCGTAGGCACAAAGAAGGCGGGCGACGTGACCACGCTGACGATGGGCATCGATACAAAGGTCCGCAAAGGTCACGTGACGAAAGAGCTCTCGCTCGTGGACGGACAGAACGTCGTTTATTCGCGGAACACGATCGAAGGTTTCGTCGGACGCGCGCCGCTCGGTCATCACGCCACGCTCGCGATGCCGGAGAAGGAAGGAGCCGTGCGTATCGCGACGAGCGCGATTCGTTTTGGCATGACATGCCCGTCGCTCTTCAGCGATCCGAAGAGCCGCGAATATCAAGCGCTGCTGCCCGGCGCGAAGTGGAACGATTTGGCGAAAGTCCCCGTCGCATGGAAAGACGCGCCCGACGCCGACCTCACAAGTCTGCCCGGCCGCTTCGGCTATGCGGACCTCGTGCAGCTCGTGAATGAGCCCGGCGTCCCCGCGTGGACGACGGCGACATTTACCGACGCCGGATACATGTGGTTTTCGCTGAAAGACCCCGCCGTTTTGAAGACGACCGTTTTCTGGATGGAGAATCACGGACGCCACGGACACCCGTGGAATGGCCGCAACAACTGCCTCGGCCTCGAAGACGTGACCGCATTCTTCGCCGACGGCCTGGCGGCATCCACAAAGGAAAACGTGCTCACGAAGGAAGGCGTGGACACCGCGCTGGAGCTGAGCGCCGACAAGCCGACGAGCGTAAATTACATCCAAGGCGTCGTGAAGGTGCCGGAGGGATTCGACGTGGTGAAGTCGGTGGAGTTCAAGCCCGGCGAAGTCGTCTTCACATCCGCCAGCGGAAAGACTGCGACGGCTGCGGTGCGGCATGAATTCATCAAAACCGGCAAACTCTAAATCTTACCCAACATGAAACAAAAGCTCATCACACTCATCGCCATCACGCTCGCATTCCTGACCGGGTGCGACAAGAAAGCGGACCCTGCCACCAACCCGGGCAAAGCGTCGAAAGGCACCATCGGCGTCTCGCTTCTCACGCTGGATAATCCATTCTTCAAAGTCATCGGCGACAACATCGCGTCTGAGGGCAAAAAGCACGGATACGACACGATCGTCGTGAGCGGCGACAAGGACGTGGCGAAGCAGAGCAACCAGGTGAAGGACTTCATCGTGAAGAAAGTCGCCGCCATCGTGCTCAGCCCGTGCGATTCGAAAGGCATCGTCACGGTGATCAAAGAAGCCAACGCTGCAGGCATCCCGGTTTTCACCGTGGACATCCCCTGCAACGAACCCGGCGTGAAAATAGCCACACAAATCTCCACCGACAATCTCGGCGGCGGGCGCGAGGCGGGCAAAGCGATGATCGAAGCACTCGGAGAAGCAGGCGGAAAAATCGCGGTGCTTGGCTTTAACCAAGTCGAGTCATGCATTCTCCGCGTGAAAGGATTCCGCGAAGTCATCGACGCGCATAACGCGAGTGGCCGCGCGAAAATCGAGATCGTCGCCGAGCTGGAGAGCGGCGGCGCGAAAGACATCGGATTCAAGGCCGCGGAAGATGCGCTTCAAGCAAACGCCGACATCCGCGGCATCTTCGCAATCAACGATCCCGCAGCGCTCGGTGCCCGCGCCGCGCTGGAAAAAGCAGGCAAGACCAGCGTGTTGATCATCGGCTTTGACGGACAGCCGGAAGGCAAGCAGGCCATCAAGGAAGGGAAGATTTACGCCGACCCGATTCAGTTCCCCGAGAAGATGGGCATCGAAATGGTGAAGGCGCTCATCAAGCACTCGAAAGGCGAAACACTTCCGCAGCAGCTGCTCATCCCCACAAGCCTCTACCGCAAAGCCGACGGCGAGAAAGACGCGTCATTGAAGTAGATGATATTCCATCCAGACGTCAAAGTCCGACAGACATACGATGAAAATTCACTCCTTTTCCGTCATGTGCGCAGCATCGCTTTTCGTTGGCTGTGTACCACTCCAACCGAAAACGGTGACTTACCAGTTGAGAAACAATTACCAGTCGGCAAAAAGTAAAATCGCTGATTACCATCAGCGGCAGGAGCGTAAGTTCACGATTTTCCAAGATCGAATGACGCCTTCGATTTCTGAAGGGCCATCGGGAGATTCATGTCAGTTCTCGCTGACTCGCTGGGCACCCGATATTGGCACGCACTGCTACCATCGGTCCACGTTGCAGAGCACCGCGGACGGCTGCAACTATACCATTAGCGGGGAATCTTCGATGTCGATGGAGTTTGCACACACTGCTTTACGCGGCAAGACCCTTGGCCCGCTTCAGGAAATCGACACGTGGGTTCAGAAATCCCTAGAAGTAGCGCAGCGGACGGTGACCGTAAACCGCTAATCAATTCTCGAACGAGTTATGATCGAACAAAAATTTCTTCACGAGCTTGTGGGCTCGATGTCTCAAGGCGCAGCGGGCAATCCCACCGTTGCGATGATCGAAGCCGCCTTTGCTCATCACCGACTGCACTGGCGCTACATCAATATGGAAGTGACGCCCGAAGACCTCGGCGCCGCCGTGCGCGGGGCAAAGGCGATGGGCTTTCGCGGCTTCAATTGCAGCCTGCCGCACAAGGTCACCGTGATACCGCACCTTGACGGTCTCGGCGAATCCGCGGCAGTCATGGGCGCGGTGAATTGCGTCGTCCGGCGTGGCGACAAACTCATCGGCGAAAACACGGATGGCAAAGGCTTCCTAAAATCACTGCAAATAGCGATCGACCCGCGTGGGAAGTCCGTCGTGCTCTTTGGCGCAGGCGGTGCTGCGCGGGCAATCGCTGTGGAACTCGGGCTCGCGGGCACAAGGCGAATCACCATCGTCAATCGCTCCGAAGCGCGCGGAGCAGAACTCGTCGGACTGCTGCGCGACAAACTGAAACTCGATGCCGAACTCGTCGTATGGAACGGCGACTACTCCGTGCCGGCCGGCACTGATGTAGTCATCAACGGAACCTCAATCGGCCTCTACGCGCCGGAAGCACGGCTTGCGCTCGATTTGGACTCTCTCAAGCCCGGCATGGTCACCGCGGATGTGGTCTTCAGCCCGGTCCGCACCCGTTTTCTCGACGACTCTGCTGCTCGCGGCTGCCACGCCATCGATGGCCTCGGGATGCTCGTGAATCAAGGTATCGTCGGCGTGCAGTTTTGGACGGGCGTTGATCCCGATGCGGCGGTGATGCGTACGGCGCTGGAGAAGGCGATGGGGGTATGAGCGCGGGATATCCGCTGCACCGTCCGGCGCTGGGTGCCCTTAGTGGCGCAGGCGACCCGCCTGCAATAGTGTCCCCCGGCGACCCGCCGGAAGTCCTGAAAAGACCAAGCATACGGGCGGGTCGCCCGCGCAGACTCATGCAGGCGGGTCGCCCGCACCACTACACTCGCGCCACGCCTGCCCATCGCACGCCGGATTGTTTCGTCAGTCCCCCATGACTCCGCTGATTGAAATGCGCGGTATCTTAAAATCGTTCCCCGGCGTGAAAGCGCTGCGGGGCGTCAGTCTGTCACTGCGTGCTGGCGAAGTGCTGGCGCTGCTCGGAGAGAATGGCGCGGGCAAAAGCACGCTGATGAAAGTGCTCGGCGGCGCGCATTTGGCGGACGAAGGCACCATCGAGATTGATGGACGCGAGACCATCTTCCGCTCGCCGCAGGATTCGCGGAATGCGGGCGTTGCGGTGATTTATCAAGAGTTCAATCTCGTGCCGGGGCTGAACGCCGTGGAAAACATTTTCCTCGGGCAGGAAATCACGAGCGGCGGATTTATTGCGCAGCGTAAAGAACGGAAACGGGCGGAGGAATTGTTTGCCCGGTTCGGCATCGCGATGGACCTCGATATGCCATGCGGACGGCTTACCACGGCGCAGCAGCAACTCGTAGAAATCGCGAAGGCGCTTGCGTTTGATGCGCGCATCATCGTCATGGACGAGCCGAGTGCCGCGCTCACGCAGCATGAAGTCGAGAAGCTGTTTGAGATTATCCGCGACCTCAAAAAGCAGGGCATCGGTGTCATCTACATCAGCCACCGGCTCGACGAAATTTTCACCATCGCCGACCGAGTCACAATTTTGCGCGACGGAGTGAATGTCGGCGAACGCGCCATCGGCGAACTGACCCGCCGCACGATGATCGAAATGATGGTCGGACGCGAACTCACCAACGAATTCCCCGCGCGAACCTCCGCCATCGGAGAAGCGCGGCTGGCAGTATCCGGCCTGAGCCGTGGACGCGCGGTGCGCGATGTTTCGTTCAGTGTGCGGCGCGGCGAAATCCTCGCGCTGACCGGCCTTGTCGGTGCAGGCCGAACGGAGACGGTGCGACTTATCTTCGGGGCAGACAAACGCGACTCCGGAACGATTTCACTGGATGGAAAACCGCTCGATATCCGCGAGCCGCGCGACGCCATCGCCGCTGGAATAGGCCTGCTCACCGAAGACCGCAAACTCCAGGGACTAGTCCTCGGCCACAGCGTGCGCGATAATTTCGGCCTGCCAAATCTTTCGTGGCTGTCGCGGCGCGGGTTCGTGAACCGGACTCGCGAGAAGCAGGAGTTTGCGAAATACAGCGACCTGCTCAAAATCAAAGTCGCCACACAAGAAACCGCTGCAGGCACGCTCTCCGGCGGCAATCAGCAAAAGGTCGTCCTCGCAAAATGGCTCGCTCGAAACTGCGACGTCCTCATTTTCGATGAGCCCACACGCGGAATCGATGTCGGTGCGAAATTTGAAATCTATCTCCTCATGAATGAACTCGCCGCCGCAGGAAAAGCCATCGTGATGATTAGCTCCGAACTGCCCGAAGTGCTCGGCATGGCCGACCGCATTCTCGTGATGCACGAGGGCCGCGTGACCGGCGAATTCACCGACGCCCGCTCGACGACACAGGAGCAAATCATGCAACTGGCTTTCGCCTGACTTATGAAAAAATCCCGCTTCCTCGCCGACTACGGAATGCTGCTCGTGCTCCTGCTGCTCTGCGCGTTTTTCAGCGTTGTCACCACGAAAGAGCAGTGGCCCGCAGGCGAGGCCGGCGCAAAACAAGTCGCCGCCGCCATCCAGGAAAAGCATGGGAAAGCCGCGCGCATCATCGTCGCCGCAAGCATGCAATCCGGTGACCCGGAGTTTGCGGATGCGCTCGCCCGCGAGTTTGCAGCGGCAGGCGGCAAAGTGCTCGCAGTGGCGAAAGGCGAACCGAAGGACGCACGCGAGTCGCTCGTGAAGCTGAGCGCTGCTGAAGGGAAAGTGGACGCCATCGGTTGCACGCGAGTCGCTTCGACGTGGGCTGTTTTCGAAGATATTAAAGCCGACTTTCCTGCGCTCGGCTCTCCCACGGTGATCGCACCGCGAAGTTATCGTTCATCGACGTTTCTGAATTACGGAAACCTGCTCAACGTTGCCAATCAGATTGCCGTCATCGCAATCCTCGCAATCGGTATGACGATGGTCATCATTACTGGAGGAATCGACCTTTCGGTGGGCAGTGTCATCGCGCTCTCGGCGGTGATTTGTACACTCATCATTCGCGAGTTTGGCGGCGGGGCGAATGCGGGCACGGCGGCGATGGTCGGCGGGTGCATCGCTGCAGTCGTCGCATGCGGATTCGTCGGCGGGCTCTCCGGAATCATCATCACTCGATTCGCCGTGCCGCCATTCATTGTGACGCTCGCTTTCATGCTCATCGGGAGAGGCCGCGCGTTGACGCTCACGGACAACCAATCGGTGTATCAACTTCCGGATTCGTTCGTGTGGCTCGGGCGCGGCGCGGATTTCTTCGGGTTGCCAAACACTGTCATTCTAATGCTCGCACTTTACGTCGTCGCCCACGTCGTGATGTCGCACACAAAGCTGGGACGTTACATTTACGCCGTCGGCGGAAATCGCGAGGCCGCGAGGCTTTCGGGCGTTCCCGTGAATCGTGTGATCTTATTTGCATACGTGACTTGTTCGATGCTCGCAGGGGTCGGCGGAGTGATTCAGGCGTCGCTGCTCAAGAGCGGCTCGCCCGTTTACGGAAATATGTATGAGCTCTACGTCATCGCCGCAGTCATCGTGGGCGGGACGAGTATTGTTGGCGGTGAAGGCAAAATGTTTGGCACATTCATCGGAGCGTTCATCATCGCCGTCATTCAAAACGGAATGAATCTCATGGATGTGGGAGCGAACAGGCAGATGGAAGTTCTCGGCCTCGTCATCCTCGGCGCAGTGTTGCTCGATAAAATCCGTAGCCGGCGATAAGATGAGCGATGCGGTAATTGTTTCCATCGGTGAAGTGCTCTTTGGGACACTCGCCCAGCGCGGAACCAAATCGGGGGCGACAATCGAACGGGCGCTCGAAACGGCCCGGGATCCCGGATCCCAATCGCGGTATGCGATACCGTTGGTTTGGGCGATTCGTTTACTTACAGCAGCGCTGGTCGTCGGGATTCTCCGTAGGGACCACCTCGCACGTGTTGCGCGCACTGGTGCGGTGCCGGAGATCCCGCCTGCGCCAAAGATCGAAAGGTTACCTGACTATCGGAATCCGCGGCGGATATTAATCCGTGTCCCGATTCACACCTCGTCCCGTGAGACAACTCACATTTCGTCACGAGCTTTCAGCCCACTGCCGACGGACCGCGGGCACGGCTGGACATCGAGTGAGAAATCGACGGCCGGTGCCGAGTGCGTGAGCGCGCCGACGCTGATGAAGTCAACCCCTGTTGCCGCGATGCCTGCGACCGTGTCGAGTGTCACTCCACCGCTGGCTTCAAAGTGTACGCGCGTCGTCCCTCGCAGTTTCACCGCTTCGCGCATGTCGTCGAGGCTCATGTTATCGAGCATGATAACGTCGATGCTGTCCATCGCGAGAAAGTCGCGCACTTGCTGTAACGACTGCGCCTCTAGTTCGAGCCGGTGGTCAGGGTAGCGCGTCCGGTACGCTTTGATGTTCTCAGCGAGTTGAACGAGGTTTGTCGAGGCGACATGGTTGTCCTTTATCATGGCCATATCGAAAAGCCCGAACCGGTGGTTCGTGCCGCCGCCGGAAAGGACGGCTGCTTTCTCCAGCGCGCGGAGTCCGGGCGTGGTTTTGCGTGTATCCAGAATCAACGTCTTGTGCGGCTTTACGGCCTCGACAAATTTGCGGGTGAGCGTGGCCACGCCGCTGAGTTGCTGGATGAAATTGAGCGCAGTACGTTCGCCCGTGAGGATGCTCCGCGTGCTGCCGCATATTTCCAGGACTGTGTCGCCACGTGAAAGCGCCGAGCCCGAAGCCTGGACAATGCGGACTTCCAGCGATGGATCTATGATATTGAAAACCCGCGCTCCGACTTCGATTCCTGCGGCAACGACATCATCCTGCTTCGCAAAAATCCGTGCATTGCTCCGCTGGTCCGCGGCGACAAAGCACTCGCACGTCACATCTCCCGAGCCAATGTCCTCCGCGAGCGCCACAGCGATCGGGTCGGGTGGATTGTTGACGAATTGCTTCAGGAGATCCGTTAATGGAGACATGATTCCTGAGACGTTAGTCGCGACAAAATAGAAATGTAAGGGCGAAGTGCATGGCACGAAAACAGGCTGGTGCCGGGTGCGGTAAAAATGGACATCCGGTATGATTTCTGGTCTTTCGAGTCTCTCACATGAAAAACCCGCCGACCCGGACGAGCTTCTTTAAACAGCACATTCTCCCAGCGCTGCTGGTGTTCTTAGTCCCCGGCTTTTCCGTGTGGTTTTTCGGATACGCGGAGCGGGATACTGACAAGGAAATCCTCTCGTCGATTGAGCGCCAAATCGATGGCGAGCGGAATACCACGGACGCGCAAAAGCAGGAGGCGCGTGCGTTTTGGCGAAATGCGCCCGTTTCGAATATCATGGCGTCCAAGAAGCCCGAGGCCGCGGAATTGCAGGCGATGTTCGAGCCGGCAAAGGACCGCTACGCCATCTTCCGATGGATGAAATGGACGGCGCTGGTTTGTCTTGCGGCCGTGGGCGCAACGTTTGTGCTGGTGGGAGTGAGCGTGGCTTTCTCGTTTCGCTCGCAAGCCGCGCAGTACTGGAGCTTGCGCATCGGCTGGCCCATTTTGCGCACCTCGGCACTCATCCAAGTCGTCGGCCAGGCTACGCTTGCCGTATTTTTGTCCTACTGGGTGACGGCGGTATTCACACAATCATACTACATCAAATTGGTCGCCGTGATCGGACTTCTCGCCGGGTTGGCCGTATTTGCTCTGGCCGTCGCCATTTTCAAGAAAGTGGACCCGAAGTGCGAAGTGTCCGGGAGGATACTCAGCGAAACGGACGCTCCGGCTTTGTGGCAGCGCATCCGCGAGATGGCGGCAAAGCTGCGCACGACTCCGCCGGACCGCGTCATCGTCGGAATAACTCCGAGCTTCTTCGTAACCGAGCACGCAGTCGATCTCGATGGTGCGAGGCACGCGGGAAGAACGCTTTTCCTGAGCCTGCCGATGCTCAAAATCATGAGCGTGGAGGAAGCGGACGCGATATTCGGGCACGAGCTTGCGCACTTTAGCGGTCAGGATACGCTGTGGTCGCGGAAGATTTCTCCGCTGCTGGGAAAGTTCGCGCTCTATCTGCAGTTGCTCGGCACCGGACTGACGATTGTGGTGTCCAGTTTTATGCACGTTTTCTGGAAGCTCTACATGCTTTCGATCGGTCGTCTGTCGCGGGAACGCGAGTTCCGTGCGGACGGGATCGGAGCAGGGCTGACATCATCGCAGGCGATGCAGCGCGCGCTGATCAAAGTTTCCGGCT
The DNA here is from genome assembly GCA_031374705.1 of Verrucomicrobiaceae bacterium. Taxonomy (GTDB): domain Bacteria; phylum Verrucomicrobiota; class Verrucomicrobiia; order Chthoniobacterales; family Chthoniobacteraceae; genus SXWH01. The sequence goes on along the minus strand of JANMGP010000077.1, from coordinate 12,799 downwards.
ATTGCGAATACCGCGCAAAAACAGAGAACGCGATGATCGAGCAGAACCGGCTCAACCCCGAACTGCGGCTGGCAGCGCGATTGGAGGACGGGTATGGCGATTTCCTGAAAGCGTTCACAAGCGACGCGAAGGCAGCCTACAGCGAAACACCGCATCCTTTCGACTCCCATCCGCCGCTGGAGCAACGACTGCAAAGTCTCGGCGCGAATGCCGCCGATGCGCTCAAGGAGCAATACTTGCACGCACCTCTCGCGCAGACATGGCATGACACCATGCCTACCGCGCCTGCGATGGAGCAGGAGATGTGGGCGGAGCGGGAGGCGTTCATTCAATCGTACCACAGTCAGGATTTGGCGTGGCGGCTCCTCCCGACGTGTCCCGAAGAAGTGGACCTCGTTGTCGCGCATTTCCCGCAGAAGGAATTCACAAGCAAGAAAGGGGAGACGGCGACCCTTAATTACGAAAGCATTCGTCTGTCGTCATGGCCGGCAGCGATCCGCTTCGGTGCCATCGAGAATGCCGTGATGGATTCGAGTTGGGGACGGAAAAAGCTGAAGCTTACTTACCGTCCTGAAACGGGTGGAAAGAGTGTGGACGTGGCATTTTCACCCGAGCATTTCACAAATGCCGAGGGAGCGTTTCTGCCTGTCTTTGAGCGCTACTTCAGCCGCCACAAAACCGCGGTGTCACGGAGTGCGACGCGACAATCCTAAATGCGTCATTAGAGCCCGCGAAATACGCGAAAAGCCGCGAAAATAGAAGACTTCAGAGAATACACACATTCTCCCAGTGGTGAGTCTGCGCTTCTTTGCAAGTGTATGATTTCGCGCCTTTTCGCGCATTTCGCGGGCCATCCGTCGCCGTTTCTAGGATAATCCCGAGCCTCGTCCGCTTAATCCCACAGGTGGTCCAGCCCTTTGCGGATCGCGGCGAAGAGGATGTCGATTTCTTCGTGCGTGATGATCAACGGCGGCGCGGCGGCGATGAGATCGCGAATGCCGCGGACGATGACACCTTCTTTCCGGACGAGGTTTGAGGCTTTGATGCCGAGCATGCTCGTCGGGGTGAGCGCTGCTTTTCCTGCGCGCGGGACGAGTTCGATCGCTCCGATGAGGCCTTCGCTGCGGATTTCGCCGACGGCGGGGTGTGATTTGAGGTCGGCGAGTTTGGATTGGAAATACGGCCCGACGTCATCGCGCACACGCTCGATGAGTTTGTCTTTTTCAATGACTTCGATGCTGGCGAGCGCGGCGGCGCAGGATACGGGATGTCCGCTGTAGGTGAAGCCGTGGGCGAGGTAGCCGCCGTGGATGAGGACGTCGGCGATTTCGTCCGATACCATTGTTGCGCCGAGCGGGATGTAGCCGCTGGTGAGGCCTTTCGCGAGGCACATGAGGTCGGGGTCGAGATCCCAGAGTCCGCTCGCAAACCAAGCGCCCAAGCGGCCGAAGCCGGTGATGACTTCGTCGGCGACAAAGAGAATGCCGTATTTCCGGGCGAGCTCGCGCAATCCGCGGAGGTAGCCTGCGGGCGGCGGGATGACTCCGCCTGCGCCTTGCACAGGCTCGGCGAAAATCGCGCCGATTGTCTCCGGTCCTTCGCGATGGATGACGCGCTCGGTTTCTTCGAGGCACCATTGACCGTAGGCAACGGGATCGGATTCCCGGTTAGCGGCCCAGGCGTTCGGTCCAGGGACATGCACAAACCCAGGCAGCGGGAGGTCAAAGGGGACAGTGCAGCTCGGAAGTCCCGTCATGCTTGTGGTGGCGAGAGTGACGCCGTGATACGCAAATTCGCGGGTGATGATCTTGGTGCGCGCGGGTTTGCCCTTCAGCTTCCAGTATCCGCGAATGAGCTTCAGCGCGGTCTCGTTGGCCTCGCTGCCGCTGTTGCAAAACATGGCGTGCTTGAGCCGCGACGGTGCGAGCTCGGCGAGCTTTGCGGCGAGGCGGATGGCGGGTTCCGTGGTGCTGTTGAAAAACGACGGGTAGTAGGAAAGCTGCGACATTTGTGCAGCGACTGCGTCCACGACTTCGCGGCGTCCATAGCCGATATTTACGGCCCAAAGCCCGGCGAGCGCATCGAGAAGGCGGCGGCCTTCGGAATCTTTGAGCCACACGCCGGAGCCTTCCGTGATGATGTGCGTGCCCACCGCGTGCATATCCTGATGATTCGTAAAAGGATGCAGATGATGGGCCGCGTCCAGTTGTTGAAGTGGTGACAGATTCATGGTGGAAATGTAGCGCACACGCGCATGTTTGGCCATTGCGCAATCGCGCGCTGGTCGATTTCAAATGTTATGCGTAGCGTCACTGGCAGTGAAAGAACTGACACCTGATTTACTCGCCCCGGGCGATGGAAAAAGCCTCGCGCTGAACCCCTCCACGTTTACGTGGACAAGCATCCAGAGAACGGAGGATTCCGCATTTGAACGTGCGTACTCGGCGTTGTGGGCCGAGTTTGGAGCGTCGCATGAGCTGGAGACCCGCGACGTTTTGGCGGCCCGGTTCCGCTTGGACGAACCATTTCGCTACGAGATGCTCCTCGTTGAAAAAGACGGCGTCTTTTGTGCGGCGCGCGACCACACCGCGGTATGGATGCCTGCGTCGAACGGGGGGGGCGAAGTGGTGGTCCATCTCTCGCACGTTCTGGTCGCGCCGGAGCAGCGCCGCTCTGGTTTGGCTGGCTGGCTGCGTGCCGCCCCGGTCGTAGCAGCTCGGAAACTGGCGGCATCGCATGGTGTGCCGGATGCCGCGATCACGCTCGTCGGAGAGATGGAATATGACGATGGCTCCGATCCGAAACGGGCCGTCCGGCTCGCGGCTTACGAGCGTGCGGGCTATCTGAAACTGGACCCGGCGGAGGTGCGTTTTTTTCAGCCAGATTTTCGCTCGCCCGCTGTCATCGATGCCGCAGGGGGCTCAGTACCGCTCGCTTTTCAGCTACTCGTGCGTCGGGTCGGAAAGGAAAACGAAAAGACAATGAAGGGAGCGGACGTGCGCCTGTTAATACAGGCGATCTATGCAATCTATGGCGCGCAATTCAGGGCGCGGGAAATGGAGCACCCACTGCTCGCGATGAATCGCTATCCGGCCGCCGACGTGTCGATCGCACTGGTGGCACCGACGGCCTAATCACTTCAACCCAGGCCGGAAAGTTTTCGACGTTCCGGTGAGTGGGTCGATCATCCAAGTAAAATAATTTGGCGGAGGTTTTAAGTTCCCCGCTTTCTTGAGCAATTCCCAATCGCTCACGGAATGAATCGTGATATACCAGCGCCCGCCTGACGAAGGACGCGCATCGTCGCTGTCTTCCCCGGTCGCACCGAGCGGCGGGAGGTTCGTGCTCCCGTCAGGCAGAAAGCGGAGGGCGACATATTCGTAGTTATGCCCTACTCCGCGGGGAAGTTCAGGGTCGGCGTTTTTGTTGATTTTAGCTTTGGTGACGAGCATCGACGGAGGCGTCTGCCGCTTGGAATCCCGGTCGTCACCCAAAATGGTTGAGAGCTCGCCGTTGCCGGGAATTCCAGGGTTCATGATGATGTTGTCCGGCAGGCGGATGACCTTCGTCACGGGTATGAATGTGCCGCTTTCGGAAATCTCAAACGACTGAAGCGCGCGGAAATGGCCTGTCGATGGGTCCTCCGGCACTTCTCCCGGAGTTTCGTTGTCTGCGAAGCGGTAGAATCGCACCTCGATGAGGCGGTTTTTGCTCAGCGCCAACTGACGCGCAAACGCCATGGAATCCGTCAATTGCCCGGACGCTTGCGTGAGTTGCGAGCCGCGCAGCATCCCCTGCACGGCGGGCACGGCGAAGCCGGCGACGATGCCGATAATCAGGATGACGATGAGCAGTTCGACTAACGAGAAGGCTTGGCGAGAGGTGTTCGGTTTCATGGTGTGGAATGGTTCCGGGCGATGCGGGACGATGGGAGAATCTCCGGCAAAGTCCAGCATTCGTTCAAATTCGGGTTTCGGAGGCGTCGTGTTCATCTTGCGAATACAATGTCCATACATCGATGATAGTCCACAGAAATCACGCACTTTACGGTAAATTCACGCTTCATCGCGGTCGCCAAAATGGGCGAGGGAATCTGTTTACTGTATTTACGTGCGGGGACATTCCCGCTTTACCACAACACATCATGATCAAAGCCGTCATCCTTTCCTGCTCCCTCGTCCTCGCGGCGACGGGGCTCGCCCAAGAATCCAAAGCGCCCGCTCCCGCGGCAAAATCGGCCATCAAGCCGCTCACTTTTACCGAATACGATCTGCCAAACGGGCTGCACGTCATTCTCCACGAAAACCACGCGGCTCCAGTGGTCTCGACGTATGTGCTTTATCACGTCGGCTCGAAAAACGAGCGCTCGGACCGCACGGGTTTCGCGCACTTTTTCGAGCACTTGATGTTTGAAGGCAGCGAAAACATTCCGCGTCAGAAAATCGACAAGTACATTTCCGGCGCAGGCGGGAATCTGAATGCGAGCACGTCGTTCGATGTGACGGACTATTTTTTCAACCTCCCGTCGAACCAACTCCAACTCGCGCTGTGGATCGAGAGCGAGCGGATGTTGCACAATCGCATCGATGAAACCGGCGTCGAGACGCAGCGGCAGGTGGTCAAAGAAGAGCGCCGGATGCGCTACGACAACCAGCCGTACGGCTCGCTGTTCGAGCAGCTTTGCAAAATGGTGTTCGCGGGGACGACCTACGAATGGACGCCCATCGGCAGCACGCAATACATCGACCAGGCGAAGATCGAAGAGTTCCGCGACTTCTGGAAAACGTATTACATGCCGAACAACGCGACGCTCGTGATCGCCGGTTCGTTCAAGCCCGAGGAGGCGAAGAAGCTCGTGGAGGGATACTTCGGAGAAATCAAAAAAGGAACACCGCCGCCGCGTCCGGTCACAAAACTCACGCCGCCGGAAAAGCCCGTGCTCGTGGAAGTGAAGGAGGATAAAACGCCGTTGCCCGCATCGCTCCATGCATGGATCGCTTGCCCCGAGACACATCCGGATGCTGTTGCGCTGGACCTTCTCGCTGACATTCTCGCATCGGGACGCAGCTCGCGTCTTTACCGCCGGATGGTCGATCAGGAACAGGCGGCCGTCGCCGCGCAGGCGTTCCCGGTGCTGTTTGAAAAAGCAGGGCTCGTCGGCGTTTTCGCCACGGGAAATCGCGGCGTGACGCTCGAGAAACTCGACGCACTCATCGACGAAGAAGTCGAGAAAGTGAAAGCCGAAGGCGTCACCGCCGAGGAGTTCACAAAAGCGCTCAACGGCAAGGAAGATGAACTCGCCCGCGACAACTCACAAATGAGCGCCCGCGCCCGCAACCTCGCCCGCGCCCGGCTCACGTGGGGCGATACCGCCGCAGTGAATGGCGAGCTCGACCGCTATCTCGCCGTGAAGCGCGAAGACCTCCAGCGCGTCGCGAAAAAGTATCTCGTGAAAGAGCAGACTTACCGGCTGCACTATCCCGTGCCCGAAGCGCCGAAGCAGCCCGAAGGTGCCGCGAAGTAATCATCAGACACATTTTTCCATGAACACATTTTCCCGCATTCTACTCACCTCCGCAGTCGCACTGCTTCCGCTGACATCGCCTGCCATCGACCGTACCAAACCGCCGACTCCCGGAGCCGCGCCCGCTGCGGCGTTTCCTGATTTCAAAGTCCGCACGCTCGAGAACGGGCTGCGTGTCGTTGTCATTCCTGATGACCGTTCGCCGACGATTACGCTGCGCCTTGTCATCAAGGCCGGCTCCACGATGGACGGCGGTAGCGGGCTGAGCGGATTCACTGCAGGGATGCTCAATCGCGGCACCAAAACGCTCGACGCTGCGGCTTTCGCAAACGCGATCGACTCCATCGGCGCGAAGCTTGAAGGCGGTGCCGGTGCCGACTCGATGAGCGTGAGCACGAGCGGGCTCACGAAGTTCACCGACCGCCTGCTGGAGCTGTTTGCCGATGCGCTCGTCAATCCCGTCTTCCCGGCCGACGAACTAGTGAAGGAACAGCGCCGCGCGCTTTCCGGAATCGCTGCGTCAAAAAAGCAGCCCGCATCGCTCGCCTCGAACCTCATGGGTAAAGTGATTTTCGGCGAACATCCGTACGGCAGTTTCCCGACCGAGGAATCCGTGAAGGCGGCGACTCGCGACGCCATCGTGGACTTTCACAAAACGTGGATGGTCCCGAATAACTCCAGCCTCGTAATCGTCGGCGACGTGGAGCCCGACGCCATCGTGGCGAAAGTCGAAAAAGCATTCGCGGGTTGGAAAAAGAAAGACTTCCCGATGATCAAACAAGCCGCCCCGCCGGCGAGCGTGAGCGGTGTCACGGTGCATCTCGTGGATCGTCCCGAGAGCGTGCAGAGCAACATCATCGTCTGCCAGACAGCGCCAGGCCGCAACTTCCCCGACCTGCCGGAATTGAACGTCGTGAACTCCACGCTCGGCGGCGGGTTCAGCGGACGGCTCTTCCAAAACCTCCGCGAAAAACACGGCTACACCTACGGCAGTTCGAGTGCGTTCAACTACTACAAACACGGCGGCTATTTCCATGCCACCGCCGAGGCGCGCAACGAAGTCACCGCGCCCGCCATTAAAGAAATCCTCAACGAAATCGGCCGCATCCGCACCGAGGCCGTCGCCGCCGATGAGCTTGAACTCCAGCGCCAGTACAACGTCGGCAATTACCTGCTCAGCCTCGAAAGCGCGAGCCGCATCGCCGCCCGCGTGCAGGACATCGAGCTCTACGGACTGCCCGCAGACTTCTATAAAACCTACGCCACGCGCATGAGCGCGGTCACTCCGGAGTCCGCGCAGATGCTCGCGCAGAAATACCTCAGCACCGAAAATGTCGGCATCGTCGTCGTAGGCAAGGCCGAGACCGTGAAGCCCGAGCTGGAAAAAATAGGAAAGGTGATCGTGTACGACGCCGATTTAAAGCCGGTGAAGTAAGCGCCGGATTCTAAACGCCCGTCACCGCCACCACGATGCTCCGCGTGTGCGGGGCAGAGCGATGCTCGAAGACGAAGATGCCCTGCCACGTTCCCAGCGTCAGTGCTCCGGCGGCAATCGGGATCGTCTCGGAAGTTCGCGTGAGCACCATGCGAATGTGCGACGGCATGTCGTCCGGACCCTCGGCGGTGTGGACAAAATAGTCGCTGTCCTCGGGCACTAATCGTTCGAAGAATTCATGCAAGTCGGTCCTGGCCGAGCGATCCGCGTTTTCGTAAATGATGAGCGACGCGCTCGTGTGCTGGATAAAGACTGTCGCTGCCCCGGTGCGGATACCGCTTTCCCGCACGATGCGCTCAACCGCGCTGGTGATTTCGTAAGTTCCCTTGCCCCGGGTCGGGATGGGGAATGTTGCGGTGTGTGCGTGAATGCCGCGCGAATAGCATTGATTCATTTTGGGACAAGTCCCGAGACGAACGGCTGCGACAAATGGTTCTACTGGGGCGCTGCGGATTCCGGTGCAGGCTGGGACGAATCAAACTCCAGCACGACCCGCACGCCGGCGACGCGCAGTCGCGCCCGCGGATGCGGTGGGCGTGTGAATCCAAATGCGGTGGTTTCTTTTGAGCCGTCAACGAACGATGGGCCGCGCAGGCGGGCGGTGGTGCGCGAGACTTCTTCGGACTCTTCATCCGTCGTGTCGGCGACCCATTCGCTGACATTGCCCGAAATGTCGAAGAGGCCGTTGGGTTCGACGGGAAATGAACCCACGGGTGCGGTGTATGGAAACGGATCCTCGGTATCAAAGCTCGGCCAAATCGGGCGCCACTGCGGGGTGCGGACTTCGCGGCCTGCGACATTGCCGGGTCGCACGGCGGCATCCGGGCCGCCGCAGGCTGCGAGCCATTCGACATTGGTCGGAAGGCGGTAGCGCTGATGCGGCTTAATCCGTCCCTCGGCCTGCTCGCGCCAGGTGAGCCACATGCAGAAGTTTCGCGCGTCGGATAGATTGAGGAGTGTGGCGGGGTGCTCCGGCGTGACGGGCCAGCCGGGGTCGGCCCAGGTTGACCTCATCGCGCTGCCGTCTGCGAGGCTGATCGATGGAATGGATTTTTGTAAGATCGACTCACGTCTGGCTTCGTTGTCCGTCTGCCACGGCTTCTCAAAGTATTGCCGGAACGCATCGACGAACGGTTGCGCGTCACTCCGCCTGAGTTCCCAGACGGAGAACAGCACATTCGTTCCGGGGACCGGGACGAACTTCATACCGAGGCTGTTTTCCCACGGCTGCGCGATTGCTGCTATTGCCGGATCGGCGAAGACGATGGGCTTCGGTTTCATCCGCTCGCGCTGCCAGACGGCTCCGAGCGCGGCTGCCGCACCGGCAAAAATGATGCTCGCTGCGATGAGCGCGGTGCGCCGGAACTTTCGCGCACGCGACGTACCGGCGAGGTGATCGCACCACACGTCGTCGAACGCTTTTCGTAATTCCGCGGCGGTGGCCGTGCGGCGGTCGGGGTTTGCTTCGAGCGCACGGGCGACGATGCCATCGAGCGATGCGGGAAGTCCGGTCAGTTGCGAGGGCGGCGTGTATTTCCCAAGCGGCATTTGCCCGGTGAGCAGGTGGTAGAGCAGCACGCCGAGCGAGAAAACATCGGTCTGCTGGCCGCACGACTTGCCGGGGATCATCCGCTCCGGCGCGAGGTAGTAGGCGGTGCCAAATTGATCCGTCGTCGCGGTGAGTCCGCCGATCGCTGAGGCATCGGTGTCGGCGAGTTCCTTTGCGAGACCGAAGTCTGCGAGCTTCACCGTGCCTTCGCGTCCGACAAGAATATTGGAGGGCTTGATGTCGCGGTGGATGAATCCGTGAGCGTGCGCAAACTCGACCGCGGCGCACACTTTCCCAAAGAGCTCCGCAGCACGTTCGTGCGAAATCTTTTGTGCGCGAAGCAGACGTCCGAGGTCGCAGCCCTCGACGAATTCCATGACAATGCACAGCCTCCCGTCTTCGGTCTCTGTGGTCTCAAGCAGCCGGATGATGTGCGGGTGCTCCAATTTTCGGAGCATCTCCGCTTCGCCTTCGAACCGCGCCGCCATCACGGGATCGCGCGACCAGCGGGCATCGAGCACTTTGATTGCCGCGAGGGTGCCGTCGCTCTCCGACTGTGCCTGAAAAACGCGCCCCATCCCGCCCGCGCCGAGCGTTCCGGTGATCTGCCAGCCAGGCACCATGGGCGTGTCACCAGCCGGCGTCGCAGGCCGGGCGATGAGCCATCCCGCATCCGCGAGCCCGCCGCGCGCAAGGCACGCTGGACAGAGTCCTCCGACGCGCTCCATCGCAGCGCCGCACTGCGGGCAGATTGCAACGTTAAGCGGTGCGTTCATGGGCGAGAATCTGGACGAGATAGCGCGTCTCCGTTTCGACCTCGGCGGGAGTGGACGCGGGGCCGAGCGTCGCGGCCACTTCGGCGTGGAGTCGTTCGGCGAGCCGACGGCGGAGTCGATGGATTTCGATGCGGATTTGAGGTTCTTTCACACCAAACTCAGACCCGATTTCAGCGCAACGTTGCACTGAATCTGAAGAAATCAGCGAGGGCTTCAGCGCCTCCAGGAGCGTGGCCTTTCCGCGAAGCGCATAGCTTTCCTCCAGCACACGCATCGCCCGGTCGAAAACCGTCCAGGCCCACTGCCGGTCAAACACCGCCTCCGAAGGCGCGTCGGTCGCGGGCGTCTCGGCATCAGACATCTCGTCGATCTGCAACTCCGCCATCCGGCCGCCGCGCTTCATCGCGCCGCCATCGCGGCGGAAATTGTAGAGCGCATGCCGCGCGGTCGCTTTTAGGAAATGCCGCAACCGGCCCTTCCCGCGATCGACTCGCGCCATCCATCCGCTGTGGCAGAAGTACGAGAGCACCATCTGTGTCACGTCCTCCGCCTCGGGGTGCGGCAGCCCGAGCGATTGCAAGTAGGAAAAAACGGGGCGCCAATACGCCTTGCAGACTTCATTGCGCGCGACGACGGCCTCCGGCGCATCCGGGTCCCGCGCAGCGAGCAGTGCCGTCCACATCGTCGCAGGAAAAGCGCGCGGGTCGTCTTCATTGGTGGATGCTGTCGCCATCGCTTCCGCGTATATAGTCGTGGGAGCGGGTCGGCAAGTGTCTGGTCATCACGGGAGCCCGGTAAACATTTAGGGCGCAATGTTTTTAGGAAACTTCAACCGCCGGGTGCAACATGTTCCCGTGAATCGTTCTCGGGACAGCATGAACCTCGTAATAAAATTACTCCTGCTAAGCCTTGCAATCCTTGCCTCCTCCCTGCCTGCACGAGCGGCAATCTACACCGTCACCACCAACAACAACGCCGGTACGGGTTCCCTGCGCGATGCGATCAGCCAGGCGAATGCGAACCCCGGCCCGGATACGATTGATTTCGACGCGGCCGGCTTTTTCAGCACGACACGGACAATCACGCTTGGGGGTGGTCAACTCGTCATCACGGGAGCGGTGACGATCGACGCGCCGAGCGCGGCGGCGAAGCGCGTGACGATATCGGGCAATCTCGCGAGCCGGGTGTTCAGCGTCCAGCTTGCCGGCGCGGGCACGGTGACGCTGAAGCATCTGACGATCAGCGACGGCACGACGGTGGATGACGGCGGCGGTCTCCAGATGGCGTCGCCAGCCGGCACCACGTTGGAACTCGTGGATTGCGAGGTGTCAGGAAACGTCGCGCGCAATGGCGGCGGGATCGATGCCGGCAACACGACGCTCGTGCTCACGAACTGCGCCGTCGATTACAATAACGCGACGCGCAACGGCGGCGGCATCTACGCAAATGGCGCGACGGTGGCGATGACCGGCGGAGAAGTCTCACGCAACACCGCCGCGCTCGGCGGCGGCATTTACGCGGCAGGCGGCGCGACGGTGACGGTGAAGGGCGGCGAAATCCGTTTCAACACCACAACGGGCGACGGCGGCGGCATCCGCACCACGGGTTCGTCCACGGTGACGGTGCTGGGCGTTTCCATCGCAGACAACCACGCCGACCACGGCGGTGGCATCGCCATCCGTTCGGCGACGCTGGAGGCGACGAACTGCATCATCGCCAGAAATGGCTGCATCGTCTCCGGTGGCGGCATCCATTTCCGCTCGGGCACGGCGCGCGTGAAAAACTGCACGGTCATGGCAAACGACGGGCCCTCCGGCGTCTGCGGCATTCGCACCGAGACGGGCGGCATGAGCGTGGGGAACACCGTCATCGCGCAAAATCCGCAGTATGGAATCTCCGACGTGTCGGGATCCTTCCTCTCGCTCGGGCACAATCTCATCGGCTTCATCGGCTCCATCGGTCTCGCGACTGGCTTCACGAATGGCGTGGACGGGGACATCGTGGGTGGCTCGCTGAACTCCCCCGCAGTGGATGCAAAAATTGATTTCATCAACAATATGTCCGCACTGCCTTCTTTCGCACCGCTGCCCCGTAGCCCCTGTCTCGAAGGCGGCGATTCGGCGCTCGTCACGAACCCGCCCTACGGCACGCCGCCCTTTGTGGATCAGGCGGGCAATCCGCGCATCCGCGGCGTGGTGGACATCGGTGCGATCGAGGGAACGTTCAACGCCGTGATCACGAACGACGCGGACTCCGGCGCGGGTTCGTTGCGCGATGCGCTCGCGAGTTCGCCGACGGACATCAGTTTCGATCCCGCGTACTTCGGCACGGTGCTGCGCACAATCACGCTCACGAGCGGGCAGATCGCCCTGAACACGAACCTCACCATCGCCGGCCCCGCGCCGGGCGTGAAAATTTCCGGCAGCAACAGCTCGCGCATTTTCAGCATCACCGGCGGTGCGATCACGCTGCGGCATGTGCGCATCATTGACGGCAACTCGACCGGCGACGGCGGCGGCATCCGCGTGATCAACAACGGCACGAGCCTCACGCTCGAGGATTCCGGCGTCTCGAATTCCGTGGCGGCGGGACGCGGCGGCGGCCTCTACGTGCAGGACAACGCGACCGTCTCGGCGACCACCTCGACATTCTCCGGCAACGTCGCGGACGATGACGGCGGCGGAATCCACATCGGCACCGGCGCGACATTCGCGCTCACAAATTCCACCGTCTCCGGCAACAGCTCGAAGGGCGGCGGCGGCGGCATCTATTCGGGCGGCGGCACGTCCACGATCATCAATTGCACCGTCGCGGAAAACATCGCCGACTCGGACAATGCCGGAGCCGCGGGCAACGGCGGCGGCATCCGGCGCAATGCCGGCACGGTGAACGTGGGCAACACCATCGTCGCGAAAAACACGGACGCCTCGACGGGCACCGAGCATCCCGATGTGTCCGGCGTGTTCGTGAGCCTCGGGCACAATCTCATCGGAAAGACGAACGGGCTCGACGGCAGCTCCGGCACGCCTTTTCAAAATGGAGTGAACGGCGACATCGCGGGCACCATCGCCAGCCCGCTCCTCCCGGGAATCGGATCGCTCCAGTTCAACCCCGCGAACAGCCCCACGCGCGTGCATCCGCTGCTGGGCGGCAGCGCCGCGCGCGATGCCGGCGACGCTGGGCTGCTCACAAATGCCGCGTGGCCTTCCACGCCCGTCGCGAACGATCAGCGCGGGCAGTTCCGCACCGTCGGCACCTCGGTGGACATCGGCGCGGTCGAGTATCCCGACACAAATCTCGTAAAGCTCACCGCCGAGGAGGCCTTCGCGTCCGAGAAGACGCTGCAGCCTGGCAGCTTCCGCATCCGGCGCAGCTTCGACGACGGCGCGAATCTCGTGGTGAACCTCATCATCGACCCCAGCAGTACCGCGTCCGCCGCCGACTACACGCTCAGC
>JANMGP010000331.1:0-1623 GCA_031374705.1 Verrucomicrobiaceae bacterium | reverse complement strand
CCCAGCGCGTCGAGCACGGGCTGATGAAACGCTGCGGGGACAATCTTCCCCCAAGACCAGCCGCCGCCGTTCTCGCTGCTGGTGACGTGGGTGAGCTTCACGTCCGCTGGATTCGAGAAATCGAACGCGCGCACCGTGACCGTCTGCGGGCCGGGCCGTTCGGGAGCCCCGAGCAGCCACGGGCGAATGGGTGAGCCTTCGCGGATTTCGGTGACCCATAGGATGTTAGCGCCGCGCTGCCAGACGAACGCATAGGTGGCGTCTGGAGTGTAGAAATCGACGTCGTAGGGCTTGTGCGGCGATTCCTTTTTCGGGTCGGGGCTTAAAAAAAGAATCTTCGCCGAGTTCGTGCGCTTCCCGTTCTCGGTCACTTGGCGCACTTGGAGATGAACGCCATCGCCGAGCACGTAGCGGCCCGGCGCGGTGGCGGTGCGCGGAGCTTTGGCGGCGTTCGGGTCGGCGGCGATGACGCGAAATTTCGTCTCGCTCGTCGGCAGCTTGCCGCTCCACGGCACTTCAGCGGCAGTGGCCTGCAGGTTCATGGTGAGCAGTTCCAGTGCATCGGGCTCGTCGTAGATTATGAAGGCGGCCACGTCCTCCGGCTTCGGCTCGACGCCAGTGAGGTCGAGAGTCACGCGGCGGATGAGTTGTTCGCGGTCGGCGGAGGCGCGTGGCATCGGCGCTTCGCGTTGCACGCGCTCGGCGATGATGCGTTTCCGCAGCTCCGCCGGGTCTTTTGGGTCGTTCGGCTTCGTCCAGCCGCCATGCGCCGCGTCCACCGTGTGCGTGAGCGTGACGGTGTCGCCCTCCTTCGCCTCGATGATGGCACCGACCGCGCCGGTGCTGTGCTCCTCTTTGTATTCGCCCGCGCCGATGGCAATGCCGTGTCCACTCACCTCGCAGTATTCGCCCGGCGCGAGGCGGAACGTCGCCATCGGCGTGATGCCGGTGTAGCGCGTCGCCTTCACGGGAATCTCCGCGCCATTCGCATCGCGCGCCGTGTGTCCGTCGTATTGGTGCCACGTCTCCGTCTTGAACACGACCGGCGCTTTGCCCGCGTTGTGAAAAAGCACGCGCGCCTTCAGCACCGAGCCGAGCGGGTAGTGAAGCTCCATAATTGAGGCCCACGCCACCGCTGGAGCCGGCTCCAGCAGCCACGTCGCGCGAAGCCCGTTGGCCGCGGGCTTGCCCCACGCCGCGCTTTCGAGCTCCTTCGGCAGCGGCTTGCCGGGACTGATTTTGCGCGATTCATCGAACTCAAACGGCCGGTTCGCCAGGTGCACCGGCCCCGTGGTGATGGCCGTGAGTTCGTCCAGCATGGCCACTGCCTCTGCAGGCGTCCAGTCGCGGGAGCCGTCGAGGCGCGACCGCAAGGCAGTCAGTTTCGCCACATACGGCGCGGCCTGCGGCCCGGTCACTTTCACGCGGGTGTGCGTGAACTCCAGCGCTGCCAGTCTCGCCGCCTGATCGGCATCCTTCGGGGTAAGCCAGCCATCCGTCCAGAGAGTCCAGTCCACTATATCAGCCAGCGCCGCGACGAGCCCGCCGGGGATTTTCCCATCGCTGCGCGCATACCGCTGCCAGCTTTTCAAAAGCGACTGCGCGGATTCGTGCTTCGGCTGG
>JANMGP010000313.1:0-36191 GCA_031374705.1 Verrucomicrobiaceae bacterium | reverse complement strand
GAGACGAAAGACCAGCGCATCCGGAGCGGGAAACCGGAACGCCTCCTCGCAGCGAATTTCGTAGTCGCCGCAGTCGCTCACCATGGGAGCCGTCGTCATGTCACGCAGCTCCACATCGCACACGGATTCCGGCTGATACTGTTGCAAAAGCGGAAAGGCTTTCGCTTTATCGAGTAGTCCGAGAAGGCGGTTCGGAGTGAGTGGACGGTTCGCTTTGCCTCCGTGCTCGTTCGGGGGACGGAGGATGAGCGAATAGCAAGGTGCGTCCGATTCATGGAGTTCGAAGACGTATGTGCGATTGTTCCAGCGCACGTTCAAATTCGTCATGCCATCCTGCGCCAATGCCCGCGTTGAAAAGTAGGCGGTGCCTTTCGTATGGGCGACCTGGAACACGCCCGGAGTTTTTCCGTCCGTGGAAACAAGCGCGCCATCAATCGCCGAGATTGCGGATGGAAAGCTGACGGTTGTCACTCGGGTCGCAGAAACCGGGACGTTGTAAACGGTTCGGTCGTCGAGCACGGCGTCGCGGACTTGCTGCGCAGAGGCACTTCCGGCCATGAGTTGCAAGGCACGGGCAAGGATGATGAGTTTAGTGAGCGGGTTCATATTTGAAGTCTTCGATGGCGGTCGGGAAACGTCCGTTTTCGACCATGTTTGGGTTGCGGCGCATTTTGAGTTTCAGCACGAACGGCACCGCTTCGCTGAACGCGCGCTCCTGAAAAATGCCGCTACGGACGAGTTGCCCGGTGACTTGCGTGAGCACCATATCGGTGCGCGTTTCGACGAACTCGATTTTCGCGACTTCGGCCTTTTGATGAAGCTGCTTTGCTTTGAACTCGGGTTCATCAGCATTCCATTGTTTCGCCGCCTTTTCGTGCGCTGCTTTGAGGAACATCTGCTTGAGTAGGTCGGGATGATCGAAGCCTTTCGGATTCCTCTCCAGAAATGCCACCGCAGCGAGTGTGCTTTGCTGCGCGTGCAGTTCGCGGGCTTCCTGAAATTGCAACAGCGGTGCCACGAAAAACGTCCCACTCGGGTCCACGATGACGACGCGTTCTCGCTCTTTCAGCGTGCGTGCAAAGTGGATTCGCTCCACCGCAGCGCCGACAATCACAGCGGCAGCGATGAAAAACCAAATGCGTGCGAGGCGGTCTTTGTTGATGAAGATGCGCACGGGGTCGCTGGATGCAGCGTGACGTGGCGGGTGAATCGGCGGCGCAGTCTCGCGCAGCTCGGGTGGTGGTGTGATGGTGCTCATAAAAGTCATTTCGATGTTTGTTCGAGAAGTTCGCGGACTGCTTCATCGCCCGTGGGATCGTCCTTCTTCGGACGCGCCGGACGGCGCGATGCGCTCCGCTGCCCAGCGAGCGACCCGAGTAAATTGCCCAGCGGCGAATACGTGCTGCCCGTCACCGACGCCTCGGAAGCGCCGACGGTCGCGGCTGTTGCTCCGCCAGCGAACCCCGCCAGCGTTGCCCCGACTCCGCCGCCCGCCCCGATTACTCCCGCTGCCGCCGTGCCGCCCGAAATGCCCGCCGTTCCTGCCGTCATCATGCCGCTTGCAAGAGCTTGACCGAACTGTGTGCCGGTGGAGATCGCCTTCTGGATGATGATTGGCGCGGCAATAGTGCTGAAAATGAGCCACAGTCCGAGTGCTGCGACGCCGAGGATATTTTGCAGCGCATAGCCCGCACCGCCCGCCGCCCCTCCGAGCGTGAAGAGGCTCTGGTCGGCCATAAAATCAATCAGCCCGCGTGTCATGATAGCCGCCGCGCCCCAGCCGAGCGGCCAGCAGAGCACGCCCGCGAATCCGAGCAGGAACGTCACGCCAATCGAGTGCAACGTGCGCACCGCGAGGAAGCCGACGAACAACGGCGCGAATCCATACGCCAAATACAGGATGAACTTTTGAGTGAGATGCGCGTAGAAAACGACGACGCCCGCGAACCATCCGAAGCACCACAAAATGCCCGTGACGATGCTCTCGAAAATCGCCTGCGCATCGAGCAAGTCCCACCACGAGCCATCGCCGTTTGCGCCCTTCTGGATGGACAGCGCCTTTTGATAATCCGTGTGAACCGCAGCGGGATCGGCCTTCAACGTATTTTTGACCGTGTCGTCTATCGCCGTTGCGATCTCGCTGCTCCAAACCGACAGCAAAGCAAGCACCGCGACGTATGCAACCGTGCGTGCAAATGTGCGCACATAGGCGCTGGCACTGCGTTGCCCGCTAATTGTCGAAGACACGATTCCGACGACAAACAGCACAATCGCCACGGGAGTCAGTGCGCGGTTGAGTTCGCCGCATTGGGTGAGGAAGTTCGGAAATAGTGTGTTGAAATCGGCCATAGGAGTTTAGCGGCGGGGAAAGATTGGAGCGGATGTGTCGATGCGGAATGCTTCGCTGGAACGGCGGAACCCTTCTTCGATTTGCGCGCGGCGTTCTTCCCGACGCGCGGCATTTTGACGTTCCTGATCCGCACGGTTCTCGATGTCCTGCGCAGTGAGCTGCGTGGCTGCGTGTTCGATTTCGCGATCCACTGCGGAGAGTTCCGCGTTGTAGCCGACAAGCACACCGGTGAGCTTTTGTGTTTCCGCATCGGTCGTCGCGGACTGGAGCTTCTGCGTGGTATTGGCGATTTGCTGGCGCAGCGTTTCGCGTCGCGCGAACACGTCGGATGTGACGGATTGCAGATTGAGCGAGCTTTGCTGAATCGCGCCGAACTTCCGATACACCTCTTCGGCCCGCGGAAGCTGTGCGCCGTTGGGAGTGGTGAACTGCGTGCCGATACTGCGGTAGAGGCCGTTTGCGTCGTAACGTAACGCATCGCTTCCGTTCGCTCCGCTTCGTAATGTGTCGAGCGTCTTGCCGACTCCGCCTTGGCGCAGGCTCGTCATGAGCCCGTCCGCGCCGACGATGCTGGTGAGCTTTTCCGGGTCGCCAAACGCTTTCACGTAAGCCTGCACCTGCTGGAGCTGTTTGGTGAGTGTATTGATTTGCTCGACCTGATTCTCAATGATCTCGATTTGCTTCGCGATGTCCTCAATGTGGAGCGTCTGGTTGAGGATGTCCGAGATCGGATCGGTGACGACGAGTTGCGCGTGGACGAGCGGTGTAGTGGCAAAAATTGCCGTGAGTGCGAGGATGCGTTTCATGGCTATTCGTGGATGCGGAGGGTTGCAGTAGCCGGGGCAAAATGAACGCCGTGGACCGTTCGTTCCGGCAGCGGGACTTCGAGCAACGACACGCGTGCTTCATCCGCCTCCACCGGCCCGACCCTCTGCTGTTCTAGGAGTGACTGATACTTCCGCTTCGCCGAATCACTCTGCGCTTTTTCATACCCGGCGGCGAACGTCCGCTCCTGCGCCGAATCGATTCCGAAATTGAGCGCCTCGCTCGCCAGCAATCCTGCACCAGCGCCGAGCACCGTCGGCAGCACCTCGCGTTTGCCAATCGTATGCCCCGCAATCACGCCGCCCGCCGATCCGACGACATTGCTAATGATCCGCCCCGGACGGCTGGCCGCACACCCGCAAGTGAGCATCGCCGCGACGATGGAAGTGAAAATATGGATTCGTGTTTGCATGGTTCCGTTCTATCGCCAATCGCTGCCTCCGCTGCGCCCGTCCGGGAGCAAGCGATGCGCAACTCGCGGATGACAGCAATCCGCGCAAAGCCGCATCACTCCTTGATGCCCAAGCTGGCTGCTCCCGCGTTGGAGCAAATTCACGCTTTGAAAGTGCGCATTCAGCGCCCAACCAAAGCGCATATTTGCGCATCCAAAAAGCGACGCTCCGGCGGGAATGCTGGGGAAGCGGGAGGGAAAGGCGGTGGCCCGATTGCCCGGCGTTCCCGCGGGATGGTCGCCCGCCACGCGCCCCAAGGGTGAGTCTGCGAGGCGTGCGGAAGCAAAAGCGAAGCGCCTGCCGGACCCGCGCAGTCTCACCCGCGCCTCAACCCCACGGCGCAGCCGGATTCACGGGGCGTTGCGGGGTGTCCCCGCTCGAATGGGGAGCGGGAGACAGGAAAGGCGGCGGGGCTCCCGCGCGGGGAAAGACATTTCCCCGACGGGCTGTGTGAGATTTCCTAACGACTGTGCTGATCTGCGTTCACGAGAAATTCGCTGAGCGTTCTTTTCAATCGTTTCGCCAATGGGTAGCGTCACGTTCGTGCCGAAGAAACATCACTCTCCACTCAACCGCAGTGTTACCACGCCGCCGATGGCAGGAAGTCCAGTAACCCCCACTGATGCGGGGTTGAGGGATGAGCTTCAGAGTTTGCTGACGACTGATTTGCTCGGGCCGGTTTCGGAGGAAGAGGAAATCCCTCACATTGTTGGGCGTCCGCGTGACCGCTATCTTGTGGGCATTCTAGCGCCGCATGGGACGGAGCTTTCCGAAATCGAACAGCCTGTGATTGCGACAGGCGGCACCGATTCGGTGGAGGAAGGTTCTGCGGAGGAGGAAAGTGCGGCGACCAATCACCTCTTTTCGTCATCAATCGGCTTGAGCTTTCTTGCTGAAAAGACGTGCGCGACGCTGGCCGTCGAGTGTTCGTGGGGGCGTTATGAAAAAGCGGCGAGTGCCACGGAGACGACGAAGACGGGGAAGGCGCGGCAAGTATGGAAACGACATCCACAGGGGGGGCGAGTAGTGCTGCCGTTGGTGGATGGGCCGGTGAATTCAGAGCCTGATGAACATCACCCGGAAGTGAAGCTGGAAGGTCGGATTCGCGTGGGCACGCGGGGTTGGGTGGTGACGTTGTTTCTGACGAACCGCCATTCGCCTTCGGAGGATCAATCGGATGCGGTGTGGATTTTTCAGCCGCGTATTACCGTCACCGCACAAGATGGCTCGGACGTTTTTTTGAGGCGTGCCGAGCTGGAGGTGGCGGACCTTTCCGACGATGAGCGTGAAGAGCAGGAACAGCTCGATATGATCTTCCGAGATGAGCCTGAGTTTTCGGTCGGGCACGGTGTGTCGGTCCACCCGGAGAAAAATAAGGGCAGTGCGCGAGCGCGGCGATTGGAGACGCGCGTGATGCCGTGGTTTGACGTTGCGCAGGTGGAGGCTCCGCGCGCGGAAGAAAATGGCGATTTGCGCGGAGTGCAACTGGACATGAAACGGCTATCGGAGCGTCCGGCGCAAGAGGTCGTTGCTTCATTGGAAGTTCTCGTTCGTGGGTATGGGGGCTGGATCGATGCACAGCGCAAGGATGTCCAGAGTAGCGCGACTGGCTTGGGTGCACACGCCGCTGCTGCCCAACGTGCGCTCGTAGCGTGCGAGCGGGTCAAGGGGCGATTGTCGGCTGGGGTCGCGTTGCTCGCGGCGGATGCGCGGGCGATGGAGGCGTTTCAATTTGCGAATCGTGCGATGTGGCTCCAACGCATTAAGAGCCTCGTCGCCCGGCGGGTGCGGAAGTCCGGCGCGTTGCCGCCAGAGGAGCAAGCGGCGGTTGATGAGCCGAAGAACAGGACATGGCGACCGTTCCAGCTCGCGTTCATTTTGCTCAATCTTCCTGCGCTCACAGACCTGCATCATGTCGAGCGATGCCACCCGACGGACGCGATTGCGGATTTGCTTTGGTTTCCGACAGGTGGCGGAAAAACGGAGGCGTATCTCGGGCTGACGGCTTACACGCTGGCGCTGCGACGGCTGCAAGGGGTAGTCGAGGGGCGTGGCGGCGAGCACGGCATCGCAGTCATCATGCGATACACTTTGCGCCTGCTCACGATTCAGCAGTTTCAGCGCGCGACGGCGCTGATGTGCGCGTGCGAAATCATCCGCCGCGCCGACTCTCGGAAGTGGGGAAATGAGCCGTTCCGCATCGGGCTTTGGGTAGGACGGAAGACTACGCCGAATACGACAGCGCAATCCGCCGAATCGGTGCGACGCATCACGGATACTGGCAGAGCGGGGCTGGGCTCGCCTGCGCAGCTCACGAGTTGCCCCTGGTGCGGTGCGAAGATCGTTCCTGCTCGCCATATCCGAGTGCTGGAGGCACCGGGGGAAATCGGGCGCACGATTCTGTTTTGCGGCGACGATCATGGACGGTGCGATTTTTCTAAAGCACTCGCGCCGAGTGAAGGGCTGCCGGTGATTGTGGTGGACGAGGAAATCTATCGCCGCCCGCCAAGTGTGCTCGTGGCCACGGTGGACAAGTTTGCGCAGATGCCTTGGAAGGGAGAGACGCAGATGCTCTTTGGGCGTGTCACGGGCGTCTGCCCGCGACACGGCTTTCTTTCGCCGGAGGTAGAAAAGACGGACGCATCGCGGCATCCGAAGTCTTCCACTCAGCCCGCTGTTCACAATGAGCAGCATGGCCTGCTTCGCCCGCCGGACTTAATTATTCAGGACGAGTTGCACCTCATCAGCGGGCCGCTTGGCTCGATGGTGGGCCTTTACGAGACGGCAGTAGATGCGCTGTGTTCGTGGGAGGTTGGAGGCAAGATGGTGCGCCCAAAAGTCATCGCATCCACGGCTACGATTCGTCGCGCCGCGCAGCAGGTGAAGGAACTCTTCGTCCGGCGCGTGGAGATTTTTCCACCATCGGGAGTGCATCCCGCCGACAATTTTTTCGCGAAGCGTCGCCCTGTCGATCAGCTACCCGGCAGGCGCTACCTTGGCATCTGCGCGTTTGGGCGTCGTTATCCCGAAGCTGTGGCGCGCATTTATACGACGCTCATGGCGGCAGCGCAGCGCATCTACAACGTCCACGACCGTGCGGCGGACCCGTGGATGACGCTCGTGGGCTACTACAATTCAATCCGCGAACTCGGCGGTGCGCGGAGGCTCGTGGAGGATGATATTCGCCAGCGTCTCCGGCGCACGGACCGGAAGGGACTTGCCGCTCGGCGCATCGGGTTCGGAGCGGTCGTGGAACTTACGTCGCGCCAAAGCAGCGACCGCATCCCGGCGATTCTCGATCAACTGGAGACGCAGTTTTGTGCTGCGGACGAACATCTCCGCGCCCAACAGCGAAAAGAACGAGGCAAGGCCGAGCTGCCGTCTCCATACGATGTAGTGCTCGCGACGAATATGATTTCCGTCGGCGTGGACGTTGATCGGCTCGGGTTGATGGTCGTCTCCGGTCAGCCCAAGACCACGGCGGAATACATTCAGGCCACGAGTCGCGTAGGTCGTCAGACACCAGGCTTCGTCGTGACGCTCTATAATTGGGCGCGGCCCCGCGACCTCTCGCACTACGAGACGTTCGAGCACTACCACGCCACATTTTACAAACACGTCGAGGCGCTCTCCGTCACCGCCTTTGCGCCGCGTGCGCTCGACCGTGGGCTGTCTGGAGTAATGGCGGCACTTATTCGCCTCGGCGACGCGCGGCTGAATGCCAACGAAACAGCGGGTGATCTCACCGATACCGACGCATTACTGACAGCCGCGATTCGCACACTCGCCGACCGCGCTGAAAATGTAACCGATAGCAAACAACGCCGCGCTGAGACAGAGCACGAACTAGAAAAACGCCGCGAACTTTGGCTTGCCCGTGCTCGGAGAAGGCAGGAGCAGCGCCTCGGTTATTCGGACGATCAGACGCCACAAGGCCCCGTCGTCGGCTTGCTCCAGCAGCCCGGCCAGCAACGATGGGACACATTCACCTGCCTCAATTCGCTCCGCGATGTGGAGCCAACGGTTCACCTCATCCTCGCCGATTCCGCAGGGCTCGACCCGCTCGGCGACGCACCCACACCTTCCGCGACATGAATCCCGTAGGCCAGCTTCGCCCTAGTCAGCTCATTTTCACATTCGGCATCGGCTCGCTTTGCGACCTGCCCGCGATGTCCGTCCTCATCATGGGGCTGGATGATTGGGATGTGCGCCGCTGCGATGAAATCGCCGAGGACCGTCTGCTCGCTGCGGTGCGGACGTGTATCGGCTCGCAAGTCGAGGCACTACGCCACCCTCCAGTCGATTGGGACGGCGATGCGCTCCAGCCCAGTGCGCCGGGTCTTGGCGTCCCCGTTGCCGCTTTCCCGCGCTGGCAGCGTTGCCCGGCGTGCGGCACGCTCGCCACTGCGGATGGCGGAGTTTTCAAAATCAAAGCCGACCCGTATCGCCCCGAGCGCACCTGCTACGTTCACAGCGAATGTCGTCAGGCAAACGAGCCGCAAGTTTTTGCTGTCCGCTTTCTCCGCGCTTGTCGGAATGGGCATCTCAGCGACTTGGCGTGGAGCGATTTCATCCACCGCGACCAGCCCTGCGCGAAAGGCGGCGGCGGATTGCGGCTCTACGAAACAGGCACCGCGGATGAACCCGCCGACCTTTTTGCCGAGTGCTCGCAGTGCGGGAAAAAGCGGAGTCTCGCGGAGGCGTTCGCCCGCGATACTTACAGTCCGCCCTGCACTGGCTTTCATCCCCATCTCCGCCGCCGAGAAGCTGTGCCGTGCGCTGCGGAGACGCGCACCATCGTGCTTGGCGCGTCGAATCTCTGGTTCCCTATCGTCCTTTCCGTCCTCGCCCTGCCGCGTGCGGAGGACAAGCTTGGGCGGCTCATCGAAGAACGCTGGGCGGACCTGAAAGAAGTCACCTCTCTCGAAGTCGCACGCTTCGCCCTTGCGCCGAAACGGGAGCCTTCGTTCGCGGAGTTCAGCACCGAAGATGTGTGGTCCGCCATCGAGGCCAAACAGGCTGCCGCAAACGCGCCGCTGCCATCGGGGCCGGAAGCTACTGATTTGAAAACGCCGGAGTGGAACGTCTTCACCCATCCCGCCGCCGCGCCGAAGGAACACCGCGATTTCCAGCTCCGAGAAGTCGCGCCGCCTGTGGGCTACGAGTCGCATATTGAGCGCACTGTGCTTGTCGAGCGACTGCGCGAAGTCCGTGCGCTCATCGGCTTCAACCGCATCGAATCGCGTGGGGACTTTACCGACGCCGAAGCCGTGGTGGACGAGCGCCGTTCGCCGCTCAGTCGCGGTCCGGAAAAATGGGTGCCTGCGACCGAAGTGCGCGGCGAGGGACTGTTTATCCAATTTCGCGAAGAAGCTGTCGCCGACTGGCTCACTCACGCAGCCGTGCAGCGGCGTTCGCGTTCGTTCTTCGCGGGGCATCGCCAATGGCGACAACTTCGCCGAATCTCTCCGCCGGATGCCGCATATCCCGGCCTGCGCTACGTGCTGCTTCACAGCTTCGCCCATGCGCTGCTGCGCCAGCTTTCGCTGGAGTGCGGATACTCCGCTGCGAGCCTCCGCGAACGCATTTACAGCCGCGAAGCGGCGGACGGCGTTGAGCCGATGGCGGGCATCCTCATCTACACCGCAGCCAGCGATAGCGAAGGCACGCTCGGTGGCCTCGTCACCCTCGGCGAACCGGCCACGCTCGGGCGCATCCTCCGCAGCACTTTCGCCGCGATGAGCCTCTGCGGAAGCGATCCGCTCTGCTCCGAACACCCACCGGACCTCGATGCCAAGACGCTTCACGGCGCATGTTGCCACGCCTGCCTATTTTCCAGCGAGACTTCGTGCGAACGCGGCAACCGCTACCTCGACCGCGCGACACTCGTGCCGACTTTCAAGGACGCCGACACCGCGTTCTTCGCATAGCGATGAGCGACAGCCTGCCGGAAAGAATCGCCGCGTTCGTCCGCCCGCTTGGCTCGGCGGCGATGGAGAAAATCCTCGTTTGCTTGGACCGCGCATCAACCTCCGACGCGCTCAACACCATTGAGGACGAACTCGCCCCGTGGGCCGCAGCCGCGCTTCTCGAACTCGCCCGCCTTGAGCCGCGCCCCGCCGTCCTCGCGCTCGCCTTACGCACCGCCGCTGCAGCTATCGCCGCCACGCGCAAAAGTCTCGGTGAAGCCGGTCTTGTTTGGAGCGGCCCCGATTCTGGCATCGCCGCAATCCGCAGTTTGGAGCAATCCCTTCGCGACATCATCCTCGGCGCACAACGCGAACTTTGGCTCGTCTCATTTGCCGCCTTCCGAGTCCCTCACCTCCTCGCCGCGCTTCGGGCCGCAATCACTCGCGGAGTCAAAATCCGGTTCCTCCTCGAAACTACCGACGACAGCGCCGGGGCCCTCAGCGTAGATGCCCGTGCCGCCTTCCCCGCCGACCTCCTCGCCAGCGTGCAGCTCTACACATGGCCGCTGGAAAACCGCCAGCGCAACTCCGCAGGACGTCCCGCGAAACTCCACGCCAAATTCGCCCTCGCCGATCGATGCACCGCTCTGATCTCCAGCGCGAACCTCACCGCCGACGCGCTCGAACGAAATATGGAAGCAGGTATCCTCATCTGCGGCGGTCCTCTCCCAGCCCGTCTCAGCGAACACATAGACCGCCTCGTTGCGCGCGGATTGATTACGCCTTCCGCTTGAAAGGCCGCTACGGCATCAACCGATCAACGCCTTGTGTGTCGCGCCGAGATAATCCGAGTTTGCCGCCGCTTTCAAAATCCTAGCCAGCGTCACCGCTGGCATTGCGGCGAGCACGCGAAACTTGCCCGCTTTCACCGCTGTATTCAGTGCCTTGGCCGGGCCGATATGTTTGAAGGAAAATGCGACCGCCGTATCGTGGTCGAGTTCGCCATAGTCTTTGCGTGTGAGGATGCACTCATCGTCCTCACATTCGTTGTCAAAAGTCGTCAGACTCACGAGCAGCACGTCGCCGCCGGTACGATTCGGGTCGCTCAGAATGAGCCACCGATGATACGGCGCGCTTTTGCTTTTTAGAACCGTCCCGAGCCCTACCATGCCCTACGCAGTGGCGAAAAGGCGGTCGAGTTGAGTGTCGGCGCTGGCACGTTCTTTCAACCGCTGCCGCTGCTTGTCTGTCTTGCCCACTGCTTTGCCGATTTCATCCAAGTGGATGAGCACTCGGCCTTCCTCCAAAGGTGTCCATTCCTTGCAATGCTTGTGGCACCACTTCACCAGTGCCCACTGGTCGCGGTGTCCGTGTTGTTTGTAAATTTCGGCTACGAGCCGCACTTCAAATGGCGAAAGATGCGCTACTTTTGGTTTCTTGCGGAGCTTCACTTCGTGTCCGCTGCGGTCGCTGATGTATCGCTCCCATTCGTCGTCTTTTTCACCCCACAGACTGCCCGCGTTGATGAGGTCGAGAAGCGCACTATTCACCGGGCCATTGCGCATCGAAAAGCACGTCCCTCCCGCGACTGGCACGCCGACGCGTTCAAGCGCCAGCCGGTCTAGCAAATAGACCAGCTTCATCAACTTCAGGATATTCATTGTGCCGCCCTCGTGTTCGAGGAAGAGACACGAGGCCTCGGTCGCTTTCGCGAGGCTGAAAGAAAAGCTCATGCTCAACCCTTGCCACGATCCGGGCCTTCGGTCAATCGCTGCCGTCTCAGCCATGACTCTCCCGGCAACAACGCGATCCCGTCGGGGCCAAGCACCGTATCGCGCACCAATACCCGCTCACTTTGAATGCGAGACATTGTTGCCAGCCACCGTTCATATCCGTCGTTAGAACGAAGGGTACTCTCCAGCTTCCTGTGGACCGCTATTCTCAAATCGAGATTCGGCAGTGCGTAAGTCACGGTCGCTTCATCTCGGCTTTCGAGTTCAGATAACCGCAATGCGTCGGAAATTGGAGCGTAGTAGTTTGCGGCGAAATCTTCCGTGGGGATGTCGAGATGTAACCCATCCTCGGCGGGTTCCGGGTCGCGGAGGTACGCTTGAAGGAACCCGTTACTCTCGTAGGACCAGCACGCAGCAGCGAATGCAACCGGCATTCCGCGCACCGATGAAAGTGCGCCCGCTTGGTCCTTCGCCTTTTGAATCGCTTTTGTCGTAGGGAACCTTGTCCGCCCTTTTGCTTCCAACGCAATCCACGGACTGTGGTTGGGAGGTTGTGCTTCTGCCCAAGGCGACCAACCTACGAAATCAGGTCTTTCGTCGCGTCCTCCCAACGGGCTTCGGAGGTAACGCCGATAAACGTCGTGATGCAAAATGAGCGGTGCGCGGAGCACTCTTTCGGCGACCAGTTTAGCCACGACGTTTCCGCAGGTGTAGTTTAAGACACCCCGCTCCGATGAATCCAGTCGCGACCAATTCTTGTGGCGTCGCAAATAACAAGACCATCCCGCCGGTATTGTGGGCGTTAAATCCAAACCGAGTTGAATCGTTGAGAGTCGCCAAACTGCTTCCAACCAAGATTGCGCTCCGAATCGCGTTGCGTGTCGCGCGGTCCGCCCTACGAGAAATGCCGCCCGCAGGATATCGCTGTGAGTGAACAGCTCACCAGTGTGTCCGTTCGCCGCTGCGAATGCGCCTTTGAACTGCACGCCTTCAATCGGTAGAACAAATGTGCTCATCCCAAATCCACCCCCAGAAACCGATGCTCCGGCACGCTTGCGTCGAGCACTGGCCTTAGCAGCCATTTGCCGTTTTTGAATTCCTCGGGTGGGGCTTCCGTGGTGGTCACGATGTATTGGAAAGCGGGTTCGCCGTCGCACGCTTGTTCCAGCATCCGGGCGGTGCGGAATAGGGCGTGGTAGATGCCGATGGCGAGGTCGGCTTCGCGGGGGCTGTCGTGGATGATGAAGCGTGGGTGTTTTACTCGCTCGGAGGTCATGGCGAGGGCCATGCACGTGAGGTCAAATGCGAGCAGCTTGGAGAGATTCAGGGCGGCGCTCTTTCGGCGTCCGTGGTATTTTAAGTCGGGCTCGATTCCCTTTTTCAGCTTCACCTCGCCGGTCACTTTGTCGCCGAGAAGCTCTTTTGCCAGCGCGTCGTAGAGTAGCTCGAAGTCCAGCACGACCGACCGTTCATTGTCGGCCAAGTCGGTGATTTCCTTATCGAGCGTCGTCTTTGTTTTTTCGAGTTTCGCGAGTTCCTCGGCGAGCGTCTTCGATTCCTCACACCGCTCTTGGTAAGTGGTTAGCGCCTCGCGGAGTTTCTTTGCTTGGTCTGCTGGGGCGTTGAGCTTCTTTCGCTCGGCTTCGATAAATTGCCGGACTTTTGCCAAAAACTCCTTCGCTTCCTTTTCCTCCGCGTCCATTCGGTCGAGGATTGCCGATTGCTCGGTGAGCAATGCTGTGAGCCGGGCGATTTCCCGTCGTTTTTCCTCTGCGGCTGCGTCGTCACGGTCTTCTTGTTTGAAAATGGCGACCTCGGTTTTTGGGTCGGGTGCGGGCGCGAGGAAATGCGGGCATCCTTTTTCCTTCGCTTCGGTTTTCGACCGGTTGCAGACCATCCGCAGTTCGCCGATGGCTTTTTCCAGCGCGAGAAGGTCGGCATCGATGTCGGTGGGGCTGGCTGCCGGTTTTCCGGGGAGCGCAGGCGCTGCGGGTTTGCCTTCCAGTTTTTGAATGTCCGCTCGGATGCGGTTGCAAAGCGCACGCTGGAATCTTGCTGGACCAGCTTTCTCCACCACCCTCTGCTCCGCCGCCTTTTCCTCATCTTCCAGTTTTGCTTCGCGGATTGCCTCCGCCGCCGCCTGCTCCAGTGCGGACGCCTGCTTTTCGACTTCTGCGAGCAAGCCGGGGTCGTCCGGCACATCGGCGTCTTTTCCTCCGAGGATGTCGTCCATCTTCATGTTGAGCGCGGTGCCGAGGGCGGTCCTCGCCCGCTTCCGGTTAAAATCGAGCGGCCCCTTGTCTTTCACCTTCGTCTCGTGGTCGTCGGTCGCTGTTGCTCGCAGTGTCAGCTTCGCCTGCCGTTTCTCCTCCACCATGCCCATCACCAGCAGGATGAGGTTCTCCCTGTCAGGTGAGGATAAATCCTGTCCTTCCGGTTCGCTGGCGGCGTCGCGCCATGCAAGCAGGTTGGCGTAGTGGGCTTCCTGGTCGCGGGCGAGCCATGAGAGCAGATGCACCCATTTCACCGCTCGTTGGGAGCCGGAGAGCTGCCGAATCTCCAGTCGCTCCACGGTCGCGGCGTCGAGCGCTTTTTGATACTCGTCATACCCGCCGGTTGGCGGTTCGGCCTCAAATGCCTGCGATACGCTTCCTCCTTTAACGGCGAAAAGCCGTGTCCTTGACCGCTCGCTCAGCGTCTTTCCCACCAGCCACACCACACCGTCCACCACGACCTCGGCGAGCACCCAGCCTTCCGGGTGGATTGCCCGGAAATCCTGCCGGAACTCCGTCGTTCCCGGATGCCTCTCGTCCAAAATATACCGCAGAAACCGGCAAAACGTCGTCTTCCCGGCTCCATGCCCGCCGATGCGCGGTTCCTTCGGGTCGTCCTTCGATTCGGCCCACAGGATGTTCAGACCCCGGTGCAGGGTGATGACTCGCAGTTCCGTTTCCTTCGACGGCGGCCATGCGCTCCAGACGGAGAGCTTTTGCACCCAGATTGCCGGGTCGCGGCGCGATGGGATGGGCGTGAACGACACCTTCATCGGCTCTGGTTTCGGCGGGACGATTGCCGGAAATTCCTGTTGGGCGTCGGTGTGTTTGGGCATGGCTATGCGGTGGTTAAAAAGGAACGCGTTTCGCGGATGAGCGCCTTCAGTTCGGCGGGCGGCAGCGGCTTTGCGGCGCGGACTGCTTGCAGGGCGAGGCGGATGCCTTCGCGCAGGTCCGGCGAATCCGGCGGGCTTGCCGCTTTGACGAGCGCCATTGGCGGGTCATACTCATCGGTCGTGGCTCTCACGGTGGTTCCGGCGAGCACGCGCAGAGTCTTGGGGAACCACTCCGGCCCGATGGCGCTTTGCCAAGTCGCCGCCCACTTCTTTGCGGCACCGCGTTCGGCGGCGGGCACGGCGGTTTCCATCGTGGAGGGCAGGGCGACGAAATCGAACGCCTGTCTGAGCTGGCTCATTCGCAGCGGCGTCTTCTGCCGGGCGGCTTCTGCGAGCAGACCGAGAATGAGGCTGGTCGCCAAAATCGCCCCGTCCACCGGCTTCACGGGTGCGGGTTGGTCAAAAAGGTCGCCTTGGGCGGGTGGGATGAGTTCTCCTTGGATTGGCGCGGCGCTGCCGCGTTTCTTCTTTCCGGTCTCCGCTTTCCGCTTTCCGCTTTTCTTCTCATGGAGGCCGGCGGCGACTTCTTCGGCGTGGCGTTGGTGGTTGAGGGCGAGGAGACGGTCTAGGATTTCGCGGCGGGCGGTGGGGGCCAGGGTGTAGCGGAGGCCTTGTTTGGTTTCGTGGAAGTCGTGGCCGAGGGCGGCTCCGTCGTTGGCGGCGAGGTCGGCCCAGCCGTAGGCGGCGGCTACGGCGGTGTCGAGCTGGCGGTGCAGGGTGCGGAGTTCGGAGATGTCTGCGCCTTCTCCTTCCGCGCCGCGTGTGTGGAAGCGGTTGTAGGTCTTCGTCAGCCCCTCGCCTCGCGCCTGCATCAACTGCCGCCGGTGCTCGTGGTAGCGCTCGCCGATGGCTTCCAAGCCGCTTAGGTCGGCAGGGAATGGGTAAGTCTCGAAGCACTCCGTAGAAGTATATCGAGTGTCCGTGCGCATTGCTCCGCCCCATTTGAACACCCACTCGGCGTGAAGGGATGACTGCAACATCGCGAACTGAGCAGTCGAATCGAACAAAACGAGGAGCAACGTGTTCGCGAAAACCGTCTGGCGGGAAACGAAGGCGAAAGCGATGTGCTTCGACAGTTGAGCGATGGCGAGGCAACGCGAGTGAGTCGTCAGATACTTACTCACCGATGGCGCGCGGGTCGCAAATAACCACCACAGCTCGCGACGGTCGCGCTGCTGGACATGCTGTCGGGCTGGCTTCACCAGCGTCGCAACGCGCTCGTAGGCATCTTTGAAATCCTTCGCCTCGTCCTCGGCCATTTCGCCGAAGTTAATGATATAACGCGATGGCTCGACGCGTGGGTCGTTGTTGAACTCTGCACCGCCGAGATAGGGCATCACGACACGCAGCGAGTCGGACCCTTTGCGCTCCCACGCATTTAGTTCGTCCCTGGACACGATGAACCCTTCGCCAAACACGTCGGAGCCACGGTTGCACAATCCGTCATTGGCCTTCAAAACGTGCGGGCGTCCGACGCTCGCGGGAGCTGTTTCAGTTCGCCTCATAAGCAAGGCGACATAGGCGACGTTTGCACTCTGTCCTGGCCATTGCTCGCGCACGAGTTCGCGCATTGAGACGAATCCATTTTCCAGGAGTCGCCTCGGGCCAGCGCGAAAGCTGTCACCCGCAAGAATCGCACTCGTTGTAACAAGCCCGAAAGTCCCTGAACGTCCGAGTAAGTCGCCAGTGCGTCCCACGAAGAATGCAGCAAAGTCGGAGTTGCCGGACGAGCCGGGCAAGCGGCTCACAAGATGATAGAGGTAATCCTGACCGTAAGTGCTGCTGACGCGCGTGCCTCCCATGTATGGCGGATTTCCCACGAACGCATCGAAGCCGGCGGGGCGCTCGCCGTTTTCCACCGTATCGAAAACCTCCGGGAACTCCAGCGGCCAATGAAACGGACGCCGTCCGCGGAGTTCGGCGCGGGCTAGGCTCTGGAATTCGGCGATGTCTTTTTTCCACCCGGCCTGCATGTGGCTGGCGGCGATGGCGCGGCGCGTGTCCCAGCCGCGGTCACCGGGAGTGTCAAGTTCGGCGGCGAGGAGGAAATCGGCGGCGGCGCGCAGTCGGTCGAGGAGGGCCTCGGCTTCGCGGTGGATGCGGCCTTTTTCCACAAGCTGCGCGGTGGTGTGGCTGGGGGTCGTTTACGTCCCTGGCGCTGCCGGAAGGACGGGGGCCGATCTTCGTCGGAAGACTCGCAAAGGGCGGTGCCAAAGGTTCAACGGACACGGGCCTATGGGCGACGGACAGCTTTGGCGCGCTGCGACTGCTGCTGCGCGAAGGCGACGCCATCGGCGCAAGCACGGTGAAAACATTCACTGTGCTCTCCAGCGTAGCCGGCAGCCCCGCGCAGACGCGGAGCTTTGACAACACAGGAAGCGTGATCGTGCGTGCGACGGATATCAAAGGCGCGCAGCACCTCCTGCACATCGCGGTGCCGTAGACGGTTACTTGCGCAGCATCTCCGCGCACCCACGCCGTATTGCCCACGTAGTAGTTCAGCGCCCCCATCCGTTGCTCCTCCCCATGCTCAAGTTCGTCTATGGCATCGTGCTTCGCGATGGTGTCGTGCTCGATTTCACAACCATCGCCGCATTCGCGCTCCTTCAGAGCTGGGCGGCGAACTCTGTAGGGCGGCGTCCATCATACCCCCTCTCTCCCCGCCGCCCGTCCGTGTTCTGACCGATCCCGGCACGGCGGGCGCGAAAGCAAATTGCTCACTGGCATAGACCTCGAAAAAATAGCAGTCGGATTGCTCACAGCGGACCACGGACCGATCCCGGATTACGCATTCGATTGCCACACGTCGAAAGGGAAACGGAAGGGTAAGACGAAGGCCGACTTCTTCCGCGAGGAGCAGCGGGCGTTGGAGCCGTTCCAGCCGGGGCTGTTTGATGATTTGGCGGGGAGCTGAGTGGTCGCCACAGAACGCAAGCGCCTGCTGGCCGTGATCCAGCGGGCGTTTTGTGTTTTGGAATCGAAGGTGGGTAGTGAACGCGATGCGCACCGCACCAGAAAGATCCGCTGCCGAAAAAAGCTTGGTAAAGCGGAGCTGCTTATTATTCTCCCGAACGATGATTGAGCACATGAATTTCATCGTGACCACGTCCCGCTGCCGGAAAATTCCCGTGCGGAGCATCGTCGTCGGAGCACTTCATCCCTTTTCCCTCCCTCGCTCCCCCCAGCCCCCCTCACTCCCCGACGCCCGTCCGCGTTCTGACCGTCTCCGGTGCGGCGGGCGCGAAAGCAATTGCCTGGCAGAAAGCGAGCAGCGAAGTCTCCCCGCTGGAGTCTCGCCCGATCGCCACCGATGAACACCATGAAAAAAGCACGCATCCTTCGAAACCGCATCGAAGCCCTCGAAAGCCGCATCGCCCCGGCGTTTGCCGCGGTCATCAATCTCTCCGGCCTCACGGGGGCGAATGGCTTCCAGGTCAACGGTGAGGCGGCGTTTGACCGGTCCGGTTTCAGCGTGAGCGGGGCTGGGGACGTGAACGGAGACGGCTTTGACGATATCATCATCGGGGCATACAATGCCGACCCGAATGGATCCCAATCCGGAGCCAGCTACGTGCTATTCGGAAAGGCGAGCGGGTTCGCTGCGACGCTGAATCTCTCGGCGCTCAACGGCAGCACCGGCTTCAAGATTCAAGGGCAGGCGGTGAATGACTATTCCGGTATCAGCGTGAGCGGGGCCGGGGATGTGAATGGCGACGGCTTTGACGACCTCATCATCGGGGCGCGGGGGGCCAACCCGAACGGCTCAAGGTCCGGTGCGAGCTACGTGGTGTTTGGAAAGGCGAGCGGGTTCGCTGTGACGCTGAATCTCTCGACGCTCAACGGCAGCACCGGCTTCAAGATTCAAGGCGTAGCGGCAAATGACTACTCCGGGCGCAGCGTCAGCGGGGCCGGGGATGTGAATGGCGACGGCTTTGACGACCTGATCATCGGAGCTGACAAGGCCGACCCGAACAGTTCGGGTGCCAGCTATGTGGTGTTTGGTAAGTCGGGCGGGTTTGCGGCCACGCTGAATCTCTCTGCGCTCAACGGCAGCAACGGCTTCAAACTTCAGGGCGAGGTGGCGTATGACTTTTCCGGTTACAGCGTCAGTGGAGCCGGAGATGTGAATGGTGATGGCTTCGGCGACCTGATCATCGGGGCTCGCAAGGCCAATCCGAACGGCACCGGCTCCGGGGCGAGTTACGTGGTGTTTGGCAAGGCGACCGGCTTTGGTGCGACGTTGAACCTTTCGACGCTCAACGGCGGCAACGGTTTCAAGATTCAGGGCGAGGCGGCGCTCGACAACTCCGGGACCAGCGTGAGCGGGGCCGGGGATGTGAATGGCGACGGTTTTGACGACCTGATCATCGGAGCCGATAAGGCCGACCCGAATGGCTCCAATTCCGGCGCCAGCTACGTGGTCTTCGGCAAGGCGAGCGGCTTTGGTACGACGCTGAATCTCTCGGCACTCAATGGCAGCAACGGCTTCAAGATCGCGGGCGAGGCGACAAGTGACTACTCCGGGCGCAGTGTCAGTGGGGCCGGGGATGTCAATGGCGACGGCTTTGACGATCTGATTATCGGGGCCAAAGAGGCCAGCCCGAACGGCTCCTTATCAGGTGCCAGCTACGTGGTGTTTGGAAAGTCGGGTGGCTTCGCGGGGCTGCTGAACCTCTCGGCGCTCAACGGTAGTACGGGCTTCAAGATTCAGGGCGAGGCGGCGGGTGACCTCTCCGGTTCAAGCGTGAGCGGGGCCGGGGATGTGAATGGCGACGGTTTTGACGATCTGATCATCGGGGCTTTCAAGGCCGACCCGCACGGCTCCTATTCCGGATCCAGCTACGTGGTGTTTGGCAAGGGGGCCGTGATCACAATCAACGACGGCAGTGTGATGGAAGCCAACACCGGGACCGTGAATGCCGTATTCACCGTGACCTTGTCGGAAGCCGTCAGTGTGCCCGTGACCGTGAGCTACGCGACGGCCAACGGATCGGCCACAGCACCGGGCGATTACATGGCGATCTCGCCAACGGTGCTCACGTTTGCGCCGGGTGAGACGAGCAGGACGATGAGCGTGGCGGTGTTTGGCGACACGGTTTTCGAGACGAACGAAACGTTTTTTGTGAATCTCAGCAACGCTGGCCATGCAATCATCAGCGATGCGCAGGGCGTGGGGACGATCATCAATGACGACACGGCTCCGGTGATCTCCATCGCCGATGCGGGCGTGACCGAGGGCAATGCGGGAACGGTGAATGCGGACTTCATCGTAAGTCTGTCTGCTGCGGCTGGAGTGCCGGTAATCGTGACCTACGCGACGGCGAATGGCACGGCAGCCTCGGGCGACTACACCACGCGGACGCCGACCCTCCTCACGTTTGCGCCGGGCGAGACGAGCAAGGTGATCAGCGTGGCGGTGCTGGGCGACGCGGTGTTTGAGTACGACGACACGTTTTTCGTGAACCTCAGCAATCCCGGCAACGCAACCATCGGCGACGCGCAGGGAGTGGGCACGATTCTCAATGACGACACGGCTCCGGTGATCTCCATCGGCGATGCGGGCGTGGCCGAGGGCAACTCCGGGAGCGTGGACGCAGTTTTCACGGTGAATCTTTCCGCCGCGGCGGGTGTACCGGTGACGGTGATGTACGCGACGGCGAATGGCACGGCGCTCGCGGGTGACTACACTGCAGTTGCGGCGACGCTGCTGAATTTCTTGCCGGGTGAGACGATCAAGACGATCAGCGTGGCGGTGCTGGGGGACATGGCGTTCGAGTTTGACGACACGTTTTTCGTGAACCTCAGCAATCCCGGCAATGCAACGCTCGACGATGCGCAGGGAATCGCCACGATCACCAATGATGACGAGCAGCCGGTGATCTCCATCGGCGATGTGAGCGTGGCCGAGGGCAACTCCGGGAGCGTGGACGCGGTTTTCACGGTAAGTCTGTCGGCTGCGGCGGGTGTGCCGGTGACGGTGAGCTATGCGACGGCGAATCGAACGGCAGGATCGGACGATTACGCCGCGGTGATGGCGACGCTGCTGACGTTCGCGCCGGGCGAGACGACGAAAACGATCAGTGTGGCGGTCACAAGTGACGCAGCGTTCGAGTTCGACGACACGTTTTTTGTGAACCTCAGCGATTCCGTGAATGCGACGCTCGGCGTTGCGCAGGCAGTCGGGACGATCACCAACGATGACGATCAGCCGGTGCTCTCGATCGGAGACGTGAGCGTAATCGAAGGGAATGCGGGGACGGTGGACGCGGTTTTCACGGTGAGTCTGTCTGCTGCTGCGGGCGTGCCGGTGCTGGTGACTTATGCGACGGCAAACGGCACGGCGCTCGCGGGCGACTACACGGCGGTCGCCGCGACGCTGCTGACGTTCGCGGCGGGTGAGACGAGCAGGACGATCAGCGTCGCGGTGCTTGGCGACATGCTCTTCGAGTTCGACGACACGTTTTCCGTAAACCTCAGCGATCCGGGCAATGCAACGCTCGGCGATGCGCAGGGCATCGCGACGATCATCAACGACGACGATCAGCCGGTGCTGTCCATCGCCGATGTGAGCGTCGCGGAAGGCAATCTGGGGACCGCGAATGCGGTGTTCATCGTGAGCCTTTCCGCTGCGGCGGGCGTGCCTGTGACGGTGACTTACGCGACCGCGGACGGCACGGCGGTAGCACCGGGCGATTACGCGGCGCTGACGGAAACGCAGCTCATTTTCGCACCGGGCGAGACGAGCCGGACGATCACGGTGGCCGTGACGGGCGACGCGAACTTTGAAGTGGACGAGACATTTTTGGTGAATCTCACAAGCCCGGTGAACGCCACACTGGGCGATGCGCAGGGCATTGGGACGATCATCAACGACGACGGCCGTCCGACGATCTCGATTGCCGACGCGAGCGTGGCCGAGGGCGACTCGGGGACGACGAACATGGTCTTCACCGTGAGGCTCTCCGCAGA
Organism: Verrucomicrobiaceae bacterium; assembly: GCA_031374705.1. GTDB lineage: Bacteria > Verrucomicrobiota > Verrucomicrobiia > Chthoniobacterales > Chthoniobacteraceae > SXWH01. The sequence continues at coordinate 14,784 of JANMGP010000313.1, read as the reverse complement.
GAGCTTTGAGCCGGTCACGGTGACCTATGCGACGGCCAACGGCACGGCGGCGGCGCCGGGCGACTACACCGCGCAGCGGCCGGCGCAGCTCGTGTTCGCGCCGGGCGAGACGGGCAAAACGATCAGCATCGCGGTGTTCGGTGAAACGCTTTTTGAAAAGGGCGCGGACGAAACGTTCTTCGTGATCCTCGGCGGCGCGGTCAACGCGGCCATCGCCGACGTGCAGGCCACCGGCACGATCCTCAACGACGACGCTGGGCCCGCCGGCGTCTTCACGATTGACGCGAAGCACCCGTTCACTTTCCAGGACGCGAACAACGACACGGTGACCGTGAAGCTCAAGGGCGCAGGAACCGGCACTGTGTCGCTCGACGGCGGCGTCGCGGGAGGCGCGGACATCTCGGAAATCACACTCACCGGCACCGACAGCAGCAGCGCGCTGATTGTGTCGGTGAAAAAAGACAGGATCACCGGCGACGGCGCCGTGGACATCGGCGAAGTGACCGTCACGGGCGTGCTGAAGGCGTTCGATGCAAAGGCCGCCGACCTCACCGCCGGCGGCCTCATCGCGTCCGGCGTCGTGAAGAAAGTCACCGCGCGAAACCTGGTCCACGGCGCAATCATCACCGGCGGCGTGGCGACGGACAAATTCGCACTGACACTCGGAGCGGTGGGCGACGGAACCTTGATCCAGAGCGGTGCGAAGATCACTGCGCTCAAGGCCGCACAGCTCGGTGCAGGCGTCGTGAGCGCGGCGGAGTTCGGGGCGATCACGACATCCGCAGGCGGCATCGCGGCGGAAATCACAAGCGTCGGAGCGATCGCGAAAATCATCATCAAAGGCGGCCCACTGAGTGGCGAAATCACCGCCGCAAGGTTTGGCGCGGTTACGGTCACCGGCGGGGATTTCAGCGGCACGCTCACCTCGCTCACACCCGCCGCCACGCTCGCCAAAACCGCCGCGCTCAAATCTCTCGCAATCGTCGGCGGCGACATCACCGGAGACGTGCGCGTCTTCGGCGCAGCCGGAACCATCAGCGTGAAGGCCACCAAGACCGGTCCCGGCGGCAACGTCATCGGCGCGAGCATCGTCGCCAGCGCAATCGGTGCTCTCAGCATCAAGCGCGACACAATTGCCTCGCACATTCTCGCCGGAGCCAACCTCGGCACGGACCACGCTCCTGGCGGAGGCGATGACACATTTGGCGGTGGCACCATTGGTAATGTGAAAATCGGCGGCAGCGTGAGCGGCGCGAGCGTCATCGGCGCGGGACTCTCCAGCATCAACGCGACCTTCAAGGACAGCGACGACACGATTATCGGCGGCGCGGCGAGTGTGGTGAAGCGCCTCGCCATCACCGGCACCGCCGACGCCGACAGCTACTTCGCAGCGGGTCTGTTCAAGGCACCCCCAAAAGTCGGCAGCGCTCAAATCGACCCCGCCGCCGACGGGCGTTTCAAAGTCGGGTAGCATAAACCACCCATCCGCATCGGATTGAACGAGAGAACCGGGCGGGACGGCAGTAACAGACCCTCTCACCACTCGACGCCGATCTCCGTTTTGACCATTCCCGGTGCGGCGGGCGCGAAAGCAAATTGCTCGCCGGCCTCGACCTCGAAAAACTCGCCGCCGACCTGCTAGCAGCAGACCGCGAACCCATCCCCGATTACGCATTCGACTGCCACACGTTGAAAGGCAAACGACAAGGGAAGACAAAGGCCGACTTCTTCCGCGAAGAACAGCGCGCGTTGGACCCATTTCAGCCGGGGCTGTTTGATGATTTGGCGGGGAGTTAATGCCAGCGCAAAGTCATCGACGCCGGCCACGGCCCCAGCGAAGAAGACCAACCGCCCACTCCACCAACTGCATAGTCGCGGCCAGACCGCGCGCTGCCAAAAATCCAACCAATAGTGAAGTCATCCATTTCCATTTCATCACATGATCACATCTCCCCCATGAAATCGCTTCGGATCGCGGTCCTCGTCGCTCCCACCCCCTTCCTGCCCCCGAGTTTACCGAGTTTACGCTTTCGCCTTGCCCGCAAAGCGTGCAGCGCACAGTCTGACCGCATGACCCCGCAGCCATCCATCAACTCGCTTTATTCACTGGCCGCCTTGTATCGTGGCGAGGCCCCGGCGGGCGAGGTTTTTCTTGCTCTGGAACACTTCCCTAAAGAGCAATTAATGGAAATCTGGAATGCATCATTCAGTCATCAAAACCGGGAGGATGCAGTCGTGGTGGAGCACGCGTGCGCCAGTCGGTGGGCCGATCTGGATCTTCCGGGTATGGCGAATACTGTTATCCGTGAGTCACGATCTGCGGAGAGGGTCGTGGAAATGGCTGCGGCAATGCTGAACGGTCTGCCGCACCAAGAGGCGTGGAATGTTCTGAAGGAGGTGCCGGAGACAGTGAGGGAGGTCTATTTGTCGGTGCTGGCCAAATCCCAACCGGCACTCGCGCTCAGTTTGCTGCCGCCACTCGAACGCGGCTATCACGGTGGAGCGTCCCGGAACAATGTCCTCAAAGCTGCCACATGCGCCGCCCCTTTGCTAACCGTGTCGTGGCTGAAGGAACGACAGGCTCAAAGCTCCGATGCAGAAGCAATTGCGGAGGAGTTGGCGGCAACCGATCCGTCCCGCGCTTTGGATGTCACCCGCTGGCTTTCAGAGAAAAGTCAGGACTTCGATGCCGACAGGGCCGCCGCAAACATTTTTGACCGCTGGGCTCTTTCTGATCCAATTGCGGCCGGCACTGCGCTCGTGCAGTGGCTGAATGGCACCGACCAAAGGACACCGGTGACTTCGTGGTACACGGGTAGCGAACTCAAGACTGTCGCTGGGCGGGTTTTTCATCGTTGGTCAGAAGCAGACGCACCGCAGGCTCTCGAAACCGCCATGAATATTGCCGCTCAGCATATCCGGCATGTGGCTCTGAACAGCATCGGCATCGGCTGGGCGAATGCGGAAGATGGCCTTTGTGCCGCGCGGGCTCTGCCGCTCGCTGATCGCCTCGCCTTCATGGAGCTGCTGGCACCGCGACTCGGTGCGGCAGACCCCGAACTTCTGAGGCAGGAATTGAAGAGGATGCCTCCACCGGAAAGTAGCGACGCTGCGGGAGCGATCCACGCCATGTATGAACATCTCGGAGAAGAGGACGCGCAATCTTTTCAAGAAAAACACCCACAATGGTTCGAGGAGGGCGTGCCCGGCTTCGGAGGTATAGACGCTTCGTTTGCAGGACTCTTCTCGGAGGTAACTGCCTCACTGGAAAGTGGCGAAAAACTCGAGGAAAGCCTCGCCCGAGTGAGAAAGATCATCGAAGGGAATCAGCCATGAAAGCGCAACTCCTTCACGAGCTCACTGCGTTGGTGAATCCGTATGATTCCCCGCGAACCGAAGCCGCACTGCTCCTCCGCGTGCGGGAGTTTGAGGCCGCGGACTTCCTAGCTTTGGTAGAGCAAATTGCGGATGATTCTACAGCCGAGATCATTGTGCAGATTGTTTTCCTCCGCTGGTCCGAAATGGATAAGGACGCTGCGACTCGGATGCTTCCGAAACTTCATGAACGAACAGCGCGCGTTGCGGGCATGGCCATGGCTTTGCGTCTGGTCAGGCGCGATGCTGCCTCCGCGCGCCGGTGGGCTGTGTCGCTTTCAGATGTTTCGTGGAAAACGCCGGCTCCACTGGAAATGCGGCCGGGCTTGAAGAATCCCTTCTCCCATCTGATTAAGGGGTTCACAGGCGAAGGTTCCCCGGTGGAAGTTGCAGTCTGGGAAACGATTGTCCGGGCACTTTGCCGCGTATCCATTGAAGAGGCTGTGGAAGCGTGGCGGGAAGCAAATTCCGCCGGAGTGACCTGCCCGCGACTCGTGCCTGAGATTGTCAGAGCCATGGCGGAAAAGCCGGAAATGGCGCTCAGCTTCATTCGTGAACTTGGCGATGGAGCAGTGGCCGTTGAAGCGCTGGCGGCGCATTTGCAAAACGTGGCTTTGCGCTCTCCGGAAGAGGCCCTCAGACTCATTGCGGAAATGGAGGCAGGTCGTGACCGGGACCAGTTGCTCAATCAGGTGCTCCATGGGGTGCCGGCCCTAGTGGGCAAGGCGTGCAGTCTTTATTCCGAGGAGGCTTCGGATTACGAGTTTAGCGGTATGAAGCAATCCATGGTAGCGCTCGGCACGGAAGGCGCAGTACAGCAAATGGTGGACTTTCCGGCGCTGATTTCGTGGACTCGTCAGGCATGGGAGGTCTTTCTTGATCTTCTCGGGACGCCTGAGAAGGAGGCAAAAGTTCGTGCATTGCTGTATCGTTCACTTCCGGGGCCAGTTCTCTCCGGGGCTGCCAGCGCGCTGGCTACCCACGGTACTGGCATCAGCCCAAAAGAGTCCGCTGAACTTCTCCGCCGCTATGGGCCGGCGGATGACTATGTGGTGCAATGGGTCGCAGAAGCTCTGGCCGAAGCCGAGGGTATGGAAGAGGCGGCGGCCTTCATCCGGGAAATGCCCGGAGAACTGCAATTCGCGTTCAATGGTGCAATGGAGGGAGCAATAAAGCGAAACCCCACGGAAGCCATAGAGTGGTGCCGACTGAATTGGGACGCCGAGCGACTCTGCAATCCTCTCCAGGACGCCATGTGGAAATGGCTTAGCAATGACAAAGGCGGTGCGATTTCGTGGGCGCTGGACCATCAGGATGCCGCATGGCGGCAGCGGTTGCTCCGCATCATCATCGAGCATGAAGCGCATCAGCATCCTCAAAATTGTGCCGCTATGATTCTCGGCGAATTTAGGATGAATTCCGCAGCCGCAGCGGCTCCGCTTTGGGTCTGGCTGACCGCTCTCGTCTGCACGCAATGGCGTGAAGTCCGTCGCAGCGAGGCACTGGAATGGACACATCAACTGCCCGACTCTCCTGCAAAAGCGGCTGCAGAAAAGATCGTCAGCGGCGAAGCTCACTGCGTAGATTATCAGCTTCAGGATGAGGAGCAGTAGGTGCCTCCGCTCCGACTCCGGGATGTGCGCCACCGTCGCCACGACGGAATCCCTGTTGAAGCGGTGGCCGGGGTGCCGCGTTGCATTTGAAGCGACGATGAGCTGGCACTGGCTTTTCGAGCTGCTCGAAGCGCATTTGCAAGCGGAGGACACCGTGATGGCGAACCCGTTCAAAACACGCATCATCGCGGAGGCTCAGTGAAGACGGATAAGGTTGAGGAGCGTTTTCTCCAAGCCGATGGGCGGTGCTCGCAGCGGACCACGAACCCATCCCGGATTACGCATTCGACTGCCACACGTTGAAAGGGAAACGACAAGGGAAGACGAAGGCCGATTTCTTCCGCGAGGAGCAGCGCGCGCTGGAGCCGTTCCAGCCGGGATTGTTCGATGATTTGGCAGGGAGTTGAGGCGAAGTGTCGGTCCAAAAAATGATCACCGACAAGACTCCGGATCAACCCGCCATCGAGCCGAAGAAGTTTGCCGAGTTGTTCCGCGCATGGCGACGCCGCTGCAAGCTCACGCAAAGTGAAGCAGCCTACGCCATCCGCTCTGCCACCGGCTTGCGCACCACCGGACGCACGGTCTGGGTGTGGGAAGCCGCCCGGGCCTTGCCACAGCGCCCTCGCCGAGTGCTGGATCTCATCCACGGCCCGCTTGCGGTGAACCCGCCAAGGCCAAGGCAGCCAAAGCCGATCATCAATCGAGCGCAGTTCGCAGCATTGCTTCGCGACTGGCGGCGCACGAATTGCCTCACGCAAAAGCAAGCGTGTGCGGCACTCGGACTGCCCGACGATCGAGCGCTCATCTCCAACTGGGAAAAGTGCAAAGTCTTCCCGAAGAAGCCGCGATTGGAGAAGCTCGTCGCCGCGTTGAAAGAGCCGCCAGCCAGCCCCGGCACGCATCGCTGGTTCGAGGCCCGCTCGCATGAGTTTGGACAGAAGCTCCGCGCATGGCGAGAGGCGCGTGGCCTGCGCCAGTCGGATGCGTGCGCCGTGCTCGGCCTGCCGCGCGACCAAGGGTTGATCTGCCGCTACGAGCGCGGCGACGCCAGCCCGCGCCGAGAGCGTATGATGTATGATTGCGCTCCTCGCCATCATCACCGGAACGGAGGTGCAGCCATGAGAATCATGACCAAGCGCGGTTACGACTTCGGCGAAGTATCCAGCGCGATGCAGAACGCAATCCGCCGCGCCGACACCCGACTCGCCGGATATTGGGCGCTGGATATTGGGCGCTGGAGCTGTGGACGAGCGGCTACGGCAACTACGTGTGGAAGCGGCTGCTGACCGTGAGTGCCGAAGACGTGTGGGGCCTGATTACCACCGAGATCAAAGCCCTGCATGACAGCTACGTGTTCGTGAATAAGACCGTGCCCGCGAAGCAGCCGAAGGGCCGCATTTTCATCTCGAAAGCCGTGATCCTGCTGTACGCGGCGCGAAAGAGCCGCGACGCTGACCACTTGCAGAACTTCGTGTATGACGCGCTCGCCGGCATCGACGCCGACAAGCTCGCCGCCGAACTGCTCAAGGCTGGGAAGGAGACAGTGCCCGACTACGCGTTCGACTGCCACACGCTCAAGGGGAAGCGAAAGGGCAAGACGAAGGCCGACTTCTTCCGCGAGGAGCAGCGCGCGTTGAAGCCGTTTCAGCCCGGCTTGTTTGACGACCTGCCGGAAAGCTGACGGAAAGCTGAGCCCGCCCCCGCTGAACGCAAGCGCCCGCTGGCCACCAACCGGTGGGCGTTCCGCGTGGTGGGATTGAAGGCTGTTCGTGAATCTGAGATGAGCGCCCATCCATCCACCCCCGGCGCGGAAATCGAAGGGCAAATCAGCCTGATAAACGAGCAATCCGGGCCAACTCCTCGCGTTCCTTCCGTCCGGACCGGGGAGAGGTGGCCTGAAGAATGTTCCCACGGGCACGCATGCCCGCGATCCATCACCCGCGCCGCCCACGCGCCTCGGCGTCGATCTTCTCCACGGTAATCTCGATCGGCTTCTCGCAAAGCACATGCTTCCCCGCATTCAGCGCCGCGATGGCCGCCTCGCCGTGCATCCCGCTCGGCGTGGTGATGCACACCGCATCGACATCCGTGCGGGCGAGCAATTCGTCCAGCGAAGCCGCAGGCTGGCACGCCCATTTCTCGCAAAAGGCATTCATGCCCGCGAGAGAGTAAGCCGCGACGAGTTCCGCGTTGGGAATATCGCGGATGGCCTCCGCATGGACGCCCGAGATGTTGCCGGTTCCGATGAGAGCAAAACGAACAGTTTTTGACTTGACGACCTTTTACGCATTCGCGCTCGGCGGCGAGAAGCCTGAATTGCACTCTTTTCAGTCCGCCCGCCCGCGCCAGCCCTGCATCGCCGCCATCCAGACCCAGTCTAAACGGAAGCGACAGACCCATTATCGCTCCGGGGCTCCGCCCGGATGCCTTCAGATGAGTTTCGGCGTTGCGGTCATTGCCTATTTTCGAGCCGTTTGTATTGTTGGTTGCCGAACCACCAGACGCGCTCGCGAGCAACCGGAGAATGCCGTACAACTGGGACGCCTCCTGACTGGAAGTTCAGGCAAACGACTAAATTGCGTGACTTGGGAGAGTGCATTGAGAAGCCACCGACGCCGGGGCTGTAAATCCGGCCACGGGTGAGGTCGAGCATAACATCGCCCTCGGAGATGTAGTAAACACTCGGCTTGCTGACGCAGCGATAGACCGCGCCCTCTACCTGAACGCCGTCTCTGCGTATGACCAAATCGGTGCGGGTGAAGTAAGTAACCTTTCCCTTCTCTTTGAGATTTCGGAGGAGGGATGCTGTCCATCGCTCATCGTCCTTGGTCACCTGGTATTGCTTCGGTTCGTTCGTGAAATCGCCCTCGTAACGATTCGGGCCATCCGCGCCGTCGCCCGCGAAGCAAGTTGCGGTGACGAATAACAGGAGAGCTAGAATCGCTCGGTTCATAGAGAGCGCGTAGCGACGCCTAACTTCCCATTATCCGACCAGCGATTTTCCCCAGTCGTATAGCGGGCGACTCGGAGAGGTGTGCTTTTTCTCTGTCGGATGGGTTGTTTGAGTGGATTGTTGCGCACATCTGCGTTTTTTAGTGAAGGGCAGCGGGATGGCGAGAATTCTTTCAGGTTGTTGTGTGGAGAATCATCGGTCCGGCCGCGCCGCTTGCCGGGAAATCACGGGCCTACGTCGCCAACCGGGCTTCACTTTGAGTGTGGTTCATTATCGGCCTGGGCGGCGGATTCGGGTGACCGTGCTCGAAACTCATGATGCCTTCTTCAATTTGACCGTAACGAAGATGGGAACTGACGAACTCTCCGCCTTTTTCGGATCTTCGACGATCTCACGAAGCCGAGCGTCAAAAAGGGGTGCGTCCGGCGGACCGAGAATCAACCTGCCTCTAATCGCTCGATGATAGGCACCTCCGGAACTAGACCATCTTGCCAACATCCAAACAACCGCGGTGCTGTTGTGGTCGGTTAAGACTGGTTTGCCGAGATTACTGTGGAGATTGCGAAGCGGTGGGGGATTGTCGTCCGGTGGAGAATCTTCCCCTGCCTCGACGAGTCTTACGTCAAGGCCTTTGGTGATGCCGGTGTCACCATAAGTGACGAAAACAACGACTGGCACGAAAGCGACGCCATCTGCTACTATTCGTCCGTGAAGTGGAAACGTGATCAAAAGGAGTGCTAGAAGCGGCCTGAGGTATCTCATATGAACTACATGGTGCATGCGAAGTCGCCTAACATCTTACTCTCCCGCACACGCGGAGGGTGTTGTTGGCATATGGAGTTGGCATATTGGTTTTTGGGTTTGCAGATGCCGAGAGGAGCAGGGCGGGGCTTCTCTGTCGAGGGGCGAAAGCCATGGTTTCCTGTGCGGCACTTGCGCCGAGCGGCAAACCAAAAACGCGCCAACAAGCCCGGCGTGCGGGTTGTTGGCGCGTTGTTTTGGATTGTTTGATTGTTTTGTTATGGGGCGACTTTCGTGGTCGGATTCCTTTGAGGATTACGTTGAGTGCGGTTCATTGTTGCGCCTTCATGGTTGCGTTGCAGAAAGCTCCTCGTCGGTAATCGTCGCCAGCATGTCCATGACGCGTTGAGCCTGCTCGTCGGAGTAACCTGCGCGGTCGAGAATCGATGGTGTCGAGACGCCAAGAAAATCGATAAGCTCCGGGTGGGAGATGTCGGCTATGGAACCGCTCCTGAAGTAGCGGCAGGAGACGCGCCGCTGCTCAGACGGGTCTGCGATGCATCGCCGGAACTCCTCTGCTGCCTCGCTGCAAATACGCTCAACGAGTTCGTCGTATTGATCGGGAGAGTCAGCTTCCGATTCGTTCATACGGGAAACGTGCGGAAGTCGCCGCGAGATTACTTTGAGTCTGGTTCATTATCCCCTGACCTGCTGCGGCGTGAGAAGTGCGCCGTCCTTGTTGATGACGCCGGGCTTGAGACTCTTATCAGCCAAGACGACTGCTTCGGTTTCTTTGTCGTCTGGCCATGCGTAGGCGCGAACCTCGGTGAACGGAACGCCGGGCCACTGGTCGCCCGCAAGCAGAGAAAGCGTCGAAAAAAGAAGGGCGAGAATCGCTCGTTTCATAGAGTGCGCGGATTACTTTGAGTGTGGTTCATTGTTGCGCCCGGCAGGATGCTCTCGTAGATGGGTTGCCCATTCTCCGTGCGGATTTTGCGGCGGATCTCAGCCGCATCAAGCATCTCCGACTTTGTAAAGTCCTTGTCGCCGCGACCATGGGATTCCACTTCCAAGACATAATCTTCGCCGAACCCGATATCGTAGCGGAACCAGTTTGTTGGGTTGCGCCCGCCGAGACTGGATGCCACCGCATCGTACGGTAGCTCAAAGCCGAGTATGCGAAAAGCGGTTTCAACGTCGGAACCAGCAGGGATTGAAGGCATCATCTCAAGAGCGTGCTGAATCTTCGCCGGAAGTCGCGGACCGCGTGAGAACCACGTCACCGCAAATGCTACGAGTATCGCCATGAGGGCGATTGAAATGATCCAGCGTCGCCGGTGGCATGGCTGCGGCATTTCGGCTAACTACTTAGCTCAGTGACAGCCGGAGGGTAGTGTTCGCAAGCGGGTTGAATGAGTGAGTTGGTAATAACATACGTCTCAGGGATTACTTTGAGTGTGGTTCATTATCGGCTCTTGCGTCGATTGTGGCTGACAGCATAAAGGATGGAGTAGATGGATACGGCAGCGATTGAAGCGGCGGCACCATAGAGTGCGTAATGCGCAGGGGCTTTCAGCCCGTCGATGGCGTAAGCCCCTGGAGCCACTGCTTCGCTGTGCAGAAAGTGATGGAACTCTACAATGGCAGTCGTGGAAGTGAATATGAATGGACAGAGGGCCATGAAAAACAACGGGGAACAATAGGGACCAAGGAACGGAAACCAGCGCCAAGCAAAGAATGGAAATGCTACGACTGAAAAGATAGCGCCAAAGCAAAGAAGTAGGTGCAGCGTCGCACTTGAAAATAGGCGCTCATGCCACGAGTGATATACGGGCATCGCGAGAGTGAAAGCGATGTTCATGCGGGAAATCGGGTAGCAGCGCCTAACGACTGCATCACAAACAAATCCGTTTGTTTATACTCCGCCTTTATAGGCGACAGTTTTGTTGGAATATCACGGGACCGGGCGGTCATGGGTGTGGATTTACGCTCGTATGGCGGGACCAGGCAACGGTTTTGTCGGCTTTTGCGCGCATGGCGTGGCAAATTTTGCTGAAAATGCTCCCGCGGGCGGCCTACTCCGCGGATTACTTTGAGTGTGGTTCATTGTTGCGCCCAGAAAGCTGGCGAAAATAGGCGATGAGAAACAATGCGGCAATGACAGTGGCAACCGCGAGTGCGAAATGCTGCGCGTGAAAAGCGAAAAATGCGCTCGCTGGCCCGAATCGAACAAATGTGTAGCGGCCACCTATAAACTGGTCGCCGATATACTCCGACGCACAATCAGTGATGCCGAACCAGTAAGTGCCGACTGAAAAAGACCAATCGTGAAGTGCAATGGGTGTGGAAGGCGTGACCGGAAAGGTGGTCATGGGTGAAGGCGCAAACAGGGAGGAAGGAACAACAGGCGGATCAAATTCAGTCGGGTAGTCCGGAATGCGGCTCCAAGCAATGAAGGCTACGAAGCACATCGCGGCTGCGAGCGTGAGAAATGGTGTGCTAAAAACCTTCATGTTCACGGTGCGTGCTAGCAGCGCCTAGACTCTGCAGCGCATGGTTGTGGTCATTGCTTCGAGTCATTCAGGATCGGCTCCAATGCCCCACGGGTGCTCCAGCAACCAAGTGAGTGCAGTCCGCATGTCCTCGCCCTGCACGGTGGCGATCCATGCGCGCACCTCATCAGGCTTCCACATCGCCCAGAAGCGCAACGCACCAAAGCACTGTTCGTCTAAGGCGTCACGGTCCGTGCTGAAGGTCTCGGCCCCGGCAAATCCTTCGATTAACTTGGCGCGCGGGAACTGCTCCTGAGCTTCCGGTGTGGTGATGGCTTTGAAGGCAAAGCGTGCGGCGGCACCGACATCTACATGAAGCCATTGCTCCATCATATTGATGCCATCTGATCCGAGGATCTGACGCACCATGAACGGTTGCTTCTCCCATTCGAGTTCAGTGGCGAACTGGATCTTCCAAGGACCGAGATTCCAACCTGCGTCTTGCGAATACAACGACTCGAAAACCGTGGTCACCAGCGATTCATCATGCGAAACGCTGATTGCCTTGAGTGCATCCTCGGGATTCCAGATGGCCCAATGGTACACCAGCGGAGCTGTCAGGCGACCTGGTGGCGTGTCATGGACACCCACCCGCTTGATCCAACGCTTACGGGTCGCAGCGTCCGTCTCGCTCATCATCACGCCATGAGCTGCACACAGCAGGTCGGATCCTTTCGTTTGCGCCTCGATCCACTTCAGCATCCCCGGCTGATCCACACGTTTCCAAAGAGGGATAAACCAAAAACTGGTGGCATTAACCCACCTGAGCCACTCATGTTCCTCAGCCCCCATCGGAGTTCCACGGGGCAATGTTTTGGCCTTCTTCGAGTAAAGGGCGTCTATGATTTTGGTTGCCTTGGCGGGCTGGGCCGCGAGCCAGCGACCGGCAGCAACCTCTGCGGCTTCGATGCTCGTGTCCGCAGCGCCTAACTTCCCGGGCAGGTCAGCCGTCTTGCACTTGAACATTTCGATGACCATTTCCGGGTGACGAATCTGATAAGGGTCATAGAGAGCAGGATCATTCCTTTCGGCGAGGCGTGGGGGTGGGGCGGCACAAATCTCGACGTAGCGCTGATAAAACGCCTTTAGCATCTCGATGCTCCGGGCACGCGTTGGAGTATTGTCCTTGATCCCGCGCGTCCATCGCTCTTCGAGCCCATCTAGGAAGCCGGTTGCTAAATCGGCGTTCAGATAGAACTTCGAAGCACGCAGCGCCTTCGCGTTCGCCACGACAAGCTTTGGCCCGTCCCAACGCTCAAGCCCCGACGGTTCGCCCTGAACCACGCTGAGTTCCAGCAATTCCATCGCTTTCTTCCATGCCGCCTCCGGATCACGTTGCGCCCAAACAAAGAGGATGAGATGCACTACTTTCCCTGGGTCCTGCGTCCCCTCAAATTCTGTGCAGAGTGTGAACGCCTCGTTGAATCTAGGCAACGGAATGTGCCGCAAATACTCTGCAAGCACCGCGTAGCGAATCCCGGGCCGTGGATCGCGGTAGATGGTGGCGATGACCTCCGAAAAGGGCGCCCCTTCGTTGGCCCACGGCAGCTCGGTCATCGGCGCGAAGTCCCTGGGTTTCCATGGCCATTGTTGTGCGGCGCAGGGCCGTGTGAGCGAGGACGTGAGCGCGAGCGCGAAGAGAATGCTGAAGAGGGTCCGTTTCATAATGAGCGCTCGCCTAGCTTCCCATTACACGACCGGCGATTTTCCCCAGTCGTATCGCGGGCGACTCGGAGAGGTGTGCTTTCTCTCTGTCGGATGGGTTGTTTGAGTGGATTGTTGCGTACGTGCCATTCGAGTCTGTCTCATTGTCGTTTTACGGTTAAAAAAAATGATGTTTCACCCACAAGCCGGACTTCATTCATTTGAAGTAAAGGAGTAATTTCTACAATATCTCCAACTGTGACAGCCATTACCGAATTCAATGGTTTACTAAACTGTAAATAACCAGTGTTTTGCTTCAGGGGAGTGAATCGCCCGGAAACCGATTTCCGCTCCCCTGCCACGGAATGGGCTCGGTCAATTTCGAAAACGAACTGTAAATCGCTTCCAATTGTCCCGTTGAAGTTGACTTCAACGTATGGGGAGCCTCGCGGACTAATTGATTCATCTTCACAGGTGAAGGTGAATTTCTGATCTTTGAAGGTCACCACGATTCTCGTTTTCGCGCTCACGTAATGTGGCTTTCGGACTGCGGGATCCTTGAGCAAAAAGCCCACTGTCGCCCCAACCGCAATTATACTCCCAAAAACCACCAATGAAGAGTTGCGGCTCATATTACGAAGCTACTTTGAAGCTACTTTGAAGCTACTTTGCGAGAATAATCGGTCTGTCCCCGCCGTTTTTCTTTCAGGTTGTTGCGTGGAGATTCATCGCTCTGGCCCCGCCGCTTGCCGGGAAATCACGGTCCTACGTCGCCAACCGGGCTTCACTTTGAGTGTGGTTCATTATCGGCTCACGAACTTCATGGTTACTTTTTGTGGTTCATTGTTGCGCCCAGTCCGTCTCGTTGTCGTTAGCGTGATTTTTGGAGTCGGTTAATCACCGAGTTGAAAAAGTAAACTCAGTATTCTCAATAAAATACCGACGAATCCGGCGATTGCAATAACGCGAAAGAACCAACCGCCAGCAAATGCCTGATATACAATCTCCTGCTCAAAGCGACGGCAATACACGGCGATGCGGATTGCACCAAGAGTCATTATGACGATAGCAGAAAGGAATGCGAGTCCCTTCGCTTTCTCGCTCGAAGTTCCGATTGATACAAATGCAAACAACGCGGCCATACAAAAAAATATGAACCCGTAAAGGAACCTTATCGCATTTCGGGCCGCCTTGAGTTGTTCTTCAGCGCTCATCACAAGCGCTACTCTGACTGTGGTTCATTGTTGCGCCCTAGGCGTTGCGGCTGTTGTCATTTGGCATGGTGCGTTGGATGGCAAGAAAGTGCCGAAAGCAGAAGAAACTCCATAGGAGAAAGAGCGCTCCCATGACGATGGGGAATGGCTCTGGCTCGTCGCGTTGGAAAAGGCCGGTGAAGAGGAATGTGCAGCCCATGAGAAGAAAAATAATGGACGTGGTGATGCCTGCGCGCCCGCTGCCGCGCACGATGCGCTCGGTAGTGCCTCGCGTAGCAAGGCTGTTGTCAATAAGTGCGATGAGTCCGCGAACGTCATCCTCGCAGTGGCCTTTACAGGCGAGACCCTTGCCGAGGTCAACAGTGTAATCGGGGGAGAGTCCCTTGCCGCAGGACTTGCAGGTGCCAATGGCGTCTTGGGCGGTGTCGTAAAAGCACTTCATAATCGTTTGTTCACAGGACGCGGGTAGCAACGCCTAACATCTTACTCTCCCGCAAACTCGGAGGCTCTTGTTGGCATATGTAGTTGGCATATTTGTTTTTCGGTTTGCGGATGCCGACAAGAGCGGAGCGCTTCTGCTCTGTCTAGAGCCTGTCATGCACATTACCTGAAGAGATTTGCGAGCATGAGGCCGACGAAGGCGAGCCAGTGAGCGCCGGACAAGGTGGAGGCTAAACGCTCGTAGTCCCGGG
>JANMGP010000312.1:0-14196 GCA_031374705.1 Verrucomicrobiaceae bacterium | reverse complement strand
CCGCTGCGGCATCCTCAAGCGCGACTACGGCCTCTACAAAATCAACCCCGCCCACCTCATCCCCGGCGAACGCGCCCTCGACCTCGGCGCCGTCGTCATCCGCCTCGACCGCGCCGACCTCGTCAAAAGCTAAAGGTTCTCAAGCCCGCCAAGGGCCAGCCTCCCGATTGCTCGATTTTGTCCGCCGACTTCAAAGAGTAGAAGCGAACACGTCCGCATCAAGCGTCGTAACTGGCTCCAGATAAGACGTCGCAGTATCAAGATTTGCACACTACCCCCAAGTTCCCGCGTCATATCTTTGAGAGATTAATCACTTGCGCGGAAGCAACCGTAAGTCACGGGCCTGCGGTCCGAAACTCACTTTGAGTGTAAACTCACTTTGAGTGTGGTTCATTATTCCTACGAAGGATGAACCGGTCCGGTTAGTCTAGCCGTTTCGGCTTAACGATCTGTCCGTTCTTGTCCGCCGAGGTCGCCGAGCGCATCGCTGGATCCATGGTATAGACGCGACTGTCCTTTTGATTGATGAATGGACGAATTACGAGCGTCCGCTCCGCAGTGACTTCCCAGCGGCCGAAAGTGGACCTGGCCCAGCTTACGTAAACCCTTCGGTCTTTTTCGAGACGAACCCACGACTTGGGTGAGTGTTCTGGGAAACTCCATTTGGCACCCTCGAGTTTCTTTTCAATCTCGTCCAGCGGCATCTGGGCCAATGGCGTCGGCGTGTCCATAGGAGTTTTCTTCTCGGCTTGAGTTTTCGTGCCTGTTCCGATTTCTCCCGCGGGACCTGAGCGATGAGTGAGCGGTGCCGGCGAATTTCCACGGATTTCCGCGAGTCGCTTTTCTGCGGCAAATTGCTTATCAATGGAGACCTTCATCGCGTTGTGAAGCGCGTTGAGTTTTTCGAGTGCCGCCTTTTTCTGGAATAGGAGCATCCCTTTTTTATCCACGCTCCAATTACCCCACTCGGCGTCGAGTAGTGCGTAAATCTCTCCCGCCATCGATATGGTCGCCCTTTCTGCGTTCATCATCTCTTTCCTGACCGCCGCAGTTTTGTTTACCCCCTTCATATATTCGGCGACAGATTTCTCTGCTACAGCAGTGCTTACCTTTGCCGTCGCAAGTTCGGTGCGCAGACTCCTTTCAATTCCATCAAAGAAAACGTCCGCTGCCTTCGAAGTCGCAGCATAATCATCAATGATTTTCCTACGAGCCGCGATCTCGGCTTTGCTTTTCACAGACCCGAATTCTAGGACTTTACCTGTTGCAACGCGATCTGAGGCCGTTTTCACCCGGACACCGTGTGACACCATTTGGCCGGTTATATTACCAATAACTTCACCCAAAACATAATCTTCAGTCTTCTCAGCAGCGGGCTGCTTGGGTGCCGTGGTCTGGGAATACGAAATTGAAGTCGTGAGGAGCGTGACAAGTCCGATGGCGGTGAGCGTTTTCATCGCTCGAGGGAGAAAGCGGGGCAGTGTGCTAAAAGCGTTCAAATAGTCTAGTTGACGCCCGGCAGTACTACGAATTTTGCGCATATTGGGGTTCATCGCGCCTTTGCTGCTCTCCCTGCCCTAGCCTTCGCACGGCGACGCGGACGAAGGGCCTTATCGGTCGCGGCGATGAGGCGGGCCTCTAAAAGCGCTTTTGGGGACGCGAAGGCGATCTCGTGCGTTCGCTCGTATTCAAAACATTCGTCCAACCAGTCGGGTGTTCGCGTGGTGCTCATGTCACTCATAGTGTTCGCGAAACTCTGATTCGGCAAGACGCCGTTTCATCTTTGCCCGATAGTCCGAGTTCAATTGCGACAGCTTCTCCCGCTCGACGTGGAAGAGGTCGCGCACCGCTGAGAGTTGCAAAACCTTTTCGTAAAACAGTGCCGAGCGAACGGTCGCTTCGCCCCACAGGCATCCCATGCTTTGAGAACTGGCGATTCCAGCGAGACTCATCACAACGCCGGTGCCGACACCGGTAACCGGTTGATTTTTGAACTTCAGCCCCGGCCTTACGGCGAGGAAATCGAGGACGAGATGATTGCACCACGTCCGGCGGCAGTATGCGACTGCGAGAAACTTATATCGGCTCGCCCAAGGTGCAGTCGCGACTAGGAAGAAATGCGAGTTCACTCTGCTCGTTGCGCCCGATGGCTTGTTCCAGATCGTTGAGGCTCTCAACGGCCGAGTCCTCACGGGCGTAGTAAAACCAGCGCTTTGCCGCGAGTGCGGCGAACTCACCAGCGTCGGCGGGTTTCAACTTCTTCCATGAGCGAACGCTGCGGACGTGAGCTTCGGTCGCGAACTTCAATTCGACGGGACGGAATTCTCCTGCTGCTTCGACATGGAAGGTGAGTGGTTTCACGGCTTCGCGTAAAGCTCCGCGCTTTTCTCCACGAACTCTCGGCTCTTTTCCGCCATGCCCTTTGCCAGCGCTTCGTCTTCGGAGATTTGCTGTTCGGCGGCGTATTTGCGGATGTCCTCGGTGAATTCGGGCGGGGTGGCGGTCATCGGGAGAGTGTGCGGGGTGTCTTGTCCGTGGATTTCACCGCCTTGAACTTCCGCGAGAACTCGATGAGTTCCGCCACACGCCGGAGTTTTTCGGCGTAGGGAAGTCGGGCGAGGAGCTTTCGCATTTCGGTGGTCATTGTGCGGGTAGTTTCAGGTGATGGCGCGAGAGGATAGCATCAAGGAGCGCACGGTCGAGATCGGACTGCTCCAGCATCTGCTCGATGCGGGCGCGGTCCTTGGTGCGCCCGACGCTGGCGGCGATTGCTACGAGGTGCTCGGCGCGGAAAACCCGGCCTTGCACTCCGTCAAACTCAATAGGCTGGGCTTCTTTTACGGCTTCTTCGGTAAGGCCGTGGGTGGCGAGCCACTGGACGGGGAATCCTCGCGGGAAAGCGGGTCAGTGTGCTAAAAGCGTTCAAATTCGCAGCGGAAAAGTGGACGGATGAGAAGCAACAGAATCACGCTTTCAACTCCTCCCAAACCTGCGAGTTGACGCACCGCAGACCATCGGGCATTTTTCACGCATGAGCACGCTGATTGAAATCGAAGCCGCTGCAGACGGATTGCCTAGTGCGGAGAAGGAAGAACTCCTCCGTTTCCTCGCGATCCGTTTGCGCAAAGAGCGGACGGAGGTAAAGCCCCGCATCTACTCGGAAGCGGAAGTCGCCGCCATGCTCGCCGAGGATGAAGCCGACGGAGAACGCTTCCGGCAGGGGCGGTGAACCTTTTTGTCGATAGCAGCGTCGCACTTGCTGCATGCCTCTCCAGCACGGGCGGCTCGCGGCTCATCTTTGACCTCGCGCGTGCCCACGGATGGGCGCTCATTGTTTCGCCTTGGGTGTTGCGGGAAGTCCGGGAGAACCTCGTCGCAAAGCCACCCGAAGCCACGCACGTGTGGTTGAAACTCCGGAAACGCATCATCATCGAAGACGATGAACTGGCTTTCGACTGGCCGCTGGTTTTCTCCATCACCAAGGACAAACCTGTCCTCTGCACCGCCCTCGCATGTGCAGACATCCTATTGACGCTGGACCGCAACGACTTCCAATCGCTCCTCGGAGAAACCGTGTATGGCTTGCAAATCCTCACTCCGGGCAAATTTCTCCAAAGCCAGCGCGAGGCTGGTCGGATATTGCCGCAGAGATGACGCTCGGAAACCATTTGCCGGGGCTTTCGAGGAGTGCTGAATTGTTCACACCATGAACGCACCCGATGAAGAATCCTGTCCGGAGGATGAGCCGGAAGTGTCCGATGCTGAATTGCGCGAGCAGTTTGAGGAATTTGGTCGCCGCCTTGAGGCGGCACGGGAGGATGGCGCGGAGATGCTCCGGTTAGGCGAGGAGTTGGTGGCGTTTGTGCAGAAATACCGCGAGCGGCTTGCCAAGGCGCGATTATCCTCGGACGGGCATTTGAATCGTTTGCTGGAGGCCGCAGCGACGATGAGGAAATCGCAGAAGGACGTGGAGCAGAAAGAGGAGGAGCTGCTGCAAGCATCGGCCGACGTGGCTGAGAGCCAGGGGGCGTTGACGGAACAGATTATCGAAGTCGTGCACATCATTCATTCGAAGTGGGATGAGTTGGACTACACCCAGCGCGAGCAGTTTGGCGAAGTCATCGAAGATTACATGGACAGCCGGGAGGACTATCTCGCTTCGCTGCCCATCGAGGACCGGCTGAGGCTGGAGAAGCTGTATCCGAAGTGGTGGTGATGCGATGAGGCTGTGGCGAAGTGATCCCAATTCCTTTTTCCGCGGCAACCAATAATCCCGGGCGCGCTGGCGTTCGACGTTTCGCCGCGCAGTAGATTGGTCAACGTGCCGGTTCCTGAGCGTTCTGTCTCCGGCGGCCCCATCGTTTTTCGGTGCGGAAGTGCAGTGTGGCGGGAAAGGCCGGGTCGTCGAGGTAGTGACCCTGAAGGTGCGGGACAACGAACTCGTCGGCACACCGCTGTCGCGGTTCATGCGGGTGAAGGTGACTGCGGCACCGTAGCGGCGCGCAAGCCGTGACAAAGGCGCGGGGCGGCTGTAGGTTGTCTGCTCACACATGCCTTCGCTCTCAGTCAAATTAGCCGCTTCTTTTCTGCTCGCCGTGCCGCTCGCTCGTGCGGAGAAGGTGAACTTTAACCGCGATGTGCGGCCGATTTTGTCGGATACGTGTTTCCATTGCCACGGGCCGGATGAAAAGGAGCGCAAGGGCGGGCTGCGGCTCGACATCCGCGAGGCCGCGCTGAAGGGCGGGGAGTCGGGGCCTGCGTTTGTGCCGGGGAAGCCCGAGGAGAGCGAGCTGGTGAAGCGGTTGCACCCGGCGGACGCGGATGATTTGATGCCGCCAAAGAAGCTCAAAAAGCCGCTGACGCCGGCGCAGATGGCGACGCTGAAGCAGTGGATCGCGGAGGGCGCGGAGTATCAGGGGCACTGGGCTTTTATCAAACCGGAGCGGCCTCCGGTGCCGGCGGGCAGCGCGAATGCGATCGATGCGTTCGTTTTGAAGAAGATCAAAGAGGCCGGGCTGACGCCGTCGTCCGAGGCGGACCGCGGGACGCTCATCCGGCGGCTGGCGCTGGACATCACGGGCGTACCGCCGATGCCGGAGGAGACGGCGGCTTTCATCGCGGATACAGCGCCGAATGCTTACGAAAAGGTGGTGGACCGGCTGCTCGCGTCGCCGCGCTACGGCGAGAAGATGGCGCAGCAGTGGCTGGATTTTGCGAGGTATGCGGACAGCAACGGATTCCAAACGGACACGTCGCGGCAGATGTGGCTGTGGCGGGATTGGGTGATCCGGGCGTTTAATGAGAACAAGCCGTTTGACAAGTTCACCATCGAGCAACTTGCCGGCGACATGCTCCCGAACGCGACGCCGGAGCAGATCGTGGCGACGGGCTTTAACCGAAATCACAGGCTGAACGGCGAGGGCGGACGTATCGTCGAGGAATGGTTCGCGGAGACGGTGATCGACCGTGTGGAAACCACGGGCCTGACATGGATGGCGCTGACGGTGAACTGCTGCCGCTGCCACGACCACAAGTACGACCCGATTTCGCAGAAGGAGTTCTACCAGCTTTTCGCTTATTTCAATTCGAACGAAGAGAGCGGTGTATTAAACGAAGGCGCAGGACGCAACCGGACCGGCGGAAACACGGCGCCGGTGATCGATATTCCCACCGCCGAGCAGTCCGCCGCGATCGCAAAAGCGGAGGCGGCAATCAAGGCCGAGGAAGCCAAAGTGGAAGCCGTGAAAAGGACTGTGCCGCAACGCATCGCCGCATGGGAGGCGACGCTCCTGAAGGAAGTCGCAAGCAAAGCTCCGGCCTGGACTCCGCTGAAGGACGACCAGGCGAAAAGCGAGGGAGGCGCAACGCTGACGCGGCAGCCCGACGGCACATGGCTCGCGAGCGGCAAGAATCCGGAGAACGATGTTTACACAATCACCGCACCGATTGCGGCGGGGCAATTCACGGGGCTGCTCATCGACACGCTGCCGGATGCGTCGCTGCCTGCGCAGAGCCTCGGACGTTATCCAAACGGGAACTTCGTGCTCACGGACGTGGACGCCGAGATTTCCGCACCGGGCCTCGCGAAGCCGCTGGAGGCTCTGTTTACAAGGGCCGAGGCGCTTTACGAGCAGGCGGGCTATAGTGTGAAGGGAATCGTCGAAGGAAAGCCCAAGCGCGGCAAAGGCGCGAAAAACAAAATCGGCTGGGCCGTGGATGGTCCCACGCGTAAGGACCCGAACAAGGCGATGTTCGTCGCTGCCGCGCCGCTGAACATCCCGGCGAACGCGACCATCACGATTACGCTGCGTCACGACGCGATCGGCGGCCACAACATCGGACGCTTCGGCATTTCCACCAGCTCGCTTCCCGCGAGTGTGATGAAGCTCGACGGCGGCGGCGTCTCCGAAGCCATCCGCGCTGCGCTGATGACGGAGGCCGGCAAACGCACGCCTGCTCAGAAGAAGGAGCTGGAGAAGCTTTTCGCCGCGAGTGGCGACAGTGAGTTGAAAGCCGCAGAGGCATCCGTGGCCGCGGCCAAGAAGGCGATGACGGATGCGGAGAAAAACATCGCCAACAGCATGGTGATGAAGGAAGCCGCGAAGCCGCGCGACGCGTTCATTTTAAAACGCGGCGAATACGACAAGCCGGGAGACAAGGTCGTCCGCGCAGTGCCCGCCGTTTTCCCGCCTCTGCCCGCCGGTGCGCCGAACGACAGGCTCGGCCTTGCGCAATGGCTCGTGAGCGGCGAGCACCCGCTGACCGCGCGCGTCTGGGTGAATCGAGCGTGGGAGAAATTCTTCGGCATGGGCATCGTGAAGACTTCGGAGAACTTCGGCTCGCAATCCGAGTGGCCCAGCCACCCCGAGTTGCTCGACTGGCCGGCGACGGAGTTCGTGCGGCTGAAGTGGGACATGAAGGCGATGCAGAAAACGATCGTGATGAGCGCGACGTACCGGCAGTCGTCAAAGGTCACGCCGGAACTGCTCGCGAAAGATCCTGAGAACCGCCTCGTCGCGCGCGCCCCGAGGTTGCGTCTGACAGCGGAGGTGTTGCGCGACCAGGCACTCGCCATCAGCGGGCTGCTCGTGGAGAAAATCGGCGGGCCGAGCGTGCGGCCCTACATGCCGGAAGCCGTGTGGGACGAAACGAGCGTCTATGGCGACATGCGCGGCTACAAGGCCGACAGCGACGACGGGCTCTACCGCCGCACGCTTTACACGATTTGGAAACGCACCGCCGCACCGCCATCGATGCTCCTTTTTGATTCGCCGAACCGGGAGATCTGCACGGTAAAGCGCAGCCGCACGAACACGCCGCTCCAGGCGCTCGCGCTGCTGAACGAAGTCACCTTCGTCGAAGCCGCGCGCGTGCTCGCTCAACGAATGATCCTCGAAGGCGGCACCACGCCGGAAGCCCGAATCGACTGGGCCTTCCGCTGCGTCACCGGACGCAAGCCAACGGAGCGCGAAGTGAAAGTGCTCGCCGACGGACTCGCAAGACGGGCCCTGCGTTTTCAGCAAACGCCCGACGAAGCAAAGAAACTCCTGACAATCGGCGCGGCGAAAGCGGACGCGAAAGTCGATCCCATCGAACTCGCGAACTACACTGCATCGGCCAACGTGCTCCTGAACCTCGACGAAGTCATCACGCGCGAATAGCTCGCCGATTACCGGAAGCGGTCCGGATTCATCAGCGTCAACGGGAGCGACGTGGGTTCGCCGCTGAGCAATTCGCTCATGAGTTGCCCGGTCACCGGGCCGAGGCTGAGGCCCATCATCGCGTGGCCGGAAGCGGTGGAGAGATTCTCGTATTCCGCAAAGCGGCCCATGTAGGGCATCCCGTCCGGCGAACATGGGCGCAGGCCGCGCCACGGCTGGATGCCCTCGAAATCCTTCGGCGAAAACTCCGGAAAATAGCGCGGCACCGCGTTTACGATTCCCTTCACCCGGCGCGCCGTGATGTCCTCGTTCAGCCCTGCGATTTCCATCGTGCCGCCGAAGCGCAGCGTCGCGCCCATCGGCGTCACCGCCACGCGCGCCTCCGTGAAAATCGAGCACAGCTCCGGCAATTGACGCGGCTTCGGCACTGTGAGCGAGTAGCCTTTGCCCGCCTGCATCGGCAGACTGATGCGCAGCGCCCGCACCAGTTCGGGCGACCACGAACCGCCGCACAGCACGAACTCATCCGCCGCGATTTCTCCCGCCGTCGTCTCCACCGCCTCGACGGTGCGCCCATTGTAAATCACGTCCTTCACATCCGTCGCCCAATGGAAGTCCACGCCCATCCGCTCGCATTCCGCGAGCAGCCCCGCCATGAATCGCCGCGGCGAAAGATGGCAGTCTTTCGGAAAGAAAACACCGCCTGCGACATCCATCGTCACACCGGGATCGAGCGCTGCAACGCCGCGTGCATCGAGCACCTGCGCCGGCACGCCGAGCGCATTTGCCGTCGCCGCGGCACTCGCCTCATCATCGAGCGTGTGCTGAGTTTTGCACAGCATCACGAGCCCGCGTTTCACCAGCCCGAAGTCATTTCCCGGCAGCGCCGCGAATTCCTCAAACAGTGCGCGGCTCGCAAAAGAAAGGTCGCGAATCAGCGGTGCGCACTCGTTCACATGCGCGCGCGTCGCCGACCGCATGAATCGCCACGCCCACGCGATGAGATCCCAGTCGAGTCGCGGCTTGATGTAAAAAGGCGACTCCGGATTCCACATCCACTTCAGCCCCAGCGCCACCATCCCCGGCGCTGCGAGCGGAACGAAATGCGACGGGACAATCATCCCCGCGTTTCCGAACGAGCAGCCATCGCGCTCCGCTGGATTCCGGTCCAGAACCGTCACGCGATGCCCCCGTTTCGCGCAAAAATATGCCGTGCTCAGCCCGATGACGCCGCCGCCGATGATAAGAATGTGTTTACTCACGTGTCCGAAATACCCGCTTCATGCAGCGGACGTAAACGCCTCTTTTCGCAAAGCGTTGCCTTTGCCGCGGCGGTGGCGCAGGGTCGGGACTGTCATGTTGCTCGTCATCGATAACTACGATTCTTTTACCTACAACCTTGTCCAATACTTCGGCGAGCTCGGTGCCGAGGTGCTCGTGAAGAGGAATGATGAAATCTCGCTGGACGAAATCGCCGTGCTGAAGCCGGAGCGGATCTGTATTTCGCCGGGACCGTGCACGCCGAATGAGGCGGGCATCTCTTGCGATGTCATCCGGCGATTCGGCGCGTCCACTCCGCTGCTCGGTGTGTGCCTTGGGCATCAAAGCATCGGCCACGTATTCGGCGGCGACGTCGTGAGGGCGGGGCGGCTGATGCACGGGAAGACGTCCCCTATTATGCACGATGGCAAGGGCGTGTTTGCCGGGCTGCCTTCTCCTTTTGAGGCGACGCGGTATCACTCGCTCCTGGTGAAGCGGGAGACGTTTCCCGCCTGCCTCGAAATTTCGGCGGAAACGGCGGAGAAGGAAATCATGGGACTGCGGCATCGCGAGTTGCCGATCCACGGAGTGCAGTTTCACCCGGAGAGCATCCTTACGCTGGAGGGAAAGCGGCTGCTGTCGAACTTCCTTGCGATGTAGCGAAGTCCCGGAGGGAACCTTCCTCACAGCTTCCGGCGCATCCGGCGCGCCGCTGAATGCCAGCACAAAAAAGCCTGATGCCCTCAAGAAAGAGCATCAGGCTTTTGTTGAAAAACGAGAGGATTACAGGCCTTTGCAGAACTCTTCGAGCCGGTCCAAGCCTTTCTTGATGATATCGAGGCTGGTCGCGTAGCTGAGACGGACCGTGCGGTCGTCGCCGAACGCGATTCCCGGAACGATCGCCACATGATGTTTGCTCAGCAAACGGTCTGCGAAGTTCGTGGAGTTGAGCCCAAACGCGCTGATGTTTGCGAGGACGTAGAACGCGCCTTGCGGCATGACCACTGTGACCTTCGGAATCTTCGACAGGCGGTCCACCATGTACTGGCGGCGAATGTCGAACTCGGCCTTCATGTCTTCCACGGCGGTCTGGTCTCCCGTCAGCGCAACGAACGCGCCTTTCTGCGCAAAGCTCGTGCATCCGCTCGTGCTGTGGCTCTGAATGGCATCAATCGCCTTCGCGATATGCTCCGGCGCGCCAAGGTAGCCGATGCGCCATCCGGTCATCGCATACGCTTTACTGAAGCCGTTGATAGTGATTGTCAGGTCGTAGAGTTCCTTGCTCAGGCTCGCGATGGAGATGTGCTTTACGTCATCGTAAGTCAGCTTCTCGTAGATCTCGTCGCTCAGGATGAGGATGTCTTCACTCGCGGCGACTTCGCCGATTGCTTCGAGTTCCTCCTTCGTATAAACCGCGCCGGTCGGGTTGCCCGGGCTGTTCAAAATGACCATCTTCGTCCGTGGCGACATCGCGTCCTGAAACTCGTCCGCTGTCATCTTCCAGCCGTTGGCCTCCGATGTCTGGACGATCACGGGTTCCCCGCCCGCGAGCCGCACCATCTCCGGATAGCTGAGCCAGTATGGAGCCGGAATGACGACCTCGTCGCCCTCACCGACACACGCGAGAATCGCATTGAGGCAGGAGTGCTTCGCACCGTTGCTGACGATGATTTGGCTCGCCGAGTATTCGAGGTTGTTGTCGGCCTTGAACTTCGCGCTGATCGCTTGGCGGAGTTCCGGGATGCCGGCGCTCGGCGTGTATTTGGTCATGCCCGCGTTAAGGGCGGCGATGCACGCCTGCTTGATGTGGTCCGGCGTATCAAAATCCGGCTCACCGGCTGCGAAGCTGCAGACGTCGAGCCCTTCAGCCTTCATGGCCTTGGCTTTGCTGTCGATTCCGAGCGTGAGCGACGGGGTGAGAATAGTGGAGCGGTGTGCGAGAGACATGCGTTGTTGGTATTAAGATTGTGGGTTTTTACTTCGTTGCGAACCACGCTTCGATGAGCGGGCGGAAATTGTTTTCGTTGATTTGGATGATTCCGGTTTCCCGGACGGCGTTTTCCGCGGCGTCGCTGGCGTGCGCGGCGTTGACCATGATGCTCTGGCCGTATTCGCGACGGATTGTTCCGTGCGGTGCCTTGGAAGGGTCGGTCGGCCCGAGGACTTCCCGGATTTTCGCCACGGCATCGACGCCCTGATAAATGAGTGCCACGATTTTCGCCGTGCCCGGGGCATTGCGGAGGTCCGCCGGACAAGTGCTCGGGCGGCGTCCGCTCATAAATTCGACAATGTCCTCCCAGTTCTCGCGGCCCGTGATCGGCCCGAGCAGATCGCCCAGCGCCTTCTCCTGGTCCGGAGTAAAGGTGACCTCAAACTTCGGCTCCAACGCCTGCTTTGCAATACTGGCCGCACGACCGCGGAGCTTGTCCTGCAGCACCGCCAGCACCGGGCCGTAGAACTCCTCGGCCTGCGCGCAGCTCATGTGATGCACCTTCATCCCGATGATGTAGAGACCCGTCCGGCTGAAAAGGTCGATCACGCCGCCGGGGCGCGCATTTGGAAACTGAAAGTTGTCCGGCTTGATCAGCACCAGCGTCTTCTCGACGTTTGCACCCTTCGGAAACTCGATCGACTGGTCCATCACCCCGCCGTCAGAGTCCGAATACTCAGCGAGCAGCTTCAAATCGCGCTCGGCACTCGCGACATCCGGCGGCGCAAGCGCTCCCGGCTCGAAGTAAGTCACGCGGCCCTGCGCATCCGTGATGTAATCGCCGTAAGTGTCGCGAATCGTCTCGCCGGCCGTGCGTTCATTCAGGATGTGGCCCACGCTCTCCTTGATTTTCTTCACCGCATCCTCACCGCGGAAAACAAGCACGATTACCCGTGGCTTCGTCCCGCTGTTGGCAGCAGAAAAATTTGCCATCACATACTTCTTGATGAGCTCCTGCGCAGCGCGATGGCTGATGTCGTCATCGGTCACCTGCACCGCCGCAAACTTCTCAGTGAGCTCGGCGCTCGGCGTGAAGACGCGGGCAGCGACGAGATCCAGGCCCGTGCGGGAGATCAGGCGTGAAATGATGCCACCTGTGCGGCTCTTGCGCATGGTGTAAGGAGTCAGTAAGACGTAGGAAAGTTCGGTTGCCATAGGCTAAAAAACCCCCGTTGCGCGCTGAAAATCAGCATACAACGTGGGTTGTGCGGTTTTTCGGTTAAAGGTTTGTTCAGCTAGTGGCGGTGGAACTTAGTGTTTCAAAAAAAACCGTCAACGCGAATTTCACATTCTGTCGGCGATCGTAGAAAGCCGCGGCAAAAACGCGCAGCGTGGGTCGGGTCGCCTCGCACTTCGGTGCGTCCATTTTCACCCATTCTGCTTTTGTTCCCGCTTCATTCCGGTTTTGCACCGGCCCCGACAGGGATGGAATAGCGGTTGACCAGAATTCTACTTTCCCGTAACGAGCGCCCCTCAATTTCAATCCTCATGGGCAAACAATACAACAAAACCGAAAAGAAACGTCGCCGCGAAGCCTACATCGAACGCAAGAAGGTGAAGACCAAGGCCGGCGTGGGCAAAGCGAAATCCGTCAAGAAACCAGCCGCCAAGAAAAAGGCGGCTGAGAAGCCTGCTGCCGAATAGGGCGGCAGGAGACAGGTTAGTTTTCGTATCAGCGAATCGTGACAAGTGTCGCGATTCGCTGCTTCGTTTTTACGTCCCATGCGCTTCCTGCTCGTCGATGCCCACAGCGTAATCTTTGCCTGGCCGGAGCTTTATGCGCTGCATCGGCGCCATGCCGAGGCTGCTCGCGAGCAATTGATCTCGCGATTGACCGCATATCAGGATGCGACCGGCACGCGCGTGGTGATCGCTTTTGACGGGCAGGGAAAAAAGAACTCCTCCGAGAAACTCCCGTCCGGGGTGCAGGTGTTTTACTCCGCCTCAAAGAAGACCGCCGACGACATCCTGGAGCGGCTCGTGGCGAAGTATTCCAAAGAGCACGACATGACCGTGGCGTCCAACGATACGCTCGTCGCCCAAACGGTGATCAATTTCGGCGGATTGGCGATTTCTGTCGAAAGTCTGCTCGAAGATTTGCAGCGCACAGACGAAGATCTCGCGCGCCGCATCCGCAATTTGCGGAAACGTCGCTGACTTGCCCCCCCGTCACACCACCTGCGAGACCGGGTCGCTCATCGGGCCTTCCTCGCCCATCAGCGTGCCGGCCACTTTGTAAATCCACTCGCCCGAGCCCCCCGTCAGCGCCTTCGTCCAGCCGCTTGTCACGCCCGTCGCGACCGGCACGAACTCGCCTGCGGCTGGCGCTTTTTCATACACGTTGAAAAAGGTCGTCCCTTCCGCAGTCATCGTCAGCGTGATGTTGCCGGCGGCCATCGCCACGATGAGCGTCGGCGTGCCGAGGCCCGTCCCGCCGCCGCCGGTCGGCGGGTTGTAGTCCGTGCTCGTCGGCACGGTGGAGCGGATCATGTCGCCCTCGGGCGTGCCTTCCAGAAACACCGCCGTCGCATCCGAATACCACTGCACGCATTCGTCTTCGAGGCGGGAGATGAGCGCGTTGTAGCGGCCCACCGACACGCGCGCTGTGGCAAGCGCCTCGTTATATGGCGTCTTCAGCGCGCGCAGCGCCAGCACGGCAGGCACGCCGGGAGCTGCCGCCGCGCCTTCAAAGAGCGCTTTGAATTTTGCATAGGTATTCGTCGCCAGCGGCACATAAGCAGCACCGCCAAACGTCGTCGCCCACACCGCCAGGCATTCCTCCCCTTCTTTTTCGATACTTGTCCAAGTATTTGCCTTCGAGGTTAGCTCATCCACCGCCGGGGCGAGCGTACGATCCCGCAGAGCCTTGCCGCGCATCAGTGCCACGACTTGTTTCGTGCGCGCCTTCATATCGGTGAACCGGGCGTTCAGCGGGCCGCGGGCGTTTTCATAAAGGACATGGTCCCGGTTAGCTATGTAGGCCAGCGTGAGGGGCACGCCGCCATCCGTCTGGGCGATGTCCGCCGACCACTGGCTCGCGGTTTTGGCATCCCAGACCCACGTGCCGGCGACGGTGATTTGCGCGGCGGTGGTTTTCGTGGCGCGTTCGATGACAAAGGCGATGCTGGTTTCGATATCAAGTGCGGTTTCTTCCGGGGTCATAGTGGCGAAAGATCGAGCTTGCCGCAGAAGAAGAGGATGCGAGTCCGGTAATTGAAGAAGTTACGGAAGCCTCTGGCGTTGGCTTTGAGCGCTTGGATTTTCGAGTTGAGCCCTTCGGCGGTG
>JANMGP010000263.1:0-14544 GCA_031374705.1 Verrucomicrobiaceae bacterium | reverse complement strand
TGAACTCCTGCCAACCGGTGTATGTGAGCATGATGCCAGCAATGACGAGGATGAATCTTAAGCGCATGGGAGCGAGGGAATGGTAGGTTTGTGAGGAAGTGAAAGTGGCGGAGAGGGAGGGATTTGAACCCTCGATACAGTTTCCCGTATGACGCTTTAGCAAAGCGTTGCTTTAGACCACTCAGCCACCTCTCCAGTTACTCGGTCAGTTCCGAGATAAAACGGTCCGACCCTCTAGGTCAAAGGGTTTCTGCGATCAGGTGACTAAAAATCCGTGTTCGCTTCCTTGAGATCCAGCTCTTTGATCCACACGTTGCGGTAGCGCACGTCGTGACCTTCGTTTTGCAGCTTCAAGCCCTGCGGTGAATCGGTGATTCCCTTGCCGCCGTCATTGCCGCCATCCACGCCGGAGTTTGCGCCGCCGTGGATTTGGTTGATTTTAATGTTCGTGTGGACCTTTTGTCCGTTGAAATACATCGAGACCAGCGGCTTCTCGGTCATCTTGCCATCTGCGAAACGCGCCGCGCGGAACGTGATGTCGTAGCTGTTCCACTTCCCGACGCCGTTGTAGGCTGCGTAGGGCGAGTCGGTTTCGTTGATGACCGCGCCCATGCCGTGCTTCGTCTTGTCGCCGTCGAGTACCTGAATTTCGTAGCGGTTCTGCAAATACACACCGCTGTTCCCGCCTGACTTGGTGATGAGAAATTCGATGTGCAGCCGGAAATCGCGATATGCTTTCTTCGTCACAATATCCGCCGTGCCGAACTTGCCGCCCGCGGAAACCGGATCGTCTGTCATCACCGCCGTGCCTTTGTCCACGGGGTCTTCGACGATCTTCCATTTGATCGGCAGGGCGGACTTAAATCCGGGGCCTTCCCAATAAGTCCACTTGTCATCAAGCATCGCACGCGAGCCATCGAGGATGACCTCGGCTCCGGCGACGGGTTTGGCAGCGACGCCCACTCCATCCGGAGCGGCGAATGCAGTGACGGTGAAAGCAGCGAGTAGTGCGAGTTTCATGGCGCTGAGAGGCGAAATATCGCGCCGCAATGCAAGCCTCCATTTTTGGACAGCGAATCAATTCGCCGCTCGTTTACGCCTGTTATGCTTCGCACATCGCTCGTGCCCGAGCGGTGCGATCAGTTCGACAAGCGCACCGGCTGGCGCTTGGAGCCCCATTTTCCCGGCTGCATGTCGAAGTGTCCGGGGATTGCGTGGCCGCACGATGCGCAGTGGTTTCCACGCAGGCCCCACTTTCCGAGTTCATACCAATCGCGCTCGATGAGCAGCGTGCCGCAGCCGGGGCACCATGTGCTGCCGCCGGCGGGATCGTGGACGTTGCCGGTGTACACGTAGCGCAGACCTTTCGACATGGCGATTTGGCGGGCGCGCGTGAGCGTGGCGGGCGGTGTGTTGGGCTTGTCGCGCATTTTGAAATCGGGATGAAACGCGCTGAAATGCCACGGGACATCGGGGCCGAGGTTTTCCGCGATCCACTCCGCGGCGCGGTGGAGTTCCGCATCACTGTCGTTCTCGCCGGGGATGAGCAGCGTTGTGATTTCGAACCAGACTTTCGTGTGATGCCGGAGGAAGCGGAGCGTCTCCAACACCGGAGCGAGCGCCCCGTAGCATTGACGGTGGTAGAATTCCTCGGTGAAACCCTTGAGGTCCACATTGGCGGCGTCCATCTCGCTATAGAATTCGGCGCGCGCTTCGTCGGTGATGTAGCCGGCGGTCACGGCGACCGTTTTCACGCCCCACGAGCGGCATGCGCGCGCGACGTCGAGCGCGTATTCGGCAAAGATGACCGGGTCGTTGTAAGTGAAAGCAACGGACCGGCATCCAAGGCCCCGCGCTGCATGGACGATGGTGGCGGGGCTGGCGGCGTCCATGAGCTTGTCCATTTCGCGCGCTTTGCTGATGTCCCAGTTCTGGCAGAATCTGCACCCGAGATTGCACCCCGCAGTGCCGAACGAAAGGACCGGTGTGCCGGGAAAAAAGTGGTTGAGAGGTTTCTTCTCGATGGGGTCGATACAGAAGCCGCTGCTGCGCCCATATGTCGTAAGAATCATGCGTCCCGCCTCGGCCTTGCGCACAAAGCAGAAGCCGCGCTGCCCGTCGCGCAGCTTGCAATAACGCGGGCAGAGCGTGCATTCGATTCGGCCATCGGGCAGCGTGTGCCACCAGCGGCCGGGGTGGTTGGATTCGGTGATGGCCATTTAGTCCGGACAGCCCGGTTCTTTAAATTTATCGACGGAATAGCGGACGAGCGTGACAGGCTCGGCAGGGTTGATGCCGCCCTTTTCGCACACGATGCGGAATTGCTGGTCGGGCGTGTCGATTCCGACCAACGCCGGGAGGAGCGTGGCGCGGCGGCCATCGGCGGTGCGCACGATCACGCCGTATCGCGCGGGCTCCAGGTCGGCGGGCGAGGCGATCGGTTCAAATGAATGCAGCACGCTGACTTCGAAGCGCAGATTGTGCAGCTCGACGCCGGTAATCTTCGGGAATCTCGGGTCGCCAAAAGCCGCGCCGCCCGCATTGCGCCATGTCTCTTCGACAACATTCGGAGAATGCGGAGTCTCCAGCGTTCCGATACAGCCCCGCAGTTTGCCGCCGGAGGTCTTGATGGTCACGAAGACGCCCGCCTTTTGCCGAAGATAGCCGCTGCCGGGCTCCGGAGGTTCGTCGTTCCGTCCGGCGAGCGCGCTCTCCACCGCACGTCGGGCCAGTCGCGGCAGATCATCGCCCGAGGTGAGTTCGCCGGAGCGATCCTCCTTTGCGGAATACAAAACAGCCACGCCGTATCCGACGCCGAATGGACCTTCGTAGCTGAGGACGCGCCCGCCATCAGCCTTCCAGCCGGCGGCCGAAAGTGCCACGGCGGTGGAATCGACGACATCCTCCGCTGCCCGCGCTTGCAGGCCCGGCGGGATTCGCTCGATATCACGATACGCCTTTGCGCGGAGCAGTTCGATGAAGCGTGCATCGAAATCCTTCGCGGTCGGCTCGTAGCCTGCGGGCGCTCCGGGAATCAACCGATGGCTCATGTCCCCGCTCGCGACAACGGCGATCTTTTTTCCCAGCGAATCTGCAGCCATCGCGATTGCGTGACCGATGCCATGGATGCCGCCCGCACCGGGTGAGTTCAGCGCGATGACGACCGTCGGGCCGTTCCAGCCGGCTTCCACGAGGAACCACAAAGGGACCGCCGCACCGTGATCGAGCGGGCCTGCGGGAATCCCCGAGATTTGCACACCCGCGCGCGGCCCTGCCTCGGCGAGCGCCTGCACAAACTCGCCATCCACCGGGAGGACGACGCCTGCATCCGGCGCATTAAACGGCGCAAACGTGCCGCGCAATTCCGCGCAATTCCACACGCCAAATGCAAACGGCGAGCGTGGCGAATGCGGCGAGATCAGCACGATGGTGTCCGGCTCCGTCGCGAGGATCTCGCGGGAGATTTCCCGCATCGCGGCCAGCGAAGCGTTCACGTCAGCAAGACGTTCACGCCCCACGGCGGGGACAAGGATGGGCGGATGCGGCATCAGGGCGGCGATGGCGATGTTCATGCGGTAGTATCAAGCAGGAACATCCCGGCACCGCAAACTCCGCGTGCATCCGAGGCAAAGATTGAGCCGAATCATTTTCTGGCATCCAGCGGGCGTCCATGATTACACCGACGCGCTTTGAACCAACTTCGACTTCTTCTTGCCGTCTGCGTCTTTCTTTTTAGTGCCTGCATGGGCGGCAGATTCCGCCACGTGCCGGCGACGGTCGCCGCAGTACGGACGCCCGAGTTTGCCGCACAGCTTGCGGAAGTTGCGAAGACGCCGTGGACCACCGGCAACTTGGTGCGCACGCTGGAAAACGGCGACGGATTTTTTCCGCCCATGCTGCGGGCGGCGGCCTCGGCAAAGCACAGCATCACCTTCGAATGCTACACCGCGCGCGATTGCGAACCGGTCGCCGACTTCAGCCGTATTCTCGCCGAACGTGCACGCGCGGGGGTGAAAGTACACGTCATCCTCGATGCGTTCGGCTGCTGGCCGTGGGGCGACCATCATATCGAAACAATGCGAAAAGCGGGCGTGGAGGTGCGGTTTTACAGTCCGTTTAATTTCTTCATCCCGCTGCGCTACAACCACCGCACGCACCGGCGCGTCCTAGTCGTCGATGGGCACATCGGCTATGCAGGCGGCGCGGGCTGGGCCTACAACTGGACCGGACGCGCCGAGAACCGCAGCCACTGGCGCGATACGCAGTACGAACTGCGCGGCCCGGTCGTCGCGCAATTGCAGGACAATTTCAGCGACAACTGGAAGGAGCTGACAGGCGTCACATTGTGCGGCCCCGGCTGCTACCCGCCGCCCGCAAAGGCCGGCGCGCTCACCGCACAGATGGTCGCCGGGTCACCGATGAAACAACGCGACACGATCGGAAGCAGCAACCTGCTCGCCATCCGGGCGGCGCAGAAAAGCATTCTCATGGAGCATTCCTATTTTCTCCCCACCGCAGAACTCACCGACGCACTCTTCGCAGCGGCGGCGCGCGGTGTGCAAATCCAGATCATCATTCCGGGCGAAATCACCGACATGCCTTTCGCAAAAGAAATCACGCAGAACACACTGCGCCGGATGATGAATGCAGGCATGGAAATCTACGAATTCCAGCCCACGATGTTGCACGGAAAACTCGTGGTCATCGACGACCATCTCGTCATCGGAGGCTCGGGAAACCTGGATCCGCGCTCATTTTTCCTCAACGATGAGAACAACCTGCACGTGCTGAATTCCGCATTCGCGCGCGAGCAACGCCGGATGTTTGAGCGGGACAAGGCACGCAGCATCCGGCTCACGGAGGAGACACTAAAGCTTCCGTTTTGGCGGCGATTTCGTGGATTCTTCGGGCACGTGACAGTCGGCGTGCTATAATTCCGATCGCAAGCGTGGCATTAACGGCCGACGCGCTGATGTTCGATGCCTTTACGCACGTTATGCCACCTCGCCCGCGGCGTGACCACTGGCCCATGCCCACTGAAAATTGTAGCCGCCAAGCCACCCCGTGACGTCCACGACTTCGCCGATGAAATAGAGCCCGGGCATTGTTCGGGACTCCATGGTTTTTGAAGACAGGCCCGCGGTATCCACTCCACCAAGCGTGACCTCCGCCTTTGGGTAGCCTTCGGTGCCGGCGGCCGGAAACGGCCATGCGTGCAGCAGCGCGAGGGTGTCTTCAAACTCCTTCTTCGTGTAGTGAATGAGCGCCTTCGGCGGCGCATGCACGGCGCACCATGCATCGACGAACCGCCGCGGCATCCACTCCGCGAACACGCTGGACAATTCGCGCCCGGTTGTCCGGGCGGCGACCAGTGCGCGCTCGCAGGCAGGGTGATTGAGGAAATCGACAAATATCGTGTCGCCTTCCTTCCAGTAGCTCGAAATCTGCAGCGTCGCCGGACCGCTAATGCCGCGGTGCGTAAAGAGCATCGCCTCCTCAAACGCCGCTCCTCCACAACGCGCCACCACCGGAAGCGCGAGTCCGCTGAGTTCGTGAAACTGCTGCTGGGCGGGCGCAAATCTGAGCGGCACCAACCCGGGACGCAACGGCGTAACGCGGTGGCCGAATTGCCGGGCGATCCGGTGCCCGAGCTCGGTCGCCCCGAGTTTTGGAAAAGAGAGACCGCCCGTGGCTACGACGAGTGACTGCGCCGAGACGACCCCGGCCGATGTGTGGACGAGGAAGCGCTCGCTTTTCTGCACGAACGAGACGCGGGCGTTGCAGACGATCTGCGCGCCAGCTTCACGACACTCTGACAGGAGCATCTCGATAATGTCCCGCGAACTCCCGTCGCAGAATTGCTGGCCGAGCTTTTTCTCGTGATACGCAATGCCGTATTGCTCCACGAGCGCGATGAAATGGTGCGGCGTGTAGCGGGCCAGCGCTGATTTACAGAAGTCGGGACGTTCCGAAAGGTAGTTTGCCGCGGTCGTGCCGATGTTGGTGAAATTGCACCGCCCGCCACCGCTGATGGCGATTTTTTTCCCCACGCTCTCGCTGTGTTCCAGGACCACGACGCTGCGGCCGCGGAATCCCGCAGTGGCTGCACACATGAGTCCGGCGCCTCCCGCGCCGATGATGACGACGTCAGTTTCCATCGAGAGAAATACGCGGCATCGTTTCGGGCCGCCACGGGTTCACCGTGTGGCCGCTTTGCTCCAGCGCTTCCCGCCATTCCCGTGCAAATGTGCACACCGCCGCGACATCGAGGTCCATGTGCCGGGGCTGAAAATCCTCCAGATTCGCGAGCGCCAGCGCGAAGAGCCGGGCTGCTGGGGCGATGCGGCGTCCGTCCTTCGAGTGCCACGGGCGGGCGTGCTGTTTTTTTAGATGAACAAAAGCCCCGGCAAGCTGAATGAGCCCTTTAAAGAACGCGTAGTTCTCACCCTCGGTCTGAAGCCACAAGTGCTCGAGAACGTCGTGCGCCTCGTAGTAGTCGCCGGCATTAAAACACCGAAACCACCCCGTGTAACACGGGTTCCAACCTCCCTCTTCCGAAGGAAGTCCTGCCACAAAGGTCTCTATGCGTTCGCTTTTTTTCATCGCCGGAATATCTGCGGGCACTATCCTGTGCCCCGCAGTGCAAGACAAGCGTGGCCTCCGGCCAACATCCAATCATCTGAAAACCAAAGTAGCGCGCGACCGTCAGCGGGCCGCCGCAGCCGTGTCGCACCCCGGTGATTTCCTCGAAGAATAATGCCGCCCGAAGCCGTCCTTCTCAGCATTCTCGTCTTACTCGCCGTGGCCTCGGCGTTCATCTCCGCCGTGGAGACCGCGCTCTTTTCCATCCAGCCTTCACAGCTCGACGCGATGAAAGAAAGCCGGAGCCACTTTGCCGAGACGCTCGTGCAGATGCTGGAAAACCCGCGCCGTCTGCTCAGCAGCATCCTGCTCGCGGATGCCGTGGTCAATGCGCCGCTGCTCATGGGCAGCCTCGCACTCATCCAGACGCAGCGGCAGTTTGACCTGCCGCCATGGGCGCTCGCGCTGCTCCTCCTGACGCTGATTGTTTTCATCTGCGACCTGCTGCCGAAACTCATCGCACTGAGCGCCCCGCGGCAGGTGGCCATGCTTGGCGTACCGGTTTTCCGACGCCTCACTCCACTGCTCGATCCCGTTTCGCGGCAGCTTCAAAACTTCGCCGAACGCATCGCGGAGGCGATCCTGCCCGCGGGGTTGAAAAAACAACGCCACCTTTCCGAGGATGAAATCGACACCCTAGTGGAACTGAGCTCCGAGCAAGGTGCGCTCCACGAAACGGAGAGCGAGATGATTTCCGAAATCATCAAGCTTGGGGACAAAACCGCACACGATTGCATGACGCCGCGTGTGGACATGTTTGCGCTCTCCGACGACCTCACCAACGACGAAGCCATTACCGCGCTTCGGCAGCAGCGACTCCACCGCGTGCCGGTCTATGGCGAGACACCCGATGACATCGAAGGCGTGCTGGATGTCGCGGCGTTCCTTCGCGACCCATCGGAGCATTATACGGAGCGGCTCGACGTGCCGTCTTTCATCCCGGACACGATGAAGGCGATCACTCTTTTGAAGAGCTTCCTCAAACGCCCTCAGCACCTCGCGATTGTCGTGGATGAACACGGCGGCGTCGAAGGCGTCATCACGATGTCGGACCTGGTCGAGGAAATCATCAGCGACGCTGTACCGAATACGGATGCCAAACTTTATCTTGAAAGCATCGGCGACGGCGTGCTCCTGGCCAACGGAAACGCGCGTCTCGAAGACATCGCAGAGGAATTGGGCGTGGAATTTGAATCCGACGGCGTGGATACAATCGGCGGGCTGATT
This sequence comes from Verrucomicrobiaceae bacterium, assembly GCA_031374705.1. Classification (GTDB taxonomy): domain Bacteria; phylum Verrucomicrobiota; class Verrucomicrobiia; order Chthoniobacterales; family Chthoniobacteraceae; genus SXWH01. The sequence goes on along the minus strand of JANMGP010000263.1, from coordinate 6,675 downwards.
TTCAATCAACTCGGCCAGCTCCCGAAACAGGGCCAGGAAATCAATGTCGGCCCCGTCCACGCCATCGTGAGGAAAGTTGCCCGCAAACGTGTCGAGGAAGTGCATCTTACAAAGCGTGAAGTGGAGGAAGCGCCATGATCTGGCTTCTCGTTGCGCTCTGCCTCATCGTGTCGTTCATTTTCAGCGGCATCGAGGCCGGTATTTTTTCGGTGAACCGTGTGCGGCTCGCGCACCAGACCAAGCAAAACGACCCAGCCGCGTTGAAACTGGAGCGACTGCTATCCCGTCCCGACCGTCTGCTCATCACGGTGCTCATCGTTACCAACTTCGCGAACATCTCCGCGCTGATTCTGATCACAGGCGAACTCGTGGCGACGTTTGGTCATCGCGGCTATTGGATGGGCCTTGGCATTTACCTCGTAGTCTTCCTGATTGGGCTTGAGCTGCTGCCAAAATCACTCTTCCGACGATTCCCTTACCGCGCACTCGCCGCCCTCGCCGAACCTCTCCGGCTGGCCAATTTAATCCTCTCGCCCCTCCACCTTCTCGGTGAAGGCGTGCTGCGGCTGATGGGCGGAAAAGAGTCATCACTCCAGCAACGGCTGTATCTTGCCCGCGAGGATTTCAAGTATTTCGCCGAGGAAGGCGAGCGCTCAGGCACACTCACAAAAGTCGAAAGCCAGCTCATTTCAAACGTCGTCGATTTCCGCGGCGAAAAGGCGAAGGACGTGATGGTCCCTCTTGATCCCGCCAGGACGCTCCATGTCTCCACGCCTGTGGGAGAACTCCTCCGCCGAAGCGCCGAGATGAATCAGGACCGCTGGCTGGTCAGCGACGATAGCGACGCCATCATCGGCGTGGTCAGCGCGTTCGACATCCTCATGGCCGGACGCCGCGATGTAAACGTGGGTGCCTATACCCGCCGCGTCCTCATGGTCGGGTCAAACGAACCCGCCCACAGCGTGCTCACCAAACTTCGCGCCGCCCGCACTACTGTCGCCGTTGTACGCGGAACCAACGGCCCGATCGGCCGGCTCACGTGGGAGGATCTCATCCGCCGGCTCGTCGATGCGGCCGGCACATAGCCGCCGCGCCCGACGAAAAGCGGCGCCGCAATTTCACAAACAAAGAACGCAATTTCTCATGGCCTTTGTGGATTAGGCCGGACAGCCTCACGGCCCTCTCACATCCACACTCATCTATATGAAACCCATCATCGCACTCGTTGCACTGCTCTCGCCATTTGCCGCACTGGCAGATGAAACCGGACGGCTGGAAGTCCTCTTTCTCGGAGACGACGGACATCACACGCCCGACAAACGCTTCTTCCAGGCCCTGCCCGCGCTCAGCCCGAAGGGGATCAATCTCACCTACACGGACAAGCTCTCGGACATCAATCCCGCCAACCTGGCGAAGTATGACGCACTCGCGATTTACGCAAACTGGCCGAAGATCACGCCGCAAGCCGAGAAGGCGATGATCGACTACGTGCAGGGCGGAAAGGGCCTCGTGCCGATCCACTGCGCGAGCTTCTGTTTCCAGAATTCGCCGGAGTTTATCCGCATCGTCGGAGCGCAGTTCAAGAGCCATGGCACGGGCGATTTCGACACGCAGATCGTGAGCACCGACCACCCCATCATGAAAGGCTTCACGCCGTTCAAGACGTGGGACGAGACTTACGTCCACCACATGCACAATGACGCAGGACGCACCGTGCTGCAAAAGCGCGAGGACGAGCCGTGGACATGGGTGCGAAACGAGGGAAAAGGACGCGTCTTTTACACCGCATACGGCCACGATGAGCGGACGTGGTCCAACCCGGGCTTCCAGGATTTGCTCTATCGCGGAATCGTGTGGAGCGTCGGCGATGAAGCCGCGGCGCGCTTCCAAAAATGGAGCCCGCAGCCGTTGACCTACGACGCCAGCAAGCCGGTGCCGAACTACGAAAACCGGAAGCCCGCGCCGCAGTATCAGAATCCGCTTTCGCCCGAGGAATCGCGCAAGCGCATCCAGAAACCCGTGGACCTCGATCTCAAACTCGTGGCCAGCGAGGCCGATGAATCGCAGCTCAAAAACGTAATCGAGTTCCAGTGGGATGAACGCGGGCGGATGTGGCTCGTGGAGACGGTGGATTATCCAAACGAGATCGTCCGCCCGGACGACGTCGCAGCCGGAAAGCTCGGCAACGATCGCATCCGCATCATTGAAGACACGGACGGCGACGGCATTTACGAAAAGAGCACCATCTTTGCGGACAAGCTGAGCTGCCCGACTTCACTCTGCTTTGTAAATGGCGGCGTCATCGTCCAGCAGGCGCCGCATACGCTGTTCCTGCGCGACTCCAATGGCGACGACAAGGCCGATGACACCAAGGTGCTCTTCAGCGGTTGGGGAAGCGGCGACACGCATGCGGTCGCCTCGAACCTCAAGCTCGGCCTTGATGGCTGGGTGTATGGATGCGTGGGCTACAGCTCATTCGACGGCGAGGTCGGCGGGGAAAAAGTGAAGTTCAGCTCGGGGTTCTACCGCTTCAAGCCGGACGGCTCGAAACTGGAGTTTCTGGGACGCACTTCGAACAACACATGGGGCTTCGCGTTTAACGAAGACGGCGACATTTTCGGCAGCACGGCGAACAACGCGCCGAGCGTTTACGAGCCCATCCCGCGCCGCTACTGGAACATGGTCGATGGATTGGAGCAGCCCGTGAACCCAGGCATCATGGCGAACCTCAAAGCGCCGAAACACATGGAGCGCATCCGCCAGGTGGACGTGTTCGACGGCTACACTGCGGAAGCCGGCCACAACTTTTACACGGCACGCAGTTTCCCGCGCGAATGGTGGAATACCGTGGCGCTCATCTGTGAACCGACCGTCCACATCCTGCACAAAGGGCTCGTCGAGCAGCAGGGCACGCACTTCGTCACCAAGAACGGCTGGAACCTTCTCGGCAGCGACGACGAACATTTTGCTCCCGTGTTTGCACAGACCGGACCGGACGGCGCAATCTGGGTCGCCGACTTCTACTCGTTCCTCATCCAGCACAACCCGACGCCTAGCGCCGGACGCGGAGGATTCGACGCGAAGAACGGACGCGGCAACGCGTTCGTAAGCGAGCTCCGCGACACACAGCGCGCCCGCATCTGGAAGCTCTCATATAAAGGCGGCACGCCGTCGAAGCAGTGGAAGCTCTCGAAGACCGACACGAAGTCGCTCCTCGAAGCCATCCAGAGCGACAACCAGTTCTGGCGCACCACCGCGCAACGACTGCTCGTCGAACGCGGACAGGCCGATGTCGCCGATGAGTTGAAAAAGATCGTCGCCAGCGGCAAGCCCGATGAAGCCGGAATCGCCGGCGGCGCATTGCACGCGCTCTGGACCCTGAACCAGCTCGGAGCCGCCGATGCAGCGACCGTCACCGCTGCGTTGAAGCATCCCGCCGCCGGAGTCCGCCGCGCCGCTTCGCAAATGCTGCCGCGCTCCATGGCGAGCGCGCAGACCATCCTCGATTCCGGCCTCCTCTTGGACAAAGAACCGCTCGTCCGCCTCACCGCGCTGCTCTCGCTTGCCGACCAGCCCGCCTACGACCCCGCCGGTGCCGCGTTGAATGCGCTGAACAATGACCCCGTCATCAAAAGCGACAAATGGCTCCCCGTTGCGCTGACCATCGCCGCCTCGCGCCATGGCAACGGCTACCTTTCCGCCGCGCTCAACACCGCACCCGCGGACAACACGCCCGCGCCAAAGCACGACGAGATGAAAAAGGACAGCATCGCGAAGAACGGCAACATCGAAGCCCTCGCCAAGAGCAGTCCGCCGCAGCCGCTCGACTGGCGCCCCGCGACATTCGGCGGCACCGCGGAACACTCCGTCTCCAACAAGGGCCGCAACGGCGGAAGCTGCCTCGAAATCTCCAGCACCGGGGGCGCGGACACCGCATGGGCGCAGGATATCCCGCTCGAAAAGAACACCGACTACCTCATCAGCGGGTGGGTAAAAACCGAGAACCTCACAGGAGCCACCGGCGCGCTGCTGGAGCTCCACACCCTCGGCGGAAAACAACCAAAGAGCGTCGCCGTCACCGGCACCAGCGATTGGAAACTCGTCAGCTTCACCATCAGCAGTGGCGGCCAGCCCAGCATCCAGCTCAACTGCCTCTTCGGCGGCTGGGGCTACTCCAAAGGAAAGGCCTGGTTCGACGACATCACCGTCGTCGCCGTCGGAAAATCCCGCGCAGGCGTGGATGCGGCCGACATGAAGAGCGCCGACACGCTCGCCGTGGCGCGCTCATTCGCCCGCTACGCCACACCCACGCAGCTCACCACGCTCAACACACTCATCGCGTCCAAGCCCGGCAACCTCAGCCGCGGAATCAGCGAAGCCCTCAAATCCAAACCCACCATCAAGGTCGCGGAAGACCTCGGCGCGCTCGCAAAATCGCATCAAGTCGTGAACATCAAAGCCGTCGAGGGCATGAAATACGATCAGATGACCATCACCGTCAAAGCCGGCAAACCGATCGCCATCGTCTTTGAAGACACCGACTCCCTTCAGCACAATCTCGTCGTCGTGAAGCCCGGTTCCATCGAGGCCTGCTGCGCAATGGCCGACGCCCAGGCCGCACAGCCCGACGCCATCGCGAAAAACTACATCCCGAGCTTCGCCGACATCATCAAAGCCAGCAAACTCCTTAACCCCGGCGAAGTCGAAGTCCTCAAACTCGGCGCGCTGCCGCCCGGCGAATACCCGTATCTGTGTACCTTCCCCGGCCACTGCCACATCATGCGCGGCACGATGAAGGTCGAGCTGTAAAGCGACCGGCACATCCCGATAAAACGCGGCCCGTTGATTCCCATGAATCAGCGGGCCGCGCTGTTTCCCGATGCCCAGCCCGCAGCAGCGCAGCCCCCGCATGTTTTACGGATTGCCGGGCAGGAAAAAAGCGGCCATCACTGCGGAATGGCTGGCTCCTCTCGCATTCCAAAACTCAGTCCCTGCATCCTCGTGACCGGCCTCGCCGTCAACGCGCTCTCCAACACCATTCATGCCGCCTTCCCGATATGAAAGACTACAACGCCCTCATCTTCGCATGGCTGGAGGAATTCGAAGCGCAAGTCGCCCAAATGTTTCCCCAAGGCATCATCCAAAACGCCCCGCCCATCAACATCCCCAAAGGCGCGCCCAAGTTCTTCGGACGCGACCACGACCTCACCGCACTCCACCAGCTTTACGCAGAGCACCACCACATCGCCATCTCCGGCTGCGGCGGCATCGGAAAAACCGCCCTGTGCGCGCAATTCCTCACCGACCTCATGCTCGTTGCCGGCGTTGAAGAACTCCCGCCCGAGCTTAACAAACCGCCTCGCGCCATCTTCGCCCACGACTTTCACCAGAACCCCAGCCTCCTCGCATTCATCACCGGAATCCGCGAGCAGGCAGGCATTACCAGCCGCGACGTTAGACACGAGCCCGCCCTCTGCGCCATGGCCCTCCGCCAGCCCGGCACCCTCCTCTATATTGAAGGCGCGGAACAGCTCGACAACCTCGCCGACCTCCTCCGCTTCATCGCCCCCGACACCCGCCTCATCCTCACCACCCGCGACCCCATCCAGATCGAAGGCCTTGCAGAACTCCGCCTCTTGCCTCTCGAACTAGCCGACGCCGAGCCGGTGTATCGTCACGCAGTCGAAATTTTAGAGCAAACCGGTAACCCAAACCATCCTGGCCTCGCCACCGCTCTCAGCAGCCTTGCGGGATTGCTTTGCGCCATGAACCGCCACGCTGAGGCAGAGACGTTGTATCGCCGCGCTCTGGCTATCCAAGAGCAAATATGGGGCCCGCACGACCCAGACGTCGCCACCGCGCTCAACAACCTCGCAAGATTGCTCACCGCCATCAACCGCCACGCCGAGGCCGAGCCGATGTTTCGCCGCGCTCTGTTGATTAACCTGCAGTCCTATGAGATAATTCCCGACTTCATCCAGCTTGTCCAATTTGGCGTGCAAAACTACGCCAGCAACTGCCGGGAAATGGGGCTGGCGGAGGACGTTTGGATGCCCCGGCTGATTGGAATCTTCCGCGAGGCGGACGTGGCTGAAGAAAAAGTGAAAGAAATACTTGCATCCGTCTTCGGAAAGTCGTAGCACCACCACATACAGCAGCGAATTCTTGATGAAAAACCCGGCATCCAGCGCAGTTAATTCCACCTCAGGCTTGGCAAAACACTCACAAGGTTTCTGCGTGCGTGCGTCTCGCTTGGGTAATGGCATGGCGGTTTGTATAGCGGCGATGCGTGGGTGTTTTTCCGTTTTGCCGATGGGTGAGGGGAGTTCATTGGTTTATAAAATGGCTCCGGAGGTTGCTGGTCGCCAAATTTTACGTCCTGCGGCTTCCATTTTCTCTACCAGTCGCGTCATTTTATGCACTGCGGACGCCATTTTACAAACTGGACGCGGCATTCTACGGGCTATCGGTGCAATTTTATGCGCTGGTGGAGGCATTGGTCGTAGTATGTTCGACATTTTAGCGAATTACAGCGCTCTGCGCCGTGGAGTGCTGGAACTTGTTCCAGCCGTTTCTCAAGCGACTTGTCGCGCAGAGCCCTACGCAAGCCGTGCCGGGGGCCACGGCTCTCCAACGCGACAAGTCGCGTGGGGGGACGGCTGGAACAAGTTCCAG
>JANMGP010000261.1:0-5856 GCA_031374705.1 Verrucomicrobiaceae bacterium | reverse complement strand
GGCGAAAGCGGGATGCGCAGCGGGCGCTGGGTGATGCGGAGCTCGGGCAGCAATATTTCGAGCACGGCGGACAGTCACCGTTTTGTGCACACGGGGCTGACCGGCGACGGCGCGGTGACGGCGCGGCTGCGGAGCTTCGAGACTGCGCAGGGCACGTCAAAAAGTGGCGTGATGATGCGGGCCTCGCTCTCCGCCGATGCGCAAGTCGTGCATCTCGGCTGGCGCGGAGACGACCGGATGGAAACGATCCGCCGCACCGCGACCGCCGCAAGCGCGAGCGCCGACCTCGGGGTCGTGGGCGGACGCGTGGAGTGGGTGCGCATTCATCGGCGCGGAAATGTGTTCACGACGTCGCATTCGCCGGACGGCATCACGTGGACGACCTTGGGCGCGCCGCAGACGATCGCAATGCCCGCGACGATTTTCGCCGGCCTCTCCGCGTGCGCCGCGACGACGACGGACTGGACGGAGACGAGCGTCGAGAGCCTCAGCGTCGCAGCGGACACCGCACCCACGCTCACGGCCCCGGCCGATCAGTCGATCAGCGAAAACTCCGCGACATCCGCGCTGGCGTTCACCGTGGGCGATGACTTTACCGCGGCTTCGGCGCTCACGGTCACGAAGGCTTCGTCAAATGCCACGCTCGTGCCCACAGCAAACATCGTCCTCGGCGGCAGCGGAGCGAACCGCACGGTGACGGTCACGCCCGCTGCGAATCAAAGCGGCACAGCGACCATCACGCTCACGGTGAGCGACGGCGTGCTCACGACGAGCGATACATTTATCCTCACCGTCGTGGACCTCACGACTCCCGTAACGCTCACACGCCCCATCGCCACAGGCACCGACGACGCTGAGGAATCGTCCGCCGGCGTCGTGAGCCTCACGAGCACGGACATCGAACTCGTGGACGACGCCGGACTGCAAACCGTCGGCCTGCGCTTCGCCGGACTCAACATCCCGCAAGGAGCCGTCATCAGCAGCGCGACCATTCAATTCAAAGCTGACGAAGTGCAAACGGAAGTCACCACACTCGACATCGCCGCCCAATCCGCCGACACCGCGCCTGCTTTCACCACGACCGCGAGCAGCCTGAGCAGCCGCGCAATCACAAGCACGAGCGTCCTCTGGCAGCCGCCCGCATGGAACACCATCGGCGAAGCGACCGCAACGCAGCGCACGCCAAACCTCGCCGCCGTCGTGCAGGAAATCGTCTCGCGTCCCGGCTGGGCGAGCGGCAACGCCATCGCATTCCTCGTCGAAGGCACCGGCCACCGCACCGCCGAGGCATTCGACAAAGCGGGTGGCGTCCCCGCGAGCCTCAGCATCACGTATTCCGTCGAGTCCACCGCATCGTTCACGCAATGGATGGCCGCCTACCCCGCGCTCACCGGCAACAACGCCCTCCGCACCGCGAACCCCGACGGCGACGCATTCAACAACCTGCTCGAATACGCCCTCGCCACCAGCCCAGCGCAAACAAACACCGCGCCTTACAGCGTCACGCAACAAGGCAACACGCTCATCTTCACCTACACCCGCCCGAGCCTCGCACCCGACCTCACCTACGCCGTCGAGTGGAGCCAAACGCTCGCCGCCGGAAGCTGGAGCACCGCCGGAGTCACCCAGCAAATCACCAGCGACAACGGCACCACCCGCACCATGAAAGCCACCGTCCCCGCAGGCACCGCCGCACTTTTCCTGCGGCTGAAAGTCACGGGGCAGTGATGCGCGCTTGACCCCGCTAAAGTGGCTTCGGCTTTAGCCGAATCGTTCAAAATCAAATGCGGCTAACCCGAATTTCTCACACTTTGAAAAGCGCCCCACCAACGTGCATTTTATTTTCCCGCAGATTCAGGGAGGCCCGCAGATTATTTGTACGTAGAAATCTGCGGGCCTCCCTGAATCTGCGGGAGAAAGGTGTGAGAACTGCGAACTAAAGCCTTTGCCGATGACTCGGCGGCGGCACCGCAAGGTCATTCTGTAATAAGTTGTCTTCCTATACTCGTCACCACTCCTCGCTGAATGGTCATGTCGTAACGCCAGTAGTCTGTGGTCGCGTCAGCTTGGAGTGAGTATTCGAGGAGAAGAAAAACGTGGGGATCCAAACCGCGCTTCTCGGCGTTCTTCAAAAGGATGACCTCGTGTTGCTGATTCCCAGGGAGCGGGTGATTACGCGGATCAGTGCTGTATGCGGCGATGCGTAGAGGTTCGCCAAGCGTCTCAATGACGCGCGCAACAGACCAACCGGTCTGAACCTCGGAGAACCGGGCGGCGACGAATCCCGGAGGATAAATAGTCTTCTCACAGCCACAAATTGCGAAGGCGGCGGCTATCGCAAGGATCTTGGAGTTTTTCATTGGATCGTGCCGCATACGGCAACGGCGACTGCGCCGAACGTAGCGATGACGGGCTTGTCGATTTTCACTTTCCTTTCGGGTTCATTTGGGTGTGTTTGCGCGGATCAATTTCACCGTGATTGGCTGCGGAAGTTCGAGCGTGATGACGAGTGTGTCGTCATCCACGAGTCGGTGGCGGATTGAGATGGCTCCCTCGTCGCCAGTCTCGCTGATGTAGGCGACTTCCTGGACCGCGTCGCCTTTTTCTTCGAACTTCCACTTGCCGAGAAATGTCGCGCCTTTGTCGTTCGCGCCGACTTGAAATACTTCGCCAGTTTTCGCGTTCACGCTCATCAGTGAGACGGATTTCTTGTCTCTCTCGTCGCTGGTGACTTCGATTTGGCGGTCGTTGAGTTTCCATGCGTAGGTCGTTTTGAGCCCAGCGCCTTTCGTATCGGCGTCCACCCAAGTGCCGATGATCCGGTCCCATTGCGACTCGCGCAGAATGTCGCTGAGCTTGCCGCTTTTCTGTGCGACGGAGGTCTTGTCGGCGACGTGGAAAATGAAGTCGTTGCTGAAGAGTCCGTCGGGGTTTTGCAGTTGGAGAAAGTGCATGCCGGTCGCGGGAAGTGCATCGAGCGCGACTTTCACGCTCTCTCCGTCGTGGCTGGCGGTGCCTGATACGCGCCGGCCATCCACGATGATGTGTGCTTTGCTGTCGATGTGCCGACCGCTGATCGTCATCCCGGAGTTGCCTTCGCGCAGGACGGGGAAATCCTGTTTGCCGCGTTGTTTTTCGATTGGCCCGAGCGTCCACAGCGCGGGCTGCGGATGGTCCGCGTCCGCATTGGCTCCGAGTCGGGCGGTGAACGTGCCGAGGAAATGTCCGCTGGCTGCGAGGGACACGAGTTGCGCTCGCGTGAACGACTTTCGCTCTTCGCTTTTCTCCACGTAGGACGCGCCTTGGAACTGCAGGGCGACCGGCGTTGCTTTTGCGCCTTCGAGCATCACGCCCTCGCCCTGGAGAATGATGCCGTCCTCTCGGGCGGACTGCTCCAGCGCATCGAGCAAATCGGTCGTCGGCGCAGCGCTCGCGGTCTTTGCGCTGAGCGTGACCTGCCGGGCGAACGCTCCGGAGAATCCAGTGCTGCCTTCGAGCACCATGTTCCATACGGGGTCGAATCGCTTTCGACCGCCCCACGAGAACTGCCACACGTCGCGCTCCGGCGCGCCGCGTTCGGCGACGCGCTGATAGAAATCGAAATCAATGATGTTCAACCGGCCTTGCGGGAGAATGAGCCAGCGGTCGTTCGCGCCGCGCCACGTCGGTGCATCCATGCCGGTGCCGGGCGTGTTGGTGCTCACGAGAAACGGCATCCGATGGCAGTCTCCGCAGACGTTCGGCTTCGGCTTCGACGGATCGTTGTCGCCGTCGATATGGAAAAGGCGGAATCCTTTCGCCGCCTCGTCAGACAGCACGTTTGTGTAGCTGCGTTTTTGCGCGGGAGGAAAAGGCACCGCGAGCAGGAACTTCGCGAGTGCATCACGCTCGGCAGCGGTCAGCGCGCCCGCTTTGCCTTCATCGTTCGTCGTCTTGTCGCCGTCCTTGCCCATCGTCGAGGCGAGACTGCCATCCACGACATGGCGCGTGCTGCTTTCCGGGACATCGGCGCGACTGTTTGGCGGCACGCCAGTTTTGATGCTCGCGGAATTGATGCCTCCGTACGGGTCGCCGGGAATTCCATCCCAATGATACGGCTCCGTGTCCCGCAAGCCTCGCAGCGGCATCGTCGAGCGCGGCATGATTTGATTGCCGCCCGTGACGACCGGCGTTTTCAGCACCCACAGCAATTGATCGGTGTGGCCATTGGGATGACAGCTCGCGCAGGAAAACGTGCCCGTCGTGGATGCGGACGCCGTCTCAAACGCGATGCGCCCGCGCTTCACAACGGGGTGCGTGGGGTCCTCAAGGACAATGGTCTCGACGACCTTCGGGCTGGCCGGGGCCGACACATCCACGACCGATACCGTATTCGCGACTGCGTTGAGCACCCAGGCCCGCGACGGCTTTCCGCCCGCGCCCGACTCCAGCGCGATTCCCTCCGGCACCGCGCCCACGGCCACGCGCCCGAGCACTTCACCGCTCGCCGCATCCACGGTGAAAAGCTTGTCCGACCCGGCGGCGGAAACCACCAGCGTCGAATCATCGTCGCTCACTTGAATCCCGAATGGCGTCGCCAGCGCCATGCCCGGCACAGGGTCTTTCGGCGGCAGCGGCTCGAGATCAAAAAACTGCGTCGAGCGTTCGGCGATGCTGAAATCCACTCGCGTGATTCGGTTCAAAAACGCGCGTCCTTCCAGCTCTGCGAGGCTGTGCTTCTTCGTGCCTGCACGCCCGTTCACGTCGTTGCGCGCGTCGGTCTGCGAGATGAACACGCGCCCCTTGGAATCCACCGCCAGCCCGTAAAGCAGAGTGCCCAGGGTGTTCACGGTCTGCACGAGCCGGTCCGTCTTCGTATCGAAAACAAACAGGTCGCGGTCCGGCACTTTCGGGTGCTTCACGATGTCCACGACGTGCCCGAGCGACAGCACGTTGTTGTTTTTGATTGAGTGCTCCCAAGCGTCGAACGTCACCAGATTCCCGTCGATCTTGCTGCCGCTGCCGCCGGAGAGCTGCGTCTGGTTGTTCGATTCGAAAGGGATCACGTAAAGGCGATCGCCGCGCACCGCGATGGCCCGCGGCTCCTGCGCAGTGATGGCGAGCCGCTTCACAATCTCCCGCGTGCCGACATCGATCACCGCGATCTGATTCTCCGAAGACAGCGCCACATACGCCTTGTCATTCCCGGCGAACGCAATCCCCACCGGTTCATCAAAACGCGTCGCCTTTGTGGCCGGATCGAATTCCTGCACCGTGGCCACGATCTGCAGGTAAGTCGCACTCGCAGTATCCGCATCGATCACGCTCACCGAATCCGACACATGATTCGCCACCCACACCTCTCTGCCATCCGGCCGCACCGCAATGCCCACCGGCTCAATTCCGACATTCACACGAGCAACGAGCGCGCGGGTTTCCCCGGCGATGACGTCCACCGTACCGGCCGGAGTATTCACGACAAACACGCGCCCGCCGCTCACCGCAATCGGCGACGCATGAGGACTCAAAAATGCAGGGTGCCCGACGGCTGAAGGCGGCTTGGGAGCATTCAGTACGGAGAGCTCCGCCATCGCCGGGTTCTGAGCGTTCCATGCGCCTGCCACAAGCAACGCAGCGAGGGATGCCTTGAAGTTGAATCGTGTCATAGTCTTTCGGTTCCGGTATGATGGTCTTGTCTGGTTTTTTCTTAGCAGGTGTGATCAAAAGTGGAACAAAGGAGAGTCAGAAGATTTCGACAGAGCATGACCGCCAACCCCGACGGCGACGCATTCACCAGTCTGCTCGAATACGCCCTCGCCACCAGCCCAGCGCAAACAAACACCGCGCCTTACAGCGTCACGCAACAAGGCAACACGC
>JANMGP010000064.1:0-74084 GCA_031374705.1 Verrucomicrobiaceae bacterium | reverse complement strand
TCTTGAGCTTTTCGACGAGGGTTTTGATCTGGTTGACGTGGCTGATCCGGATCTGTTCGCGGGTCTTCCACGCGGGCACGCCTCCGAACGCTTCATCGTGGCCCAGCGGGTGGATGCCGATGCGATCGGTTTCGTTGCCCGGCAGTCCAGTGATGGGCGTGCCGAGATCATCGATGGTGTAGGTGACCACGTTCGTGAGACCAGCGGTCAACGCAGCGACCAACACATCCGTCATGGCGGCCTGTTTCTCCGGGGTGGTTGCGTCCGGCCCGCCGTTGGCGTGAACCGGAGCCAGCTTGGGAAGATGCTTCGAGAGCGTTCCCGAGAGGGAGATCAGCTTCTTGTTGCGCTCTCGGATGGCCTCGATGGATTCAATCTGCATTTCCTGGCGTTGCTTTTCGCGTCCTCCAATGCCGCTGGCCTTCAAGCCTTCCTTGCTCTGAAGGAAGGAGAGCATGTCATTGTCGGAGTTGACCGCATCCGGGTTGAGGACCGATTTGAACAGCTCGAATCGCGCGGTCTCGGGGTCCGCGTAGCAGTAGTTCCGGGTCTGCGGAGCGGGCGCGGAGTAGCCCGAGACAATTCCGGTGCGGTCGGCTGCGAAGGAAAGTTCGACGTGGCCGAAGGGCGAGGGAAAAAGCCTGGCGAGTTCGAAGTCGATCGTGGTGCGCTTGATCGCACTGAGCGTGTTGCGATTGGATTTGAAGCAGCCCATGACCGACGAAAACGAGTAATGGACGTTTTCGCTCATCATTGCCGAGAGGCCCTGAAGGATCGTGAGGTGCTCCTTGTGCGGCGTGAGTCCCTGCAACCACACGGGCAGTTCGTGTTTGTCTAGGTCCACCTCCAGTGGCTCTTTCGCGGTGTCGCGGGCCTTGTCCTTTTCAGAAAACGTCGGCAGCGCCGATTCCAGGGGACGCAAGCCGCTGGATTTGCGAATGAAAATGAAACGCTTCGGGATGCCCGCCGCATTGGGCGCGGCAAACAGTTGATTGAAGGACGGAGCCAGCGCCATGGCACCGGTGCCAAGGATGGACTTTAAAATAAACTCTCTTCGGTTGTTCATGGTGTTAGCTTTCTACAGGTTTGCGATAGATGAAGGAATCGGAAGTCAGCAGGGATACGATGACAGCATCGAAGCTCCCGCCGCTTTCCGCATAGGCTTTTTCAGCCGCGATGAGAGTTTGCGAATCCGAGAGGGTCTCGTTCCGACCCATGAAATAACGGAAGGCGTAACGGATGATGGACTGGCGGACCCTGCGGGATTTACCAAGGCGTTCAGAGAGTTCCTGCGCGTCCTTGATGGCGCCGTCCAGCTTCTCGTCGCCGGTTCCTTCAAGAGATCCGGTTGAATTGACCGGCACCGTCTTGTAAATGTCGCGCGTATCGGTGAGGAGCGTCCACTTGTCCGGGCTTTTCTTGATGACCTTATCCGGATACTCGAGGGATTCCTCAGTTCGGAATCTGCCGAAATCGTCATAGCTCTCGAAGGCGTATCCGAGCGGATTCATGTGCACGTGGCATTTCCAGCAGTAGGTGACCTCGGAAGCGGATGCGAGGCGGTCCCGCAATGATTTGCCGTGGTCCTCGGGGATTTTCGCGTCAACGGTGATGGGCACGTCGGGGATGGTGCCGGCGAGCAGTTTTTCGCGCACCCATTTGCCGCGATGCACGGGATCGGTCTCGGTGTTTTTGGCGTGGGCGATGAGCCAGGCGGGATGCGTCAGAATGCCTTTGCGATGGGCGACCTTCCCCGGCTGGACGGTCAGGTAATCCCAGTTGTCCATCGGGATGTTGAAGAATTTGGACACATTGTAGCCCATCATGAAATCGTAGCCGTATCCCCGGTAGAGGTCGAACGGGGCCGCTTCCTTCTGCCCCTTGTTCAAACGCGCCGTGATGCTTTCCATGGACAGCTTGAAAAGTTCGATGGTCGAACCCTGACGGTTGCGGGCCTCCAGCTTGTCGGGGTCAACGCCCCGCATCTTCACCTTCCTCAGAAAATCGGCGTGCTTGAGCAGGTCCTCCTTTTTGAATTTCCGCCAGTCGAGGTCCTTGAAATAGGCGTAGATGGACTTGATGCGGTCGGAGGCGGCCTGCATCCGCGCGTTGTCGCCGTCGTGGTAAACGTAGAACTTGTCCGTGGTCAGCAGCTCCTCGAAGACGTTTTTGTCCTGCTTGAGAATGTGTTCGACGGTCCGATCGGTTTCACTGAGCAGGCGATCCGTGGCGTCGCTGAGCCTGTCACCGCCGAAGCGTTTCTCGTCTTTGAAGATCGTGATGGCGGCCGGGTAGCCGAAAAACTCGCGGAAGAAGCGAAGCTTGCGGATGGGGAGGTCGGTGGTGTTTTCGCGGAAGCCCTTGTCGGCGAGGATGGGATCAATGAGGTAGATTTTGCTGCGATCTGCGAGGATGCGCATCACTTCCCGTTTGTAATCCTCCCTCGTGGAAAGCCTGCCCGAAGCGGCGGCCTGCGCGAGTTCCGGGTCCGGACACTGGTCGGTGAGTGCATAGGCGATGGCGTAGCTGGCATCGCGCGGGGAGAGCATGCGGCGTCCGTTTGCATCCGCGGGGCCGCAGCCGAACTCCTGGCGGTAGGCAAACTCGCTGGAGAGAATCAGCGTTTGGATAAGTTTCTGGATGGCCTTTAGTTTGCCGAGTTTCTGGATGTAGGTCCGGGAAAGGTCGAGATACTCGCGGGCTTCCGCGGAATCCGGGGAACGCTCCAGAATGGCGTTGAACAACTGGTTGATTAAATCGGCGAGCAGCGAGTCGGGCGTAGGCGGGGCATCCAGGCGGGCCTGTTTGCATTCGCTCTCCCAGCCCGCCATGCACTTTTCCAAAAGGGCGGAATAGGTGTCGCCTTGGACACGGTGCTTGAGGATGGAGGCCTGTATCACCTTAATTTCCGCGTCAGGAAGCGGCTTGGAGACGCCCGCCTTCTGCTTGCCTTTCGCGGTGAGTGCGAGCTGGCGGAAATCGGGGAAGTAATCCCGAAGGATGGTCATGCGTCCCTGAATGGTGCGCGGGTCATCACCAAAATAAAACCACGTGCGCTCGCACAGCTCCCGGAGTTCCTCGTCGGATTTTTTCCGACTCTCCGGATTGCCCAGAAGTTCGTAAACAAGGGTATCGCCTTCGAGGTCCTTCAGGAGGTTTTGGGCGACATGGATGGGCGCTTTCTTGTAGGTTTCCCCGTCAGCCAGTTTCTTCACCTCATTCAGGACGACCGGCTGGAAGCGGGGAAGCATCGCGGCATTTTTTACGCCGTAAATTTCCTCGCAGAGTCCCGCAAGCCGGGTGGTGAGAAATTCGCGCCTCGCCGCGAGCGTTGCCTGCTGCTGATCTTCGAGAGTCAGGATTTGGCCGATGGTCGGGAAGTTCTTGCTACCCTTGCGCTTTACAAGGGTGTCCGTGATGTATTCGGAGATTTTATGAGCATTGGTCAGCATGCTCGAAAGGTGCCCGCCGGTGAGATCCTCGTTGGCGTAGTAGCGCACTCCGGAGACGGACGGCAGCAGGAAGGGGTTGCTGAGGCTGAGGTTCTGGACTTTTACGCCACCCAGCACGGGCACCCGTCCGCCATTCCGGGATTCAATGGTAAGATTGCCGAGCATCCTTTGAATCTTGGCGTTGAAGATGAACTCGCTGATGAGCCAGCGCCAATCGGGTGTGAAGCCGGGGAGATTTGCATACTCCCCGGAGAATAATTTCTCATGCTCCACGTAGTTGCCGTATTCCGGCTTGCTCAGCTTGCCCTCCAGCTTGGAGGCCTTGTGAACCTTCAACTCCGCCGACACCCAGGCGAGCAACTGCTGCCGATCCTCCTCCGAAGGCTGCCTCTTTTTGGGAGGAGGCATGTGTTTGAGATAGGCCTGCTCCTGTACGCGGTTGAGCAGATCCAGCCGTGCATCCAGCGGGAGACCATCGAGATGATCGAGCCGGATGTCGCCCTTCTGTTCTGCGGCGTCGTGGCAGTCGGCGCAATATTCGCTGAGGACTTTCCTCGCGGCGTCGGGAGCAGCGGGTGCTGCGGCTGACGTTCCGAAGAGCAACAACGCAAGGAACTGTGCCTCGCGCATCGACCTACTTGCTCTTCAGCAGTTCGACCATGGCTTTGCCCATGGCTTCGCCGACATCCATATAGACTTCGGCTTTTCCGCCATAGTGAGCGTTCCCGCTACCGCCTTGGGCCATCGGATTCGTGTAGATGGTCGCGACGTTGCCCTTGAACTCGGGGTATTTGCCGGTGCTGCCGTCCACGGCGAGCTGCGCATTGAGAATCTCTCCGCCAAGTCCACCGCCGCCCTTTGCGGATTCACCCATCGTGGCGAGAACGAACTTTGCGTTCGGGGCGTTGAATTCCTTGCGCACCGTCTTGATGAAATGCACGAGGTTCTTTTCGTATTTGGCGGCGTGTCCGGGATTGCCGGCGTCTTTCTCGCCCTGCCAGAAGAAGAATCCCGCGACTTCGTACTTCGTCGCGCCGGGATAGTGTTTGTCGAGCTCGGTGAGGACGGTCTTGGCGTAGCTGATGTCGTCGTCCCACTGCTTGCCGGCATACCAGTCGATCGGCTTGCCCGCTTTATCCACCCACGGCGCGGGTTCCGTTTTGAGACCTTTGGCCGGGTCCATTTCCCATGAGTCCGGTTTGTCCTTGTAGGCCGCATAGACCATCTTCTTTTCCACGCCCGCCTTGTCCTTCACGACAAACTCGTAGCGCTCGCTGCCGGGCGGCAGCAGATCCCACCCCAGGCTGCGGTTGCCGATGCAGCTCTTCAAAATGAGCACCGGCGCCTCGACTGCATTACCGAGGGGTTCCGCGATGCCAAACTCCGGCCCGATCGTCTTGCAGGTTTTGACGGTCATCCACTCGTTGTTGAACCGCTGCATGCCACCGCCGCGACCGGACATCACACGGGCGAAGCGCACATCCTTGCGCTCGGCCCAGGCGCCCGCTTCGTCCACGAGGAACGGATATTTCTTCTTCTCCTTCACCGCGAATTCCAGCGAGCCATCCGGTCCGCCGACTTTGCCGAGGCCGACCATGTTGGACTGGCCCATGAGGATGAAGACCTGGACGGGCTTGGTCATGTCGGCAGGCTTGCTGCCGGGCTGGTCCGCCGCCTGAACGGTGAACGATGTGAGTGCAAGTGTGGTGAGCACGAAGGCCCGGCGTGTGATGTGGTTCTGTGTCATGGTGGTTTGGTTGTTGAGTTGTAAGTTGGATTATTTCACCGGTGCGAGCGTGAACTCTTTGAGGCTGACTCCGCGGCTTCCGTCCTGAAGCGCGACGTGGATGAGGTTCTTCCCTTTTGTCAGGGCGAGCGCCACAGGCTGCGTCTGCTGCCATTTCCCGATGGTGTAGGGCACCGCGACCTCGACGGTTGCCTTCGCGTCATTCGCGGCGAACAGAAATTTCTGCCCCTCTTGCACGGTCACCACTCGCGCGGTGAGTGCATACTTTCCAGCCTGCGGCACCTCGACTGCGTATTCGGCTTTGAAGCCGCCTGTTCCGTGGATTTGCATGCCGCCTGCGAAACTCTTCATCGCCGCGAAGTGGCCGGAAGGCTTGCTGAAAGCGACCGCCGGAATCGTGATTGCGCCATCCTTTCCGACGGCGATTTTCTGGTCGGTGTCTGCCAGCTTCGGCTGCTCGACTTTCTGTTTTTCCTTCGACTCATTTGCCTCCGCGAGCTCCTGACCGAGCGGTCCCAGCCCGACCGCCGAGCCCGCGAGTGCGACCGTTTGGTAGTGCGCCATGCTGCTCCAGATTCCCCCGGCGACATTCTTGCGGTCGTTGTATTGCTGCTCGCCAAGGATGCGGCTGATCCACTGCGCGCGCAGCACTTTCAAATAGTCCGGCCCGTGCTCCCGCGCCTGCGTCTCCAAAAGGAAATCCGACCCACTGCGCGGAGCTTCGTCTTTGTCCCACCAGCTATGCTCAAAGCCCGCGCCGAGATTGACGACCCAGCCTTTCGGCGTCCAATGACTCAACGCCGCGTGTTTGTGCTGGGTCACACCCCAAGTCGGGATGCCGAAACTCTGCACGATGAACCGGCCAAAAAATGCGCGCCTCCCGCAGACGCCGCCATCCTTGATGATGTTCTGATAGTTTTGCAGCGAAGGGAGATCGTCCTTCACGTTTTGCGAACCGTAAGGGACTTCGGTCCGAACGGCCGCCGAATAACGCCAGCCGTAGTCGGCGTTGTAAATATGGTCGGGCCGATAGTTCCTCAGCGCCTCGCGCCCCCACGCCAGCGTCTGATCCGGAGCATCGCAGTCCACGACCATCCGGTGCTCCCAAACGGTCAGTTCTTTAAAAGCAGTATCGAGTTCGCCATCGAGAAACGCCTTCTCGTAATGCATGTAGCGCTTGACTGGATCCACTGTCTTCGGCGCACTCGTCTCAGCTTCGGGATTGGACTGCGCAATCGGCTGCGCATGTTCCAGAGCGACAGCCAGCGCCAGACGCTGCAAAGTGCCTTCGCCGGACTTTGCGCTGGCCTTTCGAATCGCCGCATAAATCTCCATCGCCCGGCCGTATTTGCCAAACTTCGCTCCACCGGCTTCGAGCATCTGCTTCATCAAAGCAGGGTCGGCCAAAAGCTTTTCCACCAGTGCTTCCTGTTCCCTGCCCTGCTGCGCAAACTCGGCCAATCCGCGCGGCGTCGCATCAGCCAGAACCGTGGCTTTCACGAACTTCGCATCCAGTTTATCACTGGCCGTAAATGGCTCCACTTTCGCCACGAGCGCCTTCGCCGCCGCAAGCTCAGCGGCCCGCGCCTGCGCCAATGCCGCCTGCGCCGTCTTATTCGCCGCGGTCAATTTCGCCTCATCGGCCATCGCCTTGTCCAGCGCGTCCTGACGCTCCTTCAACGCCTTAAGGCCATCCTCCTTGTTCGCCTGCCACTTCGCAATATCCTTGGTTGCCGCATCGCGCTGCGCATCCGTGGTCGCCTTCTTGAGCGCCGCCTCCGCCGCTGCGATGCCCTTCTCTGCGCCACCGATCCACTTTCCCTTCGCGTGTTCCACCAAGGCCTTTGCCGTTCCAATCTTCCCCGCGGATTCCTGCGTAGCAGTTGCCCCGGCCTCCGCCGCCTTGGCCGCATCACGGGCTTTTTGCACGGCGGTCTTCTGTTGCTCGTCGATTTTGGGAATGACGGTCGAGAGTTCCGCCTGCAAAGCCTTGAGTTGCTCGGTGTATTTCGCGAGCAACTTGCTTCCAGCCTCGGCGAGCAGAGTTTCCTGCGCGGCTTTGGGCGCGGCGGCCGAAACGGTGGCGACACCCAGCGAGGTCGCTGCCAGCAGGTAGGTGATTTCCAGGAACGTCTTCGCGTTGTTTCGGTGGCGTATTTTCATGTCGATAGTTTCGTTGTCGGTGGTGATGCGGTATTTCAGCGCTGTTCCGATTCAGTCTTTGCCTTCGCGTCGAGCGTCAGCTTTTGGACCCACACGTTGCGGAAACGCACCGGGTTGTGATGGCCCTGTAGCTTGATTGGGCGGGGCTCCGGGCCTTCCTTCTCCCCTGCCCCGGTCTTGCCGGTGATGGCATAGTCGTCGTGGATCAACTCCCCATTTTGGAAAACCGTGATGCGGGCGTTTTCGGTTTTCTTATCGCCGTCGAAGCGCGCGGCGCGGAAGACGATGTCGTAGCTCTGCCACTCGCCCGCCTTTTTGCTCACGAGGCGATCCGGCTTTTTCTGTCGGTAAATGCTGCCGCCGTAGCTGGGTGTGTATTCCGCCTCCGGGATGCCGAATGAGTTGTGGATTTGGACTTCGTAGCGCTTCTGGATGTAGATGCCGGAATTGCCGTCCGCCTCCCTGTCCTTGGCTTCCTTTACCTCGTTCACGTTGAACTCCACGTGCATTCGGAAATCGCCGTAAGCTTCCTTCGTGACAACGCTGTCCCAAATCGGCGAGGCTGTCAGAACCCCGTCCGCAAATACCCACTTCGTCGGTTCCGCGCCCTCGGGCACGAGGTTGTAGCTGCTTGGACCGACGAGTTCGACCGCATCCGCCGGGCGTTCTGCCTTGCTGATGTCGATGATTCCCTTCGTCGTTGCGGGAGCCGGCGATGGCTTGTCATCGGCGCGTCCAGCGAGCGCGAAACTGAGGCCGAGGACGGTGAGAGCGAGAATACAATTCATATAAAACGAGGATGTTCTCATTGCTGCACCATGACGAATGCCGGCCGGGAAAGGACGCCTTTGGAAATCGCGCCGTAGTGATCGGAACGCCAAAAGTTTTTGAGATCGGCGGCGGTGATGAGCTGGATGCCGGGCGTGGCGACTGCGGGATTGCAAAGGATGTAAAGGTCTTCCGCCGCGATGTAGCCGCAGACGTTCAGCGTGTGGCCGGCGCTGCCGCCGGGGTATTGCGGGCCGATGTATTTGAAGTCCACGACAACGGGCCGCCCCGCATCGAGTTCGGTTTTTAGAAAGGAAGTGGCCTGTTCGAAGCCCGCATCGTCCGGCGTGAAGGTGATGAGCTTCCACTGCTGGCCGATCTTCTTTGCTGCATCCAGAAGATGGCCCCAGTCGGTTCCCGTGCCGAGTGGCGACGGGCAGAGCTTTTTGAAATCCCAGCCGCCGAGCGTGCCGCCTTGGAAGCGGGCGAATGTCGCGCACGCCGTGGAGCCGCAATTGTTATAGCCCTGGTGGATGTGCGGCATTTTCACGAATGCAAATTTCCCCGGTTCGCCTTTGCGCTGGCGGAGGTCGATGAGCTTTAATAAGTCGGCACCTTGTTGAGCGGAGGCGTCGGCGGAAGGCTGCGCGGGATGTCCCGTGGGGCCGGTGGGACGGAGTTTCGAGGCCTTTGTCCAACTTGCTGTTGCGGCGTCGAGTTCACCGGCTTGAAACTGCATCTCGCCAAGCACCACGAGGCCCGAGGGATCGTTCAATTCAGCGGCGCGCTCGGCGAGACGACGTGCCAACGCGGCATCCGGAGCGATTCCTTCGCCGGAAAAATAGACCATCGCCGCCGAGGATGCGGCTCGACCGTGCCCTCGCTCCGCCGCGCTCTTCCAATACTCCAGCGCTTTCGGGATATCCTGCGCCGTCCCTTGCGCACCGAAATAGCACTGGCCGAGATTAAACGCCCCCGCCGCAGAGCCCTCCGCCGCTGCTCTGAAATACCCGAACGCAATCTCCGGACTGCGCTGGACGATGGCCCCACGGAGATACGCCACGCCCACCAAATCCATCCCATCCGCATTCCCGCCATCCGCCGCCCGATGCGCCCACTTCAGCCCGAGCAACTCATCCTTCGCCACGCCCTTCCCCTCGCGATAACGGGCCGCGAGCGCCGCCTGCGCAGCCGCATCGCCGCCCTCGGCACGAGTGGTGAGCCCCGGCAAATCGAACGCGTCTTCAGCGGAAAGGATCGGAATAGTGAAAATCATGGCGGCGGCGAGCGCGATGTGGATGTGGTTCATGTGATTGGTTGATGGGTGACTTTCTCGCGGACGAATACTTTGGTCCCTACCGCCGTATGCATCACGTTGATGCAGCGCCCGCCTTCAAAGCCAATAATTTCGTCCTCAACAGCCGCCCCCATTTTGGGGCAGGAAACGCAAAGTCGATTGCGCCCTGGCGCAACCCCTTTTCACCATTCCGACGGATGCCCGTAGAAAGGGGAGCGTTGGCGGATGGTTACTCCCTCGTCCAACGCTCAGATTATCAGTCCCCGCGGTTCCATAGCCGTTTGCCGAACAACGAGTAGTCATACAGCGAAGGTGTAATCTACACCTCGAATCCTGTGACCTTCTTTACTGCGGGGAGCAGTAATGCGCCGACCAGAGTGTCGCCGCCGATGCCGCCATCGAGCGTCACCTTGGCAAGCGCACCGCCGAGAAAGGTGAGTTTATCGTCGCCGGCATTGAGCTTCACGGTGAGCGCGGCGGCATCGCTCGCGAGGCCGAAGTTTAGCGTATCGATACCGATACCACCGAGGATGGTGGCGGATTTTCCGATGACCCGTCCGGCACCGGTAATGCCGTTGGCTCCGTTGCCGAGATTCACATTCATGGTGCCGGCGATGAGGTGATTGATGTCGAGTGTGTCAACGCCTGAGCCCCCGGTGTATTTGAGCACGCCAGCAATCGATGCGTTATCCAACGCAGCAGTCGTGCCGTTGAGTGTATTTGCGCCGTTGCCGAGAGTGAGCGTCACATTTTTGAGCGCGTTGAATTTGGTGAAGTTCACGGTGTCATCGCCCCCACCGGTAATGAGCGTGAGACCCTTGCCGAAGAATGCGCCTCCTCCCAATGTGACGTCGTTACTGCCGTCGCCGAGTTTCATCGTGAGCGCGCCTCCGATGCTTGGGTTCATGTATGCCTCCTGCCCGACCGTAAAGTTTGTCTGGCGCGAGTTGAACAAGATGCTGTCGTCCCCGCCGCCACCGGTGATGGCGAGCGACGAGGCGAAAGTTCCGGCGACACTCACATTATTCCTGCCACCGAAAAGCATGAGAAGCGCAGAGCCGGTCACCTGACTCTCGATGGTCACGTTGTCGTCCACCGTAGCGCTGCCGCAGTAAGTGAGCTTTCCACCGATGACTGCAAAGCTGTTTAGATCGAACACCACACCGGAACCTGCGTCTTCATTTTCTACGAGCATACCGCCGATAAAAACAGGCTTGCTGGTCGCGGTGGTGATATTCTCGACGGACTCCAGTGTGAGCTTCTTCGCGAGGTAAGCGTCCGAGGGATAGAATGAATCAAAGCCGCCATGTCCGTCGAATGTGACAGGCGATGAGATTGCTATGCCGTCGCTCACGTTGACGCTGTCGTTGCCCCCGCCGCCGATGATCGTCACTTTTCCAACGATACGACCCGATACATTGTTCGCGGTGGAGAGCTTGAAATTATTCGTGCCGCCGGTCGTCGTGATATTGAGCGCACCGGAAAGTCCGTCGGCGGAGACCTTGAGTTCGAGTGTGCTGTCGTTGTTTCCAAACTTCGCCGTGATGCTCTTCACTCCGCTGAAGGAACCAAAGTCCGTGTCTATGGCTGGCAGCGTGTCTTTGACTGTGAACGTGTCCACGCCGGTTTGGGTGATCAGAAGATCCTCTCCAGCTCCGCTCGTGTTGTCGTGGGTGAGAGTAAGCACGCCTTTCACAACCGTGGGAAAGACGATGGCGGGAGCGATGCGCGATTCGAGAATCTCGATGGTGTTCATGCGCCAAGGCTAGAACTTCGCAGGCACTGTGCAAGAATGTATCCACTGCATTCCTCCCCGCAACCGGGCCGCTGAGTGTCCTCCATCCGTGCATGGTTACGAAGGATAATGCCGGGAACGCCTGTGCTGCTCCCGAGAGTCTGAATGCGCGTTACTTTGAGCGTTGCGCGTTACTTTGACTGTGGTTCATGATCGCTCAAAATGAAGGTGAGCTCGTCCCCGTAACCGCCAAGCCAAACCAAACACCACGCCACCTTAACCAGAAAATCTAGACCGATGAACACTCGATGGCTCTGCCGCATATCAGGCATTTTCCTGTTTTCCGCACTGCAAGCTGCCGCACAATTCTGGGATGAGATACCCCTTTCCCCCAGCACCACGCGGCCATCCGAAGTTCGTGATGATTACTGGAACAGCCAGTTTCAGAGGGTCAATCGCGAGGTGGCTGTCGCACAAAATGCCCAACTGGTTTTCTTCGGGGATTCGATCACCTGGTCATGGACGCTTGGACCCGCCACCGGACGGGAAGTCTGGGCCGACCGATTGTCCGCTTACCACCCCATCAACATGGGAAACTCTGGAGACATCACCCCGGTCATGCTTCACCGTGTCACGCGTGGTAATTTGGATTTTCCGGAGGGGAAACATCCCAAAGTCGCAATCATGTTGTGCGGCATCAACAATTTCATCGTCACCAAAAGCGATGGCGGTAAGGAAATGTGGGACTTGGGCGCCAACTGCCCGCCGGAGGACATCGCTCAAGGTCAAAGGGCCATCGCGCAGGTCTTCCGCCGCCAACTGCCGCACACCCGCCTGATCATGATGGCTCTGCTCCCCGTCGCCGATAAGGCCAAATGGGAGAAATGCCAACGCGTCAACGCCATCAACACCAGTCTCGCCGGTGTTCCCAACCAAGTGGCCTTTCTCAACTTGCAGGACAGCTTCCTCCTGCCCGACGGCACCATCAACAAGTCATTGTTTACCGATGGCATCCATCTCACCAAAACAGGCTATGAGGCATGGGCAAAAGGCATCGAGCCTATCCTCGATCGATTCATGAAAGCCCCTCCCCTCGAACCGGTCAAAATCATGCTGATCGGCGGCTCCTCCACCGAGGGATTCGACTCCAGCACTTCCTACCGGCGATACTTGGATGGCATGCTGCGGAGAAACGGGCATCTCATCGACTTCGTGGGAAGCCGCAAGAAACACAATAATGACACAGCGGAGGCGGACAGCTACGAATTCGACCCGGATCATGAAGGGCACTGGGGCAAAGACTCCGACTGGATGGCTGAACACATGGCACAACTCTTGGAGCATCAGATCCCCGATGTGGCCGTGATTCATCTCGGGGCCGAAGACATCGTGGCAAGCCAGACCTCAGCCGCGTCTCTTACCGACGGAATCGTCCGAAACATCGATCAGGTGATCAAAGCGCTTCGTTCCAAAAACGAAAAAGTAAAAATTGTGATTGTCCAAGCCCTGCCAGTCAGGGGCAAAGAAGAGACCTCCGCTCTGCTCAACCAAAAAATCTCCCGACTCGCCCGCTCGACGGCATCCACCCTGCAGCCCGTAGTCTTAGCTGACATCAACCAGGATTTTGACGTTAAACAAAATCGGGGCGAAGACGAACTGTTGCCCAACGCGCGCGGAGCCAAGAAAATCGCCGAGACGCTAGCCAAAACACTCCAGCCCTTGCTCGCCTCCTTCCCGCCTCAGCCATTCCCCAAATAGGATCCCGTTTTCCACGATTTCAAAATTCGTCACTTTGTTGTTTCACGCCAGCCGTAGACACTATACAGGTGTATATATATCGTGAGCCTCACCGTCGCACAACTTCGCGTTTTCGAGTATATCGAATCCTGCTTCAAATCAGGAGGCGGTGCGCCTACTTGCCGAGAGATTTGCCAGCATTGCGGATACAAAAGCCCACGCGCTGCAACCGAGATGCTCAATCGTCTCCAAAAAGCCGGATACATTGCGCTTGAAGGCGGAAAATCGAGAAACATTCGGATTCTCAAAAAGCGGGGAATCCCATTGCTTGGAGAGATTCCCGCTGGGTTTCCGTCCGCACAGACAACGGCACCTGATTGCGAAATTCAACTCGGGCACGAGCTATTCGGCATCAAAAGCTCGGCGGACACATTCGCGCTCCGAGTGAGAGGAGACTCCATGATTGGACGGAAAATATTCGATGGCGACATCGTGATGCTTGAAAGTGGCGCGGCTCTCAGTCACGAAAGCATCGTGGCGGCTCTAATAGACAATGAATCAACGCTCAAAACTCTGCTCATCCGCGATGGCAGAGCCTGGTTGCGTGCCGAAAACCCACTCTATCCCGACCTGACGCCCGCGTGGGATTTGCAGATTCAGGGCGTCGCCCGCGCCGTCATCCGCCGCCTCTCGCCATGAGCGCGCCGCGACCATCCCAACTTCCCGCCCCACCGCCGGGGATTCTCTTTCTTCGCAAGCGCGACGACGTTTTCGCCCACGCCTCGCTGCACGCCTACCAGCACTCATTGCTCCGGGCTTGGGAAAAACTCGGGCTCAGCGGCGTGCTCGTCATCCGTGGAATCCCCACTGTGTATCTGCGCGAGGACGACGCAGCGTTGCCGCCTGCGCAAGTTCACGAACTGCAAAAAGCGTTTTGGAATCAGGGCGTCGCCACGCTGCTGGTGCTGGTGGACCGGAAGAAAACGCGCGTCATTTCCGGCATGGTTCCGCCGGAGCGGCTCTCGGACGCCGACCGCGACAAGGACGAAAGCATCGACCGATTCACCATCGAGCTAAACCTCGCCGGGCAGGCACTCCGCGCCCATCGTGCCGAGGACGGGGCGGACAAGTCCTACAAAGACTTCTGCCGTCAGGTCGCCTCCGGCCAATTTTACCGACTCCACGCGCCAAAGGAGAAATTCAACCCCGGCGGCATGGTGGACGCCCACTTGCTGAAAAGCCTCGGCGACACCCGAAACGCCCTCACTCGTGGCGCGAATAAGCTCAGCATTGGCACCGCGCACGCCTTCCTTGGGCGGCTGCTGTTCACCTGCTACCTCGTGGACCGCGGCATCGTGAATCTCGGTGACGACAAATACTTCGGCGCACGCGGTTGGACCCGGCTCCAGCAGGTCATTGAGGTTGAGGGAGGGTTCGAGGAAGTGCTCGACCGCCTCTACGTGAAGCTCTTTCTTCAGCTCAAAGACGACTTCAACGGCAGTATGTTCGATGGCGACAATCTTAACGCCGAGCGCGCTGCCATCCGCCCCGAGCACCTTAGCGCCGTCCGCGATTTCTTCGGCGCACACGACGTCGCGAAGAAGCAACAGCAACTCGGCTTCTGGCGTTACGACTTCAGCTTCATCCCCGTCGAAACCATCAGCGCCATCTACGAGAACTTCCTCGTCAAAGAGAGCGAGGAAAAGCTCAACGACGAGGGCAAAAACAAGAAACGCGAGGACGGTGCCTACTACACCCCGCGTCTGCTCGCCGAGATGACACTCGACCTCGCGATGGAAGGCCGCGCCACCTACGCGGGCGGGCGATACCTCGACCCGGCCTGCGGCTCCGGCATCTTTTTGGTGCTCCTTTTCAACCGCCTCGCCGCCGAGTGGACGGCCAAAAACCCGGAAAAAGCCGCCTCCACCAAAGCCGCCGCGTTTCGGGCAAAAGACAAAGCTCTCCGCGCAGCACTCGGTGCCCTGCGCGGTGTGGACAAAAACCCCACCGCCTGCCGCATCGCGTGCTTCAGCCTCTACCTCGCATTCCTCGACCAGTTCGACCCAAACGACATCCGCGAATACATCGCCAAGACCGACGATAAGCTGCCCAATATCCTCCGGCAAGCCGGTGGGCGCGGCCACAAACCGGCAATCCCGGTCATTTGGGAAGGCAGCTTTTTCGACATCGCCGACGAATGGGAAAAGAGCGGCGAACGTTTCACCATCATCGCTGGAAACCCGCCTTGGGCCGGGCGCGGAACGAAGCAAATCGCGCAGGAATTTATGAAGCGCACGCCCGCGCTGCTCAGCTCCGACGGCAAAGCTTCGCTCCTTCTGCCGACGAAAGTTTTCTTCAACAAAACTGACACATTCCAGAGCCAGTGGCTCCGGCAAGTCACGCTAGAAAAAGTGGTCCAGCTATCTGACTACCGTTTCCTGCTCTTCACTGGCGCGATTTGCCCATGCCTCATCGCCCGCTTCACCGCTGCTGCGCCCGACGAAGCGACTCGCCGCATCGAATACCTCACACCCAAAGTCACCCGCAGCGAACTGCGCCAGGGAGCTATCCCTATCGCCCCGACCGACCGCAAAGAAATCCCGCTCCGCGTCATCCTCGGAGCCTGCGAGCAAAAAGCGGCGACGATGGCGTGGAAAAGCCACTTCTGGGGCACCCCGCGAGATTTGAAGTTCCTCAACCACCTTTACGCGCTGCCGCGGCTCGGGGAGCAAGTGGACCTGCTCAGCAGAGCGAAGCAAAAGCGGAAACATCCATGGGTGGCAGGGCAAGGTGGAAAACCGTGGAGTCTTGAGTCCAAAAGCGAACCAGACCGGGAACTGCGGCCTTTTGATGAGGCTGGTGATAAATGGGCTGGCGGCGATTCATTTGTAAGGCCGAGCCAGATTGATGGACTGGCTCTATTGCCCGCGGAGTTGTGCGGGAAACTCGGCGACTACTTCAAAGCCAAAAAACTCAGCCTCACTCATCTTTATAGCAAGCCATCGCCGGAGCTGTTCCGCCCGCCCGCCGTGATCTTCAACCAAGGGTTCACCAATGCGGCATTTTTTGACTACCCCATTCGCTTTCAGCATTCACTTCAGTCCATCGCAGGCGCCCCAGGCGACGCCGATGCACTCTTGTTTTTGACTGCGTATTTGCGCTCTCGGCTTGCCCGCTATTTCGTATTTCAAACGTCGTCCAGCTTGGGAACGGAACGTGATAGAGTGCTTTTGGATGAGGTTCTCAATCTCCCGTTTTTCCTTCCGGACGATCCCGAATCGCCCCAAGCAAAGGTCGCCGAAGCGTTGATGGGAAAAGTCGTTGGAAAACTGCGCTCATTAGAAAAGCAGATGAAGGCCGATGCTGAGAAATTTAGTGCAAGGCTTCATCCAAAAACTTTCCGCCTTCAACACGCTGACGAAGGCAACGAAGAGCAAGAACGAGCTAAGTGGCTCAGTCGCTGGCGCAAGAAAACCGCCGACGTTCAGGCCGAGGTCGAGCCGCTGATTTACGAATACTTCGGCCTCATCGGGCAGGAGCAGGCGCTCGTGGACGATTGTTGGGAGATTTTCGATAAAAGCGATACGCCCGGCTCGTTCGATACGGCGATGCCCACGCTCGAACCTATCGCAGCAGACGGCATGGAAGCCTACGCCACCACCCTCGCAGAAACCCTCAAAAGCTGGTCGCTCAAAGGCTCGCTCGCCACCCGCATCACCGCTGGAGTGGACACCGCACTCGGCATCGGCGTCCTCCGCGTCGAGCGCACAAAAAGCGATGCCAGTTTCCGCACCGCGCCGCTTTCCACCGACACCGCAGCCGCCGTGAAGCGCATCGAAGAAGCCGCCACGACCACCAACGGCACCCTCGTCTATGTGCGTGATGAAACGTGGTGGTTCGACGGCCCCACCATCATCCTCGCCAAGCCCGCGCTCCGAGGCCGCTGGTCGCGCACCGCCGCCCTCAACGACGCCGCCGAAATCTATGCCACCATCCAGCACTCACGGCGCGGCAACGCATGAGTGGGACCGTTCCAGAAAAATGGCGAGAGCCTTTCCCGGAGAGCGAAATCCCATTCATCCTGTCCAGCGTCCTGCGTTGTATGGAAGGTGAAAAGAAGCGGAGCCCAGTCGAAAAAGAGAACCCCATATCCATCCGTCTTTGGAAAAAGCTTCGCTGCGACTCCGAACTTCGCCAACGCCCGATTCAGGCCGACCCCGAAGCATGGGAAATCAACCCAAATGACGAAGACGGGACGATTGGCCGCCTCGATATCCGCTTCACTTATTCGACTGGCTGCATCCATCCGTGGCCGATTTTCGCAATCGAAGCGAAGCGTCTCCATGTAACATTTCCAACCGGCTGGCAGTCGCTCGTTTCAAAATACACGACCTATGAAACCGACATTCCGCCTGAGGAGGAACAAGGCATGATGTGCTTCATCACAGGCCGCTACTCCCACGGCCTCCGCGCTGGCGCGATGCTTGGTTACGTCTTCGACGGCGACGTTACCCGCGCCCGCAAATCCATCGCCGATTCCATCACCAAGCATCGCGAAAAGCTCAAACTCCGACCGGAAGGCGACCTCGCCGAGTCCAACATCGCACCGGGAATCTCCGGCATCACCGAAAGCCTCCACAGCCTCTCGGACGAAGTTGACCTCGCCGACCCGACGCTCGGCGACTTCACCATCTACCACCTGCTCGTGGCCGTTTGATAAAGTAACGGAGTGCGATTGCGCCGTCTGAGCGAATGCCACGCGACGCCCACCGCTCCCCCGCACGCGATTCCTACTTCACCACGCGGACTCGCATAAACTGCGCGTTGCTTGCGGCGTTGGCGGTCCAGGTTTCGGTGGCGGTGTTGTTGCCGTTATTGATGTGCGCGGTGCGCGTCACGTCGGCGGTCCAGTTCACGAGGTCGGTGCTGACTTCGACGTTCACCGCGAGATCGTCGGCAGCGAGGCGGCGGGGGAAGGTGATTTGCAGGCGTCCGTCGAGCGCGCGGCTGGCCACGATGGGCGATGCGTTGATCGTGGTGTCGCTGGTGGAGAAGAAATGCTCCAGCAGCGCGGGAATGCCGTCTTTATCCACGTCGGCGAGCGCGGTTCCGGTGAATGGAAATGCGGAGTCGCTCGTGGCGGGGTTGCCGTTGATCGCGGTGCTGGTGCGCCAGCTCGATGCGAGCGTGGGCGCGGCGGCGTTTGCGAGGACCATGCTGTAGCCGTTGCCGTCGGCGCTGTCGGGCCACGGGGCCACGTCCTGGTAGTTCATGGAAAACAGCGTGGTCGCACCGATGGTGAGCGTGAGGGTGTCGCCGTCGTTGCCGAGGCTGTCGAAATACACGCCCTCGACGGGAATGTTGATGCCGTAGCGTTTTTGGAAAGCGTAGAGGTTGCCGCTGAGGATGAGTCTTCCGCCGGGCGGGATCGGGACATCACGATTATCGGGAAAATCGTAACTGATCCCGGCGGTGAACTTCGCGCCGCGCAAATTGATGGCTTGCGTCGTGGGATTCCACAATTCGAGAAACTCGGAATCGTCGTCGTCTTGCGGGTTGTAGTGGATTTCGGAAAAGAGCACGTCGCCCGGCAAGAGCGCGGTGACGGTGAAATACGACTCGTTCAGCGCGCTCCATGTCCCGCCAGAAAGTGCGCGTGCGCGGAGCCAGGTGTTGCCGTTGATGGTCGTGGTGGATGCGACGGCCGCGCCGGGATTGATGCCGCCGCCGGGCAGGCGCGGGTCGCTCCCGTCTTTGGTAAAATAGACGGTGGCGCCCGAGACAGGGAAGCTCACGGTCGCACCGTTTGCGACGGTGGCGCTGGCAAATGCGGGCGCGACGGTTGTGGGGTAGTAGCCCGCGCCTTGCAAGTAGCCGATGTATGCAGGCACACGCGCAGGAAACCAACTGTTGAGCGTGTTGTCGCGCTCGGTCGCCCAAGTAGATGGCACGCGATAGTGTGTCGTGCTGACGGTGCTCCAGCGCGCTGCCTCGGCGTAAAATGCGCGTTCAATTTCCGTGCAGAGCGCGGTGAGCCGCGCCTGATTTTTCGCTATGGTGAGCGCGCCGTTGTTGAAAAAGAGCGCGTGGATCCGGTCGGCGAGGAACATTTTGTAATCGATGTGTCCTTCCTGCCAGAGCTGCGTGAAGACGCTGCCGGGGCCGTCGCCAGAGAGTCGGCCTGGGCCGGGAAGCGTGCGGACGTTGGGGCGATTCTGCGTCTGCGCTGCGGCATACGTGGCCGTGGCGAGGAAGGCGTCGGAATCGTTCATCATGTATTTTGCTCCGCTGCCACTGTCCTTCGGCCCGGTGCTGCGCCACTCGTTCTCGCTGTTGCCGAACATGTAGAGGAGCTGGAAGTCCACGTAACTCCGCACATCCATGTATTGTTTGATTTGGGTGTAGTTGTTGCGCAGCGATTTGATGCGCTCCCACGATGCGCCGGTGCCTTCATACGGGTCGCCGGGGTCGGCCCATCCGCCGACGTTGAGGTTGCCGTTGATGCTCTCGAAGTCGCCCGTCGGACCGCCGGTGTACGAGGTGTGATGGTCGGCGCTCCAACGCTCGCGGAGGTGGAACATGCCCCAGTAAACGCCGTTGATGTACATGTGGGCGAAGCGCCCGTGCGGGTTCAAATTCCCGATGTCGAGCATCGTCGCATCGGTGAACGGATTGGACATGTAAAAGCCGCGCAAAGCCATGTCGTGCGAGCCGCTGCGCAGCTCGAGTTCGTTGAACTCCTCCACCGGTTTCCAGCCGTGGGCGTGGTTGGAAAACAGGCCCGGGATTTTGACAGTCGTCGCGCCGTAGATGGCCTTGAACTTCAGGCGAAAACTCTTCTTCGCGAAGTTCGTGAATGCGCCACCGAACAGCTCGACGCCGCCATTTTCCTGCACTCCCGCGCCGACGGTGGGGATGAACTCGAACGAGCACCCGATGTCTGTTCCGTTCACGATGGTGCCGGGCGTGACCAATGAAATGCTCGGCAAATCCGTGAGCGCGGCGATCATCTGCGGGCCGTAGGTGGCGTGTTGCGTGATGGTCGTGCTCATCGTTGGCTGCGTCACGACATCGGCGGGGAAAATGTAGGTATTCGTGTCCACATTCGTCGGCACGAAGTTCGTCTTGAATGCGGCGACGCGAAGCATCGTCGTGGCGGAAATCGTGAGCGGCGCGGTGTAAATTGTCCCCGTCGTCGCAGTGGGCTCGGTGCTCGTGGTGGTGTAGCGGATTTGCGCGCCGGGCGTGAGTGTCGTAATCGCGACCGTCTGCACGGTGGAATAGATGCCGCGCTTTATGGAAAAGCTGGTGTCTTCCACGACACCATCGAAGCCCGCGCCGTTCGCTGCGCCGGGCGTGGGAGGCTTGAAATACTTTGGCAGTCCGCCGAGCAGTCCGTAGCTCGTGAGTGCATACTGCTTCGGGAATTTCAGCGTCGTGGAATAGTCGGACGGAAATTGCTGCGCGAGCGCGCCGCCGGGTGCGTGAAGGGCGAGGTATTCGCCGCCGGCTGCGAGGCTGAAGTTGGTGTGGAATTGCGCTCCGGCAACTGCGCGGTTTTTTCCCGAAGCGAAGACGACGAGGTAGCCGCCGGGCGCGAGATTTGTCTGCGGAAAAATCCAGTTGTCACCCGCTGTGATGGTGTCGGTGAGCCCGTAGCCCGCGAGGTTGAGGGTGAAGGCGTTTGGGTTGAAAAGCTCGATCCAGTCGGGCTTATCGCCGTCCACATCGATCAGGGTTCCGTCGGCGGCCTGAAACTCGGTGATGATCGGATGAGGCGCATTTGCCGACATGACAACCATGGCCGTCGCAGCAGCCGAAGCCCCGATCGTCGCCGAGAGCGTGTAAGTCGTCTGCACCGTCGGGCTCACCGTCGCCGTGCCCGTCGTGGCAACCGCGCCGATTCCCGAAATGGAAACGGCATCCGCGCCATCGACGACCCACGAGAGTTGTGCGCTCGCAGGCAAACCGGGACCACCGATATTTCCAGCCGTCGTGGAGAACGAGCGAATGACTGGCAACGCGTCTTCGTGCGATTTCACATCGTCGATCCAATAGCCGGGGTTGCTCCCGAACTCCGCGCTGTATTTGATCAGCGTCGGGAAATTGGCGGCGCCCGACGCATTTTGGAAGGTCGTGAGGTTTGTGACGCTGCGGGTGAAAGTGGAGGAGTTTGCATCGCTCAACGCGATCTCGTAGTTCCAACCTGCGGTGCCGAACGAGTGGCCGGTGATCTGGATGCGATACACATTTTTCGTATCGCCCGCATCGTCCAAATCGCCGTCCGCATTTGCATCCGTGGAGGCCAGCAGCGCACCGAGTGCGGGCAGCGGGACCCACGCCGCAGCCGAGGCGCTATACATCGAAAACGCACCCGCTTCGTAACGAAGGTTGAGCCCATTCGCCTGCGCACCGAGGCCGATGATGCACGAATACGCGCGGACTCCGGTGGAGCGAATGGCGAAGTAGTTTTCCAGCGACCATTCCGCGCCCCAAGGCACCGCCTGCGAAAGCGCCTGCCCCGTGGCAGAAAACCGCGCGCCCTGAGCGGACCCCGGCGCAATCCCCGGAGTGGCGACGGGCGAAGCGGTGACAGTCCAGCCGGAAGAAAAAGGCGTGGCTTCGAAATTGCCATTCGTGAGCGCGAGCGCACTGCGGGACCAGCCCAGCCAGAACGTGAGAATCGCGATGAATACTGAAAGCACTTTGGTCATTTGAAAAAACTGTTGAGACACTGAGTGGCGGTGCCGCTCCCCAGCGACACCGCCACCCCGAGGCTTCGTGGACGCGTAGCCGTTTCCGGCAGACGCATCCATTGAAACCTCCATCCCTGTGCTGGAGCACCCGTCAAGAAACTCCAGCACCCACTCCACCGGGGTATCCGTCAAGAACCCCGTTGAAAATATTGCCGACTACGCACGACGACGGCGGCGGAAGCCGAGCATCCCCAGGCCGCCGAGCAGCAATGCGGCGCTGCCGGGCTCCGGAACTAGCGCGATGCTGTTCCCGCCGTAATTGTAGTCGAGTTCGAAGGTATTCGCCCCGACTGTGAAAGTTCCGCCATCTGCGATTGGCGTGCCGCCGACGCTGAAGAGCCCGCCGTTCCATGCGCCGGTATAGGTGATGAATGCGAGCGGCGTGCCGTTGTAGATTCCGGCAGCGAGGTCGTTGACGTTGAGGACCGTGTCGTTTGTCGCGGCAAGGCTGATGCTACCGGTGATTGCGAGCAGGTCTGTCGTGTAGGCGGTGGTGTTGATTTCCAGCGCGAATGTGGAGTTTGCTGCGAACGATGCGCTGCTGCTGTTGAGTGTGCCGATGCTTGAGCCGGGCGAAACGGTGCCGCCGGCGTTCGCGGTGAGGGCTCCGAGCGTGCCGCCGCTGCCTCCGAGTGTGCCGGTGCTGTTTACAGTCACTGCGCTGCCGCTGATGCTGCCGCTCACGA
This sequence comes from Verrucomicrobiaceae bacterium, assembly GCA_031374705.1. Lineage (GTDB taxonomy): Bacteria > Verrucomicrobiota > Verrucomicrobiia > Chthoniobacterales > Chthoniobacteraceae > SXWH01. Next base: position 51,743 of record JANMGP010000064.1, on the reverse strand, counting down.
GCAGCGTTCCGGCATTGACGGTGGTGGCTCCGGTGTATGTGTTGATGCCCCCGAGGGTCCATGTTCCGGTGCCGGTTTTGGTGACGGTGAGGGCTGCGGTGCCGATGATGTCACCGAGCAATTCACCGTTACCTGCTCCGGTGAGTCCGAGCGTGGGGACTGTGCCTGAGCCGCCGACTGTGACATCGCCGGAGAGCGAGAGGAGCTGGCCGGCGACGGTGTTTTCGATGATGCCGCCGTTGGCGTTTGCCGCGAAGCTTTGGATGCTGATGTCTCGGTCGCTGCTGCCGCCGCTCGGTCCGGTAAATTGCAAGGTGCCAGTGTTGATAAAGCCGTCCTGCCCAAGCGTAATCGCATTTCCGGCACCGGCGTTTGATGGGATTCCTTTGTTCGCGATGGAGTTCACGCTGACGGTTCCTTTGCTAACGACAAGCGCACCGGTCCAGGCGTTGGCTGGATTGGTGAGCGTCAGTGTGCTCGTTTCCGTGTGGGTAACGGGTCCGGTGTGCGAGGATGGAATGAGGCCGTTCATGGTGATGCTGCCGGCGCCCCGGAAGAAGAGGTTCGTGGCGTTGCCAGTGATGTTGCCGTTGAACGTGAGCAGGCCGCTTCCACTGTTGTTGATGGTGCTGCCTGCGGCGGAGTTTGTGAGGTTGATCACGCGATCCGTGGAGGTCGCTACGCCTGTGTAGGTGAGCGTTCCGTTGAGGTCGATGGTTCCTTCGGCGATGGTGGTCGGCGCGCCGAGTGCGCTGCTTCCAACCCCGATGTTGCCGATGCTGTTGAAGGTGAGGCCGCCCGCTGAGACAGTGGTTTTTCCGGTGTAGGTGTTTGCGCCGGTGAGGGTCAAAATTCCGGTGCCCGCTTTGGTGAAGCCGCCGCCCGTGGAGGTCGGGTCCGTGAGCAGTGCCTGGGTGACGGTGATGTTGTTGGCGATGGTGAAGTTCGCGCCGCCCGCTTTGATGAAGGCGTTCGTGAGTCCGCCCATGTAGGTGGTGCTTGCGGCGAGCGAGCGCAGTGTGCCGCCGTCGAAGTTGATCGTCGCTGTCGAGCCGGTGCCGCGTGCGGTCGGGAATGCGGGGAGCGTCACGTCTGCGGTGCCGCCGATGTTGATGACGGCGACATTTGTATTGCCCTGTGCGAGCCGTGTGAACTGGTTAGCCGCGAAAGTTCCGCCCGTCAGGGTGAGGGTGGAATTGAGGTTGATGCTGGTGGCACCGTTGCCGCCGATGGCGAGGATGCCGACGTTTGCTGTGCCGCCGGTCTGATTAAACTGCGTGGTCGTGCTGTCGGCTGCGGCGTCGGAGCGCCCGATGTGGAGGATCGCGTCGCCGCCGCCGCCGGAGGCCGCAGTCATGTTCAGGACGCCAGTGCCGCTGAGGTTAAAGATTCCGGTGGCCGAGGTATTCACGCCGAGCATGATGCCGCGACTCGTGCTGGTGGTGGTCGTGATGCTTCCGCCAGTCAGGTTGTAGGTGCCTGTGTTGCCGACCGTATTCTGTCCGACGAGCAGTTGGTTTGACGCGGTGAAGATGACGGAGCCGCCGGTTTGGTTGACGGTGCCTGTCGCCGGAGTGGTCGCGGCATTGCCCACGTTCATCTGAGTCGCAATGGAGTAAGTGCCGGCGCCGATATTCAGCGTGGCGCTCAGTCCGGCCGTGTCGCTGACGGAAACCGTTCCGGTGATCCCGGTTTTCCCGCCAGTCAGGCTGAGTGTGCCTTCGCGGACGGTGAGGGTGCCCGTGAAGGTATTCACGCCTTGCGAATCCCATGTGCCACTGCCCGTCTTGAGCACTGCCATCGTGGTCGCGCTGCCGTTGGAAATAACGCCCGTCACGACGTTCGCGGTGTTCGCTCCGCCGAGACCCAGGACGTGTGCGCCGGTGACGCTGGCGGTGTAGTTGCCGATGCTGATGGGTGCGCTGTTTCCGTTGAATGTGCTCGTGTTCGCGCCGACGCTGGTGATGGCGGGCAAGCGCAGCGAGTAGCCGTTTGCACCGCTCACGTTGATGGTCGTCGTGCTGACGTTGAAGCCGCCGGGCGCGATGGTGAGCGCGTGGTTACTGCCCGCCCCGGTGAGCTGATCCACATCAATGCTGACGGTCGCGCTGCCGAGTCCGCCGAAGTTATTTGCGCCCGCAAATGTAACGTCGCTATCGCTTCGGAGTTGCAGAGTGCCGCCGGTATTGAGCAAGAGCGGCTGGTTCGCGGTCCGCTCGCCGGAGAGCGCCGTTGAGAAGCCCGCCGTCGTGTTGCCTGCATTGGCTTGGAGTTGCAGTGTGCCGCCTGCGTTGACGACCGTTTGCCCGGTCGTTGCAGCGGGGCGTGCGGAGTTGTTGCCGGAGAGGATCACTGTTCCCGCGTTGACGGTGAGCGGACCGGTGAACGTGTTATTCCCAGCGAGCGCGAGCGTGCCGTTACCCGCTTTCGTGATGCTGGAGCCGGAGATGACACCGCCGACGGTGAGCGTGCCCGCCGTCGTGGTAATAGTTCTCGCGAGCGGGACGGAAACCGCGCCATTGCCGAGGTTCAGGCTATTTGTTCCGGCAAACGTAAAGTCGCCCGCCCAGACTTGCGCGTTGTTGGTGGTGAGTGTGAGCGCGCTGGCTGCGTCGATCGTGCCGCCCGTAATCGTGAATGTGCCAGTGCCAAGCGCCGATCCATTCGCAAGGCTGAGCGTGCCGGACACGAGCGTGGTGCCTGCGGAATACGTGTTTGTGCCCGAGACGGTGGCGGTGCCTGCGCCGCTGTAGCTGACCGTTTTTGCGCCGGTGATGACGCCGCCTAGCGTCAACGATGTGCCTGCTCCCGGTGTGATGTTTGCAGGGCCGTTCAGCAAGATTGGGGCGTTGATCGTGTGGCTGCCGCTCGTGACAGAGATTGCGCCGGATGCGATGCCGTTTTCCAGCGTGATAGTGTCGGTCGGTCCGCCGTTCACGGTGTACGCGTTCGCGTTGTCAAAAATGATCGAGCCCACGGTTTTCGGTCCGTCCACTGTGACGCTCGTTGGGACGGCTGGTGCAGCGTTAAGACCAAATGTCGCTACGGCACCGACGCTGTTGGGTGTGCCGCCGGTCCAGTTTCCGGCAGTGGTCCAGAGCCCGTTGGCCGCGCCGCCGTTCCAATCCGAGCTTGTGGCCGTGCCGATGGTGAGGGTGATGATCCCGCCGCCATCCGCGACGGAGTAGGTCTTTCCAGCTTGCGCGTTGGCGACGGAAAGATTCGTGAGCGCGCCGCCAAAACCGGTCAGGTAATTGAAGAGCGTGTAAGTGCCATTCGTCGTGAGCGCCGTGACGCCGCCGGCTGCATAGAGGCTGAGCGCACCGCCGTTGAGCGTGAGTCCGCTCGCATTGGTGACGGCGACGAGGTCGTTCGTTGCGCCGAATTCATAAGCGATCCCCGAGCCCGCACCGAGCGTGAGGTTGGCGATGGTGATTGTCCCCGCTGTCGTCGAGGTAGCTGGTGAAAGCATACCGCCGGAGTTGATTGTCACCGTTCCCCCGAGCGTGCCAGTGCCGCCGAGCGTGCCGCCTGCGACGTTTACTGCCGAGGACGCCAGCGTGCTATTTACGAGCAACGTGCCCAAATTCACCGCAGTCGTTCCGGTGTAGCTTTGCGGGGTCGCGAGCGTGAATGTGCCGACGCCCGCTTTCACCAAATTACCCGCGCCAGTGATGTTGCCCGAGTACGAAGTCGATGTGCCATCGGCTCCCGTGGTGAGCGTGCCGCTGCCGAGCAAAATATTGCCGCCGAGCGCGCCGCCGCCCGCGAGCGAGCCGATGGTGCCGGCGTTTCCATTCAGGTCGAGAATCGCCGCCGCCGCATCCGTCATCGTCACGGCGGAGTTTGGATTCAGCGCACCATTTGCAATCGCCTGCAAAGTGCCGCCGACGATACTTGTCGCGCCTGTGCCGGTGTTCGTTCCGCCGACGAGCAACGTGCCCGCAGTCACGGTCGTCGTGCCGGTGTAGGAGTTGTTGCCGGAGAGCGTCCATGTGCTCGTGTTGGACTTGTTCACGCTGACTGTGTTCAGCCCGTTCGTGATGTCGCCGCTGATGCTGTTGCCCGCGATGGTTCCATCGAGCACGAGCGTTTTCGCGGCGTTGTTGAGGCCGATATTTGCGGGACCAGTGATCGACATGGTCGCTGTCGTCGGGTTCAGAGTGCTGTTTCCAGCGCCGCCTGCGGTGAGGTTCAGTCCGGTAAATGTGAGGCTCGGCGTGCCGCTTGCGTTGTTTGCTCCCGCCTGCACGGTGAGGATGTTGTTGCCCCAATTGAGCTGCCCAAGTGAGTGGTTCACCGCTGCTCCGGAAGTCGCGCGGCTGACGGTGATCGACGATGCGAACGTGCTGCTGCCGTTCAGGTCATACGCATTCACACTCGTGTCCGTTGCGAGTTCGATGTTGCCGTTCGTGATGAACGCACCCGAAGTCGCCGCATTCACGGCAGCGGTAAAATAGACATCGTTCCCCGCCGGACCAAACGCCGCCGGATTTGCCGCGATGAGCGTGCCGCCGCCGATAAAGGTCGTGCCGGTGTAAGTATTCGCAGCAGTGAGCGTGAGGTTGTTCGCGCCGAGCTTCATAAAGCCGATGCTGTTCGTGCCGCCGTTCGTATTTGCGATGACGTTGCCGTAGGTGAAGTTCCCCGAGCCCGTGTCGAGGCCGAGATACGAGCCATTTTGGAAACCGCCCGTCGCCGTCCCGAGCGCGGAGATCGCCGCGACATTCGCCGCCGTGAATTCATTCGGGCCGCCGACGCGCAAGTTCATCGTCGCAGCAGTACCGACCGTGATGTTTGTATCCGTCCAGCTCGCGGGTGTGTTCGCATAAAGCCCGAAAGTTTTCGTGTATGTGAGCCGTCCCGCCGTGATGGAAGTCGGGCCGGTGAATGTATTCAGACCGCCGAGGACAATCTCCCCCGCGCCTGCTTTGGTCAGGCCGCTGAGTGCTGTGGACTCGGAAATTCCGTTGTTGAATTGAAGCGAAATCCCACCAACCGTACTGCCCAGCGCCGAATTCAGTATCCTTGTTCCGGCAAGTGTCACCGGGCCGTTGAAGATGAGCGATTTTTCCGCCGCGACGGTCGGGAAGGTCGTATCCGCCGCGACACTCACCGGATTGGCGATCGAAATATTCGCGCCCGTGCCAGCGCGCAGTTGACCGCCATTCAGCGTCAGTATTCCGCCGGCGCCAAATGCAGCGTTGTTGTTGGCAATGATTAAGCCGGTTCCATTGAGCGTTGTGCCGCCCGTGAAGGTGTTCGCACCGCCGATGACGAGGGTGTTCGTGCTGGTGTTGCTGAGCGTGAGCCCGCCGACGCCCGCGATGATCGGGCTTATCGTGACAGCAAACGCAGCGGTGTTCGTAATCGCCCCGCCGCTCGCGCCGAGTGTGATTCCGCGGTTCGCATTCAGCGTCGCTGCCGCCGTCGGGACAAACCGCAGCGTGCCGCCGTTAAACGTCAGATGCCCCGGCGTGGCTGCCGCTGGAACGGTGCCGAGTTGCGAAGCAGCGCTCGCTGCGCCGTCCGAAGCGATAGACGTGGTGCCGCCATTAAAGTAAGTGCCGCCCGTGTAAGTATTCGCGCCGCTCAGTGTGAATACGCCGGTGCCCGTGCTCGAAACGGTGACGCTTGATGCACCAGTCCCGTTATTCGCTATGACGGAGCTGATCGTCACACCGGCGGTGTTGGCGACGTTGACCACGAGATCCTTTTCCGGACCGATGATTACGGAGCCTGCGCCGGATATTGTGGCGAGCGCAGTTCCAATGCCGAGGATGCCATTCAGCGTGTATGAGAAACCACCGTTCGCAAGCGTGGCCGCTGTTGCACCATTATTGGTGATGAGCGCGTAGCTCGAGGTCGCACCCGTCAGAGTCAAAGTCGCGGCTGCAGGAAGTTGATGAACCACGTTGGGAGCGAGCCCCGTCGCCGCCACCAACACAGTGCTGCTCGGCATGGCCGCGAGTTGATACGGGCCTGACGCTGAGCCCAGCGCAACGACGTAGCGAGCCCCCGAGCCGGTCCCGTTGAACATATTTGCGCCGATGAAAGCGAACGAACCGGCACCCGGCATTGTAATTGCCGTGCCGTTGCGAGTCACACTTGCGACCGTCACTATTTCCGTCGTGGAAGCAGCTCCCGGCGTCCCCGCTCCGCCAGCGGCCCAAGTGGAACCATTGGGGGTGAAGTGAACTGCACTGCCTGCTCCATTCGTCAGTGCGCCCAGTGTGAGAGTCGTCGAAGTCCCGCCGTTGCGAGCCGGTGAAATCACTGAGCGGCCAGGACTAAAAGTCGTGCTCGCAAAAGTCTGCGCCGTCGCGTCTGCGCTCTTGCCGAGCACCGAGAGCGTGCCGCCGCCAAGGTTCAGTACGGACGACGCGCTGATGAGATTTGTGGGCGTCGCCATGTTCGCGAAATCCAGCGCCAGCGTCCCGCGATTGACTTGCGTCTGCCCCGTGTAAGCCTGCGCCGTCGCCGTGCCGAACGTTGTCGTTCCCGTGCCGTTCTGCGTCACATTTCCCGCGCCGGAAATCGTGCCGAAGTTCACGCCCTCCGCCATCGCGTTTGAACGATTGAAAGTGAGCGACGCACCCGTGGCGACGCTGATCGCGCTGTTCGGATTGAGTGAACCGGTCGTCCCGCCAAGCCCGAGCTGCAGCCGCCCGCCCGAAACCGTCGTCGCGCCCGTGTAACTATTTGTGCCCGTCAGCCACAACGTGCCCGTGTTGGCCTTCGTCAAAGAAAACGTCCCGGGGCCGTCCGAAAGATTCCCGCTCAACGTGCCATTGCCATTCTGCGAGCCGCCAAAAGTCAGCGTGCTCACCCCCGCCGACGAGATATTTCCGCTGATGTAGCCCCCTTCGAGGCCGATCGTCGTATTACCCAGCAACGACATATTGCCGCCGAGCACACCCGCGCCGAGTCGGATAGCGCCACGGTTTTCGCTATTACCCGTGCCGCTGATCGAGATGCCGCCGTTGAAATTCGCCGTGCTATTTCCCGTCACGAAAAGCGAACTGCCGCTATCGATGATGAGCGCCGCCGCGACATTCCCGTAGTTGTTGTTCGTGTTCAGCTTGTCGCCGTTCACGCCCGTATTTGACAACTGGAGCGTTCCGCCGAAACCAGCCAGCCCATTCATGAGCGTGTTCGTCGCCGTCACGCCGGTGAACGTCAGCTTTAAAAGCCCCGTGCCCGTGAATGCGTTATTGATCGTCGTCGTCGTCACCACCGTATTCGTGCTCAGCAGATTCAGCGTCGAGCCCGCGCCAATGGAGACCGCGCCCGAGCCGACGCCGCTCGCATTCGTCCCGTTAAACGTCGTCGCCGTCACCACGCCCGCACCCGCGCCAATCGTCACGCCGCCGGAAAAAGTGCTCGTCGTATTCGAGAGCGTCAGCGTCCCAGTGCCCGTCTGCAAAATCGCCACCGAGCCACCCGTGCCATTCGTGATCGGTCCGCTCAGCGTCGTCGCCCCCACACCCGTCACAGCCAGCGTCTTCACGCCCGAACCGGCCGAACCGGAGATACCGCCCGCCACCGTCAGCGAATTCGTCGTGCTCGCATTGGCCAGCGTGAAGGTCTGCGCCGTCCCGTCTGTTCCCAAAGTCAGCGCCGCATTCACCAATTGATTTGCCGCGACCGTCGAAGTCAGCGAAATCGTCCCCGCATTCCCCAGCGTGAGCGACTGGCTGCCCAGCGCTCCCGAACCGAGCGTGTAAGCCGCCACCGAAGCCGAATCGAATGCGAGGTTCCCAATCGTCACCCCGGCCCCGAGATCAATAATTACATTCCCATTTCCCGCATTGTCGAAAGTGGCCGTATCACCCAGCCCCGGAACCACGTTCGGGATCCAATTCAAATCAGTGGACCAAAGCGTATCCGCCCCACCGCCCCATGTGACACTGGCCGCGCCTGCTTTTTCTGTAGCGAAAAGCGATGCGATGGAACTGACGAGGATGACTGCGCGGCGATTAGCGATGCGCTTGAACGATGGTGTGATGCTGGTTTTCATGGGTCGGACGGTGGTGACAGAAATTGTGTTCGGGTGGTGTCGGCCGGCACCTCACGCAATTGCGCAAAATGAAGACCATTTCTGTCAGCCGCTGATTGCCCCCGTTTCGCCACAACTCAAAGCGGTTCTTTCTCGACGCCCATCCCGATTTTAGGGTTGGTTTTGCCATGCATCCGATCCGTCTCCTTTCAGTTTCAGCGCAGGTGGCTGCGCATCTGCGTGCGCAGTTGAAACGCGGGCTTTGGCAGGAATCCATGCCCGGCGTCGGAACCCTCGCGAAGGAACTCGACGTGAATCACAAATCCGTGGAAGCCGCGCTGCGCCAGCTCGAGCAAGAGGGCATTCTCGCGGGTCAAGGACCAGGCCGCAAACGCCGCATCGTCTCGCCCGGCGGCAAATCCGTGCGCCCTACCCGCGTCGCCATCCTGCCTTACGAAGACAGCGACCGGTATTCGACGTGCATCGTCGAGCTCCAGCACGCTTTGGCGGAGGCAGGGCACACCGTCGTCATGGCGGGAAAATCTCTCGTTGCTCTCGGGATGAACCCCGCACGAATCGCACGACTCGTCCGGCAAACCGAAGCCGATGCGTGGGTCGTTCAGGCCGGCTCCCGCGAGGTCCTGGAGTGGTTCGCATCACAGCCCATGCCGGCGATTGCGCTTTTCGGCAGGCGGGACGGAGTCGCCATCGCCGCCGCGGGCCCGGACACGCAAACCGCGTTTTCCAGCGCTGCACACCAACTGATAGCGCTCGGCCATCGCCGCATCGTAATGATCTGCCGGAGCGAACGGAGGAAGCCCGGCCCAGGAATGACGGAGCGCATCCTGCTCAACGAACTCGCAGCCCACGACATCCCGACGAGCGACTACAATCTCCCGGATTGGGAAGAGACGCGCGAGGGCTTCCAGAGACTGCTATCCTCACTGTTCCGCGTCACGCCGCCCACCGCGCTCATCGTCGGGGTTGGCGAATTTTTTGTCGCAACGCAGCAGTTTCTTGCAAAGCGGGGAATCCGCGTGCCGGAACAAGTTTCGCTGGTCTGTTTTGATTCGGCCCCGAGCTTCGAGTGGTGCACCCCGAGCATCGCGCACATCCGCTGGGAGATCGCCCCCGTCGTCCGCCGCGTCGTGCAATGGGCGGCAAAGGCGAGCACCGGACGACGCGACATAAAACAGACGCTCACGCCGGCGGAGTTTGTCGAAGGCGGCACCATCGGCCCTCTTGCCGCACCGTGAATCACTGGTTGAACAATGCCTTCACTTCGGCTGGTGTGACCGCTGCGCGATGTAGGACAGCAGTCCCGGCTGAAAGCTGAAAGCTCCCCCGGAGCGGGGATTTCCTAATCCCCGTCCCCTTGTAGCGCGAAGCGCGCAAATAGAGAACCGTGTGCCCCTCCGAGCCATTCCAAACAGATTGGGCGCTGCGCGCGTGGCAGGAGGGGGATTTGTAAATCCCCGCTCCGATTTACATCATGCTGCGGTCACGCCCGCCATGAACTTCGGCTGGGGCTGGATGAACAGGCAGAGGCAGTGCGGGCTGTCACCCGTGTTCTCTGTGCTGTGAAAATCCCGGCCTCATCCGGTTCACAATGCGCCTTTGCAGAAAGATGCCCGCCCGCCGCTACGCAGGCCGCGTCGTCACCACCGCATTCGAGCCTGCCTCGTTGTCCGTATCGCTGATCACGTAAACCTTCATCACCACCGAAGCCCCCGGCTGCGTCAGCCCAAAGCTCGTGACAAACTCCGGTGCCGCACCCGGCGCGTGCTCGGCGATGGTCGTGGCCAGCTCCTCGTCCCACTTCGTCCCCACGTGACCGCGCAGTTGCACCTTCTTGATTCCCTGTTGCGTGATCGGCGAATGCACCACCTTCGCCTTGTCCGGCCCCTCAAAAAGCGACGACGCCGTCACCGCATCCGGCGTCGAGCCCGGCTCCGGCGAGAGGCGCGGCAGCGTCGCCACCAGCGAAGGATTCTGCGCGCACTTCGTCGGCACCGCCTGCCGGTACATCTTCATCGTCTCATAAGCCACCTTCTGAATCCCCGAGCGCCCCTCGCGCGCCAGCCGCAAATCCTGCTCCGCCGAAGCCACCTCGATATAGGCCTCCTCCAGCGCCGCGATCTTCGCCGTAAACGCCGCCTGCGTCGCCCCATCCGAAAGCACAATCGGCAAAGCTAACCCCGGTCTTGCCGGTGCCGCGTTCAGCTTTGTCCACAGACTCTTCACATCATAGAGCGGCTTGGTGAAAGCCTCGCGCCCATCGCTCACACTCGGTGCACCGGGGCGCGCGGTAAAAAACTTCGTCCCCACATAATACGAATCCAGCAGGCCGGTAAAAAGGTTCAGCTCTTTCAAAAGCTCGGTCTTCTTGATGTCAATATCGGCCCGTGCGATCTCGATGTCGTTGAGCTTGTCCTGAATGTCCTGGTCCGCCCCCACCAGCGCCCCCCGGAGGCTGAGAAACCCGCCCCGGTCCATCGGCCCATTGTTCACCACGAGCACCAGCGGCGGGGTGATGATGTTATTGACGTTGATCCAGTGTCCGAGAAACTCGTCCATGGTAGGAATGTAGGATGCGTTGGATGTGATAGCCATAGGTTAGATGATGGTTAGTGGTTGGGAGTTGAGAGTGCGGAGCACCGCGAAGTGCGGCAGCCTGCTGCCGCTTTCCCCCCGCCAGCCTGCTGGCGTTGCGCGGAGCGCCGAATGGAAAAAGGCGTCCTTCCTACTGACCGGCCAACCGCTCCGCAAGCACGTCGCCACTCTGCTTCGGCATGCCAAAAGACTCATCGCCAGCAGGCTGGCTGGGAAGAGCGGCAGCAGGCTGCCGCACTCCACGGCGCTTTGCGCCACAGCCCGTCTTTTGACCGATTCCTGCACTCTTTCCGGTGAAAAAGACCATCGGATGACACGGCCAGTGCGTCGGGCGGGTTGTACAGAGCGTATTTTTGCTCCTACACCGGGTCGGACAATTTCACATTCACGTCGGGCAGATGGCCAAGAGCCTCGGGAGACTTCGACAGCGTGTCGGACGATAGAACCAGACCATCGGGCGGAATTGACAGCCTCTGCGAAAAGCTTCCGATGCACTGTGACCGCCGCTGGACATGCAAGAAAAGCAGTCCGGGCGCATGACTCTAAGAACAGACGTATCTCCCAATACGCCTTTATAACAACCTCACACGCCCGGAAATCATAAAACCATGACCGCTCTACGACATGGCCGATCCAACAAACTGGAACCATCCCACAATGCCCCTGCCCCCCGGCAATCCGAAAAGAAACCGCGCCCCCAAACACCAAACCTCTCTCCCGCCGCCCCCCGAAAGCAAAAAAACTCCCCACACCCGTTACGGGATGCACAAGAGTTGTTGGCCGAGGAGCGCTCATATTTTTCCGAACTACTTGGTTTTCTTTAATTCGTCAACAAGTTTTTTCGCGGCACTGGTATATTCGTGCCCGACGCCCAGCGTTTTCGTGAATCCTTTGAGCGCCTGCTCGGCGAGTAGTGAGGCTTTCGCAAATTGTTCCTGTTTTTGGAAGAGGGTGGCGAGGTTGTACGCTGTGAAACAGGTGTCCGGGTCTTCGAGGCCGAGCTTTGTCTCTTGCGCTTTGAGGGCTCGCTGCAAGAGCGGCTCAGCCGTGGTGAGGTCTCCCTTTTCAATATAGGTGATGCCCAGGCTTGAGGTGGTGCGAAGCGTGTCGAGGTGCTCGGGCCCGAGGCTGCGCGCCTGGCTATCCAACAGTCGATGCAGGAGCGGCTCGGCAGAGGCCGGTTTGTTGGCGAGGGAATACAAATTCACGAGGGCTCCCAATGTGGCGACGGTGGCGGGGTGGCGGAAGCCGATGGTCCGCTCGCGGCCGTCCAGTGCGCGGAGGAATAGTGTCTCCGCGGTGGCGTTGTCGCCCTTGATGAGAGATGCGAGGGCGAGGTTGTGGACGCTGGTGAGTGTGGCGGGGTGGTCTCGTCCGAGCTTGCGCTCGAGGCCTTCCATTGCGCGCCGATAGAGCGGTTCCGCGGTGGCGGAGTCGCCGATGCTGGAATAGAAGTCGCCGAGTTCGTTCGCGCTTAAAAGCGTATCCGGGTCCTCGGGGCCGAGCGTGCGCTCGCGGTCGGCGAGGACTTGCTTTGCGAGCAGTAGATCGTCGTCGGGAAGGCCCTGTCTTGTAAGGCAAGATACGAGAAAGAAGCGCACTTTCTCCCACGCGTCGGGGTCCGACTGTTTTTTGCACAGTGCGGCTGCGGAGCGGAGGTGCACTGTGGCCTTTTCGTAGTTGCCAGCGGTGTATTCGGACACGCCGAGCTTGAAGTGAACGCTCACTTTGAGGAAGCGCAGTGTGTCAACATCCTCCGGCTTAAATGGGTAGAATGTTTTGAGCTTTGAGAGCAGCGCGGGGAGGTCGGTGGTCTTATCGTTGAGGGCGAGTTTGAGTTCATCGAGTGTGGGGACTGGCTTTTTCTCCGCGCCGATGGCGATGCTCGCGGAGAAGATGAGGATCGCGGCGAGTGCGATGCGGGATGTTGCGGGCGAGTTCATGGCGCGGAGTGTGGGGATTTGCGGGGGCGGTGGCAAGGCGCTTGCGGATGGTAGCCCGCGAGTCCCTTCGCGGCTTTACGACTCCCGCGAAGCGGCACTTCTTTATTCGTGTCGCTTCGCGAGTGGTGTGATTCCGCGAAGGGATTGCCTTTCAGGCGACTTCGTAGCGCGGGCTACTTTCTTTTTTCTCCGCGGCTACTCGCGGGGGATCTCGTTGACGGTGTAGTAGGCCTTTTTATGCAGCAGGGCGCCGCCGTCTTGGGCGGTGAGTTTGCCGAGGTCGAAGTCGTGGATGTGGTCTTCGGTGATTTTGTCGAGGTGGAGGTGGACGGTGAGACCGTCGGCGGAGGGTTCGGCGCGGAGGACGCGCGGGGTGGTCTGATCGACTTCGGGGCTGCCGTATGCGCCGTGGTAGATGTGGGTGTAGGTGGTGACGAGGTAGTTGTCGGGGCGGGCGGCGGTTTCGCGGTTGATGGGTTTTGTGAAGGTGAGGAGGAAGCCGTCTTTGCGGATGTTGATTTCTTTTACCTCGAAGGGGACGACGCCGTTCCAGTCGATGCGCTGGAGGGCGTAGGGCTCGGTGCCGCGGACGGGCCACTGGCGGTTGGTGGTGAAGCCGCCGGCGATGAGCTGGCCTTTGGGGGAGAATTCGACGTTCATGATGCCGGTGGCGAGGCCTTCGCGGAATGGGTAACAGGCGCCCTGCCAGACGCCGTTTATTTGTTCGGTGGTGGCCCGCATGATGACGCTGGTGGTGTAGTCGCCGAGGAAGAGCTGGCCGTCGAAGGGGCCGAATTTTCCGCCGGTGGTGGCAAGGCGGAATCCGGAGATGGAGCGTCCCATTTTGATGTAGGGGAATTTGATGGCGGGGGGGATGAGTTCTTTGACGCGCCGTTTTTCGATGCCCATGCGGGAGCCGCTTTTGGGCTCGAGCTCGGGGGCTTTCATACCGGGGACGAAGGGATACCAGTTGTAGCTGGCGGGGTGGCCGAGGAATGCGCCGGGCTTGATGACTTTGAGCGAACAGCAGCCGTTCCACGGGCCCTGGCTCTCGATGACGAACATGGCGCCTTCTTTGTTTGCGCCGACGCCGCCGGGGCTGCGGAGGCCGCTGCAGATGGGGATCATTTTGCCCTGCGGGGTGACTTTGACGGCCCATCCGCGGAAGAGGTTGTGGGATTCGTAGGAGCCGCTGAGGCCGAGGGCGATGGTGATGGCGCCGTCGGCGTCGGGCTTGGACCCGAAGGCGAATTCGTGGCCTTCGGCGTAGCCCCAGTCGCTGCTGAGGGTGTCGTAGCGGTCGGCGACTTCATCGCCGTCGGTGTCGGAGATGCGTGTCGCTTCGCCCCACGTGACTGCCGTCATCGCGCCGTCGCGCCACGAGAGGGTGAAGATTTCGTCCTGCCCGCTGGCGAAGAGGTGATACTCGGGCTTCGGCGGTGTATCGAATGCGCCTTTCACAAAATAGATGTCGCCGCGCCGTGTGCCGACCGCGAGGCGACCGTCCGGCAAGCTCTCCAGCCCGCCCGGCCGCATGGGCACGGTGGCCGGGATGGGGATATTGACGATGGGGTAATACTTCGCTTCTTCCGAAGCAGTGCCCCACATTTCCCCGAGGTCTTCGTCTGCGCGAAGTTGCGGTGCGAGGGCGAGGGCGAGAACGATGATTGTGCGAATGCGAAACATGGAAAGTGTGGGTTGCTGTGCTATTCGCGACCGGGCGAGTGGTCGAGCAATCAAAGTATTGGGCAACTACTGGCGGATTTTGCGTTTCCAAATCTTGTTCCCGCACAAGGCGCGGCCAATGAGTCTGTCACGAGTCTGTCATCGCCGTTTTGGGCCGAGGCTTCGTGTTCGTAACGGACGAATCCATCGCGCAGGATAAGGGCGGCTTTGATGAGCAAGACAACCGGGATAATGGTGCCAACCAATATGGTTTGAAGGGCAAACTCTCTTCCGGCAGGCAAACCGCGGTGGATGATGGGGCGTCCGTCTGTCGTTCTGCGGTCATTGTTGTTCATACTACGGGAGGTGAACTTTCATTTGGCAATCAACTGGATACCGTCGGCGACTACGAAGCCGTTTGTGTCTGGTGGGGGTCGAGTTCATGGAAGGAGGAACCAGAGAATGATGGTAAGGAGTATGGTAAGACCCCCGAAGAGATTGCTGATGCGCGGAACCAGCGTATTGTTCGGGAACAGGTGATGCCAAAAGTAATACATATTCAGGAACATGGCTCCAAATATGAGCTGAGCGATGTGAACGTTTACCGCAATTCCGGCCAGTTCAAATACCTTTGAGGAAGAGGCGTATAATTTGTAGCGCGCGAATCCGTCGGAATAAATTCCGACTCCCTTAAAAAGGAGAACGACGGGGAGAATAGCTCCTGCGCCGAGCGTGGACCACGGCCTTTCGACAAATGGAGAGGATTGGTTGTCAGAGGACATCGGTAAGGGTCTGCATATTGCTTACTTGTCTTCTGCAACTGGTTCCAAGGTTTTGGAAAACTCGAACGCGAAAAGCTCAACGCCGAATTGTTCAACGAGAGGAGAGAGCGCGTCTAGAGGAATGGTGGGTAGTTCTTGAATACTTGAAAAAACCTCGGGTGGAACTTTTCCTTTGCCGTCGGGAAGCGAGATAATGACGAGCGCAATATTCCCAATGTCAACGCTGCTTGCCATCATTCTGGGCAAAACAATGATGTCGCCCTTGTTTTTGCTGAGAAGGACGCTGCCACGATGAGAACCGCGAAACGAAAGTAGTGAACCGATTTCCGTATTCCGATGTTCAGCGAATATCCAGCCAGCCCAATGGTCGAATTTCAAAACAAGCTCCCGCTTTCCTTGGGAAGGGGTGAGTATTTTCCAGATTTGTAAATTGCAGTTCGGGAGTGGGCGATCGGTAGAGAGGAAGAAGTCTGCTGATTTCCAAGTTGTCCGCGACGAAGCCTCTGACTCATCGGATAATGGGTCAACTAAGATGCGAGGCGGGCGCTCCCACACTTCGCTGTGACTAGGGAAGTAGTGCTGCTTTGCGAGGAGTATGAGCGCAATGGCAAGGACTGCGCTTACTATCCAAGGGAGGCGGTAGCTTTTACGGATGTTCATGTTTATTCGATAGATCGAGTTCCATCATTTTTTAATCAACTGCACGCCGTCGGCGACTACGAAGCCGTCAGTGTCTTTTGTGGTGATGGTGATGAGGAGTTGGTCGGTGGTTTTGAACTCGATGGTGCCTAGGAGGGCGCTGCCTTCTTTGAGGGTTTCGTTGACTTGGGTGGTGAGTTGGCGGGCGGTGCTTTTTATTTGGATGGGGACGTTCGTGGCGCGGTTGGGGTTAGGCGGGTAGTGGAAGTGGATTTCGTAGGTGCCGGGTTTTTCGATGGGGATGGTCCATGTGAGGGTTTTTTCGCCTTTGCCGACGTTGGCGTCGTGGATGTAGCCGTCGCCGATTCGTTGGGTGCCGTTGAGGGAGCCGGGGGTCCAGTCGCCGAGCTTTTGGGCGGTGGTGTCGTCGATGAGTTGGCCGTCGAGTTTTACGGATGGGGGTTTTGTTGCGGTGCTTGCGGGGCGGGTGTAGTCGAGGATTTGTCCGTCTTTTTCTAGGCGGGCTTTGAGTTTGTCGTAGGGGACTTCTTGGACGGGGGTGTTGGCTTCGAGGGCGAGGATTGCGGCGGTGGTGGCGCTTTGGCCGAGGATCATGAAGACGGGTTCCATTCGGATGCTGCCGTAGGCGATGTGGGTGGTGGAGCATGCGACGGGGACTAGGAGGTTTGTGGCGTCGGTTTTGTGGGGGAGGAGTGCGCCGTAGTCGATGGGGTAGGGTCCGCCGGGGTTTACTTGGACGTCGCCTTCGTTGCGGGCGAAGCCGCGGGCATCGACGTAGCGTTGGACGTTGTGGGAGTCCATGTTGTAGGAGCCCATGCCGATGCTGCGGGGTGTGGGGATTTTGCGGGTGAGGTGGTTTTCGTTGATGATGGTTTCGCCAGTCATGCGGCGGGCTTCGCGGACGTAGATTTGGTGGGGCCAGCCGCCGTTGTCGGTGAATTCGTCTTTGGGGAGGCCCCATTGGTTCATGCGCTGGCGGATTTCGTCGGGGATGCCGGGGTCGTTGGCTAGGAAGTAGAGGAGGCCTTTTTGGTAGAGCTGGTGTTCTTTCAGGATTTGGCGGCGGCGTTCGTAGGTGGCGTCGGGGTAGTCGTAGTTCATGCCGATGTTGTCGAAGGAGTATGCGCCGTGGTTGTTGGTGTCGGTTTTGTGGTTGGGGATGGGGTCGAATTTGGCGATGATGTTGCCCCATTTCCAGCCGGCGGCGATGTAGCGTTTGAGGAGTTCGTATTGTGCGGGGTCGTAGCCGTCGGGCCGTGCGAAGGGGATGAGGTTTGCGGGGTCGTTGGTGAGGCACATGCGGTAGCAGTAGGCTTGGATGCGTTTGTCGCCGTCGCCGTCTTTGCCGGGGTCGCCGTCGTGGATGCGGGGGACGAGGCCGCTGGTTTTGTCGCCGGGGATTTTGTAGGGGCTGACGTCTTTTTCGAACTGATGGCTCTTTGAGTGGGCGGCTACGATGCCGTTGAGGGTTTCGTTGAATTGGGACTTGGGCTCGCGGCCGACGGTGTAGGGAATGCGGGCGGCGGCCATGAGGTCGCCTTCGTAGGTTGCGTCGATGAACATGGCGCCGGTGTATTTCTGGCCGGAGAGCATGGTGATGCTTTGGATGCGGGCGTCTTTTTTGACGACGCCCTTGTCGCGGTCGAGCCACTGGTCGCGGAATACGGGGATGTTGTGCTCTTTGATGAGGCCCTCAAAGACGCGCTCGGCGACGCTGGGCTCGAATATCCACATGGTGCGGTTTTCGCCGTCGATTGCTGTGTTGCCCTGGCCTTTGTTTCCGTATTCGGTTTTCTTCTGCTGCTTCCAGGAGGTGTCTTTTTGGTACTCCAAATAGATGCGGTGGTAGAAGTCGCGGGCGAGTCCGCCGATGACGGATTTGTTCCCGGTGTCGGTCCAGCCGAGTCCGCCGCTGGAGAGGCCGCCGAGGTGTTTGTCGGGCCCGACGAGGACGGCGGTCTTGCCCATTTTTTTTGCCTGCACGGCGGCGATGACGCCTGCGGAGGTGCCGCCGTAAACGACGACGTCGTATTGCTCGGCGGTGGCCACGGTGGTGAGTGTCGCGAGGACGAGGAGTGTGTTGCGCATGGGGCGGAGGGTGGCGATTTTTGGGGGGATTGTGCAAGCGGGGGAATTCTTGCGGTGGTCATTTTGCGCGGCTACGGTGTGAGGATGAATTACGAACACCTCATCACGGTGGAACCTGGGAAGCGCAGCGGGAAACCGTGCATCCGCGGACTGCGAATCACGGTCTATGACGTGCTCGAGTATCTCGCGTCGGGGATGTCGGAGGACGAAATCCTCGCCGATTTCTCGGAGCTGACGCGCGAGGACATCCGGGCGTGTCTGGCATTTGCCGCAGACCGTGAACGCAAGCTCTTTAACGCAGCCGCGTGAAGCTTCTCCTCGACGAAAACTTATCGGACCGGATCGCGTCGCTGATTCTCGACCTGTATCCGGATTCTGCTCACGTAAAGGCGCTTGGGTTTTCCAATACGGACGACGTGGTGATTTGGGAGTTCGCCAAGGAAAACGGATACGCGATTGTGTCGAAAGATGCGGACTTTCATCAGCGCAGTCTGGTTTTCGGGCATCCACCGAAGTTCGTATATTTGCGCGTGGGGAATTGTCCGACGGTCAAAATCACCGAGCTGCTTCGCGCAAACTTCGTCCTGCTCACCGCGTTCGATGCGGATGCGAACGCGAGCATCCTGATTTTGCCGTAGAAGATTTTTCGAATGTCCACCGCCACCAACCAACCACAGCAACGCGTCGCTACGCAGCCGCCACCGCCGGGTCTTCCGGACGGTCCGCGCGTGCAGGAGCAGCTCGCGTCGCTCACGGAAGGCGGAGAGGTGCGTCCGCTGCTGGAGTTTCTCCGCGCGCTGCTGAATGCGCGGGCACTGGCGATTTTCCCCACGAGTGATCGGCCCGGTGCGGCGAGTGTGACGATTACGACGCGGGGGATTTTGGCGACTTCGCTGGAGCCGCTCGCGGAACGGCTCGGCAAAGCGAAAGCGGCGGTCGTCGAGCCTGCGGAATCACTCGGTGCTGACGGCTACACGATCGCGGTGCCAGTGCAGCGCGACAGTCATCCGCTGTGGGTGCTCATCGCGCAATTCATCGTGCCCAATGCGCGGGACGTGCAGGCTTATTTGATGATCCTGCAAAGCGTCGCGGGCTACTTGCTTTACCGCGAACAACGGATGGTCACCGAGGACATCCACTGGGTGCTCGCGAGGACGAGTGGATTGCTCGACGTGTTCCGCCGTGCGGGCGCTGAGGAGGACTACGAAAAAGCCTGCCGAATCGCAGTGGACGCGCTGCGCGATTATCTCGGCTGCTCACGCGTCGTTTATGCGAATGGAGCGCGGCTTGCGGCCATCAGCGGCGTGTCGAAGCTCGATGCGAAAAGCCCGACGCATCAGCCCACCGAGACCGCGCTGCGCGAAGCCGTGCTGGAGGCCGAGCGGATCGACTTTCCCGAAAATAAAAACGCGCTGGCCCACGAACTCCTCGCCACGGCATCCGGCGCGGTGCGTATCACGACGCTGCCTTTTGGAAAACGCGCGTGTCTTTTCCAATGGAGCGACGAGCCGGATCACCGGACGCCCGCGCTGCTCGATGCAGCGCTGCCATTTATGCAGCCGCTCTTCGATTTGCTGGAACGAGCAAAGCCGAATCCCATCGCGTTTTTCTTTCGACGCGTGTGGGGCAAGGCGACGGCGAACAAACGCAAGGCTATGGTCGGCGGACTCGTCGCGCTCGCGACGCTGCTCGTGTGGCCGATTCATTATTCGATCAAGTGCGACTGCCGGCTCGTCCCCAAAACGAAGCGAGTGATCGCGGCTCCGTTCGATGGATTGCTCGGACGCACAAAAGTCCAGCCCGGCGACCGCGTAAAGGAAGGCGACCCGCTCGTCGCACTCGATAGCCGCGAGCTGAAGCTCAAGGAAGCCGAGCTCATCGCCTCCCGCGACCAGGCTCTGAAGAAGCGCGACCGCGCGATGAGCAACCCGGACGGCGTGGACTTCTCCGCCGCACAAGTCGCCGCGTTTGAAGCCGCCGGAGTCGCCGAAGAACTCTCGCTCGTGCAGCAAAAGCTCGCCGTTCTCGACATCCGCGCGCCGATTTCCGGAGTCGTGGTAGCGGGAGATTTGCGCCGTGCCGAGGGCCAGCCCGTGCGGCAGGGGCAGGTGCTTTTCGAAGTCGCGCCGCTGGATGAAATGCTCGTGGAAATCGACGTCCCCGATCGCGAATTCAGCCGCGTGAAAACCGCGATGCCCGTGACTTTGCGCATGGAAGCCTACAGCGGCTGGAGCGGCGAATCGCACATCGCGCGGCTCTATCCGCAAAGCGAGCAACGCGACGGCAAAAACGTATTCGTCGCCGAAGCCGCAGTCGCCGCCGCCTCGCTGGAACTGCGCCCCGGAATGCGCGGCCGCGCAAGCATCGAAGGCGACCGGAAACCCATCGCGTGGATCATCGGGCATCGATTTGTTGAGTGGGCGCAGACAACGCTTTGGTGGTGAGTTGCCCCATCTAAAATCAGAGCTCCCGCGTCTGATACGCCAGCTTGCAAGAGCGCGTCGTCGCGATTAGACTCGCTTCATGGCTAACACTGCTCCGCTTTCCGAATCTCCGACGCTTCCACCTTTTGTGGACGCCGAAGAAGGCCGATTGATGATGGCGATGAAGTTTTTTGAACTCGGCCGGCTTTCGCTTGGGCAGGCTGCGGAACTCGCCGGATATACGAAGCGCGGATTTGTCGATGTGCTCGGCCATTATGGAATCCCCGTGGTGAATTATCGGGCGTCCGACCTTGCCGCTGAGATTGCATGGTGAAAATCCCCGCCGTTCTGGATAGCGCATGTCTTATAGGGCTTGAGGCGCATCGAGCGCCTCGCTCTCCTTCCTGCGCCGCTGGACCCGGTGATGGCACCGTCTGCGGTGATCCGCGAATTTGGTTCTCACCCGGAGTGGTTGGTTGAGGTTCCGGTGACAGATAGCGGAATGGTCGCGGCGCTTGGATTGGTGGTCGATCCTGGTGAGGCGGAAGCGATCGCCCTCGCGTTTGAAAAAGGCGTTCGAATTATTCTCGACGACCGGAAAGCGAGGGAAGCTGCCCAGCGCCTCAACATTCCGGTGACTGGTACGGTTGGCATTCTGTTGAAAGCAAAGCAGGCGGGCCTTATTGAATCCATCCGGCCTTCGCTCGATGCGCTGGAGGCAAACCACTTCAGGATTGGCAAGGCGTTGCGCGAGGAAGCACTCCGACTGGCTTTGGAATAATCCGAACGACTGCCTGGAAACATCTCGTTGATGAATCCCCGACTTTGGTGCGTAGTCTTTCCATCTGAACTACTCCGTCCGCGAACTTGAATCTCTGAGCCCGCGCCTGCGCGACGACCTGCACTTTTCCGTGCAGGAACACAGCGAGGAACGCGTGTGCGTGATTGAGGATGCGGCGGCGTCAAAGTTTTACCGCGTCGGCTTCGATGAATACCGATTCTTCCGCTCGCTCGACGGAACGCAAACCGTGGCCGCGATTCTCTCGCGGCTCGCCCGCGATGCGAAGGGCGAGACTTATTCCGAGCACGAAGCGCTACAAATGCTCCGCTGGCTGAAAGACAATCATTTGCTCGCCGTGGAGAGCGCCCGCGCAAAGACCGATGTCGAACAGGATCAGCGCGCGATGAAGAGCGCGGTTACATGGCTGAATCCACTCATCGTCCGCATTCCGCTCGGGAGGCCTGATCGTTTTTTCCGGTCGCTGGCCGTGCGACTGAAGCCGCTGCTCGGCGGATTCGGACTGCTCGTCTGGCTTGCCGTCGTGGGCTTTGGCGCTGCGCAAATCGGCATCGACTGGCAACGCTTCTCGCGCGGGTTCGACCAGATTCTCGGGCGCAACAACTGGCTGTGGCTCGGCATTGTGTGGGCCGGACTGAAAGTGCTGCACGAAATCGGCCACGGCGTTTTCTGCCGGCACTTTGGCGCGCGAGTCCGCGAGGTCGGCGCGATATTTGTGATGTTTATTCCGATGGGCTACGTCGATGCGACCGCGAGCATCGGCATCGCGTCGAAGTGGAAGCGCATCATCGTCGCATGCGCCGGGATGTATGTGGAGCTGTTCGTCGCAGCGCTCGCCGCATGGTGGTGGAGCAACACGCCCGACGGTCAACTCGCGACCGTGCTCCACGACACCGTGGTCACCGGCAGCGTGCTCACACTTTTCTTCAACGCAAACCCGCTCATGCGGTTCGACGGATACTACATCGCGAGCGACCTGCTCGGCGTCCCGAATCTCTCGACGCGTGCGAGGTCGTGGTTCCAGCGCGCGGCATCATGGCTCCTCATCGGTGCAAAAAGAATGCGCCCATCGGTTCCGAAAACGCGCGAGGAATGGATCATCGCCATCTACGGCGTGCTCGCGTGGGCATGGCAGATTCTCGTGCTCGCGGGATTGCTGATTGGTGCGAGCGTGCTGCTGAAAGGCGGCGGTCTTTTGCTCGCCGCCGTCGCCGCGCTGGCATGGCTCGTGTTGCCGATGGTGATGTTCCTAAAGCAAATGGCGGGGCTCGTTCGAGACGGAACCGGTGGTTTCGGCCCTTTTGTCGTGCGCTCGGTTTTGATCCTCGGATTGGTGGCGGGCGTCGCCTTTTTCCCCTACCGAAAAACCGTCGTAGCGCCGGGAGTGGTCGAGTTTGCGGACATGCGCATCCTCCGAGCGGAGTGTCCCGGCTTCGTGGATATAATTCACGTCCATGATGGCGATGTCGTCGAAGCGGGGACTTTGCTCGTGGAGCTTCGAAATGATGAAGCCACATCCGCTTCCGCCCGTGCCGACCGCCAGATCGAAGCACAGGAACAGCGAGCCCGCCACGCTTACACGCGCGACGATGTTGCCGCGTACCAGACCGAACTCTCCAAGCTCGACGGACTGCGCAACGGTCAGGCCCGGAACAAAGTGTATCTCGCGACCCTTCAAATCCGCGCGCCAATTTCCGGTCGCGTCTCGGGGCGGATGCTCACGCAAATGCACGGCAGCTTTGCGCAGTCCGGCGCTGAGATTCTGCGCATTGGCGAAGCGGAGGGGCGCGAGGTTAAAGTCGCCGTCGCACAGGAGAGCGAGCCACACTTCCGCGGAGCACTAGGCCAATCCGTGGCGGTGCGTATCGAGGGCCGCGGAACCGAGCTCGCTGGGATGGTAAAAAACTTCGCCGGAGAAGCATCACGCACGCTCCCTCACCCGGCTCTCACTGCACCAGCCGACGGACCGCTGCCGGTCCGCCGTTCCGAAGGAGGCGCACAAGATTCGCCACACTACGAGCTCGCCGACCCCCATTTCACCGCCACCGTCCGGCTCCCCGTGGAAGCCGCAGACTTCGCCGACGGAGAGCTTGCGCGGGTGAGATTTCGTAGCACGCAAAGCGTGACGGTTTTCAACGAAGTGCGTAGCGCGGCAGACCGATGGGTGCGCAGACACGGCGGATAATTCCTTTCGTTTTCACGCAAACCTGATTCTGCTTTGCTGGATTTTCCTACACTATGAAATACATCGCCCTGTCACTTCTCTGTGCGTGCTCCGCCGTCCTCGCCGCCAAAGCACCCGTCAAAAGCGAACCATTCACCATCCGCCCGACGCTCGCGGGGACCGCGCTTCCGGATACAGCGCTGCCTATCACGGTCGATGCGCGGCAGTGGGGCGTTTTCACGATTGCGGAGATTGTCCCGCACGGCAGCCTCGTGAAAAAAGATCAGGTCCTCGTGCGGTTCGATGACGAGGACTACTTGAAAAAACTCCGCGATGCAGAGTCCGGTGCCGCTGCCGGCAAGCTGGCGCAGGCAAATGCGGAAGCGGAATTCATCACGGCGGAGAAGAGTCTTCCGGCGCAGTTGCAAACCGCGAAGATCAAAGCAGAGGAAGCCGCGGAGGCATGGGAGTATTTCAAGAGCGTCCGGCGCGAGGCGGATATCACGCGCGCCGACCTCATGCTGAAGCAGGCGGAACTCCGGCTTGATGGAGAACGGGAGGAAATGAAGCAGTTGGAAAAAATGTACAAAGCCGACGACCTTACGGAAAACACCGAAGAAATCGTCATGAAGCGTCAGCGTGAAAGCGTAAAAGCCGCGGAGATCGGGCTGGCGCTCGCAAAGCTCGCCCACAAACGGCAGATGGAGGTCACAATGCCGCGCGAGGCCGTGACTTTGGAAAGGGACGCACTCAGCGCGTCAATCGCGATCAAGGAACAGGAGCAGAATATTCCGCGCGCGCTGGAGATAAAGCGCATCGCTCTGGAGGATGCGCGCGTGAATGCAAAACGCAGCGCTGAGAATCTGGCGAAGCTCCAATCGGAAAAGGACCTGTTCGTGATCAAGGCACCCGCGGAGGGCTATTTTTACTATGGCAATATTCAGGATGGACGCTGGACACCCGGCGACCCGGCGAAAGCGCCTGCGGTCCTCGCGCCCGTCGCCACCCGCCGCCCGTTTGCCGTGGTGGTTCCGGGTAATGCCGCGATGGTTCTCGAGTCCACTGTGGACGAAGCGACCGCGCGTTCGCTGAAACCGGAGCTCGCCGGTTTTGCGAACTTCACCGGGCGTGCGGACGTTTCCTTTCCCGTAAAAATCTCCAGCGTTTCTCCCACTCCGGGAATGGACGGGCGCTACCGGGTCACGATGAGCGGTCAGTATCCTGCGGACATCCCTGTGGTTGCCGGAACGACCGTTTCGGCCCAAGTGATCGCGTATCACAAGGCCGATGCACTGACGGTTCCTGCGAAAGCTTTGAACGCGACGAACGACGGTGGCTGGGAGGTCGATGTCGAGGATTCGGAAGGAAGGATCAAGCACGTGCCGGTAAAGCGCGGCATGACGTCCGGGGATAAAGTGGAGATTCTCTCGGGCCTCACGAAAGACATGCAGGTGGTCATCCCCGGAGCATGAGGTCCGCAGTCATCGCATCGGTTCTCGCGCTCTCTCTCCCGCTTTGCGCGGAGGAGAAACCCGGCGTCGTCGATAGCCGCGTGCTCATTCCCAAGGAGCAGGTCACGCCCGCCGCAGTGGAGGCGGCGATCACCAACGGCGTGGACTTTTTGGTGGCAAAACAGAACGCCGACGGTTCGTTCGGCGGACCCACCCGCACGAAAGGGCTGAATATTTACGCGCCGCTTCCCGGCGCGCAGGACGCCTACCTGATTGGCACCAGCGGACTCGCGATTTCCGGGCTGGTCGATGCGCACGACTCGCGCCCGGCAGTAAAAGCGGCAATCGAGAAGGCCGAGAAATGGGCGTTTAAGAAATTCCCGGAACTGCGTCGCGCGGATCCCACCACGACCTACAATGCGTGGGGTCATGCATACGGGCTGCGTGCGATTTCGCGCCTCTACCAATCCGCCGCCGGGGACCCCGCGCGCCAGGCTTCGCTCAAAGCGCTCGCGCAGCAACAAGTGGGGCTCGCCGACCGTTACGAATACTTGAACGGCGGCTGGGGCTACCTCCATGTTTTCGAAGATCTCCATACTCAAAAGCCGACCGGCATCACAACATCGTTCACCACCGCGAGTGTGCTGCTCGCCATGCACGAGGCGCGGGAAACGATGGGAATCACGCTCGATCAAAAGGTCGTGGATACCTCTCTGGAATCGATTCGCCGGCAGCAGTTCCCGGATTTTACGTACGCGTATTCGCACAGCCATCGATTCGCGCCGCAGAATGAAATCAACCGCCGGAATGGCTCGCTCGGTCGTTCGCAAGCGTGCAACGCGACGCTCCGGGCATTTGGCGATCCGAAGATGAGTGACTCGGTGCTCTCGACGTGGGCGGACAATTTCATCGAGTTCGAACACTGGCTCGACTACGGGCGCAAGAAGCCCGTTCCGCACGAATCCACGTTCAAGATCGCCGGGTATTTTTACTATTACGGGATTTATTATTTTACGGTTTCCGCGCAGTATCTGGCGAAGGAAAAACAGCGCGAACTCGCTGCGGCGCTTGCGCGAATCCTCATCACCCGTCAGGAAAAAGACGGCTCGTGGTGGGACTATCCGCTCTACGATTACGGCCAGTCTTACGGCACAGGCTACGCGCTGATGTCCCTCAAATGGTGCCGTGATGCGATGAAATAGCGCGGGGAAGCGACCGGCTATTTCTTCCTGGTCGCCTCGCTGACGCGGACGGCCGTGATGAAATCCATCGCTCGCTGAAAGGCGATGTCCCGCACCGCTGGTTGCGACGTTTTTCCCGCCTCCTTGAGTTTCTGCCGTTCCTGGGCGGCGTCCATCTCGGGATTGGTGCCGGCGATTAGCGCGGCCTCATTCATCCGCGGACGTTCCTTGTCCGCGACCATCGTTGCGATGTCTTTTTCGGCCTGCGCGACGAATAGGATTTCGTCCGTCTTTTCCTGCGGGAGATCGATCACGAGGTCCGGCTGCAAGCCGCCGGGGAAAACGGGCGTCGCATCCGGCAATGTGACTTCGCCGACTGCGACTTTCAGCACGCGGCCCTTTTCGAGTGTGATCTCCTCAAACTGCGCCGCCTCGCCTCTTGTCTTCTGGCCAATCACATAAGCACCGACATGAGTCCGGAGTACGGCTGCGATCACTTCGCCGGAGCCCGCAGTATCGCCATCCACCAGAACGACGAGCATGCCGCGCCAGCGGGGATTGATGCGCGAGGTCAGGATTTCCTCGTCGTTTGCACGGGTGCGTTTGATGGTGAAAAGGATGCGTCCTTTCGGGCAAAACCGGCGGCATACCTCGGCCGCCTGCTCGAACTCGGTGTGCGGCGGCGTGGCGCGCAGATCGAGGATGAGCGCGCCCGGCGGCTTCGAGTAGCTGGACAGCGTGGCATCGAGCGCACCGATGGATTCGCCACTCAGATTCCCAAGCCGAATGTAGCCCACGTCGTCCGGCAGAAGTTCCGCGCGAAACGTCTGCTTCTCGGCGCTCGGAATTCCCGGACCTGAAAAGACGCGCACACCGTTTCCAAGCCGCGCAAGCAGGCCTTGCAGTCGCGCGCGTTCGAGCGCCGTTTCTTCGAGTTCTGCGGGCCGGACGTAGGTCTGCCTGAGGGTTTCGATCACGCTCTTCAACTCATCCTCGCCGAGTGCATCGGCGGCGGCTCCGGGCGGAAGCATCTGCGGGCCCGCCTGCTTGGGAGGGACGACCGGGAGGGACAAAGTAGCCTTGGGAACCGGACCAGGTTTTTCGTCCAGTTTGAATTCGATTTTGTTTGGGACCGACTCCGGTTCAGGGAGAGTCTGCTGGGCGGCAAGCGAAGCAGTGAACGCGAGAAGGGCAGCTGTTTTTGTCATGGCGGCGGGATACTACGCCGGTTGCCGCGTGTTGCCAAGCGGCGGCGTTCTGAATATTACGTAAGCTTTACAAGTCTCACAGTTTATTGGGACGAATCCTTTACAACTCCATGCGATATTCCTCGAAACAATGATACCATGAAGACCATCCTGTTCACCATCCTGCTCACCGGACTTTCGGCTGTGGTTCAAGCGGAGACACTTCTTGATTCCTCCGCCAGGCTCAGCCCTGCAAAACTCCGCCCGCCTCAGGGCTCGACCTCGCCCGCAGCCCTGGGGAACGTGGCTCGGTCCGCACTCCGGCCGACTCCCTCGATTCATGGAGGCAACGCTTTCCAAAACAGCCCAACGGTCGCGCGCGGCAGGCACCATGATTTTGATTCGCGCATTTGATCCAGCGCCTTGTGCGTTGCGCAGATTGACCGATGCCCTCGCAATCCCCGGGCGTAGTCCGAAGCGCAAGAATGTTCTCTCACGTTTCTCCGGGGCGAATCCCGCGATGGCGACTCGCAAAAAAGAAATCCGCAGGGGGAGCACCGTTAATTTAGCCCAACCAACCAGTGCCCCGCCCTGCGGAAGGTGTGCGACTGCACGCCCTTGAACCTTCGCGGAGCGAGCAAGCCATGGCAGCCCTACCACACTCACCCGCCCCGCTAATAACTTGATCAGTTGACGCTCACACGACCCTCGGTGAGCTTGATCACGCGGCCCTCGGGGTCGCGAAAATTATTGTACTGCCCGACGGTCGTGACGATGATTCCGCGGCGGCGGAGTTCGCCCAGCACGGCATCCTGGCACCGGAGAGCGAGGTGCAAATGAAAGTAGCTGACGAGTTCGCCGTGCTCGCAGGCACGCAGGCAGAGCGGCACGCCGCCGAGGTCTAGCTCGCAGATGCGGTCGGTTTTTTCGGTAACAATTCGGGCGCTCAGGATATCGACATAAAAGTCGCGAACCTCGCGGTATTGCTGTGTAAAAATGGTGACGGCGAAGCAAGTAGGATTGGCGACCACGGCGCTTGCGTGGGCAGTATCATGGTCTGTATCCATTTCACTCAGTCGTGTAAGGGTTATCATGGATGTGAGTATAGCGGCACTCGTGCCAGCGCGGTATAATTTCTATAATTACTATAAAACTCTGCCGAAGGAAGACGCTGCTGCCTGCCAATGGCGAAACTGCTCAGAGCTTCGAGATATCGATGAGCTTTAAGCCCGGCTGAAGGTACGTCACTCGCCCGAGATCGGACGACCAGAGGATCGCGCCTTTTTTCAGGACGGTGTCATAAAACTCGCGCTCTGGCGTTTGGTTGGTGCCGGTTTTTGTCGTCCGCGTTTCGTCGAGGTAGCGTCCGTAGGTGCGTTCACAAATCGCCACATGCGTCACTCCTTCCGCACGGAGTTGCGCGACGGATCCGAGGTCGGCGACCTCCTTTTTATCTCCGAAAATTCGCTGTGCGAGAGGTGTCATCCCGATGTGGTCGGGGCGGCGTAAATCGGGGAGGT
Organism: Verrucomicrobiaceae bacterium; assembly: GCA_031374705.1. Lineage (GTDB taxonomy): Bacteria > Verrucomicrobiota > Verrucomicrobiia > Chthoniobacterales > Chthoniobacteraceae > SXWH01. Next base: position 23,268 of record JANMGP010000064.1, on the reverse strand, counting down.
TTGTCTGGATGTCGGCGGCGATCACGGCATCGGCGGGTAGATTCGCACGAATCCACGCGATGAGGTCGCGGCGGTCATCGGAGCGCAGGCCGCGATCCAATCCCTCCAGCGACTTCACCTGAAAATACACGGCGCCACTGACCGCGACTGCCGCGAACGCCATGGCAATCCGGCGAGGGGTGCGCTTCTCAAAAGCCGAGTTCAACCTCGCCAGCCCGGCGACAGCGAGGACGGCAAAAGCGAGCGAGACGGGCAGATGATACCGAAACGCCGACTTTGGGACGAAGCTGAATAGCGCAAACTGCGAAACTGCGATGATTGCGAGCACCCATTCAGCGACGGTGATTTTCTGTCGAGTGCGAATGGCAATTACGAGCCAGATGAGGCACACGAGCGGAAGCGTCCAGCCGCCGTAGAGCGTCTGTGTCATGATATAAAATCCGTGGGGCACGCTGCGACTTACGCCGTCCGAAAGACCCGCGAGCTTCGTCGTCTCGTCCTGCAGGCTCTCAAAAAGAATCCACGGCGACCGGACGAACGGCAGATTAAAGAGCAGCCACACGCCGAGGAATACTCCGAGGAATCGGCCCAGCTCTGGTTTTCGTCCGGAAGGCTCCGTTCTTTTCCAGACAAGCCAGCCGCCCACGGGCAGCAATGCGAAGCCGACGTACTTCCCCGCGGCTGCCGTCGCGCAGGCTGCGGCGAGAAGATAGAGGTTCCGGCGACCCGGTTCGGCAGCGTACACATTGAACGCAAGGCAGACGAAAGCGACGCCCGCCGCGAGCCATGGGTCCTCTTTAAAATAATGGGCCAGCTCGTAAAGGAGCGGATTCGTGACGCAGAGAACGCCCGTCGCCCAGCCCGCCAGCGGACCAAACGTGCGAAACGCCATCATCGCGAACGCCGCCGCGGTGAACGCCGCTATCATGGCCGTCGCATGCCGTCCGAGTTCCGTGACTTTCTGCATGTCCTTCTTTGCCGGACCCCAAAGCATGGTGTTGCGCGCCAATTCCACCGTTGAGAGCATCATCATCGGGTGGTTGAAATTGCGCTTGCGCTTGATGAGCTGGTCGGACTTTCCCTTTTCGTCCGGATGGTAATAGAAAGGGAACGTGTTGTGGCGCACAAACACAGCCAGTCCCACGACCAGGATACTGAGAAAGAGAACGGTGGCGTGTTGACGGTTGGACATTCGCGATTGTCTTTAAAGCGTCCCGTCGCGGAGGGCAATTCCCCCCTTGGAGAAAACGGACGGATTTTCTGCGGCGACAACCGTGCAACCAAATACCCTCGCCGCTGTTAAAGACACGATGAACCGACAACGCCTGATTCTTTACGCCACGATCCTGATGGCGCTGATCGTCACCACGAAATGGATTATCTCCGGTTGGGGACTGATCACTGTTCATGCTGATGGAAAGCCGCTCTCGGAAATCATGCGCTCCATCGAAAAACAAGCCGGCATCACTCTCCGGACCAATATGGACGTTGCGGTGCCCACGTCCATGCATGTGGATAAAGTGCCCCTCGGTGAAGCGCTGGAAGTCCTCACTGCGGTCAGCGAATCCCGCGTTCGTCTTGCCTACGTTCTCGCCGCGGATGCTGCGGCCATCGACACGTGCATCACCGCCTGGGCCAGTGGGCCCCGGCCCGAAGGCTGGAAGATTATCGAAGTCCCCATGATGGGCCGCGGCGGCAGCGTGGATGCAGCGCCAATCGACCCGCGGAAGGACGTTTGGACTGTCCAGGAGCCGGCCGAGAAGACCCTGCAAGGCTACATGCAAGATGCAGCCGTCCATGTCTCCGCGGCGTTCGCGTGTCCCGAGGCGTTTAATCCCGCTGTCAGCAAAGCACCGTCCACCGGCGAAATTCGCAAGGCGGCCTCCGGGCTTGCGAGTGCCGCCGGGGCGAAAATGAAGGAAGTCTTTTTCCTCATGGGCCGCCCTCCCGGAGTTGCGGAGGGCGATGGCGAAGAGGGACCGCCGCGCGGTGGTCCGGAAGGCGGCGGCCCGGGTGGTCCGGGTGGGAATGCCCCAAACTTCGACCTCATCCGCCAGCGCCGGCTCAATGAGATCGCCAAATTGCCCGCCAGCCAGCAGGGCCCGGCGAAAGCCGAGTTCGAAGAAATGGAGAAGGTCTTCGCTGAAGTGCGCGACCTGCCCCGCGAGGAACGCCGGGCCAAGATGGAGGAGATCTTCAACCGCCCGGAGATGATGGACCGCATGGATGACCGCCGCACCGCACGCGATGAACAGCGCACCCCCGAACAACGCCAGAAGCGCTACCAGAAATACGTGGACCGCAAGCGGGAGGCGCAGAAATGAGACCCCTTCGCACTTTCGCAATCGCATTCACGCTCATCGAGCTCCTTTGCGTCATCGCCCTTATCGCCCTCATCGCCTCCATGGCCATTCCCGCGTTTCAAAATGCGCGCCAGCGCACCGACGGCATCACCTGCATGAGCAACCTCCGCCAGATCGGCGCCTCCCTGAACAACTACATCGCGCAAAACGACGGCCGCTTTCCCGAAGTCGAGCCCGACCCCAACCATCCCATCTACCCGACTTCCGACGGCGTCAAAGGCCTCTTCAAAACCCTCGAGTCCTACGGCGTCACCGAGCCCATCGTGCGCTGCCCCGCCGACATGAAGACCTTCAAATACTTCGAAAAAACCGGCAGCAGCTACGAGTGGCGCCCCTATATCGACGACGAGCTCTTCACCAACCCCCAAATCCTCACCCCGCGCGGCCAGTTCACCCGTCCGCTCTCCAAAATCATCGTCTGCATGGACGTCGAGCGCGTCCACGAGCCCCAGGGCGACTACCGCAGCAAAAAGAACTACCTCTACGCCGACGGCCACGTCCGCGCCTACTGGGAATCCCCGCCCCGGCAACTCAAAAAGTAGCGCCTCCCTCGTCCGCAGGCAATGCGGTTGAGCCCTCAGTAGAGGGGCCGTCCCTGCCCCTAAACTCTCAGAGAGTCTTGGAAAGGATGGGCTGTCGTTCGCGACAATTCGCGTCTTTCGGGGCCGGGACGGCCCCGCTACTTGAGGCAAATCGCACGTCCGCGGATGCTGCGGGGCGGGCGGCGTCGCGGGGCTTGCGGTGGGCGGCGCGGGCGGCTATGGGAAAAGGCTGTATGGAACCCGAAGAACCCGCGTCCCGCCCGCGCCGCCGATGGCACCTTCGCCGATGGCTGGCCCTCGGCGTGCTCGCGGCGATGGCGTATGGCGCTTGGTGGGCGCACGACTTCCGCACCGCGCTGAAGGAGGCGGAGGCAAAGGGATGGGAGTGGGAATGCGATGAACCGCTGTGGGTTATTCAACACGACTGGAAGGCTGCTTTTCGGAAGGAGACGTGGTCGGGCCGGAAGCGCGAGCTGTATGTAAGGGGACTATACTCCATTGAACCGTACCACCGCCTCATCGCGCGACTTCGCCCGCGACAATTGAAGATCGGCGATGGACGTGATTTCAACGACTTGGCTGCGGTAGCGATCTTCCCATGGCTCGAAGAGCTGCGCGTGGATCGATGCGTTTATCTGGTGGACATAGAAGCGCTCCGGTCGCTGCCACACCTAAAAGAATTGGGTCTGTGGCAATGCCACACGCTGAAAAATGTGGACGCTCTGAGAGCCTTGCCGGCGTTGGAGTCCCTTGTGCTGCACGGCTGCCGTGAGTTGCAAAACTTGGATGCCATCACGGAACTTCGCACCCTCAAAGACCTTCGCCTGATGGGCTGTCGGGGTCTGCCAAACGTCGATGCACTGAAGGGGTTGGTAAAACTGGAACGCCTCGACCTCGACGGATGCTCCGGTTTGCGAAATGTGGATGGCCTCGCCGGACTTCAAAGCCTGACCGAACTCAATCTGCCGCGCTGCTTCAGATTGGAGAATGTGGATGGGCTTAAGGCGCTTCCAAACCTCAAGACCCTCGTCTTGTATAATTGCCCTTCGCTGACCAATGTCGATGGACTGCAAGGGCTCAAGAGCCTTGAATTTCTGGACCTGCGTGACTGCAAAGGGCTGACGAATGTGGATGGATTGCACGGGCTTTCCACGCTAAGAGAATTGAATATCCAAAAATGCTACGGGCTTTCAGCGGAATATATTGCAGCTCTTAGAGCCGCCCTCCCAAAAACAATTATTTCCCAGTGACACAAAGCGCGCTCTGACCTGCTCGCTGAGCAGGCCGACTTACTCACTGCGCGGCCTTGCTTGCTCCATGTGCGATCCGACTTGCTCTAAGTGCGGCCCGACTTGCTCCATGCGTATTACGCCGACGGCCACGGACGCCTCCGATGGGAACCTCCGTCACTGGAATCGAAGAAATAATCACCGGTTCGCGTCGCCAGCTTACTCGCCCACCGGCTTCACCGGTGCTGGGGCGACTGCGGGCTTTGGCTGGACGGATGCTTTCGGCGGCGCGGGCTTATAGTCAGCCAGTTTGCCGAAGACGTAGCCTTTTTCTTTGAGGAAGCGGATGAGATTTCGCAGGCGCTCCTTCTTTTCTCCAGCCCAGTGGCGGTCATGGAAGAGGATGACGTCGCCGTCGCGCGGGAAAAAGCCGTAGTCGCCGCCGACTCCCGCCACCCCTTTCCAGTCGAGGTTCTTGATCCATTTGAATTCCCCGTTGGGTGCAAACTCCTGCTGCCAATGGAAGTGCTTCATCCCCATACTCTGCGTCTCGGCGACGAGATGGGGAAAAGTGCTGCCGTCGCCGGGCAGTCGGGCGAACTCGAACTTGAAGTCGGGCTTCGCAATGCGGCGCGCGATTTCGCTCTGATTGCGGGCGAAGTTTTTATGAAAGGCATCGCGTTGCGCGCTTGTGGAGAGGTCGCCGTAAGCTTTCTCATAGCCCGCCTTGGTCATGGGCTCGTGGATGTAGCAATGGTTGGCGATCTCGTGTCCTTCCGCGAGCGTGCGAAGGATTATCTTTGCCTGTCCTTCGATGCCACCGACGGAAAGTGCATTGCTGCCGGTGAGGAAAAATGCAGCGTGAGCGCCTTCCTCTTTGAGCACATCGAGCACATCCGTAGTGCCCGGCTGGGGCCCGTCGTCGAATGTCAGGTAGATGGTCTTTTGCTGGGCGAAGGCCGCGGTGGTCACGGCGAGAAGGATGAAGGCGATTTTGCAAAGCATGGCGCGAGGCCACGATGTGTCGCGTATAATCCCCGCCGCGTCAAACTTGCGTTTGTCTTCCGGCTTCACGCATCGCTTTCTCCACAAGGATCGCTGCGAGATGTTGGGTTGCCGAATCGAGAGCGGCGACGGCTTTTTTCAAACCCGGCGCGCCTCCCGCGGCGAGCGCTGCTTCGACTTCCGCGGCGCAGCGGGTGATTTCCGCGCGGTCCGTCGCGGGGAGTTCGTCGCCGACTTGGTCGAGCGCCATTTTCACGGCGGGGAGAAGCTCCGTGGCCTTAATGCTTGCCTCGGTGAACACGCGATCGTTCATGTCTTCGAAGGCGTGTTCGAGCGAGTCTTCGAGCATTTTCTCCACGGCTTCATCGCTCACATCCACGGCGCTCGTCATCTTGATAATCCGTTCCACGCCCGTCTTCGTGTCGCGGGCGAGGACGTGGAGGATGCCGTTGGCGTCTATTTCAAATTGCACGCCGACACGCGCCTGGCTTTTCGGCGCGGGTTCGAATTCGAGGTCGAATTTGCCGAGTTCCCAATTGTCCTTCGCCATCTCGCGCTCGCCTTGCAACACACGGATGAGCATGGAGCGCTGGCCGCTTACTGCGTTGGTGAAAAGCTCGCCGCGCTTGATTGGGATGGTCGAGTTGCGCGGGATGATGACATTCATGAGCCCGCCGAATGTCTCGATGCCGAGCGAGAGCGGAGTGACGTCGAGCAGCACGACATTTTGCACCGCGCCGCTGAGGATGCCGGCCTGGATGGTCGCTCCGAGCGCCACGGCTTCGTCGGGGTTTTGCGAGACGTTTGGCTCGCGCTGGAAAATGCCGCGGACGAACTCGCGGATGAGCGGCATCCGCGTCTGGCCGCCGACGAGGATCACGTCGTCGAGCGCGCCGGACGCAAGCTGCGCATCGGCCAGCGCGCGGAGGCAGTGTTGTCGCGTGCGTTCGACGATGGGTCGTGCAAGATGCTCAAGCCCGGCGCGCGTCATGGTGTGCGAAAAGCTGCGTCCGCCGTCGAGAAAAGGCAGCTCGACGCGCGTTTCATCGGCAAAGGAAAGCGCGTGTTTTGCCGCGATGGCGACTTCGCGCAGACGTGCGGCGAGTCCGCTGTGCTGCTCCGGCTCGATACCCGCAAGCCCGGCGAGATGCTCGATGATTGCGGCGTCCACATCGTCGCCGCCGAGGTGCGTATTTCCATTCGTGGCGAGCACCTGGAAGACGCCTTCGTTCAACTCCAGAATCGAAATATCAAACGTCCCGCCGCCGAAATCATACACCGCGATTTTGCTGCGGTCCTTCAGCCGGTCGAGCCCGTAAGCGAGCGCGGCGGCCGTCGGCTCATTCACGATCCGCTCGACGGTGAGCCCCGCGAGTTCCCCCGCGCGTTTGGTCGCGTTCCGTTGCGCATCGTTGAAATACGCAGGCACCGTGATGACGGCGCGCGTGATGGCCTGGCCTAGCGACTTCTCCGCCGTCGCCTTGAGGTGTGCGAGGACGAGTGCGGAGATTTCCTCCGGTGCATATTCCTTTTCCCGGGCAACGACACGCACCGGCTCGCCGCGTTTGCCCGCGAGGCGATAAGCGACGTCATCCGGCTCATCGCCCGCCCGCCGGCCGATAAATCGCTTTACCGAATACACCGTGTTTTCCGGCTCCAGCGCACGCATCCGTTGCGCCGCGCGACCGACGATGGCGTCGCCGCTTTTCGCAAAGTGAACGACGGACGGCACGAGCCGTTCGCCATCCGCATCCGCGAGCAAAATGGGAAAGCCCGCCTCCATCGCCCCGATGAGCGAGTTGGTTGTGCCAAGGTCAATTCCAACGATAATTTCAGACATGCCGCACATCATGGCGCAAAAATGAATCGGCGTCAGCGAGATTAGCGTTGCCCGCCGCCGTGGGTTGGATGATGAGCGCTTGATTCGCCTGCCGGCATCCGCCAAGCATGGCCGGGATGAAACTGCTCGTCTTCTTCTCGCTCCTCGTCACTCCGCTTTTCGCCGCAGAACCGGCGCGGCCCAATATCATCGTGATCCTCGGCGACGATATGGGTTTCTCCGATCTCGGCTGCTATGGCGGCGAGATCGATACGCCGAATCTGGACGCGCTGGCGAAGGGCGGCGTGCGCTTTACGCAGTTCTATAATACGGCGCGCTGTTGCCCGACGCGGGCGTCGCTCCTCACAGGGCTTTATCCGCATCAGGCCGGCATCGGCCACATGACGGACGATCGCGGGCACGATGGTTATCGCGGTGATTTGAACCGTAATTGCGTGACCATCGCGGAGGCGCTGCGGCCTGCGGGTTACAGCACTTACGCGTTGGGGAAATGGCACGTCACGAAAGCTCTGCGGGCGACGACGCTGGAGGAGAAGAACAACTGGCCGCTCCAGCGCGGATTCGATCGGTTTTACGGCACGATCATCGGCGGTGGCAGTTTTTGGGACCCTTCGTTCTTGACGCGCGACAATACGCCGGTGTCCGCTTTCGCCGATCCGGAATACAAGCCGGCGGACGGGTTTTATTATACGGATGCGATCAGCGACCATGCGGTGCGATTCGTGCGCGAGCACAAGGCGGACAAGCCGTTCTTTCTATACGTCGCGTACACCGCTGCGCACTGGCCGATGCACGCGCGGGAGGCGGACATTGCGAAGTATAAAGGGCGCTACGATGCCGGGTATCAGGCCATCCGCGATGCGCGCTATCAGCGGATGCTGGAGCTGGGCGTGATCACTAACACTCAGACAACGCTCACGTCCGTTCCGGCGAAGGCGAAGGAAACTGAGTTCTGGGAATGGGACCGCCGAAACATGGAGGTGTATTCTGCAATGGTCACGTCGATGGATCGCGGAATCGGGCGGCTCATCGAGCAGCTCAAAGCAAGCGGCCAGTACGAAAACACGTTGATTTGTTTCATGCAGGATAACGGCGGTTGCGCGGAGGGAATGGGCCGCGGCAAGAACGCGACCCCGCGAGCCGCCGCGCCAACATTGCCGCCGCAGGAAGATTCGGTTTTGCAGACTCTTCTCACGCCGAAACAAACCCGCGACGGATATCCCGTCCGGCAGGGAAAGGGCGTGATGGCGGGCGGCCCGGATACGTATATCGGCTACGGAGAGGCGTGGGCGGCGGTGTCCAATACGCCGTTTCGCGAATACAAACACTGGACGCACGAAGGCGGAATCAGCACGCCGCTCATCGCGCACTGGCCGGCTGCTTTGAAGGACGGCGGCGGACGGCTCGTCCGTGAACCGGCGCACCTGATTGACATCATGGCGACTTGCGTGGACGTCGCTGGCGCAAAGTATCCCGCCCAGAAAGACGGCCAGAGCATCAAGCCGCTGGAAGGCGTCTCGCTCCGCCCGGCCTTCGCCGCCGCACCCATCGCTCCGACTCCGCGTCTTCTTTATTGGGAGCACGAGGGCAACCGCGCCGTTCGCGATGGAAAGTGGAAACTCGTCGCAATGGAGCGCAAGCCGTGGGAACTCTATGACATCGACGCCGACCGGAGCGAACAACACGACCTCGCCGCCGCACAGCCTCAGCGCGTTCGCGAGATGTCCGCAAAATGGGACACTTACGCCGCCCGCGCCAACGTGGTGCCGCTCGGTGCTTGGAGCGGATCCGCCAAGGATGCCGAGGTGGGAAGCACTAAGAAACGATTTGAGCTAAAGGCGGGCGACCAACTCGAACGTAAGGATTCGCCGGCCATCGCGGGTCGCGCATTTTCCGTGGAGGCAAAGTTTACCCTCGATGCGAAAAGCAACGGAGTCATCGTTGCGCATGGTGGGGCGGCGAACGGGTACGCGATTTTTGTCGCGGATGGGGAACTCCGAATCCTGTTCAAGAAAGACGGAAAGACGGTCTCGTCATTCTCAAGTCCTGCTGTCGCGGGTCCGTACGGCGTGAAAGTGACATTGTCCAAGGATGGCAAGGTTTCCGAGACGGTCGATTCCGGCCCCGCGAACTCTCGGACAGGCGGAGGTGGCTCCGTCATCAACGTCGGGCTGTTTCCAGCAATGCCGGTCGATGGACTCAGCGTCGGAAGCGATGAAGGCGGCGCGGTCGGTCCGTACAAGGTTCCGAATACGTTCACCGGCACGATCGAGAGCGTGGTCATCGAGCTTGAGTGACGCTCCCGGGCGGTCGCCGCGATTTGAGCAGCGTCATCGGTGACACTCCGTGGACGCCCTTGAATGCCCGCGAAAACTGAAATGCATCCGGGAAGTCCAGCGCCGCTGCTGCTTCCTTCACGATGAGTCCCTCATCCAGCAGCAACTCCGCAGCGCGGCTCATCTTTAGACGGAGCAGGAATTGATATGCCCCGGTCTGTCCAAATCGCCGGAAAAGCCGGGAGACATACATCGGCGATATCGAAGTCTCCGTGAGTGCGAGGGAAAAAGAAGCGCCGCACTTCCAGACCGTGCTGGCGACCGGGCTGAAGCAGAAGGGAATCCTGCCAGAATTACAGTCAGTCCGCTCCTTTCCGCGTCTTTGACTTGTTGAGTTTTAAGCCCGACTACCCGGCAGTGGTTTCATCGATAGCATGGCAATCAGTCCGTTCCACTATCTGCGCGCGTCAATCGTCAAAATGGTAGTGCACGATCTCGCGTTCGCTGTCGTACCAAATCGTGCCGTAAATCTTCGGGTGTGCTGTGATCGTGTATCCGATAGTCGTCGCATGTGATTGCATCCATTCCGGCGCGGATAGCGGGCGCTGAAATCCGAAGTTTTGCCTGATTTTCGCGTCCGTTCGTCCGTCGATCATTTCGCTCCATGGCCGCCCGACCAGAGACTCTATCCAGCGTCGGAATTCTGGCTCCTTGAGTTTAAAGCTCAAGTTGTCGTTGATTTCCCAAGTGAATAAGGGCATCGCCCGCTGAATACGAACCGAGGTCGCGCCTTCGGGAAGCGGCAGCGGAGAATTGAAGCACATCGTCCACGCGTAGAATGCGAAAATCCCGGCAAACGCGAAAAGCACGATGGTCCGCATCTTAAATTCACGCCGAATGCGAAATACTGTCACAAATCCCAAGCCGCACATTCCGCCTACGAGGAAGAGCAGCGCGAGGAATACGACTGGAACGATGAACATCACCCACGGATTCCCCCAAGCCAGCGGAAGCAACAAAATCATTCCGGCAGGAAAACATTCGCACCACTCGGGCGCAAGGCGGACATCACTCCGGGGTCACCGTCCTCCGGATTGGGACTGCCTTTTGCGGCAAGTCTGGCTGTCCAATTGTGCTTCGGTCGGTCACAATGAATGCATGATCACCCGACCACTCGGAAAAACCGGACTCCAATTACCCATCCTCAGCTTTGGCGCTTCATCGCTCGGAGCGGAGTTTCGCAGCGTGAAAGTAGAGGAGGCGTTGCAAAGCGTTCACGTCGCTCTGGAATGCGGGCTGAACTTTATCGACACGTCCCCGTTCTACGGACGCGGCATGAGCGAGGTGCTGCTCGGCATCGCGCTGAAGGGCGTCCCGCGCGAGAGCTACACGCTTTGCACAAAACTCGGGCGCTACGATCTGCAGCACTTCGATTTTTCCGCAAAGCGCGTGGCGGAGAGTGTGGACGTGAGTCTTCACCGGCTGGGCACCGACCACCTCGACATCATCCTCTGCCACGACATCGAGTTCGTGCCGATGCAGCAGATTGTCGATGAGACCATCCCGGCGCTGCGGAAAATTCAGGCGGCGGGCAAGGTGAAGTATATCGGCTTCAGCGGATACCCGATGAAGATATTCAAGTTCATCCTGGACCAGACGGATGTGGACTGCGTGCTGAGCTACAATCAATACACGCTCCAGAACACCCGATTTGCCGACGAAATCGTGCCGTATCTGAAAGCGAAAGGAGTGGGCGCGATGAACGCCGGGCCGTTCTCCGCGCGTCTGCTCACCAATGCGCCGCTTCCCGCGTGGCTGAAAGAGCCGGAGGAAGTAAAGGCGGCGGCCCGCGCAGCCGCGGCGCTGTGCGAGAGTCGTGGCGTGGACATCGCGAAGCTCGCGTTGCAATTCTCCATCGCGAACGAAGACATCGCGACCACCGTGAGCGGCAGCGCGAATCCGAACAACATCCGCAATTGGGCAAAGTGGGCCGCCGAGCCGCTTGATGAAGAACTGCTTGCGGAAGTGCTCGCCATTTTTGCCCCTGTAAAAAACCTCGGCCATCTCGAAGGCCTTCGCGAAAACAACTAAACCATGAAAGCTCTCCAACTCGAAAAGCCACTCGCGTGGCGCACCATTCAAATCGACGAACCACCCGCACCTGCCGCCGGCGAGGCGCTCATGCGAGTCCTCCGCGTAGGCGTCTGCGGAACCGACCTGAGCGGCTATCTTGGGAAGATGCCGTTTTTTTCCTACCCGCGGATCCCCGGCCACGAACTCGGCGTGGAAGTAATCGCGGTGGGTGAAGGCGTGACGAACGTAAAGCCGGGCGATCGCTGCTCTGTGGAGCCCTATCTAAACTGCCGCAACTGCTACGCGTGCCGGCGCGGATTCACGAACTGCTGCGAGAGCAACAAGACCCTCGGAGTAATGTGTGACGGCGGCCTCACCGAACGCATCATCCTTCCCGCCCGCAAACTCCACGTCGCGAACCGCCTGACCGCCGACCAATGTGCGCTGGTCGAGACGCTCGCCATCGGCTGCCATGCAATCAATCGTGGCGATCCAAAGCGCGGGGAGACCGTGCTCATCATCGGCGCAGGACCGATTGGACTTTCGGCGATCGAGTTTGCAAAGATCTCCGGGGCCGACACCGTCGTCATGGACGTCAACGAGAGCCGCCTTGCATTCGTCCGGGATAGAATGGGAGTGCCATCGACAATCAAGGCGAGCGGCAACGAGTCGGACGTAAAAGCCCTTGCCGACTTCACCAATGGCCAGCTCGCCGACGTTGTCATCGACGCTACAGGCAATAACAAGTCGATGGTCCGCGCGATGGAGTTTGCATCGTTCGCAGGCCGCGTGGTGTACGTCGGCATCACACAGCAAAACCTGGAGTTCCCCCAGGCACCGTTTTTACACCGCCGCGAGCTCACGCTCATGGGAAGCCGCAACGCGCACACCAAGGACTTCACGCGCATTATCTCGCTCATCGACGATGGACGCATCGACACCGCCCCGTGGATTACGCACCACGCCCCGTTCGATCAAGTGCCGGAGGTATTTCCTTCATGGATCAAGCCGGAGACCGGCGTCATCAAGGCCGTTGTGGACGTGGCGTAGAGTGACGGTAGTGGCGCAGGCGACCCGCCTGCATCAGTCTTCGCGGGCGACCCGCCCGTGTGTGGAGTGCCTGCGAGACTTCCGGCGAGTCGCCGGTCAGGACCCATGCAGGCGGGTCGCCTGCGCCACTACCTCGGATGACGATGGGGCGAACCTCTGGAACCTGCATTCGGGTATCCACGGAAGGCACCGAAGGACACGGAAAGAGGCACTTGCGAAACGAACGGTGGACCAACTGATTTTCCAGATTCATTTTCGCGAACGAAAACGGGCGGAGCGACCTTTCGGCTGCTCCGCCCGTTTGTGAGTGTTCGTTCCGACGCCGGACGTTTAGTCCATGTAGTCGTTGATGATATTCTCCAGCATCTCCTGACGCCCGCTTGATGGGAGCAGACTGTCCGGCAGGCCGAGCGCGTGTTTTTCCAGGCTGGCGAAGGTCGCCTTTTTGCTCGTGATGGTTTTGCCGACGCCGGTCGTGTAAGTCGCATAGCGCTCTTTCACGATTCCATCGAGCACACCGTCCTGGATGATTGCGTGGGCGATTTTCAGGCCGCGGGCAAATGCATCCATGCCGCCGATGTGCGCGTGGAAAAGGTCCACGGGCTCGTAGCTTTCGCGGCGCACTTTTGCGTCGAAGTTCAGACCGCCCGTCTTGAAGCCGCCGCTCTTCAGAAGCTGCAGCATCATTTGCGTGGTCATGTAAACATTGGTCGGGAACTGGTCCGTGTCCCAGCCGATCAGCTCGTCGCCGGTGTTCGCGTCGATGCTGCCGAGCGCGCCTGCGTTTGCGGCGACGTTCAGCTCATGCTCCACGCGGTGAAGCGCGAGCGTGGCGTGGTTCGTCTCGATGTTCAGTTTGAAATCGCCGAGCAGATCGTATTCGCGCAGGAAGTTGAGGCACGCAGCGGCGTCGCTGTCGTACTGGTGCGTGGAGGGCTCCCGTGGCTTTGGCTCGATGTAGAACTGACCTTTGAAACCGATCGCCTTTTTATAATCGACCGCCATGTGGAGGAAGTGCCCGAGGTTATCGAGCTCGCGCTTCATGTCCGTATTCAAAAGCGTGGAGTAGCCTTCGCGTCCGCCCCAGAACGTGTAGCCGAGACCACCGAGACGATGCGTCACGTCCATCGCCTTTTTCACCTGCGCCGCTGCGTAAGCGTAAACGTCCGCATTCGGGCTCGTGGCCGCGCCCTGCATGTAGCGAGGGTGCGAGAAGAGGCACGCCGTGCCCCACAGCAACTTGATGCCCGTCTTCTTTTGCAGCGCCTTGAGATGGTCGGCCACCGCGTCCAGCGCCTCGCTGCTCGCTTTGAGATTTCCGAGCTCCGGCGCCACATCGCGGTCATGGAAGCAATAGAAGTCCATGCCGATTTTCTGCATGAACTCAAAGCCCGCGTCGGCCACGCGCTTCGCGTTGTCCACGGACGTGCTGCCGTCGTCCCAAGGACGCAGGCGCGTGCCGCCGCCAAAAGGATCGCCGCCCGTGCCCTTCATCGAGTGCCAGTAGGCCATCGAGAAACGAAGGTGGTCCTTCATCTTCTTTTTGCCCACGACCTCGTCCGCGTTGTAGTGGCGGAAGGCGAGACGGTTTTTGGATTTGGGTCCCTCAAAAGGGATGTTCCCGATCTTCGGGAAGTGTTCCTGACTCATTGTTTGTTTGTTGTATTCGTTATTGGTTGGGAAGGCGGCGTGCCTTCCCATCGATCGGAGATTGGACGGAATGCGCGGAAGTTTCCAGACTTGTTCCGGTCTATTCTTTCACAAATCCGGTCGCGCATTCTCCGTGGGCTGGTTCCTGAATCCAGGGCCATCCATAGGAATTCGAACGATTCCCGCGTGAACGTTGCGTCGCGCTGAGGTTGATTCGCCGGATTGTGACCTCGACCATCCCCGGAGACTCGCGGTAGTCTGTTGTCGCACACCAATGGTTACCGCTCGTACCACCATCGCCATCATCGCACCGCAACTTCGCGCCGACGAAGACCTCGGGGAAATGTGGGGCACTGCTTCGGAAGAAGCCAAGTATTACCCCATCGTCAATATCCCCATCCCGGCCACCGTGCCCATGCGGCCGGGCGGGCTGGAGAGCTTGCCGGACGGACGCCTCGCAGTCGGCACACGGCGCGGCGACATCTATTTTGTGAAGGGCGCATTCGATGTGCCGCCGAAGCCCGAGTAACTACGGCCTCGGCACGCTCAATCAAGACCTGCCCGGTTTCATCGTGCTTCCCGAAGTCAGCTACCCGCAAGGCGGCGCGGCGAACTGGAGCAACGGCTACCTGCCCGCGAGCTTCCAAGGCACCCCGCTGCGTGCGCGCGGCTCGCCCATTCTCGACCACACACCGCCCGCCGGAGTGGACGCCGTGCGCCAGCGCAAGAACCTCGACCTCATCGCCAAGCTCAACGCCGCGCACGCCGCGCAGCATCCCGGCCACGACGAACTCGCCGCGCGCTACGAACTCGCCTTCCGCATGCAAATGCAAGTGCCCGAGACGCTCGATCTTTCCAAGGAAGACGCCGCGACAAAAGCGCTCTACGGAATCGGCAACGACGCCACGGATTCATTCGGACGCAAGTGCCTGCTCGCCCGCAAGCTCGTGGAAAAAGGCGTGCGCTTTGTGCAGCTCTACAACGGCTCGTGGGACAGCCACGACTACATCGCGCGCGCCCACGGCAATCTCGTCCGCGGCGTGGACCAGCCGATCGCCGCGCTCATCACCGATCTCAAACAGCGCGGTCTTCTCGACAGCACGCTCATCGTGTGGTGCGGGGAATTTGGCCGCACGCCCGACAACGGCATCCGCGGCGGTATCGCCTACGGACGCGACCACAATCCCAACGCCATGACGATGTGGCTCGCCGGCGGCGGCTGCAACGCCGGCCACACCATCGGAGCCACCGACGAACTCGGCATGACCGTCGTCGAAGGCAAGGCCCACGTCCGTGATTTCCACGTCACGCTCCTGCGCCTGCTCGGCCTCGACGACAATAAGCTCACTTATTACCACGCAGGCCGCTTCAAGCAGCTCAGCCAGTTCGGCGGCACGGTCATCAAAAAACCTGATCGCCTGAAAGTGCGCCGTTGATAAATAGTCCGATGCTCAGAAGGTTGTAAGGCAGCGCCTACGGTTGCGGAAGGTTGAGGGTATATCCAGACGCCTTTATGCTCATGCCGACTGCCACTTTGCCCATGAACCGACGCACCTTCCTGCGGGGAGCCGGGGTCGCGCTTTCGTTGCCGTTATTGGAGGCGATGCTCCCGCGCACCGCTGCTGCTGCTGAGGCTGCAAAGCCGCGCCGGATGGTCTGCGTGCAGACGAACATGGGGATCATGCCGCAGTTCTTTTTTCCGGAGCAGGGCGGCGTCGATTACGCAGCGACGCCCTATCTTGAACGACTGGCGGCGCATCGCGGGCAGCTCACGGTTTTTTCCGGCGTGAGCCATCCGGGCGTGACGGGCGGTCATGCGGCGGAGCGGTGCTTCATCACGGGCACGCCGCATCCGGAACGCGGGGGCTTTCGCAATTGGGTGTCGCTGGATCAATTCGCCGCCGAGCAAATCGGGAATCTCACGCGGCATCCGTCGCTCGTTTTGGCGATGACCACCGAAGGCTCCACGCTGAGTTACACGCGGAGCGGCGCGCCTATTCCATCGGAGCGGAGCCCGAAGAAATTGTTTCAGCGGCTCTTTGTGCAGGGAAAGGCGGACGAGGTCGCGCAGAACGTGGAGGCGCTGCGGCAGGGGCGCTCGATGCTCGATTTTGTCGGCGAGCAATCCCGGCGGCTGAACCGCTCGCTTTCCAAGGCCGACCAGCAGCGGATGGACGAGTATTTCACTTCGGTGCGCGAGCTGGAGCAGCGGCTGCACAGTTCGGAGGAGTGGGAGCAAAAGCCAAAGCCGGTCGTCGCTGCAAAGCCGCCGGAGGATATCGAGGACGGTCGCGAGTTTGTCGCGAAGACGCGGCTGATGTTTGATGTGATGAAGCTCGCGCTGGAGACCGACAGCACGCGCATCATCTCGCTCTTCATCGACACGACCGTCATCCACAACATCACGCACCACGGCAACCGTCCCGAGGCCATCGCGGAATTGCGCGCGAAGGAGGAGGCGCAATTCGATGCGCTCGCCGGTTTCCTCACCGCGCTGGCCGGGACGAAGGAGGAGGGCGAATCGCTGCTCGAACGCTCGATGGTGCTTTACGGCACGCCAATGGGCAGCGCGAATTCGCACAGCAATGTGAACCTGCCCGTGCTGCTCGCGGGCGGCGGATTCAAGCACGGCCGGCACCTCGCGTTTGACCGGGAAAACAACTATCCGCTCGCGAACCTGTTTGTGTCCATGCTCCAGCGAATGGGGATCGAAACGGGGCAGTTCTCCACATCGAAAGGCACGATGCGCGGCCTGGAAATGGCGTAACGCGCACTCCTCCCTCAACCCTTTCACCCGTCGAAAAACACACCAATCCAAATCCATGATCATCACCCGTCACGTCCTCACTCTCATCGCCGCGCTCGCGGTGCCGTCATCGCTTTTCGCCGAACAGCCGGCGTCCGTCGCGTCTTTGCTCCAGCCTTTTGTGGAGAAGCACGAACTCGCCGGAGCCGTCGCGCTCGTGGCCGATAAAGACAAGGTGCTCGCCGTGGAGACGGTCGGTTTCGCAGATGTCGCCGTCGGAAAAAAGATGACCGCGGATTCCGTCTTTTGGATCGCCTCGCAGTCGAAGCCCATCACTGCTGTTGCCGTGATGATGCTCGTGGATGAAAAGAAAATCGCCCTCGACGATCCGGTGGAGAAATACCTTCCCGAGTTTCGCGGCCAGATGGTCATCGCGGAAAAGGACGACGCCCACGTGCTGCTGAAAAAACCGGTGCATCCAATCACCATTCGCGAAACGCTCAGCCACATGAGCGGACTGCCGTTTTCATCCGCGATCGAAAAGCCGACGCTCGACGGACTCCCGCTCTCCGCAGCGGTGCGCAGTTACGCGATGACGCCGCTCCAGACCGAGCCCGGAACGAAGTATAAATACTCCAATGCGGGCATCAACACAGCGGCCCGCGTCCTCGAAGTCGTGAGCGGGATGAAGTATGAGGACTTCATGCAGAAGCGCCTGTTCGAGCCGCTCGGAATGAAGGATACGACCTTCTGGCCCACCGAGGAACAGAACGCGCGTCTGGCAAAATCGTACCGCCCGGATAAGGAAAAAACCAACCTCGAAGAATTCCCCGTGAGCCAGCTCATCTACCCGCTCACCGATCGCACGCATCGCTTCCCGATGCCCGCCGGCGGTCTGTTTTCCACGGCGCAGGACTCGGCGACCTTCTGCCGGATGATGCTCAATGGCGGCGAACTCAACGGGCGGCGCTACCTCAGCGAGGCCTCGTTCAAGGAAATCACAAAACGCCAGACGCCCGACACGCTGAAGGACAGCTACGGTCTCGGCCACGCGGTTGGCGGAGATTTCTTCGGCCACGGCGGCGCACACGCGACCAACATGGAAGTCCGCCCCGGCAAAGGCATCACCATCGTGTGGATGGTGCAGCACGGAGGCTTCCCCGGCGACGGCGGGAAGGCGCAGGGCGTGTTCAAAAACTGGGCGCTGGAGAAGTTCGGTAAGTAATGCGCACGGCCACGCTCGCTCTAGTTGCCGGCTGGATCGGAGGCGGTTGCTTCGCGGCCAATCCGGCGGGCACTTTCATCGAACAGCACTGCGCCGATTGCCACGACGCGGTGGAGAAAAAAGGCGGGCTCGATCTCACGGCGTTGAAGCCGGACTTTGCGGATGCGGAGAATTTCGCGCGCTGGGTGAAGGTGAACGATCGGATCGAGAGAGGCGAGATGCCGCCGAAGAAAAAGGAGCGTCCGCCTGTGGACCAGAGCGCGGCTTTTCTGAAGCAACTGGGCGACTCGCTGGTCGCGGCGGAGAAGGCGAAACTCGGTGGCGAAAGCCGCACGCGCATCCGCCGGCTCACTCGGAGTGAATACGAGAACACGATGCGCGATCTGTTTGAGATGCCCGGCATCGCGCTCGCTGGCGATCTGCCGCCCGACGGCTCGGCGCATGGATTCGACAACAACGCGGACGCGCTCGACATCTCGCACGTGAATCTCGCGAAGTATGTCGAAGCGGCGGACAAAACGCTCGACCTGGCGATCGCGACACAGCCGCTGGCACCGACGGTGCGCAAGCAGCGGCTCTCGCTCGCGCAGCCCGGCGGCTTCGTCGCGCATGTGCTGGGGAATGGCGACGGCATTTTGCTTCGCGACATGAAGCCCGATCCGGAGTTTCCGCCCGCTGGCGAATTCACGCACATCGACGAGGGAGCGCATGAGCGCATGGGGACATTCGAGCGCGGGAGCACGGTCGGCCTTTTTCGTCACGAGGACGAATCCTTCAGCCCGTACTTCGCGGCCCACGTGGCCATTTATCCCGGCCGCTATCGGGCACGGTGGTCTGTCTGGAGTTTTGGCTGGGACAAAGGCGCAGTCATCCCGGCGCGGGGAACGGAAGCGGCGCGGCTGTCGGTCGTGCAGCTCACTGGCGACGGACGCGGCGGCCAGCACCCCAGCTACGTTCTCGGTTATTTCGACGCGCCTTCGCTCAAGCCCACGGAGCACGAAGTCAATGTGTGGCTGAACGCGAACGAGATTTTTGGCTTCAACGCGGCGTCCCTCGCGCCGGCTGCAAACTACTCGCGCAAAGGCCACGCGATGGCGTTCACCGGGCCGGGTGTCGCGGTGGACTGGCTCGACGTCGAGGGTCCGCTGCACGATGTGTGGCCGCCGCGTTCCCACAAACTGCTCTTCGGTGAACTGCCACTGGAGCAATGGAAAACAGGCGAGCAGCAAAAGGAACGCGCGCCTTCGCGAAAGAAAGTCCGGCAGATCGGCGCGGGCAAAAACCGGCCCGATCCAGACGCCGGATTGTGGTCCGTAAAAAGCGACGCACCGCTCGCGGATGCAGACAAACTGCTTGCCGTGTTTCTGCCAAAGGCGTTTCGCGGTCCCGTGGCGGATGAGGTTCGCGCGCAATATGTGGCGAGGGTGGACGAACGGCTGAACGCCGGCGATTGCTTCGAGACGGCGATGCGCTGGGCGTATCGCGCCGCGCTGTGCTCGTCGGATTTTCTGTATCACGTGGAGCCGGCGGAAAAGCTGAGCGAGCATGCGCTCGCATCGCGTCTCTCGTATTGGCTGTGGAACTCCGCACCCGACGCCCGCCTTTCCGAGCTCGCCGCCGCCGGGAAGCTGCGCGCATCGCTCGACGACGAAATCGAGCGAATGCTGAAGGATGCGAAATCACAGCGATTCATCGAGGATTTCCCCGGCCAGTGGCTGAAGCTCCGCGCGATCGCAGCGAACGATCCGGACAAAAAGTTGTATCCAGAGTTCAGCGCCTATTTGCAGGATTCGATGGTCGCCGAAACGCGTGCATATTTTCGGGAGCTCATCGACCGCGACCTCGACGCCACGCATCTCATCCGTTCGGACTTCGCGATGTTGAATGAGCGGCTCGCCACGCACTACCGCATCCCCGGTGTTCGCGGCCCGCAGATTCGCCGTGTCACGCTGCCGCCCGACGCGATGCGCGGCGGCTTTCTCACGCAGGCCGCGATTTTGAAAGTGACCGCCAACGGGACGACGACATCGCCCGTTCCACGCGGCGCGTTCGTATTGGCGCGGCTGCTCGGCCAGCCGCCCGAGCCTCCGCCGGCCAATGTCCCGGCGGTCGAGCCCGACGTGCGCGGCGCAACGACCATCCGCGAGCTGCTCGCAAAACATCGCGCCGACGTAGCGTGCGCAGGCTGCCATGCAAAAATGGATCCGCCCGGCTTCGCGCTCGAGGCCTTCGACGTCATCGGCGGACGCCGCGAACGCTATCGGAGCATCGGCGATGGCGACCCGGCACCGCGCGGTTCCATCGACCCGTTTATCGGCATCAGCTTCAAACTCGGCCCTGCCGTGGACCCCAGCGGCGAACTTCCCGACGGACGCAAATTCACCGGCATCGGCGCACTTCAGGATCAGCTCGCCACCCAGCCCGACCGACTGCTCGATAACCTCGCCCGGCAATTTGCCACCTACGCCACCGGACGCCCGATCCTATTCAGCGACCGCGCCGAGCTCGCCGCCATTGTCGCCCGCACTCAAAAACGCGGCGGCGGAATCCGCACGCTCATCCACGAGCTCGCCGGCAGCCCTCTTTTCCAGACCCGATGAAATCATTGCTCCTGCTTCTCCTCTCGTTTGGTACCGCATTCTGCGCGGAGGAAAACTTCACCTACCGCGTCACCGGCTTGTTTGCCCCCGAGCGCGAAGCCGTGTTCCGCGAGACCGTGGCGCAACTGCCGGAGGTCAAACTCGTGAGCGTGGATTTCGCCAATGCCGAAGCCGTCTTCGCCTTCGACCCCGCCGTCGCGTTCAAAGACGCAAAGGCGGATAATATCGTCCAGCGGCTCAACGAACTCGTCGGCAGCAAAACGCGCAACACCCTCGGAATCGCGACCGTCCTGCCGACCGCAAAAGACAAGCTCACACGCATCGAGATCGCCGTGGGCGGCTGCGACTGCAAAGCGTGCGGCCTCGCTGCGTACGAGAGCATCTCCAAAATCGAAGGCGTCGCCGCAGCCACCGTCAGTTTCCGCGACGGCAAACTAACCGCGCTCATCGACCCCGAAAAGACCGGCCGCGCCGCAATCGAGGATGCGCTGAAAAAACGCAACGTCTCGATCACTCCGGCGGGCTCGCAGAAATAGAGCAAGTAGAGGGGACGTCCCGTCCCCTTGAACCCGTTTGTCTGTGAAGCTGCCCTTGGCCGTTGATCGCCACATTGAGACCGCAGTCGGCGTGCTCGATGTCGGTCTGGACGAGTCTCCCTCGCTGCCCGAAGACTACTTCGTGGGAGGCTCTTCCCTTACGACGCATGATGTCTCCGCTTCCACCCCCATCGCGTCACTGGTTTCCACCGGCACGAGGACGCGCTTTGTGCGGTAGATGCGCCCCGGATATTGCTTCTGCCGCTCTCGGCTGCGCCGTCCTGCTTCAAATGGGTCGTAGTTGCACTCCGCCGCCATCTTTCGCCGGATTTCACGCAGCCATTCGAGCCCGTCGTCGTAAGGAGGCTTCGTGTTTGTTGATTCTGCGTCTGGTGTCATGGCATTTGTTCTAGGAGTTCATACGGAGTGGTGAGCAATGGAGTGGCATACCCGATGTAAGAATTCACCCTCCGGATATGCTCCATCTTGTTCGCGTTGGCGATGTGCTTGCAGTTCCATGTCGCGAGGATAGCGCATTCGTGGAATGTCGCCAGTGCGAGATGACGCGCATCACCTTCAGCGTCTCGCGGCATCAGTTTGTTTTGGAAGTACACCGCCACGATTTCGTCAACCGCTTCCTCATCGCCAAGAAGCGGCAATGGCGCGAGCAGCGCCAGAACTTCAGACCGCTTCGGCTCCGGCGTGTGCCCGAGCTCTGCCAATACAGGTTCGGAAGTCACGAGTTCATCCCGCAACCGCGCAATCTCCCACCATTCCCGAGTCCACTCCCGCCGAGCCTGAATTTGCGCCGCTGGACGCGTCTCGTAGTAAAAGCTCGGGATGCTCGTTTCGATGTAGATGAGTTGGCTCATTTCAAATCTCAATTGCCAACAAACGAGAGACAACGCAAGAACCGCATCGCCTCAGTGATAGTGTGAGGGCCGCGAGATCACCCGCATCGCTCGGGCGCGTAGTGCCAGCTACGACAGCACGTTGCTCCAGCTAAGGCTGCCGTTGCAGCGCCGAAATCAGCGTATTCAGCGTCCCAAGGATCGCCTCCACGCCCAGCCATCCGCCGCGCTCGTGCCCGGAATCACCGCACCGAAGCTCAAAAACGCCGCGAGCGTGGAATTCACCCAATGGCCGAAAACGCTCCGCGACCTAGCGCCGAGTGTTACAGAGTGCTTACAAAGCGCGCGAAATGGCAACCATCTCATCAAGTCTCTC
Organism: Verrucomicrobiaceae bacterium; assembly: GCA_031374705.1. GTDB lineage: Bacteria > Verrucomicrobiota > Verrucomicrobiia > Chthoniobacterales > Chthoniobacteraceae > SXWH01. Next base: position 906 of record JANMGP010000064.1, on the reverse strand, counting down.
GGAGTCCGCTAAGAAAGCGTTCGCGGAATGCAGAACCGTCAACTCTGGCGGGATGGAGTCTAAATCGACCGTGTCGGTGTATGGCCCGAATCCAACGTACCAATGGCCACCTCGTGCGAGCGTGAAAGCTTCCACGTACGCTGAGCGAAGCGGGTAGGACTCGACGGCACCTGGGGTGACGCCAAAGCGAGGAGCCTGCGCGGAAATAGGAAGATTCGGATCGAGAGCAGGAACGATCTGTCGCGCCGCCTCGAAGATGGGGATGAGTCGGCTTTTCCCGGCATGGAGCGCCTCGCGATAACGAGGGATCAAGTGCTCTTCGTTGACAGCAAAACCTCGGGCGAGATTTTCAAGTGTATTGGAGCGCCAAGGGCCGAACGACCATACTCCCGATGGATAACCTGAGTCACCGCGCGTGAGGCCGAAATCGTCATTAAATTGGCGCCAGACAGTGCGGTTGTGGTCAAATCGGCGGCCTGCATAGAGCGGGTGGTATAGATCCGGCAACGGGCAACGATCACTGAACAGGAGCGCGACGCGCAAGTAGTAATTGTCACGTTTGCGAATGAAGTTTTGTGAAATGAGGAGACCGCTCGGATCTGGTCGCACAAACTCGATGCACAGTCCCGAAGCGTGACGGTTGCGGCGGTAATCGGGATGAATTGACTTCAGGATGCTGAGGCATTCCCTAGTCCACGCCGCTGGCGTATGATTCGGATTCTTTTCCACCATTGAGCGAACAGTAATCAATATGCCCTATTTGGATAGGAGAGTTTCCCCTCCGGGCCAATACAGAGGTGCATCTATTCCGATCGGGCATTCTCGTCAAACGGCGGTGACAGACTCGTGACAGACTCATTGGCCGCGCCTTGTGCGGGAACAAGATTTGGAAACGCAAAATCCGCC
>JANMGP010000192.1:0-2207 GCA_031374705.1 Verrucomicrobiaceae bacterium | reverse complement strand
ACCGCCGAAGGGCTCAACTCGAAAATCCAAGCGCTCAAAGCCAACGCCAGAGGCTTCCGTAACTTCTTCAATTACCGGACTCGCATCCTCTTCTTCTGCGGCAAGCTCGATCTTTCGCCACTATGACCCCGGAAGAAACTCTAAAAGGAGAGTGCATTTTCCAGCACCGTGGTCCCAGCGGGTGGCGAAAGAGAACCTGCTTATCCGGTTTCTTGACAAAAGCGGCGAGCGCGAATCGGAGCGGGGCTTTCCTAAGCCCCGTTCGCAGCGTCGGCGGCATTCGTGGCGGCGCCTTCGGCGCATACGGGGCTTAGGAAAGCCCGCTCCCATCCGATTTTCGTGCATTGGCAAGAAACCGGATAAGCAGAAAAGAGAACGTCCCGTTGGGCAAAATTCAGTAGATTACCACTCAGACGAAGCCGCCGTTTTTTGACTTTTCAAATCGAAAACACTTCGACCGAAAGTTGCCAACTACACAAAACTTTCATTTGTTGAGCCATAACTTTTATGCACACCTACGTCTCGGACCCATCAGACTGGAAGACTGCGATTCAAGCAGCGGAAAACCTTTTTTCCCGCACGCCACGAATCGAAAGCGACGAATGCGATGACATTCTCACCGCGAATGTCGGCGGCATTGAACCCTTGGATGCGTTCCCTAAAATGGGGCTCGCATTGAGCGGTTACATGATCGGAGGAACGACCGGAGGAGGTGGCGGCAGCATCGTCCCAGAAGAGCACATCGGCGAGGATTTCTCGGGGCTTTCGCAAAGGGCAGATGGCGGGGCTTATACCGCCGTAGATTTTATTTTCGACGACATTGGTCTTGAAGAATACTGTCAGGAACATCAAAGCTGCGGGTGTCAATTTCGTGGAGGAAGAGCATCTATATATTGGTCTCTGAATCACGATAAGGTATCTACTATGGATGATATTCTTCGGCATCATCGAGAAATGATTCTACTCTGCGGCGGAGGTGCTACCGTCGGTTTCGAGGGATGTGAATTAAGCATCACCCGGACTGATTCGTGGGTGTTTGAGCCGAGACCGTCAATAAAAGTGGGCGGGTTGTCGGTTCCGACCTGTGTGTATTGGGAATTTCGAGATATTCCTGCTGAAGAGTTATGGAAGAAAATCCTGCTCACTCCGAATGTCCTTGGGAAATCAGGGATCAAACGAATTGATTTTACCGTTGGAGACGGAGTTGGAAGCATGAATAACAGGGCGGGCGAGCGCTCCGCTGCCAGTTATGCGGCTGCCTACGGCAATCTGCCGGATATGGAAACATGGGAGGATGTCACTTACCAACTGGATATCTTAACGGCGGCGGGCGCGCATCATGCCTACAAATTGGAGCCCGATCAATCGAGTTCGTTTTTTATCGGTCGTTTTGAGGTGCCCGACGGGGGAGAATGTTCGATAAGGCTCGTTATGTCGCGAGGTCGCCCACGGTTTGAAATAAAGGCGCCGCGAGCCGTCTCCAAGGAGCAACTGGAGAAATTACTCGGGATGTCACTAAAAAAACGCTGATTTTATTTTCCGATGACGCATTTCGGGCCTCGGTTTTGTTTCGATGCGCGGCAGAGGCCGACCCGGGGCAATGACATGGTGACCTGCCACTGGATCAGCCCGACGAGAATGAGCGGAATTCGGCGGGCATCTCACAACTCGTGGCGGCGCTGCCGGAGAGGCGGGGTCCTCGTATCATCAGGAGCGAATGTCGCTATTGGGGGAGAGCGGGCGAGAAAGCGGGTGGAAAAACTGCAAAGATGGGATTTGGAAAGGCTCATGTATCCTTGGATACGGGGCGATCGAAGTTTTCGGCCCAAAAAAACAGAAAAATCGTTTTGACAGGGTGGCGATGGTTGCTAGTTTCCCCGCCCTATTTCCGTCACTTCGGAAACTTTACCATCCCTGCCGCCGCGACGGCTATCGTTGCGGGGCGGGGGTTTTGTTTCCTGTGACGGCTCACTAATTTAACTAACACACAAAAAACACAATACCATGGCCAAGGAAGCATTCAAACGCGAGAAGCCCCATGTGAACGTCGGCACCATCGGCCACGTTGACCACGGGAAATCCACAACAACCGCAGCAATCGTTCACGTTCAGTCCCTCAAAGGACTCGCGAACCCGATCAGCTACGCAGACATCACCAAGGGCGGAACCGTTCGTGACGACACAAAGACCGTCACGATCGCCGTCTC
>JANMGP010000179.1:0-26753 GCA_031374705.1 Verrucomicrobiaceae bacterium | reverse complement strand
GCAGCCTGACCCTGCCCGCATCGCGCCAAAACGCGCCAAAAACAGCGATTTCCCAATGATTTTCCACCTCAGAACTCCCACCGCAACCACCCCTCGTTTCACAACCAGCCTCAACTCGCTTTATTCAGCGTTTCCCTAAGCAATTGCTGCTGAAGGTAGTTTTTTGTAGGAAAATCTTTTGGGAACTTCTCGATCTGCTCTTTAGTCCACCCGGACTGCATAGCGTACTCGCGATCCCAAGCAAAGTAACGATTCCAAACTCCGAAAATTACTGAGAGAGATATGATCGTAGAAACAAGGAAAGCAACTCGAGAGCGACTTACCGCCGCTTTAATTCCTTCGATTCTGGTGGTTACAGTTGCAGTTGCGAGGTCACTCATAAAATAGTCTCAAGCTAATGTGCATGTTCGAAAATCAAAACGAGCCAAGGTCAGTGAAAAAGATTGTCATGGTCTCACCAGTTGGTCAAACCGCGCGCGGAGACGCGTCCTGTCTGGTTCATCTGAACCGGTTAACGTCGGATGGGGACGAACTAGCGATACAGGCGTAGTGGTCGTCATCCGCTCCCACCAACGCTCATTTAAATCCGACGTTTCCGGCACAATCACAATTGGACGGAATTTCCCACCGATTCCGCGCCTTGCCAGTTCTTCATGAAGTGACAAAAACTTATCCATTGGAGCGAACGCATCTTGAAAATAGTGAAAGCCGTAAAGATGCTTTGAGGAGTCCTTTTTCAACGATTGCAAACTCGCTTCCATTTCCGCTTCGGGGATACCAAAAGCGCGTCGTTTTTCCACGGACTGTGGTAGATGAAATAGCGCCTGCAGTGTGCTCTTTGCGGGCAACGCTGGCTGGCATAGCACCGCAGTTTTGACGGATTGACGACTCAGTAGCGCCAGCGGAAACGCGCCCGTGAGACAGTTTCCCACAGCCACAATCTTTTTCCCGTTGTGACGCTTGGAAATCCAATCTGCGAGTGCCTCCATATCGCCCAAGACCTGTCCTGACGAGTTCAGGTCGTGTGTTTCCCATATTCCACTCTTTAGCATGCGCCATTTGTGCAGGAATAGGTTGCACATCGCAAAATCGCTGTCCAAGAGTGGTAAGTAAACCTTCCAACCGTGGTCACCGAGAGCGCGTGCCCACTCAAGTGTTGCTGGGTTCAATCCGCCTAGTCCGTGGTTGATCAAAAGCGGCGAACCCGGTTTTTTTGTTATCGCGATCTGGTATTTATGCGTTTTCCCATTGAAGCTCGTGAACTCATAATCAGAACGACACGGTTTTTCCTTCGATTTTCCACAAGGGTGAATTGCGCACGAAGAAAAAAGCATCGCGACAAGAGAGAAAAATGGAACCGTATAATATTTCATGAGAAACCTCACTGACTTAGTCTGGACTTGGAAAGGGCGATTTTTAACTCGCCCGTTTCCCTCTTGGCAAGGAAATTACCCCGACAGGAAATTACACCAGAGTGCCTTTGACGCAGCATCGTAAAATCGCGGGGAAGGAAGCGGCGCTCCTTGTTCAGCGGGTCGCGGAACCGGAACGTGCCGGACTCCAATTGCGCCCAGTCCGAGCCGAACGCATTCGCCGACATGCAGAGCACGAGCACGCGGGAGCGCTCCAGCCCTTCCTCGATCTTCGCCGGAATGCTGTCGCCGGGCCGGATCTCCCATTCATCGAACCACACCCGCAGCCCGTCCTTCCTCAGCCGCTCCGCCACGTCGCGCACGACCGGGTTGCCGCCAGTGTCGTGTATCGAAGTGGGCGGCTTACTTCGTTTGTCCTTGGAACTGTGGCTGAGGAAAACGTCGTAGTGGAACGGATCGGACATTGGATTGCGCGGTGGTAGCGCCGGATGGCAGCAGGGATGCGCGGAAAGCTCAATCCCAATTCCGTCTGCGCGCGAAGCTCGGGTGTGATCAAAAGTGGAATGCACAAGCTTGAAACGGAAGCCCGTAGGGCTGGCAGGTGCATAGCCGTGGGCGGAAGTAATGTGATTGGCCGTAACAAAAGAGAAGCAGTGTCGTAGAAGTGACGCCCCGTCGCTTTGGAGGCCCCAGCGGCGCCCCGCCACCTCTCGAACTGCTCAAACTCGAAGTCGAAGACGTGCTCATCCCCCTCCGCCGCAAGTGCCAGACTAGGGCCGAACTTGCCTATCCCCATACGGATAAAAAGAACCGCATCACCCGCAAAAGCCTCCACCTCCCGCCCGACAAACGCGCAATTGACTAGCCACGGCGAAGCACACCTCCCCGAGCTTTCGGGATATCAACGGTTTTTCGGCTGCGACTACTTCGCAGCCATGCGGCGTGCGATGAATTCGGTGATCTTCGGGATCTTGCACGTCGCGAGCAGGTCCGTCGCTTTCACCGGATCGGCTGCGACGCCGGGCTCGGCGGCGTACCAAAGCATCAGCGGGATGTTCTGATCTTTTGCATCGCCTTCGTTGCTGGCGAGTGCGGTGAGTGCGGGCCAGCGTTTTTCGAGCGGGATACGCTGGAGCGCCCCGGCGACCTTGAGTCGGACGAGCGGTGTGGAGTCGGCCTTGGAGAGTTTCTCCAGCTCAGTGAGGATCGCCGCACTGGGTGAACCGCTTTCGCACGCGAGAGTGACACCCCAGCCGCGGACGTATTCGCTTTTTACGGCGAGTGCTTTCAGGAGTGTTGCCTCGCTGAGTTTGCCGCAGCAATGGAGCGTCCAAAGGGCGCGGAGCTGGCGGGTGTCGTCGGCATTTTCCAAAAGGATCTTCTCGAGCGCGGTGATGCCTTCTGCGCTGAGACCGCGCTCTTGCAGGATGCGACGGGCATGGCGCACGTACCAATCGTTGACGTTGAGCTGGTGCGCGATGAGCTCGGGCTCGGTGGCTTTCGCGAGATCGACTTTCACGGGCTTGGCGGCGTCGGTGGTGACTTTGTAGATGCGGCCGTTGGAGCGGTCGGTGAAGTCGCGCTGCTGATGGCACGGGACTTTGTCGTACCAATCGTTGATGAACACGCTGCCGTCCGGTCCGTATTGCGGCTGGAGCCCGCGGAACCACTTGTCTTCGCTCACGATGAAGTCGCCGTTTTTCTCGCTCTTGTATCCGCTTCCGGAACGCACGACGCGTTCGTTGCGCTGCTTGTTCATGTGGATGTCGTGGAAGAAGAGCGTGTCGCGATATTCAGGGGGAAAGAGCCCGCCGAGATAGACCATCATCCCGGAGTATGCGGCCTTTTCGTAGCGGCCCCAGGCGATGGTCTTGATGTCGTCGTAAGTGTATGGGTTCACATGCTGGCCGCCCTGTCTCTGATACCGCGCGCCCTGGATGGCGTGCCACATGTGAGGGATGACACATGCCTCGAAGAATGCCTCGCCGTGGTCGTTCCAATCGACGCCCCACTGGTTGCTCGCGCCTTCCGCCCAGCGCTCGAATTTCCGCGTGACGGGGTGGAGTCGCCACACGGCGGCGGTGATTGAAACGCGATCGGCTTTCGGCGTGCCGGGTTTGCCGACGAGGCTGTTGGTGAAAACGCCGTGCGTTCCGTAAAGCCACCCGTCCGGGCCCCACGTGAAGTCGTTGAGCGTCTCGTGAGTGTCCTCCCAACCCCAGCCATCGAGGACGATTTCCGGCTCCGCGTCGGGTTTATCGTCGCCATTTTTGTCGGCGATGAAGAGCAGGTTGGGCGGCGCACCGATCCACACTCCGCCGTGGCCTACTTCGATGCCGCTGGGGAACGTGAGCTTGTCGTAAAACACCGTGCGCTTGTCCGCCTTTCCATCGCCGTCGGTGTCTTCAAAAATGAGGATGCTGTCCTTCTTCTCGCCGGGGCAAACCGGGTAGTTCGTATTCGTAATGACCCACAAACGCCCGCGGTCATCCTGGGTCATCGCGATGGGTTGCACGACATCCGGCTCGGACGTCACGACCTGAACTTTGAATCCCGGCGGCAGCTTCATTTTCGCCGCAGTCTCGGCGGCGGTGAGCGAGGGTTCGGCGGCGACGGGGCGGCCTTTGTCTTCGAGCGGCGAAGCGGCGAATGCTGCGGTGGCGATGGATGCTGTGAGGATGATGTGACGCATAGTGTGGATATTGAACCGGTGGTGGATGATGTTCTTTGGCGACTATCGCGGCGCGGTGGTTTTAGTGCCGGTCTGCATGATCTCGACGAGCTGCTTGGGAAGCTCAGGTGAATTCAATTTGCGGCCCGGACGGACCGCGCGGACGAAATTATCCGCGAGCACTTCCTCGGGGTGCCAGATGTAGTTCGTGTTGCGCGACATCGCGCGCAGGAAGCCGGGGACGCTGTTTGCAAGATGCGTGACTGGCTCGCCGTGCTTTTCCACGAGCGCGGCCTTTCCATCGGTAACGGTGAGTTCCAGCAGGACGAAATCGATCTGCTCAAACACGCGGCCCTTCTTCGCCATGTCGAACGTCGCGTTCTTCGCGAGAAGCGTCGGCATTACCATCATATCGCGCTCTTCGTGCTTCACGGAAATCGCGTAGTCCATTCCCATGGCGTCGGGATTCGTAAACCGGCGTGCGTCCACGGATGGCGGGAGCGGCGGCTCCACGCAGCGCACAAAACCGAGCAGCCCGTACATTCGTTCGCGCAGCTCCGGATGGTGTGACGAGAAGACGTGGAAGACTTCGTGGACGAGAATATCAGGTAGCTCCCGACGCCCGATGTGACTCTTCGGCATGACAATCAGCGGCCCGCGGCAATACGGCGCGTCGATGTCCTCGCGGCCATTCGTTTTCGCCAGCGTGATGGTCGCGGGTAGCGAAAGCTTCAGCGCGCTGAGAGCTGGGCGGACCATCTCCAAAGCCGCAGTCACCGTCGCAATTTCCGCATCCGTGTAATCGACCGCCTGCGCTCCCACATACGCGGCAAACTCGATAATCGAAGGCGCCTCCGCCTTGCCGATGCGGGCCGCACGGTCGAACGGACTCATCCGCTTGAGATACGCATCCTCACTCGCCAGCAGCAACGCACCGTCCTTCGCCGACGGCAGCACAAGCACGGTCCCCGGCTGAAGTTCGAGGTCCACCGCACGGAGCGAAACAGCGAGGCTGAGGAGCAGTAAAAAGTAGCGCATCCATCGCCACTAGCCGCGCCGACCCATGCCGCCAAGCAGGAATGCAATGCGACCTCTGCGAGTAGAGCTCCCACGGGCTTCTCGCAATTTCCGGGAGTTCACCCAAAGAAAGAACCCTGTTCACGGTTCACTGAAACAACCGTCTTCGCCAATGCGTAAACTCGTTACTTATCTTATCCCATCCGTAATCCTCGTTGCAGCGCCTTTCGCTCGCTCGGAGCAGACCTTTGAGGTCTTTCCGAACGAAGTGAATCTTAAGTTTTTGCGCGATCGCCAGTCGGTCGTGTGCCGCTTTACGGAGCCGAATGGAGTGCATCGCAATGTGACCACCACGGCGAAGTTTTCATTCACCGACCCGTCGAAGGCGAAGATTGAAAACGGCACGGTCCTTCCGGTCGCCGACGGTGAAACAAAACTCCGTGTGGAATACAACGGACAGACTGTGGAAGTGCCGGTGAAGGTTGAATCGATCAAAGAGGATCCCGCAGTTTCCTTCCGGAATGACGTAATGCCGGTATTCATGCGGAATGGCTGCAACAGTGGCGGCTGCCACGGTGCTGCGCGAGGCAAGGACGGATTCCGGCTTTCGCTCTTCGGTTACAATCCAGAGGGGGATTACCACAATCTAACGCGCGAGCAGATCGGACGCCGAATCAATCTCGCGCTGCCTGAGTCTTCGATGCTTCTGACAAAATGTGTCGGTGACGCACCACACACAGGAGGCAAGCTCTTTACCAAGGACAGCGAGAGCTATTCATTCATCTACCGCTGGCTGGAAGCCGGCGCGACACTCGAGGCCCCGGATGCCGTGGCTAAGCCGCTCAGCGCGGAGATTCTCCCGAAAAGCCTGTTGCTGGAAGCTCCCGGTCAGGAGTTCCAAATCACCGTCCGCGCAAAATACAGCGACGGCACAGACCGCGACGTCACTTCAATGGCGCTCTTTTTGAGCAGCAACGATGGCTCGGCGAAAATCGGAAAGGACGGCGTGATCACCACCGGTCAACGCGGCGAGGCATTCGTGATGGCGCGCTTCGCGACATTTACCGTAGGCACACAGGTAATCGTGATTCCCAAAGGTCTCCAATATACAAAGCCGAAGGTCGAAGAATGGAACTATGTGGACACACTCGTAAATGCGAAGCTCGACAAACTGCGCATCGGACCGAGCGGGATTTCGGATGATGAGACATTCCTGCGCCGTCTGACGATCGATATCACAGGAACTCTTCCGAGCGCGGACGAGGTGAAGAAATTTGTCGCGGACAAGACCGACAAGAAGCGCGCGGCGAAGGTCGATGAATTGCTCCAGAAAAAGGAATTCGTGGACCTGTGGGCGCTGAAATGGAGCGAACTGCTTCAGGTCCGCACGGACAACAATAATCAGGGCAGCTACAAGGCGGTGCTGAGCTACTACAACTGGATTCGGGATCAGATCGAGAAGAACGTCCCGGTCAATGAAATGGCCCGCCAACTCATCAGTGCAAGTGGTTCAAACCTCGATACCCCTTCGGCAAACTACTATCAGCTCGAGACCGACCCGCTGAAGCTCGCGGAGGATACGGCGCAGGCGTTCTTCGGCGCGCGCATCCAATGTGCACAGTGTCACAACCACCCGTTTGACCGATGGAGCATGGCGGACTACCGCGGGTTCGTTTCGTTCTTCACGCAGATCGGGCGCAAGAATGGCGAGGACCCGAGGGAGCGGATTATTTTCAACAGCGGCGGCGGAGATGCGAAGCATCCGGTGACTGGGGCGACTGTTCCTCCTCGTTTCCTCGGCGAAGATTGTGGTGACATCGCAGGCAAGGATCGCCGTCAGGTCCTGGCCGACTGGGTGGCGTCGCCAAAGAATCCGTTTTTTGCTCGTCACGTCGCGAACTTGATTTGGGCTCAATACATGGGCCGCGGAATCGTCGAGCCGGTGGACGATGTTCGCCTATCGAACCCGCCGAGCAATCCGGAATTGATTGATGCGCTTGCTGCGAAGCTTGTCGAATACAACTACGACATGCGCAGAATGGTGCGCGACGTCTGCAACAGCGCGGCCTACCAGCGGACGACCCGTGCGAACGAGACGAACGAACTCGACGATCGCAATTTCGCAAAAGCGACCATCCGGCGCATGCGTGCCGAGGTGATGCTCGACTGCATTACTCAAGTCACGGAGACGAAGGATAAGTTCCGCGGACTTCCGCTGGGGGCACGCTCGGTGGAAATTGCCGATGGAAAAACGACGAGTTATTTCCTGACGACATTTGGCCGTGCGGATCGCGAGGCGATTTGCGCGCGCGAGCAAGTCGGGCCGACGCTCAGTCAGGCGTTGCACATGCTGAACGGTGACACCGTCGAAGGCAAAATTGCAGCGGGCGGAGTGGTGCAAAAGCTCATGAAGAGCAGCATGACGCCGCGCGAAATCACGGCCGACCTATTCCTTCGTTGCTTCGGACGGAATCCCAGCGAGGGTGAACTGCGGAAGCTTGAAGATCACTGGGGCGTCACCGAGGAGCAGCCAAAGGTTTACACGGACATCTTCTGGGCATTGCTGAATGCCAAGGAGTTCATGTTCAATCACTGACGGGCGATTACGCGCGCCCCTCTACGGTCGCACGGGAGCCAGTTGGACGGCGTCCGCGTGAACGTTGCCATCGGCGGGGCCATCGCCGATCAGCACCACGGCAGGCTTTCCCGGCTCAAAGTGATATTTGCCGATACTGACAAATCCTTTGTCCGGTGCGGCGACGCGTTGGTTCACGGCGACGGTCTTTTTGCCGTCGGCGCTTTCGATGGTGACGGGCGTATTTGTCGCGCGATTTTCGTGCGGTGAGTGGCTTACCCGCACTTCATAGAGGCCCGCATTTTTGATGGTGAATTCGAAGCGTGCTGCGCCCGCCTCCTTTGCGCCACGGTAGTGGTAGCCGGTTCCGTAGTATCCTTCGAGTCCGTGTCCCTCGGTCCATTTTCCGGTCAGTTTCGCCTGCGATTCATCGAGGGCGAGACCGGGCAGATTCTTCAGAGCAAGCCCCGCAGGCCCGTCCTCGCCGCCCTGCTTTTCCGCGGGCGGCAGGACATACCCGGCGGGGAGCGTGATCGCATCCTGCACGGTCTTGCGTCGGGCCGCTCCGGGCTGCTTCATGAGTTCTTGCAACTCCGGGTAATAGCGCTCGTACACATCGCGGGGTGTGCATTGGTTTTTCAGCGCGATACTCACGGCCTTTCCGACGACTTCGCCGATCATGCCGCCGGTCTTCATGACCCGCACGGTGCCGAGGGCTTCATGGGTCACGCTGACATTGCGGCCCGCCATGAAAAGATTGTCCACGTTCCGCGAGTAGAAGCACCGGTAGGGCACAGGATAGCCGTGCTTGCGGTCCACGGATTTGTCGAACACCGCCTTCGAGATAAACGGATCTTTCTCGGCGACACCTTTCACAAATTGCTCCTTCGGATAGTGCAGGTCGATGTCCCACGTTGTCGGCACCGTGCCGTCAGGAAACACCTTCTTATCGGCGATGTCCTCACGTTTCAAAATCACATCGCCCAGCAACTGACGGCTCTCGCGCGGTCCGCCGATGTAGGCGACCCATTCGAGTTTTGCGGTGGTGTGCCTGTCTTTTCCATCGCCGTTTTTCATCGCGTTCCAGGCACCGTAAATTGCGCGGAAGTTCCAGTCGCGCATGTCCTCAAGTCCAAGGATCGGGTGCTTGTCGAAGCCGCTCTCCCAGAACCATTGCGCGTGAAAGCGTTGCGGGTAGGGAAAGTCCTCCATGCCAAGCGGCAATGCCCACGGAACTTCGGGAAATGTGATCGGCGCGCTTGTTTCTTTCCACCGCCACATGTTCGACATGCCGAGATGCTCGGTCTCCTTGATCGTGTGGTCCGCCCCTGCAAGAAATCCGACAAATGCGTGACCCGTGGCGTCGCAAAAAAACTTCCCTTCAAAGCGCGTCCGTGCGCCGGTCTTCGTATTTAGCGAAGAGACCGCCGCGACCTCGGAGCCCTTCTTTTCCACGCCGGTTACGTGCTCGTTGAAGAACAGCGCGATGTTGGGCTCCGCCCGGACGAGTTTCTCTTTTTTATCGTCGCCGAATTCCTCGTAGGTGCCTGGAGAAAGCTTCGCGGTGTCCTGGAATTCTTCCACGATTTCGCCGAGCTGCGGATAAAGGCCGCGGCGAATTCCGCCCATCGCCCACACGCGAATTTCGCTGGAGCCGTTGCCGCCGAGGACGGCGCGATTTTGAATGAGCGCAACCTTGCAGCCCATGCGCGCAGCGGAGATTGCCGCCGCCGTGCCTCCGTATCCGCCGCCGACCACCACGAAGTCGAAGCTGCCGCCCGCAGCGGGCTTCTCCGGGAGTCCCGCGAGCTTCATTCGCCAGGGAGCATTACAATCGTTCGCCTCCTTCATGGAAGGCGGCGTAAATGCCGGGTCGTCGCTGAATAGGATCGCATCGCACCGGCCTGCGAATCCGGTGAGATCATGGAGGGTGAGCGATGTTTCGGCGCGGGTGGTTTCCACAGTGCCCCCGTCCTGCCAGTCCCAGCTCGCGCCCTTTGTGCCAAAGGTTTCGGCGAGCGGCCTGCCATCTACGAACAACTGGAATTTACCCGGGGTGCCCGGTGCTTTCCAGCGGGCGACCCAGTCCATCGTCCTCACCCAGACGCGCCATTTTCCCGGCTTCAATTTCACAGTGGTCGTGGCATCTTTGACCGGTTCCCCGAGTCCATGGGCCAGCAGATACGGGGAGCCCATGCTTTCGATAAACTGAGTGTCGAGCGACCAGCCGCCGGCTTCCTTAAAAGACTCCGCTTCGACGAGAATAGTTTCTGAGTGAACGGCCACGGTTGCGGTGATGAGCAGAAATGGTTTGAGCATTGTATTGGTAGATTCTCGCGAAGGCACCTTGGCGTAACGGAGAATTTCAAGAATCACAATACTGGTGTCTGATGCGGATAAAGGATTTCTTTCGGGCCGAAGATGAGTCGGCTTGCGTGAATGATGTGGAACTTCTAGCAATCGATGCTGATCTTCCAATCATGAGATTTCTCGCCGTACTACTCGCAGCTTTTGGTTTGTCCTTTTCGTCGGCTTCGGCGGCAACGAAGGAGGTCGCTGCAAAGAAGCCCGCTCCGTCGTCTATCAAGAAGCCGGCTGCCCCAGTCGTGAAAAAGCCCGCGGCTACACCCGCGCGCGCCAGCACACCGGCGCGCCCGGAGACGCCCGGCGTTTACCGCCCGTTTGTGGAGACGGACCCCAGCATCTTCCCAGGCACATCTGCGGACGTTGTGGTGGTCTGCGACGCGGCAACCGGTCGCGTGCTCTACGAGCGCAACGCGCACGAATCGCGTGCCGTCGCCAGCACCCAGAAGCTTCTCACCGCGCTTATTATTGCGGAGGAGGGTGACCTTTACTCCACGGTTCGAGTTACTGCGGAGGATGGGCAGTGCGAGCCGACGAAGCTCGGACTGAAGGATGGCGAGCGCTATCGGCGTTACGATTTGCTCCGGGTATTGCTGGTGAAGAGCATGAACGATGTCGCCCGCTGTCTCGCACGCGACAACGCAGGAAGCATCGAAGGGTTCGCACGAAAAATGAACATCAAGGCTCGGGAACTCGGTATGCGAAACTCGAATTTCACCAATCCGAACGGGCTTACTGATCCCGGCCAATTTAGCACCGGACACGACATGGCGCGTCTCGCGCTGCACGCCTATCGGAACCGCATCCTTCGGGGAATCATGAGCACGAAATTCCTGACCTGGACATCCAACGCCGGAAAGGTGACGACCTTCGATAACACGAACAAACTCATGAAATACTTCGGCCTCTGCAACGGTATGAAGACCGGCTACACGGAGGCCGCCGGGCATTGCCTCGTTTCCAGCGCGACGGAGAACGGCAAGCACGTCATCTGTGTGGTGCTCGGCGAGCGTCGTCGGGAGAGCCTGTGGACGGATTCACACGCGCTTCTGTCGTGGGGACTCTACCAGTTGAATCAGTAGGCGCAATGACGGTGGCGACTCTGCACTTTCAGTCGTGAAGATCGGATTGATTCGGCATTTCCCCGTCGAGCAAGCGATGCCCGCCGGCTGGAAGACCGCGGCGCAGTTGCACTCATGGAGGCGGGAATATGAACTCGCCGGGGTACAGCACATTGAACCGGAATTGGGCTCAATCGAATGGTCCCACTGCATTGCCAGCACCGTGAGGCGTGCCGCATTGACTGCAAACGCGATCTTCCCCGGCACCGTCACGTATACCGATTTGCTGAGAGAAGCCGAGTTTGCCGAGTTTCGCACCGGCACGTTGTGCCTCCCTGTTATGGTCTGGTACTTCATTTTTCGTTTGTCGTGGATGACAGGGCATCGTTCCCAGCGAACCTTGCGAGATGAATTCTTGCAGCGTGTGAAACTGATGGCGGACAAGCTTGAAGCGGGCACTGCTGACACGCTTGTGGTGTCTCACGGCGGCACGATGGCTTTCCTCAGCGCCGAATTGCTGCGGCGCGGCTTCACCGGCCCAAAGCTTCGACTCGCGAAGCACGCACGGGTTTACATCTACGAACGGGCATGATTTCAGGCGCGATGGGAAGTCCACGGACGATAAACCACCGCGAGAAGTAACGCAGAACACGCAATAGGGAAAGCGGAGCGATGGCGCGGAAACGGCCATCGCAACGGGGGTAATTCGCCCTGCGTATTCGATTCGCATGCTTCATGCCATTCCGTCCATGCATACACTCGCAACATTCGCTTTGATCCCGACTCATCCCTTCCCCGCATAATCCCACGATCACCGGGCACGCGTGCGGTCCCGCGCAGGCGGGAAAATTACGCCCGACGGCGGCGGCGACTGGCGAGCACGCAAAGACCAGTGAGAAGAGCCACGACTGACGTCGGCTCGGGAACGCCAGTGATTAAAACATCGTCGATAAAGTACGCTCCATCGGCGTTCGTGAGCGCATTGTCGTCCGCCCACAAAAGGTAAAATGGTGAGCCCGGCGCAATGCTGGCCGGAAAGGTGACGGACGCCGTCCAAATCTGCGACGGTGTAGCGGTAGTGCTCGCGGGAAAAAGATAGTTTCCAGCATGTAGATTCCCATATCTTCGAATTCGCTGAGGATGCGCTGAACCATCGGCCAATCGTCGCCAAATTCATCCGCCCACTTAGCACGCCGCTCGTCCCAGACTTCGTCGGAAAACTTCGGAGGCCAGTCCAGATACGCAGCGGCGAAATCCAGGACGAATGGCGGTTTAACGACGGTCATTTCTACTGCCAACAGCGCCTCGTCGTAGTTGAGCAACTGCGGCACGTGAAAGCCGCAGACCTCAAAAACTCCGTGTTCTCTCAGTCGCTCATACGTATCGCATTCCCGGAAAAATGCCGCGCGATCTCGGATTATTTTCACAGCCGAAGCACCGAAATCAGAGTTGCCTTCGAGAGCGAAGACAATACCGTGAATCCCGAAGCCGAGACGCTCGCTGACACGCTATGCGTGTTGCGCTGCGTAACACTTCGCTTTCTCGACTATGTCTTCATCCATCGCCACTTCTATAGGTCGCCCCGGCTATTCTGCCGACGTAAAAATGCACCTGCAAGTTGGCGACGAGACACACTCCGTGGCGCAACTTGGGCCGGATTTCGTGATCCTCGAACACGCTGCGAATCTCGCCCCGTGCGATGCAGTGCTACATTTCTCAATCGACGGGAACGAGCGGGAACGCCCGATCTATCTCCCGGCGGGTGTCTCCCCAGCTCAGCGACGCACGCCGATTGCAGCGCGGGCTTAAGGCCGCTGCCTTCCTCTGCGTATCGACAGGTTTTACTCCCAAGACGCAGGCGCAAAATGTCGAACCAGCGGCGTAGCTCGACTTCCCAAAGTCGAGTTCTGACGTCTTCTCTCGGGAAAACGTCGATCGCAGTGACGAGCCTTTTCTCGACATTGGAATGTCGAGCTACCTTTGCGCCCGCATCTCCCACTACGAATGTCAGCAATTAGCTTGCACACGCGCCGACCACGCCACACAACCGCAAATCTGTTCCAAAGCCGCCAATGAATAACCAAACCTTCGATTCATTTTTCACCCAGACCACTGGCAAGCCATCGCCGTGGACATCCGAGCCCTTTGAAAAGCCCATCCTCATCCCTTTTGAAAAAGAGCAAGTTTGCCCCGCGTGGAAAGGGAAACAGACTGGGAGCAACCGCGTCTCCAGCCTTGCAAAATAGCCATGCCCGACGACACTCCAACAAATGACCTGGCAGGAAAACATCCAGCAATGGCGGGCACTGCCGCCGGAGCGCAAGCTCCAGATTCGATGGGAGTCGATTCCGCGCGACGTGGCGGAGAGCATGGCCTTCGAGCGGGAGCCCGTGCCGGTGGAGAAGATTCGCGAGACACTCGCCCGGATAGAGCCACCCGCTACGTTGAAACCACTCTTGGAGTCCTCAGCTACACAGAGCTAGCGCCGCTCCTTTCCGACCGCGTGACTGCGGTGGAAGCGGAACTTTTCAAGGGAGCCTTCGCCGAGAGCGCTCTCGATGAGGCTCTCGTCCTCGACCTACACCGCCGCATCGCGGTCGATCTCGTCCAGGAATGGGCCGGACGTTGGCGCGACATCGCCGTAACCGTAGGGCGGCTGGAGCCTCCGCCTCCGTATCAAATTCCCATGCTCATGCGCGACTATGGGCTCGACCTTCAGGCACGCTGGTCCGCCGCCGCCGCAGGCACATCCGAGCTGCTCCTCGAATTTCTCGCTTTTGCCGAAGGACGCTTCCTCACCGTCCATCCCTTTCGCGATTTCAACGGACGCACCATCCGCGTCTTCCTGCTCGAACTTCTCCGCCGCCTTGATCTGCCCCGTGTCGAACTAGCCCCGCAGACCGAAGCAGGACGCGCCGAATACTTCACCGCCCTCGAAGCCGGCGACCGTCACGATTGGCAGCCGCTCACGGAAATCTGGCGCACTCGCCTCACCACCGCTGAACTACCCGAGTAATCCCACTGCATTATGAACCCACCTGATTTCAAAACGTTCTTCGCCGAGGCCACGAACAATAAGGAGCCTTACGACTACCAATGCCGACTCGCGGCAGCACCCTGCGAATCGCGCTTGATCAACATCCCTACCGGGCTGGGCAAAACGGCGGCGGTCGTGCTGGCGTGGATTTATAATCGCGTCATCCGCACAGACCCGGCGTGGCCCCGTCGGCTCGTGTATTGTTTGCCGATGCGCACCCTCGTCGAGCAGACGGAAACCGAGGTGAAAAAGTGGCTCGGAGAAAAGCTGTGGGATGGAAAAGGAACGCACAAAGGCAAAGTCGGCCTGCACGTTCTCATGGGCGGAGAAGACTCGGGCGAATGGGATCTCTATCCCGAGGAAGACGCCATCCTCATCGGCACGCAAGACATGCTCCTCTCCCGCGCGCTGAATCGCGGCTACGGCATGAGCCGCTACCGCTGGCCGATGCACTTCGGGTTGTTGAACAACGACGCCCTTTGGGTGATGGACGAGACGCAGTTGATGGGGCCGGGACTCGGCACGGCCTGCCAGCTTGAGGCGTTTCGCGCTGAGGATTCACAAGGTTTCGGGTCGTATGGCGACGCGGCTTCGGTCACTTGGTATGTGTCGGCGACGAACAACCCTTCACACCTGTTGACGCGGGAGTGGCGTGGTGTGCAGCGCCCGGAAGGGTTCGAGTTCGGGCTATTGAATGAAGAGAAAGACGCGACCTCTGGCGAAGTTCACAAGCGGCGTTTCGCAACGAAAAAGTTGGAGCTTCAGAAGGACTGGTCTTTTGCGGATTCAAATGCGGCGAAGTCACTCGTCGGTGAAATTCGGAAGCGTCACGACGAACTGTTGAACGCCATCGGCAGCAACGCGGCACTCCCGGCCCGAACACTCGTCATCTGTAACAAGGTTGACCGGGCCAAGGAGGTTCACGCGCTGCTGGCGGCGCAGAAAGCTCCCGATTGCGACCTGCTTTTGCTGCACTCCCGCTTCCGTCCGCCGGAGCGAAAGGCGCATATGGAGCGATTGAAAACGCCGGACCGCACCGCTTTTCCACACGGGCAAATTGTAGTCTCCACACAAGTCATCGAAGCAGGCGTGGACGTTTCCAGCGGCATTCTTTGGTCCGAAGTCGCGCCGCTTGCGTCGCTCGTGCAGCGGCTTGGGCGATTGAATCGCGCGGGGGAATTCAATGATGGCGAGTGGGAGCCGCAGGCTGTCGTCGTCGGAGTCGGCGTCGTTGCGGCCCCGCCACGCGAGAATAAGGAAGCGAAGGAAAAACGCGAAAAGGACAACGCGAAACTCTGCCTACCCTACGACCTATCGGCTTGCGACCCGGAGGCAGAATCATCGGCTTGGAAGTCCCTGAAAGAACTGAAAGCCAACGCCTCCCCCGCCAGCCTTGAGCAAATCAAGGAAGATATCGCCGACTCCATCCCGCGCTGCCCGTATTCGCTCCAGCGCCATGAGCTGCTCGATTTCTTTGACACCGACGCAAATCTCTCCCTCGGCTTCACCGACGTTTCCCCGTTCGTGCGCGGGCTGGATGACGACACCGACCTTCAAGTGCTCTGGCGCGAAAGCTGGCTGCAAAAGGACGGCGATGAGGGAACCGCTGAGCCCGGCTTCACTCCCGACTACCAGCGAGACGAGTTTTGCCCTGTGCCAATCAGCAAAGCCAAAGACCCGAAGGCCCGCGAAGTCCTCAACCGGGGCTGGCTTTGGCGCGGAAAAGAAAGCGGCTGGGTGAGCGTGCGGGACTCCGGCCTTGCTCCCGGTATGACCATCCTCCTGCCGCGCGAAGCAGGCGGCTACGACGAACAAGCCGGATGGACGGGCGACAAAACCGACAATGAACACTCCACGCACGACTCGCCGCGCGAATGGCCGTCAGATGAAGAACAACTCTCTTCGCTGACCAATGGCTGGCAGAGCATCTCAGTCCACACGGCCGATGTGGCTCAGGAACTCTGCGACATCCTGCACCACCTGTTTCTGACTGCGGAGTCGGAACGCAACGCTCTCACGCTTGCCGTCCCGTGGCACGACATCGGCAAGAACCACCCCGGCTGGCAAGAGGCAGTCATGACCGCTTTGAAAATGGCAGACATCACCGGCAAAGAAGCTCATCAGCCTTTTGCCAAGTTCTCCTTGTCCGACAGCCCGCAGGTTCGCAACGCTGACGGTTCCCCGAAGTTCAGCGGCAAGCAACTTTACGCCGCCCGCAAAAAACTTAGTCGCTACTTTCAGCCCGAAGCGGCCCACGAAGTCGCCTCCGCGCTCGCCTTCCGTCAGGCCGAGCAAATGCGACTTGGCTCCGCTCGCGATACCGACCTCGCCAGCCTGCTGGCCGAGTATGTCATCATGAGCCACCACGGGCGGGTGAGGAAAGTCCTCCGTGACGAAATCCCAAAGTTTGCCAAAAGCGAAAAGGACACCGCCACCGTTCGCGGCATCGCCAATGAGACTGCAATCCCCGTCGTTCCCGGACTGAATCCCGGATGCGAGTCACTCTCCACCGATTGCCGCCGCATGGGGCGCGACGCGGCAGGCCACGAGAGCTACACTCGGGGCGTCCTTCGCCTTCTGGAGCATTTTGGCCCGTTCCGTCTCGCCTTCTTCGAAGCCGTCTTCCGCGCCGCAGATGTTCGTGCATCTATCAAGGCATCCAAAAATCCGATTTCCTGACCACCATGCCAGACTATCTCGAACTCCACGGCTGCCGCCACGACATCCTCGGCCACTACCTCAAGGCCATCGGCCTCCTCCGCGTGCTCGCCAAATGCGCCGCTCCCGACCACCGCGACGCCGACGCCGAAGGTTGGTGGGACAACGACAAAGCCTGCTTCTGCCTCCGTTCGCCGAAGTATGACACGCGGGAGAAGCTGGTGGAGTTCTTCGCCCAGCACTACCAGCCGACGCCACTATTCGCCGCTTGGAAAAGTGTGCCCGGCTGTGGCGCAGCCGAAAGCGAGAAGCTCGGGGTGAGAGGAGAGTGGAACATCGCAAATGCACTATCGTCACAGGTTGTCAGTTCTGATGACCGCAAAAAACCGGCGAACAAGGACAAGCTCATCGCTAACGAAGCCCTTGTGCGCTACCGCGAATCGGCGAGTTCAGACATCACCGAAGCACTCGATGCCATCACGGCATCTTTTCTCCGTTCAAACAGCGACAACCCGCTGTTCCTTTCCAAGGCGTCTGCCGGGCAAGCTCATATCTTACGGACTCACTGGGACTACCTCACTGCTTTCCAAAGACTGCGTTCCGCCTATGCCAAAGCCATCGAAAAGGTAACGGCGCACACGGGCACACCTCGCAAGTTAGCCAGCTTGAAATCGGAAGCGGACGAAAAGCTTCGGCCTATTGCTGAGTTGCTTCCATTCATCGGCGGAGGAGTAGGTGAGGCAAAAGGCAAAGGAACGCCGTTTTTTCCTGATTCCATCAAGGTCTATAATACCGGCACTGGCTGGGTGACGGAGAAGCACCCTTTCAACCCAATGGACTATATCCTCGCAGTCGAAGGCGCGTTTGCCATGCGGGGCAGCGTGGGTCGGACACTGGCGGCAAACTCGAAGCGATTCGCAGGCTTTCCATTTGTCTTCGATGCAGGCGAGGAACTGGTGAACAAAGACGGCGACACCGAGAGCACTGCGTCAGCCTTATGGCTTCCGCTTTGGAGGAGTCCCGTCACGTTTGCCGAGCTGTCGAGCTTCATTACAGATGCTCAGGCTCGTTTGCCGGGGAAAGAAGCACGTTTCACTGCGGAGTTTATGCGGGCACTGCACAGTCAGGGCGTAGATGCGGGATTCACGGGTTGGCAGGAGTTTCGATTCAGACAACGCGTGACTGACGTGCCGTGGGTCACAAGCGGAGCATACGTTCAATCTGCCGAGCACCTTCGCGTGGAGGCGACTCGATTGAATCGTGCTCTCCATCCACTCGACGAGAGCCACTTCCTTGACCAGTTTGAAATCAAGTGGGCGAAAGGTGGAAAAAGGAAAGCCGACAGCAAAAGCCCGCACCCAGTCCGTGCCGCCATCAATGCCGCGATGGAGAACGCTGCGCGCGAGACCACGCCGCACCATTGCCTTGAACTGCTTGGTTCCATCTTCCGTGCCTGCCGCCAAATGGCGATTTCCGAATCCTTCCGTGACACACTGCCCGGCAAACGCGCCCGCTTCTTCCGCCCGCTTCCGATGGACGATTGGAACGAGCTGCTGCGGGAGATGGACGAACCCGAGTTCCGGATCGCCCGCGCGGTTGCGTCCGTGGTCGGGCGGATGAAGCAGCCGGACGGTGGCCACTCCGACGTGCTGCCCATGCTCGGCTCGCTGATGCCGTTGAAGCTAGGCCCAAGCGGTTGGTTCCTGCCCACGAAAGGCGACCTCTCAAAGCAAGCCGTCTGGAGCGGCACCGATGTCTGTCACGACCTTGCGGCGGTTCTGGCTCGGCGCTACATGGACTCACTCACGGACGAACGGCCTGCGCTCGTTTCATCGTTCGGAGCGCCGTTGGACGACGTGCTGGCGTTCCTGCGAAGCGATCTAGACGACCATCTCATCGCCCGCTGGATTGAAGCCCTCAGTCTCATCGGCTGGAGGCTTTCGAACGTGAAAGACGAACCCGATGAAGACTGGCAGCCCGCAGCAATTCCGCCGGAATACGCCGCGCTGCGGACACTTCTGGAAGTCGAATGCGAGTCTCGGAAAGAAGGCGATACAAAGAAACGCCGCAGCCACCAGCCCATCGCGCTGCTCTGCCAGCGTTCCGCCAGCACCCTGCCACTCGCGGTCACGGAGGCACTGCGGTGGATTGCCATCTGGGGCGTGAAGAATCCCTACAAGAACAAGGACGAAAAAGAACGGCTCGCTGGTCGGGACATCATCAAGCCCACCTCCTTCGCGCCTTCCACCGATGCCGCCCGCCTCGCCGCCGCCGTCTGCATCCCGCTCCACTGGCGTGACCGCTCCGCGCTCTACCGCGCCGTCTCCCTGCCGCAAGGCGACTGACCTTTTCCATGCAATCAACAACACAAATCAAAACACCATGATCGACACCACGACACCAACAGGCAAGACCACGACACCAACACCATCCGACGCACTCCTTGAGTTGGGCGGCTTCACCATCCCGGCGGGCTGCCGCCGCATCTTCATCACCGCCGAACTGGAACCCTCCAACGGCGACCCGCGCATCCAGCCCACCGGTTTCCCGGACATCGGCCCCGTCCTCTATCCCGACCCGGCGGAGAAGGACGGCCTCATCTGCCTCATCGAGTCGGAGGCTTCGATGGCCAACTGGTTGGAGGCGGTGACTGTCGCCGACAAATACGTTGGAACACTCAAGTCCGAGCTGGCTGGGCTGCCTTACATCAAGCTCACCGACACCGGCCTGCCGGATGGAGTCTTCAAAACAAGCTCCACCATTGATGGGCATCGCTTCGCCTCAGAATACATCATGGGGTCGAAAGGTCGCCTTACCGGAACCGGGCCAACGAGCAGCATGGCCGGATTCCAAGCTCCTCCACCAGACAACGTGGAGATGGTTGAGTTCATTAAGACGCGACTCGGAATGCCTGCTGGAGACACCTGCCCGGCGGCAAACGTGCCAGAGATATACCGAGTGGCGATGGAGTATGACCCGCTCTCACTGCTGCATGGCTTCCAAATTTCCGTGAAGGGCAAGCTCACCTTTGTAGGTCTGCGCTCCCCGCGAGCCATCAGCGCGAGCATCGTTGGCCTGAACTGCGACCGCGTGACGGTTCCTGGTATTCGCTTTGACCCAATTGGCACAGGCGACGCCGGGCAGGCCATTTTCCAAAAGCCGCGCATCACCGCGAAGAAAATTGAAGCCCGTTTCTCCATTGATGTCGGACTGCTGACGTCTCTGCGACTCGACACGCCGGGTGCAAACGGCGCACCGGGTCAGCATCAAGCGGCTCGTGAGAAACTGTTGCTCGCCATCGCGCTTTGGAAGGTCGCGGCATTCCTCGATTTGCTGAGTGTCGAGCTGAGCCTGCGGACTGAGTGCAAGCTGCGACTGAAGCGAGATGCTAACGGAAGTCCGCTCCCTATCTCCGTTTCCTGTGAACCTAAACCGAAGGGGGCAACCGAGGCTGACAAGAAGGGCAGCGACTTCGAACCTGCGAAGATTGCCGGTAAATCCCTCACGGACCTGATCGCCAACGCCTATCTGCCCGCGGGTCGCTCACCGCTCACGCTGCAATTCGCATGACCACCATCCGACTCACTTTCCCGTGGGGCCGCTTCTATGCGACGCCGTGGGGTATCAATGCCTCGCGGCTGCGGGAGCCGGAGTGGCCGCCCAGCCCGTGGCGGTTGTTGAGGGCGCTCGTCTCCGCGTGGTTTCGCGCGCATCCGGGGAAAGCGCCCAGCGCGGAGTGCATCGCGCTCATCGAATCACTCGGGCGCGAACTTCCGCACATCGGTATCGGCAAAGTAAGCTTCGGACACACCGTCCACTGGCAGCCGAATTATGGTGCCGCTGGCACGGAGGATAGAGCCGACGCCAACTACAAAAACACCCGCAACGAAAACCACTTCGCTGCCGTGCCCGGCCCTGTGTTTTTCCAATGGCAAAACCTCACTTTGACGCCCGAACAGCACCGCCTACTCGAATCGCTGCTCTCGGAAGTCGCCTACTTTGGTCGCGCCGAATCCCTTTGCCTCGCGGAGCTTGCCGACGCTGAGCCAAAGCTTACCACCGCCAACTCGTGCACACCCACCGACGGACGCAAAATCTCCGCCACCTGTCGCGATGTCTTCTGCCCAAAGCCCGACGACTTCGAGTTCGCCGACCTCTGGTCCAAGCGCGGCGACCCGTCGCGCACCACTCCCGACATGGCCCCGCCGCATCTCGGCGACCGCCTGCTCGCCACCAACATGCAAGCCGACGGCGGCGCATGGCGCTCCTACCAAATGCCCGATGGCTGGCCGCACAAATTCATCGTCCGCACCCCGCGGAGTCAGAAAGCTCACAGTAATCCCGAACCATGCGATGGCCCGAAGGTAGCGCACTATCTTCGCTTCTCGCTCCAGTGTCGCGTGCCCATTGCCAGCAAGTTCACCGTCACGCTGGCCGAGCTTTTTCGCTCCGCCGCAAATTACCACCTTTGCAAAGCCCACGGCGATCACTCACGCAGCCCGGCGCTTCTTGGCAAGGACGCGCCGCCGGGGCACCAGCACGCCTTTTATCTTCCGATGGGGCACGACAAAACCATGCCCCGGATGCTGACCGACCTGCATCTCTGGTGCCCGATGGGCCTGACCCGTGCCGAGGTGGATGTGCTTCTACGCATTCGTCGGCTGAATTGGGCCAAGGGACGCTTTCCCGTGAACCCGGTGCTCGTCGCCTTGAGCCACGAGCCGCCGGAGGACGTCCGCTTCGGACGTGGCGAGCCCTCGAAGCTCCAGCCACGTAGCCGCGTGTGGCGCAGTGCAACGCCGTTCGTCCCGTCTGGGCACTTCTTTACTGGCGACAAATCGAAGCCGAAACTCAAAGCAAACGCTTCGCCGGAGGCGCAACTTTTTAAGGCACTGTGCGATGCTGGTGTCACGCAGCCAGCCACCATTCAGCGGCTGTCCGCATTTCAACATCCCTCGATCGAGCAGCGCCCAGCAGACACGACTCCGCCGATGGCTGACTGGGATATTGTCCGTGCACCCGAGGGTGTGAACACAGACGCCATGCCGTTCGAGCAGGCTGTGGAAGCAATCACTCACCAAAACAGTAGCGACGTGAAGGGAGCACACCACCGCCGCATCGGCTTCTTTTTCCAGATCTCCTTTGAGGAAGAAGTGGCACTTCCCATACCGTCTTTCGGCCATTCCTGCCATTTCGGCCTTGGGCTTTTTGTTCCTTTGGAGGGGTAAAATGCGGTTTACAGAGAAGACATTGCGTTTTGGGCTCCGGAGACGGGTTTACAGAGGTGGGGACGTTTGTTCCGGGCTTTGTCAACCGGTTGATGGGGCCGGGAACGTTTGTTTTCGGAGGCGTCAATCGGTTGGTGGCGGCAGGAACGTTTGTTGCGGGTTTCCCGGAGGGGTTGGTGTGGGCGGGGTAGTTTGTGTTTGGTGGCGTCGCGCGGTTTGCGTGTGTGGGAAATTTTGTGTTAGCCTGCATTTTCCGGTTGGCGGTAGCGGGAACGGTGTTAATGTTTCGCATGTCGCGCGTTGGCATTCACTAATCATTTGCAACAACGGGCGGCTGTTTCTTCAATCTAACAATCCCAATTCACAAACCATCTGGAGGTAACCCTTATGCCAAACGAACAATCTACTGAACTCGCACGTCGCTTGAAACTCGTCCTGAAAGTGGACGATGGCCGGGCTACAGATAGTCCATTTAAGCTACCCGCCGGGTTGCGCAAGGATGTGGTGGATGATTTGGCGAGCTTGGAGCGTTTGGATGCACTGACGGGCGATTCGGAGGGCGACCGGGCGGAGGCTTCGCTGCTTTCGCGGAAGGCGTTTGAGGAGTTGGAGCGTCAGTTGCGGGGCGGGTTTAACTTTATTGCGGCGATCGATGAAGGCGAGATTTCGGAGGAGGAGCGGGCGGGTGTTTATGAGAAGTATTTGTGGAAGGGCGGGCTGTTGGGGCGGTTTGATGATGGGCGTTGTCTGGCTCTGGCCCGGCAGGCGGTGGAGGTGGATGCGGAGGGTCTGGTAAAGGCGGAGTGGCGGTATCCGGCTGCGCGGCTGGCGAGGATTCAGGCGCAGTTGGCAATCATCGACGGTGTGGAGGCGGATGCGACGGGGGCCTCGCGGCAGGGTGCAACGAAGTCGCGGAATGCGGCGCAGGACCTCGGGGAGACGACGCTTTTGCGGGTGCGGTTTTATTATTGCTCGGCGACGCGGGATGCAGACCAGACGCCGGAGTTGGCGCGGATCGAGTTTCAGCCGCGTCGGGACTATGGCACGGTGACAGAGGCTAAGAAGGCTGCGGCGACTGGGGGCGATGGTGCGGCGGGGGGCGCTGCGCCGAAGCCGGCGGGGAGTTAGGCGGGGCGGCGCTGCGGACGATGCGATGAATGCGGATGCTGACAAGGTGGATGATGCGGTGCTGGCGATGTTGTTTTTGACAAGTTTCCGCGACCGCCCGGAGTTTGCCTGGAGCGCGTGGAAGGGGCTGGATTGGGATGCGCTGGGGCGGCTTCATGCAAAGGGGCTGATTAGTAATCCCGTCGGCAAGGCGAAGAGCGTGGTGTTTTCGGACGAGGGATTTGCAGCGGCGAAGGCGGCGTTTGAGAGGTTATGCACGAAGCCGGGCGCGGAATCTGCATAGGACAATAGACTCAAATTTATGGCATCGAACCGCACTCCATCTTCAGGTCGGCGCAACCCTCGGAAAAAGGAGGCGGATGATGGGATGCCGGATCTTTTTACCCAAACGATGGTGGCGGCGATGCACGCTGCGGCGGGGACTTCGGAGAGCGATCGTAGCTGCGACGCCCTCGTCGCAGGTGGTGCCAGCGACGCCCCGTCGCAGCTTCGCTCTGAAACGCCGACGGGCGACGAAGGCGTCGCCGATATCCCGATATGTCGGGACGACGAGGCATCACGCGCAATTCCATCCGACGAGGGCGGCGCAGCTACGGCGCTTCCGGCGCGGATGCTGAACGAGTTCGTCTATTGTCCGCGGCTTTATTATTACGAGCATGTCGAGGGCATCTTTGTGGACAATGCGGATACGCTGCGGGGCGCGGCGATTCATACGAAGGTGGATGGCGGGAAGGGCGGAATGCCGAAAAGTAGGGAGGCCGTCCCAGCCCCTTCAAATGCGTCTGCTGATATTGCATCGCCGGAGGGCCCGCCTCAAGGGGCCGGGACAGCCCCGCTACTTGAAGACACGATCCACTCGCGCTCGGTGATGCTCGGCTCGGACAAGCACGGCGTAGTGGCGAAGATGGACCTCGTGGAAGTCCGAGTGGGGGCGGATGGCGAGGTGGCCTCGGTGTGTCCGGTGGATTATAAAGTGGGCTCGCCTCGCACGGGCGACGATGGCGCGAATGACCTGTGGGACACGGACCGGATGCAGCTCGGGCTGCAATGTCTGGTGCTGCGGGAGAACGGTTATCAATGCGACGGCGGGATCATTTACTATCGCGGGACGAAGCAGCGCGTGCCGATGGAGTTCACCCCGGAGCTGGAGGCGTGGGTGATGCGAAAAATCGACGAGTGTCGCATGGTGGCACGCGGGCCGATCCCGCCGCCGCTGGTGGATTCGCCAAAGTGTGTGCGCTGCTCGCTCGCGCCGGTGTGTCTGCCGGATGAGACGAAGCTGCTGGCACGACGTAGCTGCGACGCCCCGTCGCAGGAAGTGCCCGCGCCGCCCTCGTCGCGATCGGGCGGAGGGCAGCGGACGCTCGGCGACGAGGGCGTCGCCGATACAGCCTGCGACGGGGGCGTCGCAGCAACATCACCGCGTCGGCTGATGGCTGCGCGCGATGAAAAGCGCGTGCTCTTTTTGAATACCCAGGGCTTTCGCATCGGGTGCAATGACGAGGTGCTGAAGGTGAAGGAAAAAGACCGCACGGTGGAGGAAGTGCGCGTGAGCGATGTTTCGCAGGTGGTGCTTTTTGGGAATATCCAAATCACCACACAGACCATCCAGCTCCTGTGCGAACACGACATCCCGGTGACGTTCTTTTCGATGGGCGGCTGGTTTTACGGACTGGCCCGCGGGCATGGGTTGAAAAACATCCTCGTCCGAATCGCGCAGTTTCGCACGGCAGGCGATGAAGCGGCGTGTCTGCGCATCGCGCGGCAGTTTGTGCGCGGGAAGATTCACAATCATCGCGTGCTCTTTATGCGGAATCACGAAACGCCGCCCGAGCGTGTGAAACTGCGGCTGGGCCGGGCGCGTGAGGACGTGGAGCGCTGCGGTTCGCTGGCGGAACTGCTCGGCGTGGAGGGCGCGGCGGCGGCGGAGTATTTTGCAGAGTTCGCCGGGATGCTGCGCAATCCCGAGGCCGACGACATACCGGATGTGCCCGCGGGACCGGAGGCTCCGTGGGCGCGGTTCGATTTCACCACGCGAAACCGGCGTCCACCCACCGACCCGGTGAACGCGATGCTCTCGCTGGCGTATTCGCTTTTGGCCAAGGAATGCACGGTGGCGGCGTATGCGGTGGGGCTCGATCCGTATGTGGGCTTTTACCATCAGCCGCGTCACGGACGGCCCGCACTGGCGCTGGATGTGATGGAGGAATTCCGCCCGCTCATCGCGGAGAGCGTGGTGCTCACGGCGGTGAATAATCGCTATGTGACGCCAGTGGATTTCGTCACGGCGGGGCGCGCCGTAAATCTCAGCGCAGGCGGGCGAAAGAAGTTTTTCCAGTGCTTCGAGCAGCGGATGAACTCGCTCGTGACGCATCCGCTTTTCGACTACAAAGTGAGCTACCGCCGCGCGGTGGAGCTGCAATTTCGCATCCTCGCCCGCGTGCTCACCGGCGAGATTCCGGAATACACACCATTCCTCACGCGATGAGAACGACGTATCTCGTTTGCTACGACATCACGGAGGACAATCGGCGCGACCGCGTCTTCAAGACGTGCAAAAATCACGGCGAGCATTTGCAGTTCTCGGTCTTTGAGTGCGACCTGAATCCCTCGGAACTCGCCCGGCTCCAGAGGGAATTGCTGGCGGTGATTCTGCAAAGCGAGGACCAGATTCTCTTCGTCTCGCTCGGTCCCTCCGAAGGACGCGGCGACCGGGTAATCGCCGCATTGGGAAAACCCTACACGAAGCTCGACGCGCCATGCTACGTGGTCTGACACTCCCCTGCCCTGCTAAAAGGGCGGCGTTCTTTGACATTCCAAACCATCAGAGTCCCGCTTGCGAACCGCCGCGAGCGGTCAGGTGCGTTCGCCGTAAAGGGAACCCGCTCGCAGTCAAGTGTGGGTGCGGATTTGCGGGTGATCGACACACCTCTGGACACCCACTTTTAGGAGACTCCGCCGCAAAGAAATCGAACCTCTCGCAAACAATCATTTTGAATCCTGAGCCAAAGGCAGTTACACAAAGGCCCATTCCGCGCCCCCCCGTGCGCGGCTCCGTTGAAGCCGAGAAAAGGCGCGGGCCGAACTTCTTACGCGTTGTCCATTCCGCGCCCCCCCGTGCGCGGCTCCGTTGAAGCAATCAGCTTTACCGCGTAGCCCCGCGTCATGTTCTCTCATTCCGCGCCCCCCCGTGCGCGGCTCCGTTGAAGCGACATAGAGGCAGGCCGTCCCGAACGCGGAACGGTCGACATTCCGCGCCCCCCCGTGCGCGGCTCCGTTGAAGCGTTCGTTCGGTGCCCGAAGACTGGGAACAAGTGTTGTCATTCCGCGCCCCCCCGTGCGCGGCTCCGTTGAAGCGAGATACTCGGTGGTGCCGCGCTGCCATGTGAGGGTGCATTCCGCGCCCCCCCGTGCGCGGCTCCGTTGAAGCCTTTAAATCTTCGGGAACGCGGACCTTGATATCGCTAGTTACATTCCGCGCCCCCCCGTGCGCGGCTCCGTTGAAGCGACGCGGATGGCGATGACTCCGAACTCGCCGCTGCGGGCATTCCGCGCCACCCCGTGCGCGGCTCCGTTGTGGCGTGATGTGTGGAATGCGCGACTGCAAACGGGGAAGCGCATTCCGGGCCACCGCGTGCGGG
>JANMGP010000178.1:0-10736 GCA_031374705.1 Verrucomicrobiaceae bacterium | reverse complement strand
CGAGGCGTATCCGCGCGGGATGCCGAGGAATCGTCCGTGCGTGGTGATTGCAGGCGGGCGCGAACCGGCGCAGTGGGAGGCGTATCCGCATCATCAATACATCCACACAAACGGTGCGCTGCGGTGCTGCGATAATGGCGGCTGCTGGAAATCGCGGACGGTGCCGCTGGGCGATGGGGACAAGAAGGATGAGAGCCTGTGCGTGGATGTGGTGGAGCTGGCGATTGCGGAGAGCGAAGTGCGGAAATCGGAGAGCGCTGAGATGCGCTATCTTCCGCGGTGTCTGGATATGATTTCGGCGGACGAGGTGATTCGGCGGGTGGAGTTGTATTTTAACGGAGGGGCGATTGATTTTCTGACGGCGGAGCAGGCTGCTGCTGCTGGACTGACAGGCGAACAGTAGCCTGCGAGTCGCGGCGCGGTATTCCGACACGGGGCACGAAACACGTTTCGCTATTATCAAACAAGGGAAGCCACACTTTGGAACCGCTCATCTCCGCGAATCTCCGCTCATTTTTAGGCAATTCGGTGCCGATCAATAGTAATGGTGAGCGATTGGAAGCGGCTTCCTTTTTAGTCATGTGAGGCCTGTGATACCATCTGCCCAAAGTAACGAGACTATAGCGGAGGCGCGAATGGGAGCGGGGCTTTCCTAAGCCCCGTTGCCACGTCAGTGGCAAGCGCGAGTTGCCGCCATCGCGCCAGACGGGGCTTAGGAAAGCCCCACTCCGATTTGTCCCGGCTGTCGCGTCTCTATGGTATCCGACCCGCCGCTCGTCGCCCACCTTGGGAACGTCTCTTTATTTCTGAAAGATGGCATGATAAGTTAGCGACGGGACGGCTCCAATTCAATGGACAAGCGGCTCCGCAATGATAGACGTGCCGGCATGAAAGCTCTCCAGCTCATCGCCATCCTCGCCGCCGTCACCACTCACGCAGCCGACTGGCCCCGGCGGACTCGCAACCAGCGCCGATACGGGATTGCCCACGACGTTTTCGAGCACGCAAGGCGTCGCCTGGAAAACCGAGCTGCCCGGGGCCGGAACATCGAGCCCCATTTTCCTCGGCAAACACATCTTTCTCACCGCCTACACCGGCTACAATGTCCCCGGACAACCAGAGGGCGCGCAGGAGGATTTGAATCGTCACGTGCTCTGCCTTGATCGCGCCACGGGGAAAATCGTGTGGCAAAAGGACGTTCCTTCGAAGCTCCCGGAGCAGGATAAAATCCGCGACGGCCATGGCTACGCCTCGGCGACCCCGGTGAGCGATGGAAAGCACGTGTTCACCTTTTTTGGGAAGGCCGGCGTGTTCGCGATGGACCTCGCCGGGAAGATTCTGTGGCAGGCGGATGTCGGCGACGGGCTGAACGGCTGGGGCTCGGCGGCATCCCCGATTCTACACGGCAACCTCGTCATCGTGAACGCGAGTGTGGAGAGCGAATCGCTCGTCGCGCTCGACAAAACCACGGGCAAGGAAGTGTGGCGCGCTCCGGGAATGAAGGAATCGTGGAACACGCCGCTGCTGGTAAAAAACCCGGCGGGCAAGACCGAACTCGTCGTGGCCGTGTTCGGAAAAGTGCTGGGATTTGATCCGGACAAAGGCACGCCGCTATGGTCCTGCGAAACGAAAATCCCATGGTACATGGTGCCGAGCGTCGTAGCCGACAAGGGCATCGTATTTTGCATCGGCGGGCGTGGAGGCGGCGGCTCTCTCGCGATAAAGACGGGCGGGAGCGGAGCAGTCGAGCCACTCTGGCGCGGCAAAAAGGGCTCAAATGTTTCATCGCCCGTTTACTACAACGGCCACCTTTATTGGGCGAGTGACAGCATGCCGGTCGTGAGCTGCACAAACGCCGCAACCGGTGAAATAGTTTACGAAGAACGCCTCCCGCGCGCCGACCAGTTTTACCCATCCGTGGTGCTCGCAGATGGAAAGCTCTATTACCTCTCCCGCGCAGGCCAGGTCTTCGTCGTCGCGGCTAAACCCACGTTTGAACTACTCGGAACCAGCAAATTGGAAGAGCGCGCGATGTTTAACGCGAGCCCGGTCATCGCCGACGGGCGGCTTTTCATCCGCTCCGATCGCTGGCTTTACGCCATCGGAAAATAATCGTGCCCCGCTCGATATTCCGCGCATCTTTTCCCGCCCGCGAGTGTTCAACACGGGCAATTCCGACAATGAAGACCATCCTCGCATTCACATTCGCCGTCACATCCATCACCGCCGTCGCCGCAGACTGGCCGCAGTTTCGCGGACCGTCCGGGACCGGCGAGGCACCGGACGCCAACCCGCCGGCAACGTGGAGTGAAACTTCGAATGTGAAATGGAAAATCAAGCTGCCCGGCAGCGGCACCGGGACACCAATCGTCACTGGCGATTTCATCTTTATCCAGACCGCGATTTCGACGGGCAAGAAAGTCGAGCCGGCGAAAGTTGCCGCACAGCCCGAGGCCGCAGCGCCGCGCAATGACGCGCAGCCCGGCGACAGTCCGCGCCGCCAGCTCGGCGGAGGACGTCCCGGCGGATTTGGCCGCGGCGAGACACCTTCGGAAATCCAGCAGTTTACCGTGCTCTGCCTCGAACGCGCGACGGGAAAGACGCTTTGGCAAAAGGTCGTGAAGGAGGAACTCCCGCATGAAGGGCACCACCGCGATCATGGATTTGCGTCGCACACGCCGGTCACCGACGGGACGAATCTCTACGCGTGGTTCGGCTCGCGCGGGCTCCATTGCCTTGATTTCAAAGGAAACGTAAAATGGTCCGTGGACTTCGGCAACATGCGCACCCGCGCGGGCTTTGGCGAAGGAAACTCCGTTGCACTCCACGGCAACACACTCGTCGTGCAGTGGGACCACGAGGGCGACGATGACTTTATCGCGGCCCTCGACAAGAACACCGGCAAAGAACTCTGGCGGCAAAAGCGCAGCGAGGACACGACGTGGTCCTCGCCGCTGATTGTCACCGCGGATGGAAAACCGCAGGTCGTCACCAGCGCGACCGCGCGCATCCGCTCCTATGATCTGGCGAGCGGCGCGCAGCTTTGGGAATGCGGCGGCATGACGGCAAACGTGATCCCCACGCCCGTCGCCGGCCACGGTATGGTTTACGCCATCAGCGGATTTCGCGGTGCCGCGCTGCTCGCCATCCCGCTCGGAAAAACGGGCGACCTCACCGAGAGCGGAGTCGCATGGAAGCACGGAAAAGGCACCCCTTATGTTCCCTCGCCCCTTCTCTCCGGCTCCCGTCTTTACTTCCACAGCGGCAATAATCCGATGCTCTCCTGCTTCGACGCGAAGACCGGCAAACCGCATTACGAAAGCACTCGCATGGACGGTGCCACCGGAGTCTATGCATCGCCCGTCGCCGCTGGCGGGCGCATCTATCTCACAGGGCGAAACGGCGCAGTGCAGGTCATCAAAGACTCGGATGCATTTGAGAGCATCTCGGTGAACAAGCTCGACGAACAATTCGACGCATCCCCCGCGATCTGCGGCAAAGAGATCTTCCTCCGAGGGCACGAGTATCTGTACTGCATCGCAGAGAAGTGACGGGAATTGGCGCGAAGAATGGGAGGTTCACAACGTCCGAGGCGTTTGGGCAAAACGTCAGTGACGCAGAGCACGAACACGGCTTCGCGCCCGCTGGCACGGATTTGCGCGGCGGTATAGTGTTGCCAGTGGCGAACGAGGTCCAGCGTGCCTTTGAAGCTCATGTGGTCGAGCGCGACGTTTTTTGCCGGGCGCTTTTGAGCATGCTCGCGGCGTGCATGGCGGGACGGTGCGGCGGACGAGCACTTTACTCACCTGCGGCTCTTTTTCCCCGACAATGTCCACGGCCCGCGGGTCGGTGCGGGAGCCGTATTGATTCAGCGAGTTTGTATTACTTTGAGTGTGTCTCATTGTTTTCCATGTCTCATTGTTTTCCATTGTTTTAGTGTGTCTCATTGTTTTCCATTGTTTTCGCAATCAGTCTGAATCGCAACGAAGGGATCGTCATACTGCCACCCCCACCCCAACGCCTTTGCCTCTTTCGCCGCCTCACTGAAATCGTAAGCCTTCCATCCTCCGGTGCCCGCGACGATCACAATGAAGGCGATTCCCCATCGCAGCAGGTCCAGCTTGCGGCGCGGCGTTGTTGGATCATTCTCCATGATGAGCGGTTCCTAACAGCGCGTGCCCGGCGCGGCAAGCTCCGCACGGAATGCACGGTGATTGGGAGCGTGGGAGCGCATCACCCCTTCGGATACGGGCAATGCCGGCAGCCGCTGTCGCAGCAGTATCCGCGGCGGAGGTGATACTGCGCAGTGAAAACCACGCAGCCGTTTTCGACGTAACTGTCCCCATCGCCCGGAACGGGGAGCGCGGTTTTTGATCGAGCGGCGAGAACGCTCCATGGGATATCCCCATTCGCCGCGATCGCCGACAAACAATCGAAGCATAAACAGCGACCCTCCGGCAGCGTATCGCGCATCCGCCGCATCGCCGCGTCCGAGATTTGCGGCGCCTCACACCAGCACGACCCCTTATACGCCTCCCCCGTCTCCAGACGGCAAGCGTTCGGACGCCCGCAAATCGGGCAACGAGCATTCTCCATACAAAAAGGAATATCATCCGACATCGCCCCACCATGCACACCCTCACCCAAGCCGGCAACCGCGGACGACGCGCGAGCGACCACGGCATCCGAACACCACACCATGAATCCCGTTTACGCAACGCGGCGCTTGCCGTATCGTTCCCCCATGCCGCCGCCTACAGATACATTCCTGCCCGCCTACATATGGTTCTGGCTCGTCGTCTTGGGAACGTTCATGGCTTACCTCTGGTTCGGTTGCGGATTGCGGAAATACGGACGGGAGGAGCGCGAGAAACAGCGGCAAATTCGGGAACTCGATAAGCAGTACGAGGGGCGTCACTTTGATGGTTCAGTGGTACTCGCGCGAATCCGAAGTCTGAGGGTAACAGGCCGTGGATCGGTGCATCAGCAGCGCGATGTTTCATGCCTTCCGGAGACCCGCGTCGCGATACGCAAAGCAATCGCAAGTGCCTCGTTTTTTTGCCGCCGGCGGAAGGTGGAGGACCCGGAACAGCAGTAACCGTCTGCCGCAGCAACCGCGAGCCAGGAATCTTACACAGCGCCCGGAGCGACGGCTCTGATTTCCAGGCCGCCGCTCCGTTGCCGTGATTGGGTGGCTATTTCTTCTTCTCAGCGGGGCATTTGCAGATCCACTCCTGTGCGTTGCATTTGTCGCAGTTTTTTGTGTCGTATTCGAGACGCGCGGTGACGGCCTTGGCTTTGGCGTCGGTCTTGAACTGCAGGACAAGCCACTCGCCGGATTTCACCGTCGGGATGACAAACTGCTCGCCGTCCTTGGTCACTTCGAGTTTCGCAGCCTTGCCACTCGGGCCGCCGCTGGCCGTGAGCGTCTGGTCTGCGAGCTTCACGGGCTTCATGTCTTTGTCGAGGACGGCGACCCGGAACTTCCCGTCCTTCACTGTGACTTCGCCGTGCATCGTTTCATTCTTCGAAAACTCGAGAATGCGGCCGCCATTCGGGCCGATTTCGACGCCACCGTGCGCGAGTGCGCTTGCGGTGATTGCGAGGCTGCCGAGCAGCGTGAGGATTTGGTTTTTCATGTTTTTGTGTGTTCTATTGTTTTGTGCGGTTTGGGTAGAAGTGACCACGCCGTGGCGTCCAAACCGCCGCCACGGCGCGGAGATGTTTCAATGCGATGCTGGTGCTTCGTTTTCGATGGCGCGTTGCGCGGCTTTTCGTCCGAACGTGTAGAAAACAGCGGGCGTCACGCCGAGACCGAGCAGCGTGCTCGTGATGAGTCCCCCGACGATGACGACGGCGACGGGATGCAGGATTTCCTTTCCGGGCTGGTCGGCGGCGAGGACCAGCGGGATGAGACCGATGCCCGCCGAAAGCGCGGTCATGAGCACGGGGACGAGGCGCTCTTTCGTGCCGCGAACGACCATGGCCTTCGTGAAGCCTTCGCCTTCGTGCTGCATGAGGTGGAGGTAGTGGGAAATGAGCATGATGCTGTTGCGCGCGGCGACGCCCGCGACGGCGATGAATCCGACGAGCGTGGCGATGGAGATGTTGTTCAGTTTGAAATAAGTGAAGACGAGACCACCCACGAGCGCGAGCGGGATATCGAAGAGCACCTGCATGGCAAAAAACGGTGTACGGAAGTAACCGTAAAGCAGGAACGCGATGATGATGAGAACGCCTCCGCTGAGCATGGCGATCCGTTGCGATGCTTCGCGCTGCGCGAGGAATTCACCCTCGTATGTGATGAAGTATCCCTCGGGCAGTTTTACCTTTTCAGCGACCCGTTTTTGTAACTCGACGACAAGCGTGCTGACGTCGCGCACGCCGGGCTTGATGGCGAGGGCGAAGCGGCGCTGGGCGTTCTCGCGGAAGATCACATTGGGGCCTTTTGCCTCGCGCACGTCGGCGATCAGACGGAGCGGAATGCGCTGGATGCCGCCGTCCCCGTCGGAGACTTCGATGGGGAGTTCGGCGAGTTTATCCGGCGTCTCCCGCCATTCGAGCGGGAGGCGGATGACGAGGTCCACTTCGCGCTGACCTTCGCGGAGCGCGGCAACGTTCTCGCCGCCGATCAGCGTCGAGAGTCTGTCGTTCAATTTTCCGGGTGTAATGCCGTACGCAGCGCACCGTTCGCGATCCGCCTCGATGCGGAGTTGAGGAATAACGGACTGCTGGTCGAGCTTGCAGTCTTCAAAGCCGGGAAGTGTCTTCGCCACCGCCTGAATCTCTACGCCAAGCTGACGCAGTTTATCGAGGTCAGGGCCGAAGACCTTTATTGCCACAGGCGCGGAGACGCCGCTGAGCATGTGGCCGATTCGGTCGGCGAGCGGTCCCATCACCACGCTGAAAGTTCCCGGCACTCCCTGAACCTTCTTCTTTACGTCAGCAAGAATTTCGGCCCGGCTGCGTTGCGTCCCTTTCGCGTCCTTATTCGGGCGAAAATCCACGTCAAACTCCACGGTCGAAACCGGCACGACGTGGTCGCCACGCTCGGCGCGTCCGAGGCGGCGTCCAACTTTCTTCACCTCCGGGATGCCGAGCAATTCCTGCTCGATGACGTCAGCGATGTTGTTGGTCTCCTCCAGCGAAGTACCCGGCGCGGCGGTCGTGGAAATCAGCGCCGTCTCTTCCTTGAATGAAGGCAGAAAGTCCTTACCCATTTGTGGATAGAGCATGAACGCGCCGACGACCATCATGCCGACGATTCCGAGGAGTAGAAATGGCTGTGAGAGGCCGAAGCGCAGCAGCGTATTCTCGAGCAACCATTTCATTCCGCGCGTCATGAAACCATCGCCATGCGCATGGCCTTCCTTTGGTCGCAGAAGTATCGAACAGAGCACGGGAATCGTCGTGAGCGAGACGATGAAGGAGGCAATCATCGAGACAATTGTCGCGATGGCGATGGGCGAAAACAGACGACCCTCAACACCCGTCAGCCCCAGCAGCGGAAGGAAGACGAGGATGATGAGCAGCGTGGCGTATAGAATGGAATTTCGCACTTCGCCGGATGCGCGTGCGATGACATCGAGCGGCGGATGAGGCTTCGCGAGCGCAGCGTTTTCGCGCAATCGCCGGAAGACATTTTCCACGTCCACGATGGCGTCATCGACAACCATGCCGATGGCCACGGCGAGACCGCCGAGCGTCATCGAGTTCACGGAAATATCGAACCACTTGAACACGAGCATTGTGATTGCGAACGACAGGGGCATCGCCATCAGCGTAATGAACGTGGAGCGGAAATTGAGGAGGAAGAGAAAGATGACGATGGTCACCATGATCGCGCCGTCGCGGATGGCTTCCTTCAGGTTGCCGATGGCATGTTCAATAAAGTCGCCCTGCCGGAAAAGCAGCGTGGCCTCTACTCCCGGAGGCAGCGTCTTTTGCAGGTCTGCAATGGCTGTCTCGATCTTGGCACTGAGCGCGAGCGTGTCGAAGCCCTGCGCTTTTGTGATGCTCATTACCACGCCGCGTTTCCCGTTCACGCTGCCATCGCCGCGCATCGGCTCGACGCCCCATTCGACTTTCGCGACATCGGATAGCGTGATGGAGCGATCGCCGACCCGCTTCACGACGGTGCGCGCGATATCTTCGAGCTGCACTGTCATCGCGAGATTTCGCACCATGATTTCCGTCGTGCTGTTGTTAATGAAGCCGCCGGTCGAATTACTCGCGGATTCTTTTGCGGCACTCACGATTTCATCAAACGAAACGCCGAAGGCCGCCATGCGGTAAGGCTCGGGCTGGACCTGGATTTGTTTGATGCCGCCGCCCATGTTCAATACTTCGGCAATGCCCGCGATGCTCTGGAGCCGCGGGCGGATGGTCCAGTCGGCAATCGTCCGTACGTCGCGCGGCAGCATTTTTCCATCCCGACTGCTCACGCCTACCAGTATGATCTCTCCCATCAGCGAAGCGGCCGGAGTGAGGAAAGGCTCCACGCCCTGCGGCAGGGAACCGCGGGCCCCGGCCAGACGCTCCTGGACGAATTGCCGGGCTTTATAAAGATCCGTGCCCCACGCAAACTCAGCATACACCAGCGAGAGCGACACATCGGAATTCGAGCGCAGTCGCGTCAATCCCGCGACGCCCAGCAGCGACCGCTCGATGGGCTGGGTGATGTTGATTTCAACCTCCTCCGGAGCGAGGCCCGGCGATTCGGTGAGCACAATAACCGTGGGCTTCGTGAGATCCGGCAGCACCTCGACCGGCAACTTCATTGTCGTCTGCACGCCCATCACCATCAAAAGCAACGCCAGCGCGACAACGACGGCGCGATTGTGAAGGGCGAGGCGGATCAGCTTGTTCAGCATTTCTCAGCGGGTTTCTACCTGTGGCATCCCGATGGCCGGCTTCCGCAGCATCGCGATGATGAGCAGCAGGAGCAGCAGTCCGTTGGACACGAGGGAGAAAACAGTGAGCCTAGAAAAGTCACCGTTTCCCGCCCCGCCGCCTGCCTTCGCCTTATCGCGGGCCGCCTTTTGTTCGAGCGTCATTTCACTGCCGTCCTCGTTGTGCTCATGGCCGTGCGCGGCATCGAGCGCGTCCTTCAACGAGACGCTGCCCTTGCCTGCAAATCCGAGTGAGTAAGCGCCGGTGGTCACCACTTCGTCTCCCGCCGTGAGGCCGGCCGTCACTTCCACAGAGCGGTCATTTATTGCGCCAATCTGCACCGGCACGCGGACGAACGTGTGTTTCAGCGATGCATCGTAGTGGCGCCGGAAGACGCTCCGGCTGGTCACATCACCTTGCAGCGCGATGCGGGGAATGCTCATTACTCCCTCCCGTTTTGCTGTCGCTATCGAGAACTCCGCGCGCATTCCAGGCCGCAGCGCATAGTCCTCGTTCGGGACATGAAACGCCGCTTCGATGGTCCCGGTTTTTGTGTCCGCTTCCGCGCCGATGTGCGCGAGTTCTGCGGTGAACTCCCGGCCTTCCACGGCAAGCACCCGGATGCGCGCTTTCATTCCGGGCTTTAATCGCGACGCCAGATGCTCGGGAACCGCCGCTGTGGCATGCACGGTGGAAAGGTCGAGGATTTCGACAAGCGATGTGGAGGGCTCGATCGGCTGACCTTCGACGACGTTCACCGCGCTCACGATGCCGCTGATGGGCACCGGCAAACGCAACTTCGGCGGCGGATCGCCTGGCACGCGACTCTCGATTGTCAGCGCCTCCGAGGACATCCGGATTTGGGTATCGACGTGCGCTTCCACGCTTACGACGCGGCCCGGAATCCGGCTGCTCACGATGGCACGCCGACCGGGCGCAACCTTGATGTGCCCGAGCGCAAAGACGATTTCTTCAAACTCCGTCTCCTCCGCCTCGACGGTTTCTATTTTGAGATTCTTCTCACCGGTTTCGGTCAGGATGACGGTATTTGCGGCCTCCTCCGGTGCAATCGCGGCGCACAATGGCCACGCAATCAGCAGCGCAGCGGAAAGGAAGGTGAGTTTTTTAATCATGGAAATAGAGATGAGGGGAGCGAGTTTTTGTGAAAACGGGAGTAGCCGCGGCACGGATGAGCACGCGGAGAGGCAGAGCGTTCCGGGTGGAACGTGACTATACGAAGGAGGGGCCGCGCACAGGATGCGCAGTCGCAGACAGGAACAGGGCCATCAGCGGCGGGCCTTCGCCCGGCGGCGCGCCACGGACTCGAGGTGCTGCTTTTTCCAAATGGTGCACGGCGTCCATCGTAACGAGAATCGACGGCAGCAGTTCCAGAATAACCACGGAAGCCTTGGAAAGAATTACTCCGCCGGGGCCGACGATCACTTTGCATACGCCGCACTCATCGGAGTCCTGTCCGTCATCATCTTGACCGCCATGATGGCAGCACGCGGACTGATTTTCACCGGCGAGCAGCGACTCCGCCACGCAATGCACATTCATCACGGCCAGAACGACCATGATAAATGCCAGCCATGTGGAGCGCCAAATCGACATCAACCCCATTAAAGCAGAAGGCAGACCCCAATGCAATCTGGAGATTGCTCATTCCGGAAAAGAATGAGACAAAGCGACTAACCAGCCCCGCTTAGGGAAACGCTGAATAAAGCGAGTTGAGGCTGGTTGTGAAACGAGGGGTGGTTGCGGTGGGAGTTCTGAGGTGGAAAATCATTGGGAAATCGCTGTTTTTGGCGCGTTTTGGCGCGATGCGGGCAGGGTCAGGCTGC
>JANMGP010000176.1:0-41317 GCA_031374705.1 Verrucomicrobiaceae bacterium | reverse complement strand
GTATCGAGCTTGGGCTTTGGGCTGCCGCAAAAGCGATTCGAGTTGTTGGCGCTCATTGTGGCTGAGTATGATTGATGTTGCAGGACGTGGCATCCCGCAACATTACGTTACGTTCTGAACTTTTACAAGTAGGTACTAGCGTCCCTCCCAAGATGCTCACATCTCCGGAAAAGGCATTGGCGCTATTTCCAAGCGTCAGTGTCCCTGCTCCCGCCTTGGAAAGAGTTCCGGTTCCCGAGATTGGACCGTCCAACGTTGCATCCGTTCCAGAGTTAATCGCCCCCACGGTTCCTCCTCCGACAAGGGAGAGTGCACGGTTTGCGGAAAACGATGGGCCGTTAAAAGCAAGCTGCCCTCCGCTCAGAACAATGTTCCCGGTGCCAAGAGGTGCGAAATCCGCCGCCGCTAAAGTGCCTTGCGAAATGGCTAGTCCGCCCGAGAAGGTATTCGCTCCCAACAGCGTCAGTGTCCCCGTCGTGTTTTTCACGACGGATCCAGTCCCAATGATCGCCCCGGAAAATGTGCCGGACCCCACGGAAAAGGTGTTGCCTCCAATGTCCACAAGTCCGCTGCCATCGAACGCCGAGACTGTTTCGTTGGCCAGCAGTTGCAATGTCCCCGCCGCCCCAACGGAAACGCCCTGGGGTATAGAGTCCCCTCCACTCACGGCGAGTATCCCTCCTGTGATGGTCGTGAGGCCCGAGAAATTATGTCCTGTTGTAAGGGTGAGGGTTCCGGTGCCAACCTTATTTACTGAGCCAGCTCCCGTTATTGCGCCGGAGAATGCGGTAGAGGTGTTGTTGGCACCGATAGACAGTTGGGAGTTGGTTAAGAAAGTCACGTTCCCCGTGCCGGTCAGTCCGCCTATCGTGGTACTCGCGGTATTGATCCTCAATCCTTCGCCTCCTAGTCCGGGAGTGTCGATTTGAACGGTGCTCGCACTTGAAACAGCCGAATTACTTCCCAATATTAATCCTCCATTGACGCTTATTCGTGTGATGCCGGAATACGTATTGTTTCCCGTGAAGGTGATGGTTCCGCGACCAATCGTCAGACCTTCAGTTCCGGCGATATTCGCTGCGATAACATGACTGCCGGAGTTGAATTCCACATCCAGAACATGAACTCCATTGCCGCCGCTCAACGTGAGAACCCCGCCAGTTGGTGTAGCTAAAGTGTAGTAGCCGGCATTGAAACTCAAATCATCTACAACCATCCCACCCACATCCACGGTTCCGCTAAAACCAAAGCTAGAAAAAGTAAACACCGCACTCGCCCCACTCGTCCAAGCCACATTTGTCGTCCCATTCCACCAAAAATTCCCGCCATCCCAATCACCGCTGCCGCCTTGTGCGCCAGTGAGTGTGTTGTTTGGATCCCACGTCAGTGTTTGAGCGAAGGTCGCTGCCGAGGATGCGAGCATCAGCCCGATCGATGCTGCAAGCGCCTTTCGGGGGCGTTTGAGGTTTGAGGTTGGAACGACACTGGCCCGGTAGGATGGTTCGCGCTTGGGATTCATAGGTAAAACGTATGCTTTCCATCGGAGAGGTAAACTCCTAAAATCACACAGTCTCGTTACGTCGAAAGATTTTAGGCTTCAGGCGTTCTTTGGGCCTTTGACTGCACGTTTCGAGAGAAACTAGACCCGGTCGCAATGGCGACGGATCGGAAGTGAATTACTTTTCTCGCTTCGAGCCAGAGGCGGTTTATCCGGCGGCGCAGTTCTGCTCGTCAAAGTGCAGAGTCCAAATCAGCTTTCCGATCTCTACAGCCCTGTCGGGTGATCGATGAAGTGCGACGGGACGCGGTATTTCATTGCGACGTATGCGGCGAGCGCACGGACGCCGAATGTCTCCGTCGCGTAGTGTCCGCCATAGAACAAATTCACGCCGAGTTCCTCCGCGAGGGTGTAGCTGTCGTGCGGTCCTTCACCGGTGATGAACGCGTCGCAGCCAAGAGCGGCTGCCGTCGCGACTTCGCGACCCGCGCCGCCGGTGACGAGGCCGACGCGCTTGATTTCATCCGGTCCGCCGGGTGCGACGTGAACGCGACCATTCACGGCGGCTTCGAGCTTTTTTGTCAGGGCCGCGCGGCTCGTCGCGAGATCGCCGACGAGGCCGATCATTTGTCCTTTCGCAGAAAAGGCGGGC
This sequence comes from Verrucomicrobiaceae bacterium, assembly GCA_031374705.1. Taxonomy (GTDB): domain Bacteria; phylum Verrucomicrobiota; class Verrucomicrobiia; order Chthoniobacterales; family Chthoniobacteraceae; genus SXWH01. The sequence continues at coordinate 39,167 of JANMGP010000176.1, read as the reverse complement.
TTCGTTTTTTTGAGTCCCAGTGCTTTCGCGAGCAGCGCGTTGTTTCCGAGCGTGGGGTGCAAATCGAGGGGGAGGTGCGAGCTGAAAACGGCGAGGTCGCCATCGACTGCGATCTGCACTTTCCGCCGCAGTGCGCCGGTGAACGGCTGTGCGCCGCCCCACAACAGTCCGTGATGCACAAGCAGCAGCGTGCCCGGCACCGACGCCGCCTCGCGCAAGACCGCCTCGCACGAATCCACGGCGCATGCGACCCGCGTCACCGCGCCGCTGTTTTCAAACTGAAGCCCGTTGTGCGCGCCGGGGTAATCGCAGACGCGGGCGTGGTCGAGGAGCTCTGCTAAATGGCAGACGATGTCGGCGAGTTTCGGCATGTTTGTAACGCTAGAAAGCGCGCGGCCCTTTCGCGAGCGGGAAAATCCGCCGTGCGGGCGGTTCGAGCTTTTCGAGTGCGGTGCGAATCGCTTTAATCGCGTGCGCTCGTTTGCGCGCGGAAGTTATGGCGAAGAAAAAATCACAGAAGAGAGTATGGACCGTGGAAACCCCGAAGCATCGGGGGAAGGTCTGCCGTACGTTGCTCGTGGTGGATAACGCGCCGATCCTCAAGGGGCATCGGGCGCGTTATCAAAAGGTGCTGAAGGACGTCGAGAAGGCCGAGCAGGAGCTCTTGCGGCATCAGTCCAAGGACGGACCTGAGTTTGAGCGGTGGTATCACTCGACCTTCGGCAAACAGTTGACGGAGCTGCGGAAAGGTGAGGAGGAGATTCACCACAGCGCGCGCATTTTGATCGATGTCGATGAGCTTGTGATGCGAGACGGGTGCGCTGACTATATCGCGTATCATCGCATCAAGCTCCGCGAGCAGGGATTGCCCGATCCTTACGAACCGAAGGCTCCCAAAAAAGCGCCGCGCGGGGTTGTCGATGACGAAGAAGCCGGAGATTTTGACCCGTTCAGGGGGCAATTCGACGCTGACGAAAAGGATGCGTTTGCCGACTTCTTGAAGCAGCAGGCAAGGGCTTACAAGAAGGCCCACGGCCAGTTACCGCCGGGGTATGATGATATCATGCGCAGTCTTGGGCAGGTGCCGTCCGCGCCGCCGCCGTCGAATCACAAGCAAATCTATCGTCAAATCGTGAGCCGGTTGCATCCCGATCGGGCGTCGAAGTTTTCGCCGATCGAGCAAGCGCTGTGGCACGAAGCGCAGACTGCCTATCGCGCAGGCGACACGGCGGCGCTGGAGGTCATTCTGGCGCGATGCGAAGCGGCACAGGACGGCGTGGAAATCACCCGCGCGTCGCTGATTGTCGGGATGATTGCACAAGCCCGCGCGAGTCTCTCGCAACTGCGCGAACGGCTGCGGGACTACAAACGCCACCCCTCGTGGAACTTCACGAGCCAGAAGGATCGTGCGGTGTTAAAGCGAAGAATTCTTCGGCAATTTGAATTGGATCTCGATGATCAGGCGTGGCGGCTGGAGGGAATCCGGCTGGATCTCTCGATGCTGGAAAAGCGTTACGCGCAGTGGCTCGCGGCCGAGGCGAGGCGCAAGAAAAAGGCTTCTGCCACGGCGACGAAGGCCGCTGCTTCTAAAGCCGAAGCCCCGAAAAACGCGGGCTTTCGGGACACAAAGCAGGGCGAATTCTGGTAGAACCATAGCGGCCCGTTTTTCGCGGACAGCGGACAACGGGGAGAAGATTTTCCTTTGTTCCCCGCGCTCGTTGATGTTCCTGACTTCATGCTCAACATCATCTGGCTCGTCATGATTCTTGTCGCCGTCATCGTCGGCGGCTTCAGCGGGAATCTCCCCGCGATGACCGACGGTGCGTTCAAGACCGCGAAAGACGCCGTGATGGAAATCGCGCTTCCGCTTGTGGGGCTGATGGCCATCTGGCTCGGCATGATGCGCCTCGCCGAGCGTGCCGGGCTTGTCTCGCTGCTCGCGCGGGCGCTGCGTCCGCTCATGCGCAGGCTGTTTCCGGAAGTGCCCGTCGATCATCCCGCGATGGGTGCGATGGTGCTGAATATGTCGGCTAACATGCTAGGGCTCGGCAACGCTGCGACGCCGCTCGGGCTGCGTGCGATGAGCCTCCTGCAAAAGCTGAATCCTGTCCCGAGTGTCGCGAGTAATTCGATGGTCACGTTCCTCGCGATCAATACCGCGAGCATCCAGCTCGTGCCCACGACAGCGATCAGCATCCTCGCGATTCAGGGCTCGAAGACGGCTTCTTCAATTATGATTCCCGCTCTGGTCTCCAGCGCAATCGCGATGACGTGCGGCGTGCTGGTGTCCCGCCTGCTCGCGCCATTTTTTGCGGTGAAAGCGGACGCCGCCGATGCTGGAGAGTCAGTCGCGGCAGTCACGCCGGAGCCGGAGATCGAAATCGCCCAGGCCACCGCGCTGACGACCGGCGGGCGCATGATGCTCGGCGTGTTCCTAGCGATTTTTGCGGCGATGTTTTTCATCCTCGTCGCGCCGGAAACTGCGAATCAATTGCCAGAAAGAATGGGTTGGGCGTGGCGATATGGAGATTTCTGGCCCGAGATTGGAAAGCTCGGTTTCCACTGGGATAAGCATCATTTCGGCGGTTCGTTCGTTCTCCCCGTTCCGGTGATCGATGGGTTCTCACGACTCCTCCGCGCCATCTCCCTGCTCGCCGTCCCGTTTCTCCTGTCGTTCTTTCCGCTCTACGCGCATCTGCGGAAGGTGAAAGTGTACGAGCAATTCTGCGAAGGTGCGAAAGACGCCTTCGGCACGGCGCAGCGAATCATCCCGTATCTTGTCGCGATGCTTGTATCCATCCGCCTTCTGCGCGAAGCGGGCGTGATTCAGGCCATCACGGGATTCCTCCGCAAGCCACTCGATTTCGTCGGGTTTCCGCCGGACCTGCTGCCGCTCGCGCTCATGCGACCGCTCAGCGGCAGCGCATCAAACGGCATCTTTGTGGACATCGTGAAAACCCACGGCGCCGACTCAATGCTCGCGAAAATGGCCGCGACAATTTACGGCAGCACGGAGACGACGTTCTACGTGCTCGCCGTCTATTTCGGCAGCGTCGCCGTGCGCAAAACGCGCCACGCCATTATCGCCGGACTCACCGCCGACATCGTCGCGATGATCGCAGCGATCACAGTGTGCAGGCTCCTGCTTTCGTAGCGTCTACTTCTGAGTCGCCTCAGCCTTTGCGCCTTCGCCGATTGCATAGAGATGCGTCTGCGTGTTCACGTAAAGAGTGCCGTTTGCAACGATCGGCGTCGCGAGGATGCTTGCTCCGAGGTTCACTTCGTTGAGGATTTCCTTCTCCTTCTTCGCCGCGAAGACCACGAGGTCGCCGTCCTCGTCGCCGATGAATACCTTGCCGTCCACGACCATCGCGCTGCCCCAGATGTGGGCTTGCATGTCGTGCTGCCAGTAGAGCTTTCCGGTGTTTGCATCGAGGCAATAGACGAAGCCGCTGTAGTCGCCGATGTAGAGCAGGTCCGTCGCCGGGTCGATCGCCACGGTGCTGATGCTGCGCTTGATGTCTTTGAAGTCCCAGACAAGCGCGCCTTTGTTCTTCGTCATATCGCCCTTTGCACCTTTGGGATTGAGGCAAAGCAGGCGGCCCACGCCTTCGCCGTGCTCAGGATCCTGACCGGTCGCAACGTAGAGGCGGTCTTTGTAAACCACAGGCGTCGCGATAATTTCGGATGGGCCTTCCGGGGCCGGATACTTGATCGGCTTTCCGTCTTTCATTTTGTATTCTGGAAGGACGCAATCGTAAGTCCAAACCGTCTTGAAAACACCGGTGTCGCCTTCTTTCACAGGCTCGGAATCGAACGCATACAAGACGCCGTCGCCGCCGCCAAAATACACCTGCCATTTGCCATCCACTTTGCCGGCACTGGGCGAGGTCCACATGCCGTGGAAAATGCGCGGACCGATCTTCGCGTCGTCTTCGCCGATGAGCGCGCCGGTCTTTTTATCGAGGACGATGAAGCTCGGAGCCTGCGGTGCCGGGATAGTCACGTGCGACCAATCCTGTCCGTTGCTGGTGCAGACGAAAACCTTGTCGTCGAGCACGAGCGGCGAGCTATTCGAGGCGTTGTGCGGGAAGACGCCGAGCTCGTCCATCATGTCGAACTTCCACAGAATATCGCCGTCCTTCTTGGTCGCTTCCACAGCGGGCTTGGCCGGGCCGGGCATGTATTTACCTTCGTCCTTGAAGGGACCGTCGTTGCCGTTTGTCTGTCCGGCGGAATCGAGCGCGATGACTTCGCAGCGGCTGGAGACGGAGTAAAGCGTGTTGCCATCGATAAATGGAGCGCTGAGGTATCCGAGATATTCCCAGTCATTGACCTTGCCGCTGGCGAGCTTCGGCACGGTGAACTGCCACTTCAAATCGCCCGTCTTTTCGTCCAGCGCGAGGAGCACCGATTTGTCGTCCTTAAATCGCGGATCGCGCACGCCGGCGTTGTTCGTGCCGATGTAAACGGTGCCGTATCCGACGACGGTGTTGCCGTAAGTCTGCGAGCCGAGCTTCGCGATCCAGCGCACGTTCTGCGTCGTGGACATGTCGATCTCCTCGGAGTTTTTCTTGAATTTTCCGGGATTAAATTTCGCCGGGATTCCCTTGGCCGGAGAATACATATTGCGCCCCGGATCGGACCCGCCCCATGCGGGCCAGTCTTGGGCAGTGGCAGTGGCTGTGATAACGGCGGCGCAGGCGATGGCGAGTTTCATGGCTTTTGGAAGATGCGTATATACGCACACGTAGTATCTTTGGGGAAGTGTTTCTTTTGGAGTGGTTCCTATTTCTCCGTGAGCGTCTCCGAGCCGTCCCAGTCTTCGCGAGGCGGATCTGCGAGGTGGCGGCGGCCGATTTCGAGATACCAGTCGCAGAGGAAGTCGTCGCCGCCGATGCGCTGTTTGATTCCGGCGAAAAGTGCGGCGGCTCCTGCAAAATCACGGCTCCGGTGGAGGTCGAGCGCTTTATGATAGTCCGCGAGCCACTCGGGAGGGGGTGTTGTTTTTTCGCTGAGCGGGGTAAAAATGTGGACGGGCTTCGTCTTCCCTTTTACGCGCACGAAGGCTACTTCGCGGAATGTAAATTGGTCGCGCGTGAGCTGCTCCACGCTTTCTCCGACAAGGCAGTCGGTGTGGAAGATTTTCGTCGCCGACTCCAGACGTGATGCGAAGTTCACGCCGTCGCCGAGGACGGTGAATTCATGGCGTTCCGGGTCGCCGACTTCGCCGGTGACGACGCTGCCGTGGTTGATCCCGATGCCGATGGTGATGGTGATTCGATCGCTCCGACCTTCCCACTTTGCATTCAGATCGCATAGCGCGACCCGCATCTTCATGGCGGCGATCACCGCCCGGCGGCAATCTTCCGGGTGACCGTTGGAATGAGTGTCACCCCATGCTGCGAGGATGGCGTCGCCGATGAACTTCTGAGCGTTGCCTTCGTTATCCTCAATCAAGGGAACCATCTGCTCGAAATATTCGTTCAACTGCCCGACGAGGTTTTCGGGTGCCGCATTTTCCGACCACGCTGTGAAGTTGCGAATGTCCGAGAACAGCACGGCGACCGACCGGCGCTCGCCGGCGCGGGCATGCTCGAGTTCCTCTGCATTTCGGAGCATGACTGTTGCAATCCGCTTTGAGACGGAACGACCAAAAACCTCGTGCACGTGACGTCGTTCACGTTGCTCGAGAAAGAACGAATAGATGATTCCGAATCCGCCGGTCGTCGCGGGTCCGAAAAAGCCAACCATCATGGGGAGAATCCTGTCGAACTGTGCAAACGCGAGGTGACAGGCGGCGACATACGCGACTATGAGCGCCAGAATCGCAATCGTCTGACCAAGCGCGTTTCTAATCAGGAGCACGAGGAGCGCCGGTATCGCGACCATGCTGAGCGTGATCCACCACGCTACCGAATTTGGAACGTTCTTCAGACGGGAACCGGACAGGAGGTCCGCAGCAATATTTGCGTGGACCTCGACTCCGGACATAATTCCGAAGGGCGTATTCTTATCGTCATGGGCAAGTTCGTAAGTGGCTCCGATATAGACGATCTTATCGCGGAATACTTGTCCACCGCCCGCCCGGGCGAGCCATTCGTCCACAAAAAGTGCCGCGAGGGGAATAGACGGATAAGTGTTCCTCGGGCCTTGAAAACGGATTGGATGGAAGGCTTCTCCAGGGGCGAGGGTGCCGTTGAATTTCGATGCAGCCAGGGCGTCCATCCCTTTTACATCAAGCAGAAACCTGTCTATTACCCAGCGATGGGTCACGCGACGATAGACTTGCTCTTCCTCGCTATCAAACGGAATCAGAACGTTTCCCAGCAGGTTGTCGAAATCCTCCGGCGCGACCGTGGGATGAGGAAGAATCAGCCTTCCGGATTCGTCAAACGACATGCCGAGAACCAGCTTTGGTGCATGCTTTTCCACCATTGCTCGAAACTGCGCCGAGTCATTCATGGCAGCGGCAAGGATGCGCTGCTCGTTGTCTGCCGAAACCGGCGGCGAGCCATCGCCGGCTGCCTTGAGAATGCGCTGAATCCGCAGTGCATCCATGGCCTTTCGCTGGAAAATGACGTCGAACACGATGACCTTGGCTCCGTATTGCGTCAGCTTCTCAATCGTTTCCGCCCAAACGATGTGCCGCCATGATTCCTGATACCCCTCGGACATGGCCTGAAGCGCCGGCGATCTGGAAAACGCTGATGCCGGGACGTTGTTCTCGTTCTCCGAAAGGATGGGCTGATCGATCGCGAGGATGATGATATTCGGATCTGCTGGAACCGGTCCGCGCCATTGGAAGCGAAGATCGATCAGGCGATGTTCAATTCCCTCAAGCGACTGGAGGGCCACCCGCAGGCCCGGGATTCGGCGCGGCTGGCCGGATACCATGAACCATAGAACCAAAGCCCCGAAAATCATGACGGCCACAGGCCGCCATTTTCGCAGCAGCCTCAAAGCTCTTCCTGAGAAACGGCGGGCTGAGTGCTGCTTTGCCATATGAAACGTGGAATCGTGGCCTGCTCGTGGAAGGAAGCCCGGCGCAGTGGAGAAAACTCAATTCATCACATCACCCGATGGATTCCTCCGTGACTGGATTTCGCAGGATGCCAATACGCTCGATTTCCACTTCGGCGACATCGCCCGGCTGGAGCCAGCGCTGCGGGTTGCGGGCCATTCCGACGCCGTGCGGCGTGCCGGTGATGATGACCGCGCCGGCGGGGAGAGTCGTGCTGGCGCTCAGAAATTCGATCAGCGTTGGGATGTCGAAAATCATGTCGTCCGTGCTCCAGTCTTGCAGCGTCTCGCCGTTCACGCGGGTCGCGATGCGGAGCGCGTTGGGATTCGGGATTTCGTCGGCCGTCACGATCGCGGGGCCGAGAGGGAGAAAAGTGTCAAACGTCTTGCCGCGGCACCATTGCCCGCCGCCGCCGTCCTTTTGCCAGTCGCGCGCGGAGACGTCGTTTGCGCATGTGTAGCCGAGGACGTAGTCCAGTGCATTCGCGCGTGAGACGTTCTTTGCAGCACGGCCGATGACCACGGCGAGTTCGCATTCGTAGTCCACCTTGTCGCTCCGAAGCGCGCGGGGCAGGAAGATCGGCCCGCCGGGATGCTGCACGGCGGCGGGCGATTTCATAAAGAGCACGGGATATTTCGGAATCTCGGCTTTCGTCTCCTCGGCGTGCCGGCGGTAATTCAGCCCGATGCAAAAGACGACGGACGGCTCAAGCGGAGCGAGCAGGGTTCCTTGAACAGACCTTCCCGTGTCATGCAATGAGCCGAAGAGCTCGCCATCCAGCGCGGTGAATACCCCCGTGGCATGTTCGCGGGCGAGAGTGGGCCTGCCATCGATAAGAAGTCGTGCAATTCGCATAGTCAGACGAACGAAGACGACTGCGGGCATCCATGCAAGCCAATGCTGCGGCTGCGAACCGCATGGAGGACGGAAATTCGATTGAGCTATTCCACTTGACCCTCAACGCGAACGAACCTATTTCCGCTGCTGCAAGCTGGAAGAGTCTCACAGGTTCTGCCCGCTTGTTTGAACCTCAAATCCTAAGAACAATACAAAACACATGAAGAAACTCCTATTCACTCTCACCTTCGGCCTCGCACTCGTGGCCAGCCCTGCAGCTTTCGCCCAGGCGAAGAAGAAGGAAGCAGCGAAGCCCGCCGAGGCACCAACTGCTCCTGCAGCGCCAGCCGCGCCAGCCGCTGCTCCTGCTGCGGACGCCAAGAAGCCCGATGCAAAGGCAGCGAAGCCGATCCCGATGAACTCCCGCGCCGACGAGATCGACGCCGCTGGAAAGTCGTTCACGCAGGTCAACAAGGACGGCAAGAAGGTGAAGCACATCGTCTCCGCCACCACCGAAATCATGCAGGGTGAAGCCGCTGCGAAGTTCGAAGACATCAAGGTCGGCGACACCGTGGCCGGTCTCCGCAACAAGAAGAATGCCGACGGCACCGAATACGAAGTCGTGAAAATCACGAAGTTCGGCCCGAAGGCACCGAAGGCCGACAAGCCGGCGGAGAAACCCGCTGATAAGCCGAAGAAGTAATTTTCTCTCTCTCATTGACAATCCAGAGCCGGTGTCCGCAAGGGCACCGGCTTTTTTTTCCGTGCCCGGAATGCACGGCACGGAAGTGGCGGCGAACGGGCGCGGAGCGATCTGCTTCCGGTGGTTACTTCGCTGTGTTTCTCTCTGACCTGATTCGTCGTGCGACTTTTACGACCTCCAAGAACAAAAGCGGAATGGTTCCTACGGCGAGCAGCATCAGGCAATCGCTGAATGGCATCAGCGCGGTCTTCAAAAATCCCGCGAGGACGGTGCTGTGATGGCTCCAGACTTGTATGGCGAACGAGATCGCTACGACAGCGATGAGGTTGAAGTTTGAGAGCAGGTTCATTCTCCAAATGGGCCGCGTCTCGCTGCGCGCGCCGAAGGAGCGGAGCAGTTCGGCGAAGACAAGCGTGGCGAAGGCGTGCGTGCGCGCCAGTTCGGGTGTCTCGGATCGCAGTCCGTAGTAATAGACGGCGAAGGAGACGCCGGCGGTGAGGATGCCGGTGAGGATCATCGTCGGGAGGAATCCGCCGTCGGTGATGCGCTCGTGGCGGGCGCGGGGGCGCTGCTTCATCACGTCGGGGTCGATCGGATCGGTGGCGAGGCAGAGCGCGGGGAGGCCGTCGGTGACGAGGTTGATCCAGAGCAGGTGGATGGGCAGGAGCGGCGCGGGCAGGCCGATGACGACGCACACGGTCATGAGCAGCAGTTCGCCGGTGTTACCCGCGAGGAGGTATTGGAGCGTCTTGCGGATGTTGTCGTAGATGCCGCGGCCTTCCTCCACGGCGGCGACGATCGTGGTGAAATTGTCGTCGGTGATGATCATGTCCGACGCCTGCTTCGTGACTTCGGTGCCGCTGCGGCCCATGGCGATGCCGATGTCGGCACCTTTGATCGCGGGCGCATCGTTCACGCCGTCGCCGGTCATCGCGACCACGGCGCCGTTCGCTTTCCATGCACGGACGATGCGCAGTTTGTGCTCGGCGGTGACGCGCGCATAAACGGCGACCTTTGGCGCGCGCTGGCGGAGATCGTCGTCGGACATCGCTTCCAAATCGACGCCCGCGATGGCCAGGTCGTCGTCGGATGCGACGCCGATTTCCCGCGCGATGGCCGTCGCGGTGTGCGGATGGTCGCCGGTGATCATAACCACGCGAATGCCCGCGGCGCGGCATTTGGCGACGGCTTCCTTCGCCTCCTGGCGCGGCGGATCATACATCCCCGTCAGGCCGACGAAGACGAGGTCGCGCTCCACGGTTTCCGCCGTGAGGTCGGCGGGCGGGGCGTGATCGAGGTCCCGACACTAGGAGCAGAGCACGCGCTTGTATTGCTGGGCCAGCGCGGTGTTTTGAGCGACGATGGTCTGGCGATCCTCGTCCGTCATGGGACGGACTCCGGCGCTCGTGTAGATGCTGGCGCAACGCTCCAGCAACACGTCGGGCGCGCCGTTGATGAAGGCGCGGATTTTTCCATCCGGCATTTTGCGAAGCACCGTGCTGCGTTTGCGGTCGGAGTCGAAAGGGATCTCGTGGTGCTTCGGGCGTTCCGTCTCGATGCGCTCGCGGTCTCCGCCGGCTTTCGCACCGGCGGCGAGCAGTGCGCCTTCGGTGGGATCGCCGACGGTTTTCCAAATCCCATCTTCCTGCACGAGATGCGCGTTGTTGCAGGCGAGGAGGACGGTCGCGAGTTCGAGCAGCGGGGCCGCGTGCTCGGCCTCGGTCTTCGCGCCCTCGAAGCGCGCTTCGCCATCGGGACCGTAGCCTTCGCCGGTGACTTCGTAGCTTTGCCCCGCGACGTAGAGCGCGCGCACGGTCATCTCGCCGAGGGTCAAAGTGCCGGTCTTGTCCGTGCAGATCACGGTCGTCGAACCGAGGGTCTCCACCGCGGGAAGTTTGCGCACGAGCGCGCGGCGGCGGGCCATGCGCAGCACGCCCAGCGACAGCGCCACGGTGACCACGGCGGGCAATCCTTCCGGCACTGCGGCGACGGCGAGACTCACCGAGGTCATAAACAACTCGAATGGCTTCGTCCCGCGGAGCAGGCCTAGGCCGAAGAGCACCGCGACGATGCCCAATGACGCCCAGACAAGGATGCGTCCGAATGAATCGAGCTTCTGCTGAAGCGGCGTCCCTTCGTCCGCGCCCGCCGCCTCGATCATCCCCGCGATGCGGCCCAACTCGGTCTTCATCCCCGTGGCCACCACGACCGCCTGGCCCGTGCCCGCCGCGACGCTCGTGCCCATGAAGATCATGTTCGCGCGGTCGCCGAGCGGGATGTCGCCCTTCCCCAAAGTCGCAGGCTCTTTCGTCACCGCCTCCGACTCGCCGGTGAGCGCGGATTCGATGCACTTGAGCGAAGACGCGGTGAGCAATCGCGCGTCCGCCGCGACCAAGTCACCCGCTTCGAGCGCGAGGATATCCCCGACGACAATCCCTGCGGCAGGAATCGCCGTGACGTGCCCGTCGCGCTGCACCTTGGCTTGCGGTGCCGTCATTTTCTTCAGCGCCGCGATGGATTTCTCCGCGCTGAATTCCTGATAGAAACCGATGGCCGCATTGAGCACCACGATCGCAAGGATGGCGATCGCATCCACCACTTCCCCGAGCACACCGCTGACGACCCCGGCCACGATGAGAATCCACACGATGAGACTCTTGAACTGACCGAGAAAAATCGCCCACGGATTGATCGGCGCTGCTTCGCTCAGCTCGTTCGGCCCGTGCTCGGAAAGACGTTTTGCTGCTTCGGGCGCAGAAAGTCCGCCGGCAGCGGATCCGAGTTCCGCGAGAACATCGGCTTGAGCGAGACTGTGCCACGGTTTGGTGTCGGCGGCAGCGGGTGCGGGCATCGAGTTCATGTCGCAACCGAAATTGCGGACGCCGTTCTCTGCGCACGCTTCCATTTCCACTCTTCGATGGCACAGAAGAGCGTGGGCGAGATGAAGATTGTAATGAGCAGACTGACGGCCATGCCGCCGACGCTCGGGATGGCCATTGGCTGCATCACGTCGGAGCCGCGGCCAGTGGCCCAGAAAATGGGCATCAGTCCGAAGACCGTGGTTGATAGCGTCATCAAACACGGACGGATGCGTTTCAACCCGGCCTGAAGAACGGTCTCGCGAATTTCGGCGACGGACGTGAACTTGCGGCCGTCGTCGAACAAGCCTTCGAGGTAGGTGGCAATGACGACGCCGTCGTCATCCACAACGCCGAAGAGCACGAGAAAGCCCACCCACACGGCTACCGAAAGATTCACATCCCAAATCGCCAGCATGATGAAGCCGCCTGCCGCAGACGTGAGGATGCCGAAGTAAATGACCGGTGCGATCCACCAGCGGCGGAAGCCGAGGTAAAGCATCACGAACATGATCGCGAGACACACGGGCACGAGAATCTGCATCCGCTTGGTGGCGCGGACTTGATTCTCAAACTGACCGCTCCATTCCCAATAGTATCCGGCGGGCAGAGTGAGGCGTCCGTCCTTGAGCGCGGCTTGCAGCAATTTTTCCGCGTCCTCGACCACGCTGATTTCGTCGCGGTCGCGCGTGTTCATCGTGACGTAGCCGACGAGCAGTCCGCGTTCGCCCTTAATCTCCTGCGGGCCGAGCACGCTTTTGATGGTGACCACTTGCGCGAGCGGCACCTGCGCCATTGTGCTCGATGGAACGAGGATCTTTTCCAGCTCCGGAATGTCTTCGCGGAACTCGCGCAGATAGCGCACGCGAATCGGATAGCGCTCGCGGCCTTCGACGCTCTCCATGAGGTTCATTCCGCCGATGGCCATTTCGATTACGTCCTGCACGTCGCGAATGTTCACGCCGTATCGCGCGATTCGATCCCGGTCGATTTCGAATTCGAGATACGGTTTTCCCACGATGCGATCCGCGACCACGTCGGTGGAGCCGGGCACCTCCTTCAGCAATGCTTCGATCTCCAGACCGAGGCGTTCAATTTCCTTCAGATTACTTCCGTAAATCTTCACGCCCATCATCGCGCGAAATCCTGTTTGCAGCATCGTGATGCGGGTTTGAATCGGCTGAAGCCACGTGGGCAGCACACCGGGCATCGCGGTCTTTTGCTGAAGCTCGCCGAGAATCTCCGCCTTGGTGATGGGACGCTCTTCGGGCGCAAAAAAGGCGAGCGGTGCTTTCAACGCGGAAGGCCATCCGGAGAACCATCGCTTCACGGGCAGTTTTCGCCAGTGATCCTCCGGCTTTAAAATGATGATGCTTTCGAGCATGGAGATCGGCGCGGGATCGAGCGCGCTCTCGGCGCGGCCCAGTTTGCCGACGACGGACTCCACTTCCGGCACGGTGGCAATCGCGAGGTCCAGCTTTGAGTTCACCTCGATGGCGGGACCGAGGCCGGTCTGCGGCAGCAGCGACGGCATGTAGAGGAACGAGCCTTCATCAAGCGGCGGCATGAACTCGCGCCCGATTCCCGACAGGAGTCGGCGCTCTCCCGTGACAGCGAGGCCTGCCGTTGTCTCTCTCTGCTTTTCGGCATCACTTTGTTTCCGCCAAAGCATCCGGCTGCGCGAAGAGCCATCGCTGCTTTTCACGGTTTGCCATCGTAGTTGGTCGAGTTCCACGCGGGGCTTGTCAGCGCCGAGGTTTGCGATCCATTCAGCGGGCTTTAGCGTGACGCCGATGCCGAGCCACAAGCTCATGCCGATAAAAAGAATCGTCAGTGGCGCGATGAGAAACGTTTTCTTGTGAGCAAGAATCCAGCGCAGCGTCGGCGCGTAAATGGAAGACACCCCGCGCGAGACCGGGTTCTCTTCGAGCGGCAGGAACCGCTCACGAGTCATCCGCACGACTGCCAGTGCAACGATGACGCCCACCACGATGCTCATCGGCCAGCCGCTGTAATGGGAACCCTCCATCGCCCACATGAAAACGACGTGACTCGCGACGACTGAGAGCAAGCCGAGCGAACCGGCGACGATCCACACCGTCCGCTTAGACCACTTCACCGGCTTGAAAAGGAAGTAGCACACGAGCGGCACGACGGTGAGCGCAAGCACGACGCTGGCACCGATGGCGAAGGTCTTTGTGAACGCCAGCGGGCGGAAAAGTTTGCCCTCTTGATCAGTGAGAAAAAACACGGGAATGAACGAAACGAGCGTGTTTGATACTGCGGTAACAATCGCGCCGCCCACTTCCGTCGCGCCGTCATACACTTTTTGGAAATGGCTCTTTTTCGGATCTCCGCTGGCGATGTGACGGTAGATGTTTTCCGTCATGATGATGCCCATGTCCGCCACGTCTCCGATGGCGATGGCGAGACCCGCGAGCGACATGATGTTCGAGTCCACCCCGAAGCCGAACATCAGGATGAAGCACAGGCAGATGGACAACGGGAGCGTGATAAGCACCGAAATCGTGCTGCGCAGGTGCAGCAGAAAAATGAGAATGACGATGCTGGCCATGATCGCCTCTTCGCCAAGCGCCTCCTTTAGCGTCGAAACGGTTTCCTTCACGATATCCGTGCGATCGTAAAACGGCACGATGCGGACCTGCGAAACGCGACCATCCGCGAGCGTTTTCTTTGGCAGGCCGGGAGCGAGTTGTTCGATCTTTGCCTTCAGTCGCTCGACGACGTGCTGCGGATTTTCACCGTATCGCATCAGCGCCACGCCGCCCACGGCCTCGCGTCCATGCTTGTCCAGCGAGCCCCGGCGAAAATCCGGCCCGAGCGTGACGGTGGCCACGTTCTTCACCTGAATGGGAGTTCCGCCTTCCTGCCGGATGACGACCTTTTCCAAGTCCTCCACCGACTTGATGAAGCCGACGCCGCGGATGAAAAACTCGACGCCGTTTTTCTCCAGCACCTTCGCGCCGACGTCTATGTTCGCCTTGCGGACGGCCTCGTTCACTTCCATCAGCGTGACGCGATGCGCGCGCAGTTTATCCGGATGAATGTCGATCTGATACTGCTTCACAAAGCCGCCGATGCTCGCGACTTCGCTGACGCCTTCGACGGAGTTGAGCTGATAGCGCAGGAACCAATCCTGCACGCTGCGCAGCTCCGCGAGGTCGAAGCCATCGCCCTCGACGGTATACCAATAAACCTGCCCGAGCGCCGTGGCGTCCGGGCCGATGACGGGCACCACTCCGCGCGGCAGACGCTGCTGCGCGACGTTCATCCGTTCCACCACCCGCGAGCGCGCCCAGTAGTAGTCCACGTCGTCTTTAAAAATGACGAACACCATCGAGAAACCAAAGCCCGACATGCTGCGGATGGCCTTCACGCCGGGCGTGCCGGTGAGCGCGGTGGTGAGCGGATACGTGATTTGATTGTCCACGTCCTGCGGCGAACGCCCGTCCCAGTCTGCATAGACGATGACCTGCTTCTCCCCGATGTCCGGAATCGCATCCACCGGCGTTTGCTTCAACGCATAGACGCCTCCAAACACCATCGCGACAACTGCCACAATGACGAGGAACGGATTGCGCAGGCACCAGCCGATGATCCAGGAAATCATAGTTGCGTCTTAGTGTTGGTGAACGGGCGGTTTGGCCGGCGGGCTCGCGGCTTTTGCGGGCGGCTTTGCGGGTTCACCGTGGCCCGAGTGGTCTTCTTCCTTCGTAGGTTTTGGGGCGGGCGATGGCGCTGCGTCTTTCGCCGGAGGCATCGCCGTTCCGCCATGACCTGAGTGGCCCGCAGACGGAGCCTGACCTTTCTCGTAAAGCAGGCTCGGAAGGCCCGCGATTTGGAACTGCGAATCGAGCAGGAAATTGCCGCGCACAACGACTTTGTCGCCCTCTTTCAAGCCACTGAGCACGGGGTAAAAATCGCCGCTGCGAGGTCCGAGCTTCACTTCGACAGGCCGATAAACGTCGTCGCCCAGCGCGATGTGCACGAGCTTTCGCGTGCCGGAATCGAGCACGGCGGTGAGCGGAATCGCCAGCACGTGCGCGGGCTTTTCTGTGCTCACCTTGCCGGGAATCTGCACGAGCGCCATCTGGCACTCGGGACATGGACCGGCCACATCGCGCAGCACCTGCGGATGCATCACGCACGACCAGCGACCTTCCACGCCGCTCGGAGCCGCGGTGCCATCCGCGAGCAGCGGCACGTTCACGTGGGCGCTGACGAACATGCCGGGCTTGAGTTTGCGGTCTGTGTTTTGAAGCGAGACGATCACCTTCACCGTCCGCGTTTCTTCATTCAGCGTCGGGCTGATAAACCACACGCGGCCTTTGAATGTCTCGCCCGGATACGACTCGGTCGCTGCCGCGACTTCCTGGCCGTAGCGGATCATGCCCAGTTCGTATTCGTAGATGTCGAGATAGAGCCAGACGGAGTCGAGATTCGCGAGTTTGTAGAGCATGTCGCCGGGCTTCACCATGCTGTTCTGGACGACCATTTTTTCCGTCACCGTGCCTCCCATCGGTGCCATCAGCGTGACGCGCTCCGTGACTTTTCCATTTTTCAAAAACTCGTCTATTTGCTCCGGCAGCAAGCCCCAGCGCTCCAGCTTGGTCCGCGCAGCGACGAGCAGCGTCTTGTCCGTCGGGTCTTTGCTTCCGAGAAAAAGTTCGCGCTGCGCAACGGCGAGGTCGGGGCTGTAAATCTCGGCGAGATGGTCGCCCTTCTTCACTTCCACGCCGGTGAAGTTGACGAAAAGATTCTCCACATAGCCCTCCACACGGCTCGTGATCGTGGCCAGTCCGGTTTCGTTGTAGCCGACCTTGCCGACGGCGCGCAGCGCGTGGATCAGCTCGCGTCGTTCGACGACGGCAGTCTCAAGTCCCGCGCGTTCCTGTGCGGCCTCGGCGATATGCAGCGCGCCTTCGCCCACGTCGTGCGAAGCTTCGTGCCCTTGATGCTCGCCGGCGCCCGCAGGTGGCCGCGCACTCCAAAAACTGATGCCCGCTGCGAGCACCACGACCGTCGCGATGATGAAGATGAGACGTTTACTTTTCATGACGATGTTCCTCCACGCGGCGTGCGGCTTTTAGCGGCTGCTGCTTTTGTCCGAGCGCCGCCTTCCAGCGCACCCGTGCGAGATTGAAATCGCGGAGTGCATTCACGCGATCCATCTCCACCATCAGAAGCTGGTCGCGGGCGCGCAGCAGGTCTTGCAGCGAAGCCTTGTTGTTTGCGTAGGTTTCGCGCACGCGCTCGATCTGCTGCCTCGCGAGCGGGAGAAGTTGCGTAGTGTTTTCAGTGATGAACGGCAGCAGCCGATCCATTTCCTTTTTCGCCGAGGCCACCTCGCTGCCCGCCTTCAATCGCAGCGCCTCCACCTCCGCCATGGCCCGCGCACGCATCGCGATAGTCTCCGCAATCTCGCCCTGATTCCTGTTCCAAAACGGCAACGGGATGGACAGCTTCACGCCGACCATCGTCTCGTCGCGAAGCCCCATCGGTTCATCCATCGTCCGCGCACGCTCCACCATCACTCCGGCGGAAATGTCCTCCCACTTTCGCGCCTTCGCGAGATCGACGGATTGCCCGGCGGCATTTGTCCGCTGCAACGCAGCGCGGATATCGGGCCGTGAATCATCCGGCACTGCGCGCCCCGGTGAAATGGCTTCGGGCAAGGCGCCGGTCATCTCCAATTCCTGTTTTGCTGAAAGGCCGAGCATCGGCTTGAGCGACTCATTCATCGCCGCGACCCCGGACTGCAATTTGCGGATCGCATTCCGCATCTGCCGCGCTTCCAGCCTCATCTGTCCGGCGTCAATCGCGGACTCATTCGCGGCCGCTCGCGCCGTGGCGATTTCGGTGAGCTTCTCCGCGAGAGTCGCCTGGTTTTCCTGAATCCCAATCTCCGCGTGCATCGCCAGAATTTTGATCGCCATCGTCTCCGCCTCCGCGATGAGCATCCGCTGCCGGTCCGCGACCTCCGCCTCAGCCGCAGCAATCTGCGCGGCTGTTACCGCTCCCTCAAATCGCAGGCGTGCCGTGATTGGAAATTTCTGCATCAGCCCGATGCTGAACCCGCCCTCGCGCCCCTCCGTCATGCGCCGGCCACTGAGTTCCACCTCCGGATTCATCAACCGCCCCGCCCCGAGGTGCCGCCCCTTCGCCTCGTCAACCATGAGGCGCGTGGCGGTCAGTTCAGGATTCCTCGCGGCGACCATCCTCCCGATATCTCCGAGAGTCGCAGCGTTTGCTGAATGAAACAGCCCAAGGCATGAAAACGCCCATGCAAGGATGATTGGATGAGCACTCATGGTGTGTTTTTGAGTTCTCGTTGAGCGAAGCGGACTTCGGCAACGAAGACACGAAGCGCCAATGATGTTCTTCAATCCGTGGATTGAAGAACATCATGGCGGCTCCGATTTGTGCAGAACTTAGCGGCCTGGCATGTTCCGATCTGCCATCGGGATGTAGCTGCGGTTGCTGCCGCTTCCCATGTTGTGCGTTCCGCTCGCGGCTTTGTTGGTTTCGCATCCGGAGAATGCGAATGCGAGGATGGTGAGCGCCAGCGTCGTGAGCGTGGTTTTCAGTGCGGCTTTGATTGTGTTCGTTTTCATTGTTTTGCTTTTTTGGTTTTGTTGTTTTTTGGATTGGAGCGGCGTAGTGCCGCTCACATCGTGACTTTCTCATTCCTCGAAGAATCCGGCTACGCATCCCCTCGGAAACACTGGGCATTTCTTCGGCACTCGCACGGCCTCGGACGTTCCCTATCAGGTCGGGTCGAGCGGCTCCGCTCCATCGAGCAGCATGAGTGGGCGCGCAGTCTGGGCGATGACCGTCAGGCAGCTTCTGTTCAATCCTGCGGAGGCATTTTCGAGAGCGTAGCGAACGCTCTCGCTTCCGATTCGGAGCGTGATCTCCGAGGTCCGGGTAAAGCTCAAATGGCTGTTGCGTTCGGGGCGGATGTCGATGATGCCGTCGGTCGTCTTCATTTCCACGCCATCGCATTCGCCTGCAAAAACGATGCCCTGCGGGGTGCTGACTTCTACTGTGAGAGTTCCGTCCATCTGGAAGAAAAAAGCCGCCGGATCGCGAGATCCGGCGGCTCTTGGGAACCTCGGTTATTTGGCGTCCTTCGCGTGTGTCGAGCACGTGTAAGCTGAGCCTTTTCCACACTTCGAGCACTCGTGTGTGTGGGTTGCGGTTGCGGGTGCCTTGCCCCCAGCGCTTGGCTTGAAGGTCACCTTGCCTTTGCAGCCCGCGCAGTCGTGCGTGGCTTCGGCGTCGAACCATGACATGATGCCCTTTTTGTCGGTGCCGGCTTTTTCGGTCGAGGTCTTGCAGTCCTTGCAGACGAGCGCGACCTTGGCCTCGGCTTTGCAGCAATCTTCAGCCTCGGCCTTCGAGCTCACGCGCTTGTCGCTGTACGACGGCGGTGTCCAATTCGAAGGATTGGCTGCTGATGCTGTGATGGATGTCGCAGCGATGACTGCGGCGATGAAGATACGGATGTTTTTCATAATGTGTGTTTGTGTTTTGTTGTTTTTGTTCAGCGCGGCGACTGGGCCGCGTGGAAGGCAGCATCTGAAAATCGCGGCGTTCACGCTACGCACCCATTCGGAAAGACTGCGCAGTTTTTCGGATTCAGGCCGATTCCGCGGCCCCAACGGTGAATTTCGTGCGGTAATCGGTCGGCGACTCGCCGCAGAATTCGCGGAAGCTGCGGTTGAACTGGGAGAGCGATTGGAAGCCGACCTCGAATGCGACCTCGGTGATGCGGCGGCGTGGGTCGTGCAAAAGGCTGCGGGCTTCTTCCACGCGGACCCGCGCAACATATTCCACGAAATTGATGCCTGTGGTTTCCTTGAATTTCTCGCTGAAGTAATTCGCACTCATATTCGCCACTCCGGCGACTTGCGCGAGGCTCAGGTCGTCGTGCGCGTGCGAGCCGATGAATGTCCGTGCCCTCGTCATCGCCAGTGGCTCGGCCTGCTCGCTCTGGAGCGAGAGCGCGTTTGCGACGGCGGCCAGTTGCTCCGCGAAAATAGCGAGCAGTCGCACGAGGGCTTCATACTGCACCGGTGCGAGCACGCGGGTGCGGAAGTAAGATGCTTCGAGTTTTACGAAGTTCACCTGCGCCCCCCAGGAGAGCAGCGTGCGTTTGATTCTTTCGAAACTGGCTTTGTCCGGCCTGTTCAGCAGCACCTGTCCGGTTTGGAGAAATCCGATGAGCTTGTCGCCCACGCGCACGGGCACCGCAGTCTCGCACAAGCCGGTGAAAAGCCTCAAGGTGTGCGGCCCGAGTTGGGACCTTTTCTCGAGCAGCCGCTGCGACTCACAGCATCGGGCATCGCTCAATGCGCAGTGCCGATTCGTAAGTGCCATCATTGCGCCGAACGGACTTTCCTGACCTCGCGGATACCTGGCGATGAACAGGATTTCGGGTGCGTGGAGGCGCAGCGGCAAGCCGGTGCCGCGGGTGAAGGCACGTTGGTAGTCGTGATAGTCCCGCGATTGCAGGATGGCCGCGATCTCCCGGCTTGGCTTCGCGGGAGTGCAGTTGGCGTCGGGTGCTTCCACGGAAGTCAAAAGCGGATACTTAGTCCGCCACGCTCACCGACACGAAGCGTGGGACCGGGGATTCCGCCATGGATCGTCCTCGCCTGCACCGAGCGGCCTGTAAAATTCGCGGCTGTTTCAGCGATGGTGAGTTCAATCTCGACGAGTCGCGCATGGAGCGTGGCGGCGAAAAGAAATGCGGCGAGAAGAGCGAGACAGTGTTTCATTGGAAAACGGACGAAGCCATCAAGCAGATGCCGCCGCCTTCTATTCGTTGCCGGGCAGCGGTCTGGATGTGTCTTCGGTAAATCCGCGACGACTTTCGCCGACTGCTATCTGCCAGCGTCTGCGATATCGCCTTCCTGCGAACCCAGCTTTTGCCGGTAGTCACTAGGCGATTCCCCGCAGTATTCGCGAAAGCTGCGGTTGAACTGCGAGAGCGATTGGAAGCCGACCTCGAACGCTACTTCGCTGATACGACGGCTGGGATTGATCAGGAGATTGCGGGCTTTTTCGATGCGCGTCCGCGCAACGAACTCCACAAAATTGATTCCCGCGACCTCCTTGAACTTCTCGCTGAAATACGTGGCGCTCATGTTTACCACCCGCGCCACGGTGGCGAGCGACAGTTCTTCTTCCGCGTGTTCCGCGATGAACGCGCGGGCGCGATCGATCGCAGGCGACTCTTTTTCCTGATTTCGCATGACGAGCATGCTGCTGCACGAGGCGAGATGACGCGCGAATGTATCGAGCAGTCGGATGAGCGCGTCGTATTGCTTCGGCGACAGGACGCGAGTGTTGAAGTATGCCTCCTCCAGTCTCTTGAGATCGACCTCGGAGCCCCATTTCAAGAGCGTCGCGGCGATGTGCTTGAAGCGAACTTTATCCGGTCGTTGCAGCAGCACCTGCCCGGTTTGGAGAAACGCGATGACATTCTCGCCGACGCGCACGGGCACGGCTGTCTCGCACATTCCTGCGAAGCACTTCAGCGTCTTCGGCTCAAATTGCGCTTCTTCCTCCAGCTTGCGCTGCAACGCGTAGCATGCGCTGCAGCTCGCGTTGGTCTTCGCCATCAATGCGCAGAATGCGTTTTCCTGACCCTTCGGGTAGTGAACAGCCTTGAGCGAATCCGGCGCGTGAAGCCGCAGCGGCAGTCCGGTGCCCTGCGTGAATGCGCGCTCGTAGTCCTGGTACATCTGCGACTCGGAAATGGCTTCCAGCGTTCGCTGGCCGGGCTTGTCTGAATCTATCATCGGACATTGAAACGAGGTCCGTTCGATTTTCCCTCACACAAATTTACAATCTGCCGGAAAATCCAGCCAGCAGCGCGACGAAGCCGGCTTTGCCCAGCCATTCGATGAGGAACTTCCGCGCCCGATAGACACGCGTCTCGACGGCTTTTGGCGTTGTCTTTAAAAGCGCGGCGCATTCCTGATGCGAGCGCTGCTCAAAAGTGGTGAGCACGAGCGCCGTGCGAAGGTCGTGAGGGAGCGCAGCAATTGCATGATCGAGCGCGGCGAGCTTTTCGCGAGATTGCGCATCCTCGGCGGCCGTCCGTGTTTCCACCGCCGCATCACGCTGCGACTTTCCTTCTTCTTCACCGTCGGAGGAAAAGCGATCCGTCCTCGCGGCCATGCGCGCACGGCGGCTCTTTGCGTGATCGCGGCAGAGATTGAGTGCAATTTGGTAGAGCCACGTCGAAAACCGCGCGACGGGCTTGAACTGCCCGATATTGAAATAGGCGCGAACGAAGACTTCCTGCGCGAGTTCGCGCGCATCCTCTTCGTTCGGGACATGGCGGTAGATGAAATGAAAAACGGGGGCCTCGTAACGCTCCATCAGTCCGCCAAGTGCCGACTCATCGCCGCCGGCCAAAGCCCGCACGAGCTCAAGATCGGGATCGTCGTCCGATGTTCCGCTCATCGCCCATGCTCTGCACCGCTGAGTGCGTCAGATGTCATTTGGAGCAGCTTCTCATATTGTTCGGGCGTTATCACCGGCTTCATCTCGAAGATGTGTTGCAGCGTGGCGTTTTGCAGCTCGCCCTGGGCTTTGTGAATGTTGGCGACGATCGCTTTCACGCGGTCGGAATCACTGCGGTCTTCAAGGATCGCCCGGCCCAGCTCGGCGTTTGCGATGCGCAGGATTTCGGCGTAGTGCTTTTTCTGCTCTGCGTAGCGCTGCTCGATCGGCTCCAGCGCCCTTTCCTGCGCGGGAGTGATGGCGAGCTTTGTATGGATCCAAGCGTGCGCTTCACCGTGGTCGGTGTGG
Organism: Verrucomicrobiaceae bacterium; assembly: GCA_031374705.1. Classification (GTDB taxonomy): domain Bacteria; phylum Verrucomicrobiota; class Verrucomicrobiia; order Chthoniobacterales; family Chthoniobacteraceae; genus SXWH01. The sequence goes on along the minus strand of JANMGP010000176.1, from coordinate 16,897 downwards.
TCGCCGTGGCGCGATCGATTGAGATACGCTGCTGTGAGCCAGCATGCTCCGCAAGCGACCGCGGCGACGAGCGCGAAGAAAATGAGTCCGCGAGGAGTGCTCTTCATTCTGCGTGTCCGATGAGCGTCGAAGGCAGGGAAGGTGATGCACTTCCGAATACCTGGAGATCGAGCGCATTGCGGACTCGTGTCTCTCGTGAAGCCAAAACTCCCGTGGAGCCCAGGCTGACGCCGATGACGAGGGCGAGGGCGAGCCCCGCCACAGCCATTCTTGGCTGAAAGAGAGGTGCCAAAAGCCAGCCAAACCAAGTGGCCTCGCGCGCCGCGTCCTCAGCCTTGCGTTGCCGGATCTCCCTCCAGACGCCCTGCTGGAAGTTCCCGGCGATTTCGGGGAGCGGTGTATCGCGGCGCTGCGAGAGCAAGTGATCAAGGTTTTGGTCGTCCATATGGTTCCCCTATAAACGAGGTCGCTCAACTTATCCCTTAAAAAATCCCGTTTTTGCGCTGGTGCCCATCCGTTCGAGTATGGGCACCCTAGGCTCCGCTATCGGCATGCGGCCTAAGGTCCGGGCGTGTCCGGCGTTGTCACGTCGATGAAAATATTGGCGGTGATTCTGGCCGGTGCAGTTCTGGCTTGGGGCGGACTGCACGCGGAGGAAGTGAAAAAGGAGGACGGAGCGGCGATTTATAAACGCCTGTGCGCAGACTGCCATGGTGCGAAAGGCGAGGGCGTGGCGAAAAAGTATGACGAGCCTCTGTTCGGTGAGCGCTCGCTCGCGGCGCTGGCGAAATACATCGATAAAACGATGCCCGATGATGAGCCGGAGAAATGCAACGCCGAGGAGTCGGAGGTCGTCGCGCAGTATATCTACGGCGCGTTTTACTCCCCGGAGGCGCGGGCGCGGAATCATCCGCCGAAGCACGAGCTCGCGCGGCTGACCAACCGGCAGTTTCAGGAATCCGTGGCGGACCTTATCGGGAGCTTCCGCCAGAGCATCCCGCCCGGCGCAGGCACGGGGCTGAAGGCGGAATACTTTCAGTCGAACGGGATGAACAAAAAGGAGAAGCGCATTTTCGAGCGCGAGGACAAGGCGCTCGACTTCGACTTCGCTGATGGGAGTCCGGGCGAGGGGATCAAACCGGACCAATTTTCCATCGCGTGGAACGGCTCGCTGATCGCTCAGGAGACGGGGATTTATGAGTTCAAAATCGTCACTCCAAACGGCGCGCGACTGTATGTGAACGCGGACTTCCGCTCGGGCGACACGAACTCCCGCGATGACTCGGATGCGAAGCGCGAGAACACGCTCATCGATGCATGGGTGAGCAGTGGCGACACGGTGCGCGAGGAAACCGCGAAGATTTTTCTGCTCGGCGGACGCGCCTACTCCATCCGGCTCGATTATTTTAAATACAAGGACAAGCGCGGCTCGGTGCGCCTTGAGTGGAAGCCGCCGCACGGCGCGTGGTCGGTGTTGCGCGCGCCGAATATCGCGCCCGTCGTGGTGCCGCGCGTCGCAGTAATCACGACGCCGTTTCCGGCAGACGATGGCAGCTTGGGCTTTGAGCGCGGCACTTCGATTTCCAAAGAGTGGCACGACGCGACGACGAAAGCAGCGATCGAAGCCGCAAACGAAGTCGTCTCGCGACTCTCACGTCTCGGAGGCCCGGCAAAGGAAGCACCGGATCTCGCGGCTCGGCTCCAGGATTGGGCAGCGATGTTTGCGCACCGTGCGTTTCGCAAGCCGCTCACGCCCGAGCTGCGCGAGCTGTATGTGAACCGTGTTTTCACCCCGGACGTCGCGCCGGAAATCGGGCTGAAACGCTCGGTTATTGCAGTGCTTAAATCGCCGCGCTTTTTGTATCCGCAGTTTACCGAGGGCGACGACTTTGCCACGGCGGCGCGACTCGCGCTGGGGATGTGGGATTCACTGCCCGACGCCGCGCTGCTGGATGCTGCCGCGAAAGGCGAAGTCCACACGCCTGAGCAAGTCCGCGCGCAGGCCGGACGCATGATGAACGACCCGCGTGCGAAGGCAAAAATCGCGTCGTTTTTCAACCACTGGCTCGGCACGGGCGAGGCGGATTCGCTGGCGAAAGACCCGAAGGCATTTCCGGAATTCGACGCCGGGATGATCGCGGATTTGCGCCAGTCGCTCGACCGCTTTGTGGAGCACGTCGTGTGGAGCGAAAAGTCCGACTACCGCGAACTCCTGCTCGCCGACTATGTCTTCCTGAACGAACGTCTCGCGAGGTTTTACGGCGCGCAGCCTCCCGAGGGCGGCGATTTCGCAGCGGTGAAATTCGAAGACGGAAAACACGCGGGGATTTTCACGCATCCGTTTCTGCTCAGCCTTCACTCCTACTCAAAGTCCACGTCGCCCATTCATCGCGGCGTGTTTCTTACACGCAGCATCATGGGGCGCATGCTCAAGCCGCCGCCGCAGGCGATTGAGTTTAAGGACGACCGCTTCGACCCATCGCTCACGATGCGCGAAAAAGTCACCGAGATTACCGGCAAGGCGTCGTGTATGAGCTGCCACGTCACCATTAATCCGCTCGGCTTCGCGCTGGAAAACTTCGACGCCGTGGGCCGCTTCCGCACGACAGATAACGCGAAGCCCGTGAATCCCGTGAGCGACTACATCACGTCCGACGGCGACACCGTAAAACTCAACGGCCCGCGCGACATCGCCACGCACGCCGCCGGCAACGATTCAGCGCGCCGCGGATTTGTGCGCCATCTTTTCCAATACACCATCAAGCAAGCGCCCGCGGCATTCGGCCCCGAAACGCTGCTGAAGCTCGACGCACAATTCGCCGAGGGCTTCCACATCCGCAATCTATACGTAGAGTCCAACATCATCGCCGCGCTTCCAAAAGTCGCTGGCAAACAAGCAAGTCTATGATCATCACACGCCGTCAATTTCTCCGTCACGCAGGCATCTCTGCTGCGGTGCTTCCATTTCTACCCGCCATGCCATCCCTCGCCGCTTCAGGCGCGAAGGCGCAGCGCATTATCTTTATGTTCTCGCCAAACGGCGTCGTGCAACCGGATTTCTGGCCTGATGAGACCGGGGCGGATTTCAAATTGAAGCGCATTCTCGCGCCGCTGGAGCCCTTCAAAAATCGCACGCTCACGCTCAAAGGAATCTCCAATAAAGTACGTGGTGATGGCGATGGACACATGCGCGGAATGAGCTGCCTGCTCACGGGCATCGAGCTTTTTCCCGGCAATATCCAAGGCGGCAGCGACAGGCCTGCGGGATGGGCGAGCGGTATTTCGATCGATCAGGAAATCAAAAACTTCCTGCAAAAGAATCCCGCCACCGCGACCCGGTTTGGCTCCCTCGAAGTGGGGATCAATGTGCCGCATCGCGCCGACCCGTGGACGCGCTGGTCTTATGCGGGGCCGAACCAACCCGTCGCGCCGGTGAGCGATCCGTATGAGCTTTTCGAGAAGCTCTACGGGCAAATGAAAGACGGCGAAAACCTCGGCAGCGTGCTCGATGAAGTCAGTGGCGAACTCGCCGCGCTCTCCAAAAAGCTGCCCGCGGACGAACGCGCAGCGCTTGAGAAACACACCACTTTCGTCCGCGAGATGGAGCGTGAAATCCAGGCCGGGCGTGCAAAAAGCCTGCGCTTCCCCGCGCCGAAACTGGAGCAGGGCGTGCCGACCGACAACGACGGAATGCCGAAGGTCAGTGCCATGCAGAGCGACCTGCTTGTAAACGCATTTGCGAACGACCTCGCCCGCGTCGCGACGTTCGATTTCACAAACTCCGTGGGCCAATGCCGCATGCGCTGGCTGGGTATCGACGAAGGCCACCACGGTCTTTCGCACGAGCCCGACAGCAACGCCGCCGCGCAGGAAAAGCTGGTGAAAATCAACATCTGGTTTTGCGAACAGCTCGCCGCTCTCGCGAAGAAACTCGACTCCATCCCGGAGCCCGGCGGCAGCGGCACGATGCTCGACAACACAACGATCATCTGGACGAACGAACTCGGCAAAGGCAACAGCCACTCGCACGACAACATCCCGTTCATCTGCGTCGGCGGAGGCCTCGGTCTGCAAAGCGGCCGCGCGTTGAAATACGACAACGTCCCGCACAACCGCCTGTGGCTCCGCATCGCACAGGCCTTCGGCCACGACTTGCAGACCTTTGGAAACAAGGACCTGAGCGGCGGCGGCGCGCTGGCGATTTAGACGCCCGGAAAAGCAGGGATTGCTTCGGACGGAAAGATACAGCATCACGCGTCGCATGCGTCTGCCATCCGGAATGCGATTGGTGAACCTGCTCTGCGGGTGGTGGACGGTCGTCGTCTTTGCGTTCCTCTACCTTCCGATTGTGTTGCTCATCGTGTATTCGTTCAACACGTCCCGGCTGAACATCAATTTAGAGGGCTTCACGCTCGACTGGTATCGCGAGATGTGGGCGAACGATCAGATTCGCCGCGCTCTCGCGAACAGTGTGAAAATCGCCACGTGGACTACGGCAATCGCGGTTGCACTGGGGACCGCCGGCGCGTGGCTGCTCTACCGCTACAAATATCGCTTCAAGCGGCTCTGGGAGACGCTCCTTTTCATTCCGATGGCGATTCCGGAGATCATCATGGGCGTGTCGCTTCTCATCTTTTTCAGTGCCGTCGATCGTCCGTTAAACGCGGCGCTGGATTCCGTTTTCGGAGTCACCGAGTCTCCGCGGTTTGGCCTCGGGTTCCTAACCGTGGTGATTTCCCACATCACGTTCTGTTTTCCATTCGTTCTGGTCGCTGTGCAGGCAAGGCTTGCGGATGTTGATCCCGCGCTGGAGGAGGCCGCGATGGATCTCGGAGCGACGCCATTGCAGGCGTTTTTGAAAGTGATGGTCCCGTACATGATGCCGGCAATTATTTCCGGGGCGCTCATGTCGTTCACGCTTTCGATGGATGAAGTGCTGGTGACGTATTTCGTGAACGGCCCGGAATCGAAAACACTTCCGTTGGAGATTTACGACAACGTGAAAAAGGGCGTGAATCCGATGCTGAACGCAGTATCCGCGCTGTTCATCTTCGTGACGGCTGTCGTGGTGATTGTTGCAGAGCGTCTTCGTCGCTGGAACAAATAGCGGACTACAAGATCGAGATCAGACCGTGGCGGATGGCGTATTTCGTAAGCCCCGGGATGTCATGGATGCCGAGTTTCTGGGCGATGCTGTAGCGGTAATATTCCACCGTGCGTACGGCGACGCCGATCCGTTCCGCAATGAGCTTTTGAGGATGTCCCTCTGCGATCATTTGCAGAACAAGGATCTCGCTATCGCTCAGCAAGCTCTTGATTTCGGATGCCTGGCCTATCTGGACGCCCATCGCCATGGCGGTGATGAAACTTCCTCCAGCACTCACCGCCTTCAGCGCCTGCCGGAGTGTGTCGAGGCTATCCTCTTTATGCACGAATCCATGCGGCTTGGAGCGCATGATATCGGCAATGAGCTCCGCGTTGTTCGTCCCGGAGTAAACCAGTAAGCGGGTTTGGGAATTTTCCGCGTGCAACCGGCGCACGATTTCGATTCCGTTGAGCTCCGGGAGCATGATGTCCAGAATCATCACTTTTGGCCGTAGTGCGAGGCAGAGTTGCAGAGCATCAAGCCCCGACGACGCCTCGGCGATGATGTCGTAAGGCCCTTCGCGGGGAAGCAGGAACGCGAGCATCTGTCGGATGGACGTGTGGTCGTCCACCAGCAGCACGCTGGTGCGCTCTGCGGCAATCGCAGATGACGACACTGGGTCCAAGATAGAAGGCATCGATTTTTCGCTGATTATTTCGATTGGCTGTCCCGAGGCGGGTACCTGCATTAGGAATTGGAACGGAGACCTGCGATTTGACAAGGGGGAATTCAGCAAAACCCCTGGCTTTAATACTGATAAATAACTTCATCAGTACTTTCCGACCCATTTATCAGTACTTTCCGACCCGGTTTTCAGTACTTTCCCTGAAGGTTTCCAGTGGTATCCGAGTGAGGTTTCCAGTGGTTTCCACAGTTCCATAAAAATGGGAGCGATGATAATCTACTCCTTATCGACGCTCGTAAACCGCTTTGGTTGCGAGCGTGATTTCACACAGTTGATGCCGCATAAAACTCAAATAATTATTCATTTTCCCCTCCGGCGTCAGCCTTCCCATTTCACAATTGTATCCCTGAGAATCCGACCAACCCAAGTCATCCTCGATATTCCGCAGTGCCTGCCCTGTTTCAGGCAACCCTCTGCGGACTCGAAGTTCCCCTTGGCGCCTCCCCGGAACCTTTTCCATTCCCGGTCCGGGTGGAAGAGGCGCGTGAGAAAAAGAAGATCCCGCTCGCGAACCGGCGCTGGAGCGGAAGCTGCGGAGCCTCCTTGGTGTAAGCCATTGCGCAACGGGCTGCGGGTGGAGACACCCGCAGCCTTGGCCGCGGTATTTACGGTCCGGTCGTTTTTCTGCGCGAGAGCTTCCGATTCACCGCGTCCACAACATCACGCATTTCACGAAGCTTCAGCGCGTGTGCCACTGCAACGAATGCCGCGATCCCGAGGAAGATGGTGAGCCCGAGGCCTAATGCGCGAACGATGAAATGCATCGTGAGCCACCGGGACAGGAACAGCCAGTCGCAACCAATACAGACCAGCGCAAGTGCGTCGGTGGCCAGGAAGATTTTGGCGAGCGAAACGAGCAGCCGTTTGCTTTCCATCCTCCCAATGTCTTTCCACATCAACCAATAGAGCAGCGCAAAATTCGTAAGGGCGACGCAACCTGTGCTCATCGCGAGCCCCTGATGGCCCCAACCGAGAGAGATGAACTGCGAGTTGAGGGTGTAGTTCACCGCAATTGAGAGGAAGCTCACCATCATCGGTGTCTTCCGCCGATCGAGCGCGTAAAAAGCCGGTGCGAGCACTTTCATCCCTGCATAAGCAGCGAGCCCAAGCGCATACCAGCGGAGCGCGTGGGCACTTTCCACGATGTCCTGCCGGACCACCTTCTCGCCGTGCTCGTAGATAATGCTCATGATCGGCTCGCCAAGCAGCCAAAGACCAACGCTCGCCGGGATGGTGAGGAAGAAAACGAGGCGGATGCCGCGCGCGAGGTTCTCACGGAATTCACCGCGGTTTCCGAGGGCTGCGTTTTTGCTGAGCAAGGGAAGAGTCACTGTCCCTATGGCGACTCCAAACATTCCCAGCGGGAGCTGCATGAGCCGGAACGCATTGTTCAGCCATGTCACAGCGCCCTCCTGACCCTCGACGTATTTCAGATGCGTGGCGAAGCTCGTATTCACCATGACATTTACCTGCACCGCAGCGGCGGCGATGACGGCGGGCGCCATTATTTTCAGGACTTCCGTGACGGCGGGGTCGCGGAAATTAAAGTCGAACCTCGGCCAGTATCCGGCGCGCAACAGTGGAGGAATCTGGACGGCGAGCTGGAGGAAACCGCCAATCAACGTTCCATAAGCAATGCCGAAGAGCGCGTTGCGGCCGAATCCGCGGTCGATAAACCAGGCGATGGTGAGTCCGCCGACGATGCTTCCAATATTGAAAAAAGCGGAAGCCATCGCCGGCCATCCAAAAACGTGCTTGGCGTTCAGCATTCCCATGACCTGCGCGGCGAGCGAGACCATGAGGATGAAGGGGAACATTGTGGCCGTCAGTTGGGCGGTGAGAATCGCATCTTCTTCCTGGAACCCGCCCGCGATCAGGCTCACAAGCCTCGGAGACAACACGACGCCGAGAATCGTGATGATGCCCATCACGACGAGCGTGAGCGTTCCAATCCGGTGAGCGAGCCTCCACGCAGACTCGTCGCCTTCTTTCGCAATCTTCCGGGAAAAAACAGTGATGAACGCTGTCGATAGGGCGCCCTCGGCAAAGAGGTCTCGAAGGAGGTTTGGGATGCGAAAAGCCGCAACAAAAAGCGACAGGACTTTCGTGCCGAAAAGTGTCGTGAACGCGACCTCGCGGATGAGGCCCAGCACTCGCGAGCATAGCACCGCGATGCCGACGACGGCCGTCGCGCGGCCCGTCCGCCGGCTCTCTGTCGCCGTTACGCTCGTGCTCTCAGGCATGCGCGGCGGCCTTTCTCAGGCGGTCCATGATGGCGACACCGATGCCTACTTCCGGCACCGACTCGGCGACAATGCGATCGAGGCCGAAGTTGTCCAGTCTTCGAAGTTTTTGAAACAGTGTGGCTGCGGCTTCGTGGAGACTGCCCGAGGGGCTGAGTATTTCGACGTTGCGGAATCCGCCAACGTCATCGGCGCTGCACCACGCCAGCAGACCGGCCTTGCCCTCGCCTTCCCACCATGGATGCGCGTCCGGCGGCAGCAACTCCATGGGAGTCCTCGGTGCGTAATGGCTCTTGAGCTGGCCGGGCGCGAGCGGCTTCATGCCGGAACCAATATTTGTGACCGTGCCGTGCTTGCGCAACTCATCCGCCGTGATCGGCCCGCTACGGAGAATGAACATCTTCCCTTTCTTGATGAGGACGATTGTGCTCTCGATGCCATGCTTCGTTGGACCGCCGTCCACGATCAGGTGGATGCGTCCGTCGAGTTCCTCCTTCACGTCCGCCGCGCATGTCGGGCTGATACGCCCGAAGCGATTGGCGCTGGGTGCGGCGAGCGGTTTTCCAAAAGCCGTCAAGATCTGCTGGAAGAGCGGATGCGCGCTCATGCGCACCGCCACTGTATCCAATCCGGCAGTGACAACATCCGGGACGCTGGAGTGCCGCGGAAGCACGAGCGTAAGCGGTCCCGGCCAGAAGTGGCCGATGAGCTTTTCAACGAGGGGCCAGTCTTCGTCCGGAATATTCGTCAGTTTATCCAGCCACTCGATCGTCGGCAGATGGACGATCAGAGGATCGAACAACGGGCGTTCCTTGCACTGAAAGATCCGGAGGACGGCGGTCACGTTCGTCGCATCCGCCGCGAGGCCGTAAACTGTCTCTGTGGGCAGCGCGATTGGGTAGCCGCCGCCGAGGAGATCGAGCGCGGCGTCCGTGACCTGCGCGATGGCGGCAGACGTCATTGCTGGAGCGATGATGGTTTTCAAAGTGGTAGAAAGTATCAGCCGAGTAGTGCGGCGCGTGCGAGCCTTGCGCGTTGCGCGGCCTCTTCCACGCTGTTTCCGGTTGCTGTGATGTGGCCCATTTTGCGCCCGCGTTTTGGCTCGGACTTGCCGTAAAGATGAAGCCGCACCTCCGGTATGGCCAGCGCAGCGGCCCAGATTGGAGTGCCGGACGGGCTGTCCACCCACACGTCGCCGAGCAGATTCGTCATGGCCGCAGGCCGCATCGACGCGGTGCTGCCGAGCGGCAGTCCGCATACCGTCCGGACTTGCTGAGCGAACTGCGACGTGACGCTCGCGTCAAAGCTGAAGTGGCCGCTGTTGTGCGGTCGGGGAGCGAGCTCGTTGATGACGATGCCGCCGTCTGCGAGCAAAAACATCTCAACGGCAAGCACGCCGACGAGGTCGAGCGAGCGTGCGACGTTTTCGGCGAGTGAGCGGGCGTTTGCGGCCACGGATTCCGGGATGCGCGCCGGGCAGTAAGTGATGTCGAGAATGTGGTTGGCGTGCTCATTTTCGCAGACCGGCCACGTCGCGATGGCACCATCGGTTCCGCGGCTAACGAGCACGGAGATTTCCCGCTCGAATCGGACAAATCCTTCCAGGACAGCGGGCGCTCCGTCGAAGGGTGCCCACGCCTCCGCAAGGTTGTCGCCCGGCATCAGCTTGCGCTGGCCTTTGCCGTCGTATCCAAACGCAGCAGTCTTCAGGACGCCCGGCAGCCCGATCTCCGCGGCAGCCGCGGTGAGTTCCGCAGAGGAAGTGACCTTTCGAAACGGTGCGACGGGAAGTCCTGCTCCGGACAAAAACTCTTTCTCGCGCAGCCGGTGCTGGCAAATGTGGAGCACTCGCCCTGCAGGCCGGACAATGCAGTGCTCTGCGGCCCACTCGATGGTGCGCGAGGGCACGTTTTCGAACTCGAACGTCAGCACCGAAATGCCCTTCGCAAAATCGCGCACCGCGGCCTCGTCGTCGTAGCTCGCGGTAACTTCGCGGTCTGCGATCTGCCCGGTGGGAGAATCGCTGTCGGGCGAAAACGTGTGGACACGGTAGCCCATCTTGCGCGCCTCGATGGCGAACATGCGCCCGAGCTGTCCGCTCCCCATTACGCCGAGCACCGAACCGGGCAAAATTGCGTCCGTTTTAGTCATCAAGACCGTGGCTGATACAACGTCGGAGCCGGAGATGTCGAGGTCCGGCTCAACTGCCGAAGACCTCCGCCTTGGAAAATACGGAGATGAGCTGGAAGCCTTTCTCGGCAAACTTTTCGCGTCCTCCGGATTCGCGATCCACCAGGCACGCGACGAGATCGACGATGCCGCCTTCCGCCTCGATGGCCTCGATCGCTTGCAGCGTGGATTTACCGCTCGTGATGACATCGTCCACGACGATAACGTGATCGCCCTTCTTGAAATTCCCCTCCACGCGTTTTCCCTGCCCGTGATCCTTCGCTTGTTTGCGCACGCAAAAAACCTTCAGCCCCGCATCGCCGTCCACATTCCACGATGCGATGCCCACGGCCATCGCCACAGGATCCGCGCCCATGGTGAGTCCGCCGACTGCGACCGGTTTGTGCGCGCCCAACGCGTGGCGGATTTTCGCGTAGAGCACTTCGCCGAGCAGCACCGCAGCCTCCGGATTCATCGTGGTGATGCGGCAGTCCACGTAGATGTTGCTCTTCGCCCCGGAAGCCAGGGTGAAGTCGCCGTGGAAAACGGAGTCGCGCTTTAGGAGTTCCAAAAGCCGGTTGCGTGATTTGTCGAGATCGCTCATGCGCCCCGTGCGTAACCACGCCAGCCTGCAAGTGTCAACGCATCGCGACTTGCGGCACACGATATTGCGGCGCTATCAAAGCCCTCAGTGCTCTATTTCGACCACAACGCCACACATCCGCTCAGCGCCACTGCGAAAAGCGCGTGGCTCGACGCTGTGGATAAACACGGTGCGAATTCCTCATCGCAGCACCGTCCCGGCCAGCGGGCCGACGCCGCGCTGGACGCCGCTCGGGCAACACTAGCCCGGCATCTCGGCTGTGCAGCGGATGCGATCATTTTCACCAGCGGCGCGACGGAATCGAGTAATGCCGTCCTTCATCACATCGCGCAGACGGACGGCGAAGTGTGGCTTTCGGCCATCGAGCATCCTTGTGTGCTCGAAGCCGCGCATCAATGGCTGCCGGGGCGTCACAGTTTGCTTCCGGTGACGTCGGACGGAGTCATTCACCTCGATTCTTTCTCAAAAGAGCTGCGCAAAAAGCGCCCCGCGCTGGTGGCGCTCATGGCTGCCAACAACGAAACGGGCGTCTGCCAGCCGTGGCCCGCCGTTCAAAAAGCGTGCGTGGAACACGGTGTGCCGTTCTTCTGCGATGCTGCGCAGTGGATGGGAAAAATGCCCGCGTCCGGCCTTGGCGCGTGCGATTTTGTTTCGGGATGTGCGCATAAGTTTGGCGGTCCGGTCGGCGTCGGATTCCTGAAATGTCCGACGAATTTCCGGCCGTTGCTCGCAGGCGGTCCGCAGGAAGAGCGCCGCCGGGCCGGCACTCAGAACGTCGCCGGAGTGCTTTCGATGATTGCTGCACTCGAAGATTGCGAGCAGCGCAAAACGGACGATCGGGTTTGGTTTGAAAACGCACTGCTGGCCGCGCTCCCCGGCACGAGGCTCCTCGGGAATCGCGACGAGGTCCTTTGGAATACGGTCGCCGCTGTGATGCCGGAACACGCTGATTGCAGGCGCCGCTGGGTCGTCGTGCTCGACAGGCTGGGTTTCGCAGTTTCCACCGGTTCCGCGTGTTCGAGCGGAATGGAAAAGCCGTCGCACGTCCTGCTCGCGATGGGCCTGTCTTCAGCCGCGGCGGGGCGAGCACTCCGTTTCAGCGGCGGCTGGGACACGACTCGCAGCGACTGGGCAAGGCTCCTGGACGGGATCGTGGCTGCCGCGCGTGAGCTGGCGTGAAAGGGGCGCTGGTCTTTAATTTGGCGCAGCCGCGGCCTGCGGCGTTGGTGGCGGCGGTGTTTCGATGAGAATCTTTGCGGTCGCTGCGGGTCCGGCGACTTTCAGCGTAAAGGTACCGGATTTTCTCGTACCGGAGCCCATGACGTTGATTTCCGGCGCACGGAGATCGCCGAGCAGGAGCACGCCGGTCAGCGAGAAGTCGCCTTCCGCGTGGTGCCCTTCCGCTCTTCCAAGAGTGATGGTATTTCCATCGAGGATGAAGCTGGCGTTTGTATCGGTGACCACGCCCCCGTTCCAGTTGAGCGGGATTTTTCCGTTAGTCAGCGAAAAGCCTCCGCCGAGCTTGAGTGACTTCAGCGAGCCGTCGGCCAATAGCGTTCCGTTGAGAGTTCCGCCGAGAGGCCATTCGATGCCGGTGAGCAGCGCGGTGTCGGCGAGCCTCAGGTCTTTTGCGGTGAGCCGGATTCGACCCACCGTGTCTTCGTTGAGAAGCGACGTGAAAGTAACATCCGGCCAGCGCTGCCAAAGGTCCAGCGGGAGGAGTGCATCGCCTTCGAGCCACGTCTCGCCGTTCTTTTGCAGGCGCAGGCCGCTCAGGTTGACAAGGCTCGGGCCGACGCCAACCGACGCTGTGAGCGTGGTGCCATTCTGGCTGATTTTAAAGCGGTCGAACAGGAGGTGTTCGCGTTCGATGGTGCCGGAGAGTTCGGCGTCCACAGGGTGGGTGGCATTTGCGCCAAGGAGATGGAAGCGGCCCAAGCGCGCGGTGAAATCGCCCTTGCGTTCTTCGTCCGTCCATTTGCCGGTCCATGAAAGTGTCGCGCTTCCCGCTATTGGCGCCGGCAGCGCGGGTGGTCCGAGGAGCGCGCCGTAGAGCCGGAGGTCGTCGATCGAGGCACGCACGCGACCGTCGAACCCGCCGGTGTCGAGGCTTACGGTGCCGTTCGCGCGGAGATAGTCGGCGTCGTTTTCAAACTGCGCGTTGATGATTTGCAGTTCGCGTCCGGAAAAAACGAGCGCGCCTGTGAGTTGGTCGAGCAGAGTGGTGCGCCATTTCAGGCCCTTGCCGTTTACAATGAGCTGGCCGTCGTAGCTGGGTGGTTCATTTCCTTTTGCCCCGCTGCCGCTCACTGCGCCGCGGAGGAAGAGTTCGCCGGCGGTGTAGGTAAAATCCGGAAGCAGCAACGCTGAGAGTTCGGTGAGATTGCGGATGGATGCGTCAATCTTGAGGTCGAACGGGAGTTCCCACCATTTCGCGCCAGCCTGCGGCATTGCGAGCGTGCCGCTGAGCGCGAGCTGGTTGGAGCCCTGCTTCAGTTTGCATTCAGGGACGACGATCCGCTGGTCCACAACGGAAAGACCGAGGACGAGCGAATCCCACTGGCGCGAATCCCACTGGACGCGATCGGCTTCCAGGCGGACGCGTGAATCGCCCTGCGTGATGTCGCGCGGGCTGCCGTGAAAGATGAACGTTCCTTCGCGAATCACGCCGCCTGCTGCTTCACTGAGGCCGAGAAATGTAGAGAGTGTGCTGAGGTTGATACCTGCAAATTTCCCGTTGACGCTTAGGCGGAGATCCTTGTCGTTAGGAATGCTCTCGGCCTGGGCCTCAAGCGTACCGCCAAATGCGTCGAGCTGTGTTTCCCATGCGATTTTGCCCTTTGGCAAATCGGCGAGGTCCACGGTGAAAGTCTTCACTTTCAACTCCGGGGCGAGGGTCATGCCGGCGGCGGTGATGCGGGAATCGTCGAGGCTCGTCCGTCCGCGCACTCCTCGGAAACTTTTTTCGAACCACTGCGTTTTCACAGTCACGTGTGCAGCGACGAGGTTTCCGGGTTCGATGGTGCTGCCGATGAATTTCAGATCGGTGGCGCGGACGAAATCGGTGCCGCGCTGCAGGATGATGTCCGCATTGCGCAGGTCGAAAAACAAAGGCGTGTGAACCCATCCATCGCCGAATCGGGTCCGAAGCCATGGCGGCGAAACGGTGGCGGGCGGGCGTTCATCGGACGGGAGCTCCAGCTTCGCGGACACTCCGGCGAGCTCCAGCCGCTGCCACCAGATCCCGTTGTTGCCGATCGGCTCCGCACCAAGTTTTACCGCACCTTCGCGAAGCCAGCCGGCGACGGGCGCGGGGAAAATGTTGCTCCACGCAAACCAGCCGCGTGCGCGACGTACCTCGATGCGTGTGGCGGCGCCGGTCGGCGACGCGTACGTCCATACGGAATCGTGGATTACGATAGGCTCAAAAATCGTGCCCTCCGCCTTGCCGATGCTGATGGCGACTCCGTGCCTCCAGCCTTCAAACTTGATCAGTGAGCGGACGACGTGTGGAAACACCGGTGCCTGGATGGCGACGCAGAGGAGCAGCACCAGCCATAGGAAGAGCAGGCGGAGTTTGCCAAGGAAGCCGCGCTTATGGCGACGCCTTGATTGATACAGAATATTGGTTTCGGGATGATCCGGCACGAGTAGGGTTCGTTCTTAGCGGGGGTTTTGGAAAAGTCACGTCGCGCTGAACGATGGCTGGATTTTCGTCCGGCTTCCGCCATGAAGGACTCCATGCAACGACTGCTGTTCATCTCTGCTGTAATCCTCGCCCTTTTTCTCGCCGCGTGCTCCAGCAGCAGCACCGCGTATTACCGTTACTCACCATCAAAGGGAGGCCGTCTCGTAGATGGCCGGGCGGAGGTCACGGACGATGCACCGGACGAAGTGAAGGCGGCTATAGCTGCGGGCAACCGCATCGCTGGGCTGCCGTATTGCTACGGCGGTGGACGCTGTGACGGCATCGACAGCGGCGGTTACGATTGCTCCGGGTCGGCCTCGTATGTTCTTCGCGAAGCGGGTTTGCTCGGCGATTGGATGACGTCCTCGGATTTCAGAAAATACGGACGCAGCGGCGCGGGAAAATGGATTACCGTGTATGCACGCTCCGGCCATGTATTTCTCGAAGTCGCTGGCCTGCGATTCGATACAGGCTGGCACGGTGAAGGCGAGAGCGGCCCGCGATGGACCACGAAAAGCCGGCCCGCGAAAGGCGCGGTGCTGCGGCACCCGCCGGGACTCTAACGGCGCAAAATCAATCCAGTTTCACCGATTCCGTCATGGCCTTTGGCATGAACTCCACGATGAACTCCCGCATCATTTCATCCACCGTTTGGTCCACATCGGCCTGGAGTTCGGGTGTGGATTCGTTGCGGACGTTGGCGGAGAGGGCGATGTAGGCCCAGCGCTGGTTATAGCCGGAGAAGAGCCGGTCTTTCATGTCAATCATCGTGCGCTTGAAGTGCGACTCGGTGACGTCCGTGTGGCCGACGAACCAATAGTAGTTGATGGTCCGGAAGGTCCTTACCTCCCCGGTCTTTTTATCCGTATCCAGCTTTGTGTTGTAGAGCCGGGTGATCATAAGCGTGCCGCGACCGGGGATGGCGATCGGGATTTCTCGCGTGCCGAGGATGTTCCAACCTTGAGTGGGCAGACATCGCTCAGGGCGGTGGATGCTCGTATTCATGTCCTGCCCCGAGAGGACGACCGAGAGCAGGACGTCCGTCTCTTTCGAACCCAGCTTTTGCCGTTTCCCCGTGAAGCTGCCGAAGCGCGAAAACTGTTTCCGCGCGAACTCGGTGCCTGCGCCGAGCGTTTCCTTTTCCTTCTGCGTCACCTGCATATCCTTCGCCACCCAATCTCCGACATCGTTCGGCATCGCCTTCATCGGCACTACGCCGAGTGGCTGGAAGCCGAGGGCCTTCGGCAAAACGAACATACAGCTCATGCCGAGCGTTACTACTGCGAGCAGGATGGCCGCGCGTTTGGAATCAGTAGTCATACGAGATGGGTCCTTTCGCGGGCTTTGCGGGCCGCGAAGAATCACTGCCGCCGCCTCCGGACCGCGGCGGTTGTTTTTCAAAAAGCCCCTTGAGCATCGCCTTTACGCGGGACCAGTCGCGGTCGAGCAGGTTGCCCAGCCCCACCATGGCCAGTACAGCCACCGGGAAAAAAACGAAGCCCGACCAATCATGGTAAAGCCCGGTCGCCGTCTTTGGATCGAGGAATCGCGCAAAGACCACCACGGAAAAGACACGGGCAAAATTTCCAAGCAGTGCAAAAATGATCGAGCAACCGAACAGCACAAATTTCTTCAGCGGGGTCCGCATTGTGAACTCTGCATACAGCGCAGCGAGCATCAGCATCGCCATCAGCGAACGGATGCCCGAGCAGCCGCCGGCGACTTCCATCGGCTCGAAGCGCCCGTCCGGCGAGCGCAGCATCGCGCCATCCACGATGATGGGGATGCCGCAAATCGTGGACATCGTGCGAATCGCGGATGCGGTTTTTGCCTGAAGTCCCGCTGTGTTTTGCACTATCTGCCCCATGGGCGTCATGAAGAGCAGGAAGAGACACGGGAAAATAAACAGCCGCCCCATTTTTCGCCCCCAAAGATAAACGACCGTGCCATAGACGAGCATGGGCAGCGCGACGATGGCGAGCCGGGGCTGGAGCATCCGCACCGACAGCACGAAAGTCATTACACCGCCGAGCGCCCACCAGAGGCCGGAGTTCGATGGCGCTTTTTCCACCGCCCAAAGCGCCTCACGCTTTAAATAAAGGAGGATGAGAAAAACGGGCAGGATGGCCCAGCAGTGGACCTGATCATTCTCCTCGTTCCAGCTCGCCCCGATCCATTGGGCCGCAGACTGGCTGGCGAGCATGAAAGGTTTTGGGAGGAAGTAGAACAGCCCGACTGCGAGCACCAGCGCAGCGATGAGCGCCGTGGTGATGAGGTTTGCTTTCACGGCGACACGGATGGCGTCCCACGTGACTTGTGGAGCTGTTTCAGTTTCTGGTGTGTGCCGGGGTGTGTCGGACAT
>JANMGP010000084.1:0-12577 GCA_031374705.1 Verrucomicrobiaceae bacterium | reverse complement strand
ATGGACACGAAGGAGGTCATCGCCCGCTTCGAGCAGGAGCGGCAGGCGCTGGCGATGATGGATCACCCGAACATCGCCAAGGTCTTCGACGCGGGCGCGACACCGTTCGGGCGGCCCTACTTCGTCATGGAATTGGTGCGCGGGATCAAGATCACCGACTACTGCGACCAGGCCAGCCTGCCGACCGCGGATCGCCTCCAGCTCTTCATCGCCGTCTGCCAGGCGGTGCAGCATGCGCACCAGAAGGGCATCATCCACCGCGACCTCAAGCCGTCGAATATCATGGTCACCCTGCACGACGGTGTGCCCGTGCCGAAGGTCATCGACTTCGGCGTGGCCAAGGCGACGCAATCGGTGCGGCTGACCGACCTCACGCTTTTCACCCAGTTCGAGCAGATGATCGGCACGCCGCTCTACATGAGCCCCGAGCAGGCGGAGATGGACTCACTCGACATCGATACGCGGAGTGACATCTACAGCCTCGGCGTGCTTCTCTATGAACTGCTCGTTGGGAAGGCGCCTTTTGATCCGGAGACGCTGCTGCGCGCGGGTCTGGATGAAATGCGGCGCGTGATCCGCGAGCAGGAGCCCCCGAAGCCCTCGACTGCGTTGCAGACGATGGCGGCGGAAGTTCGCACCAATGTGGCGCATTACCGGCAGGCGGAGGGCGCGAAGTTGGCGGGGCAATTGCGCGGGGACCTCGACTGGATCGTGATGAAGGCGCTGGAGAAGGATCGGACACGGCGCTACGAGACTGCAAACGGGTTCGCGGAGGACATCCGGCGGTATCTTGCGAATGAGCCGGTGACGGCAGCGGCGCCGGGCGTGGCGTATCTCTTCGGGAAGTTCGTGAGACGGAACAAAGCCGCGCTATCAGTGGCGGCGTTGATCGTCGTGGTACTCTTGGCGGCGACAGGCATCAGCGTGTGGCAGGCGAAGGTCGCCATCGCGGCAAAACGGGACGCGATTGCAAAGGCCAGCGCCGAGCGCACGGCGCGTGAAGAATCCGAGGCGATTACGACGTTCCTTATCAGAGTCTTCGAAAGCCCGGACCCAGCGCGCGACGGACGCACCATTACAGTCGCCGAAACACTCGGACGCGCCGCCCGGCAACTCGACACCGATCTCGCGAGCCAGCCGGTGCGCCGCGCGAGACTGCTGGAGACCGTCGGCCACACCTACGTCGCGCTCTGGCTTGGCCGCGACGCCATCTCGCCTTTGGAGAAAGCGCGCGACCTCCGCATCGCCGCATTCGGCCCGGAGCACCCGGAAACCCTGACTGCGATGGCTGTCCTCGCCGACGCCCTCGACATGTCATCCCGCCAGCAGGACGCGTTCGAACTGCGCCGGCAAGTGCTCGAGCTCCGCCGAAAAGCGCTCGGCCCCGAGCACCGCGACACGCTCACCGCTATGCACGACCTCGCGGTTTCATACCACACTGCCGGGCTCCTCGACGAAGCGCTCGAACTCCAGGAGAAAATCCTTCCCTTCAGCCGCAAAGTGAACGGCCCCGACGATCCGAGCACCCTCAGAGTCCTCAACAACCTCGCCTCTTATTACTTCGCGAAGGGGCGCCGAAAAGAAGCGCACACTCTGCTGGCGGAAGCCCTCCCCATCACCCGCAAAATCAACGGTCCCAAGCACCCCGCCACGCTCCTGGCCATGACGAACCTCGCCACCTCCCTCGATGTCACCGGGCATCCCGAAGACGCCCTCAAAATGCGCGAGGAAATTCTGCCCCTCACCAGCGAAGTGAACGGCGAGGAGCACGCGGACACACTCCGCGCCATGAACAATCTCGGTGTCTCCTACTCCGCCCTCGGCCGCGTCGATGACGCACTCAAGCTCCAGGAAAAAATCCTCCCCCTCAGCCGCGCCGTCCTCGGTCCGAACGACCCCGACACGCTCGGCTCCATGACCAACCTCGCCGTCTCCTACCGCAAGCTCGCGCGCTTTGATGAAGCCATCGAACTCCAGAAAAACGCCCTCGAATTCAAACGCCTCCACCTCCCAAAGAACCACCCCTACATCGCACTGGCGGTGGAAAACATGGCCGATTGCTATCGCGACGCCGGGCGTCTGGACGAAGAGCGCGCAATGCGCGCGGAGCTTGAATTATTGCGCAGCAGGTAGTCCCTCACGCAAAGACGCCGCGCCGCTGCCGCCCCTCGTCGGGAGGTTTCTGCTCTCCTGCTTCGGCGCCGTGGTCGTGAAATTTCTCGTGATCGGCAGGGCGAAGCGAGTGATGACAAGTTCATGCACTGGCTGGGCTGCAAGGAATCGATCCAATGTTTCAACCGTAAGTCATGGGTGTGCCCGCGAAGTCCGCTGGAGGATAGCCACGCTCAACAAGGTCGCCACGACTTCGATCTGGGATTCCAACTTGCGTTGCTTCGCTTCGTAACCTGGCTCGATTGCTCATGCCCGCATCGCGGGCGCGCAATCCGTCGCAAGTGGAAAGCATATCACGCATTCGAAAAAAAAGTTTCACGAATCCTGTAATCCTCGCCGCCCGTTTCTTCTGTATGCGGTGTATGAGATCCACTCCTTCGCCCCGTTTCGCTTCGTTCACCCGTTCGTCCCGGCTTCTAATTGCCGGAGCTTTCGCCTCGCTCGTACTCGCCAACCCCAGCGCCCACGCGGATGGCTTGATTGAGCTGTTCCCCTACCCGAACGGGAATCTCACAACCGGCTCCGGCGGCGCATGGCAGTCATGGGGAGGCGGCGGCGATGCCACGGTGGTGAATGGGGCAGCGCGCTTTGAGGATACAACGGACGTGATCCGTCCGTTCCCGGCTGTCCTCGGCGCGCCCGGCACAACGGCATCATTTTCATTCACTCTGAGTATCGCGGCAGCCAATACCTCCGAGGGTTACGAGATCGCTTTTGAGCCGTCTTCGGCTCCGTTCGGTTTCGGGAATACGAATTACGGCAGCGGATTCGCCCTCGGATTCGACTACCTTGATGCACCTGCGGGGATGTCATCGATTCAAGTCGCGGAAGGGTCTGGCGTTTTCAGCACCAGCAATGCCGGCAATAACATTGTGCAGGTTGGCAACATGACGACCGGAGTGCCGCACACGATCAGCATGACGCTCGCCCGCAGCGCGACGACTACTGCGTATTCCCTCTTCCTCGATAACACGCTGCTCCGATCGAGCACCTTCGTGATCAACGACGCCCGTGCGATCAACTCCATGGAGATTGACCAGGCCGGTGCCGCCGGCAGCCCCGCAGGCAGCGCGCTGATCGATGATATCAGGATCGTTCCGGAGCCCGGGAGTTGCGCCCTGCTTGCGTCTGGCGTCGCCGCGTTCCTGAACATTCGCCGACGCCGGGACAATTCCTAAACGAAACCAAAAAGCAGACACAGACAAACAAACAGCAACCAAAAACAAATACCATGAAATCACTGACACACAATTACGTAAGCACTGTTCGGCAGTTCGCTGCCGGGGCATTGCCACAATGGGCCAGGCTCAAGCTCTCCGGATTCAAGAGCGCAATGAAGGCGAAACAGAAAATACTGGCGGCCGTGACGCTGGGCTTGTTCCTCGGTCTTCCAGGGCTGGCGCAGGCGCAGTATCTCTTCACCCCGATTGACGTGCCTGGCTCGGTTTCGACGGGAGCCAACGCGAACAGCACAAAAGACATCGCTGGACAGTTCGACGATGCGGACGGGAATACGCATGGATTCATTTTAAGCGATGGCATCTTCACCACGGTGGACATACCCGGCGCAATTCTTACCTTCATCAACGGGATCAACGCGCCCGGACGGTCCACCGGAACCTACATCGACGGCGGCGGGACGCCTCACGCCTTTGTTTGGAACAAAGGCGTCTTCACTACGCTCTACCCGCCCGGTTCGATCCGGTCGCAAGGCGGGTTCATCAACGCGCAAGGTCAGGCCGTGGGAGCCTACCGGGATGCCAGTCAGAAGCGTCATGGCTTCATCTGGAGGGACGGCGTCTTCACGACGTTCAATGTGCCCGGCGATCACCCGATACTCGGGACGGTGCCTCTCGGGATGAATGACATCGGCGAGGTCGTGGGAAGCTACGTGGATGCGTTCGGCGTCCGTCGCGGCTTTCTGCGGAGCAGCACAGGCGTATTCACGACATTCGACGCGCCAGGCGCTGATGGAGTCACCGTGGCCGAAGGCATCAATAACGCCGGCACGATCGTCGGAGTACTCTTCGATGCATCCGGCACCAGTCATGGCTTCGCATTGAGCAGAGGCGTTTACACAATTGTTGACGTGCCCGACGCGGTTGGGACCCAGGTCAACTCGATCAACGCAAAAGGGGAGATCGTGGGGCGCTATGATGATGCGGATGGCAATACCCACGGCTTCGTTGGAACGCCCGACCGCTGAAGCCAGGTCAAACGCGGCGCGGCCTGTGTCTTCGAAACGCAGCGCCGCGCCACGGGGAGGCCAGTGATCTGTCACTCCTTCAGAACCGATGAGTCCCGTTCACCGCGTCAAAAGGCTCGCTCCGGCATCTCGCTCGGTTTGCGTCCGCGTTGCCCATGCTGAAATTCTTCGCCGGACTCGGAACCGTGCCGCCGGAGGTGTTGTGCGCAAAGCGCCACGCGAGTAGCGGTGGAGGTGCGTGATCTTTATCTCACGACGGATCCCTCGCATCCGCGCCGCTTCCTCCGCCTGCACGCCGCACCGTCCACCGTCCCTCAGGGAATTTAGGCCAGAGGATTAAGCGCTCCTCCGCGGATGGGTTATCCCGTTCCGATGTGTGAAATATCACGTTATTTCAAGAAAAGTTCATTTTCCCCGTAATCCGAAACACGGGTTCCTTCTTTATGTCATGAAGACGAATGAACCCATCACTAAAACACTTCGCTACATGTCCAATCGGGGCAACTCAGGACAAGGAGTTCCGAAACACGGGCCGACCGAATCGGACGCTAGCCGCAAACCGGCGAGCGTTGCGCTGAGTTGCCACAACCACTGCGGAACCGTCGAATGAGCCATGGATTCTGAGCGCAACCGTCATCACGGATTTCTGCCGCCACAACGGCGACAGGAAAACAAACCAACAACCAGAAAAACAAATCGTATGAAATCAATACTCACCAAATGGATCGCGCTTATGAGCCCGATGAAGATTAGAAACGTGCTCCTCGTTTCCGCTACTTTGGCGGTCGGAGCATTGCAACCGGCGGCTGGCCAGATTATCTATGCCACCGGTTTCGAGGCGCCCTTGCTGGTGGCCGGCACTCCGCTCACCGGGCAGGACGGCTGGGCCGGCGGTCCGCCCTTCCTCAGCAACGATGCGGCGACGGTCATCGCCTCCAAAAAAGGCGCTCAGAGTGTGCGTGTCGCCGGTGCTGATATGGTCCGTTCGGATTTTATCAATACCATCACCAGCGGTTACTACGACGCCGTCGGTTCCTACCGGCACGCAGTGGATTATGACACCGGCGGAACCCAAACCGTGAGGGTATCCGTGGATGTTCGGCTTGATGGGCGTGAGACGCCGAAGAGTAACTTCTTCGCGGCCGGCGTCGGTGCCATTGGTTACAATGACGAAGGAGGCTCCGAAGGCATTGGCGAACTCGCTATCTCGTCCGATGGACACGTCTATGGCTACTCCGGTCAGGATCTCGTGCCGACGTTTCTGGCCGTCACACATGTCGCACTGGGGAAATCCCACAATTTAGCCATCGAGGCGAACTTTGCAGATCGGACCTATTCTTTTTACGTGGACGATTGCTGGCTGGGTACGTTCGACTTCGCGCCTACCGCGACATCCAACGTCCTGCGGCGCGGATCGCTCCTTACGTATGCCGCCCCGGACACGAAAAAAGACAAAAAGGCGGATCATTCGGCGACCTACGATAACTTCACAATAGACGTCGTATCAGAATCATCAGAGTAGCAGAATCGCGATTCGCCAGCAACCCGCGCGGCCCCGCAGTTTCCGAACATTGCGGGGCCGCGTTGCGTCCCCTCGCAGTCAGTGGCAATCGTCCGGTTGCGCACCACGCTGCTGCGATTAGCCCCGGGGAACAATTTCCAGGAATTCCAATCCATCTACATGCCGGGCTGCGATTCCATGCATATGACATCGGATCAAAAAGCCAGCTCTCCGTCCAGTTTCACCCGGCTCGCGCAATGGTGCGCGACCATGACGGGCAGGCCGGTCTCATTTTCCATCGCAGCCGGAATGATCGCTGTCTGGCTCATCACGGGCCCGTTCTTCGGGTTCAGCGACACATGGCAGCTCATCATCAATACGAGCACGACGATCATCACGTTCCTGATGGTTTTCCTCATACAGAACAGCCAGAATCGCGACACGCAGGCGCTCCAAATCAAGCTTGATGAACTCATTCGAGCCACGGTCGGGGCGCATGTGGCCTTGCTGGATCTTGAGAACCTGTCCGAGACCGAGCTGAGCGAAATCCGGAAGGACTACACACGGCTCGCCCAACTCGCACGCGACCACCTCGCACGAGGGGGAAGCGATACCGATACACCGGAGATTCGTGGCGGTCGGGTCCAATAGCCTTTGCGGAGCTATCTGTCCGTCAGATAGTCTCACCATCGCCGCCGGCCTCACCGTGCCTACCATCCGTCATTGGACCAAAGAAGGCCTGCTGGGAGTCGCCGAGCTCACCGAATCCGGCTACTCTACACCCGAAATGAAAACCCGCTGCGAGGAAATCAAAGCGTTTAAAGAGAAGCGGCTGACGCTGGGAGAACAAGCGACGCTACTGATCGCGCAACCCAACAAAGCCATTTGCCAAAACCTTGATTGGCGTTCGTTTTTACTCGTCCAATTGCTCCCGCAACCATTCTGGGTCGCTGCGTAGGTCGAGGACGTTCGAAACAATAACGCGAACACCAACAATGGTGTAAAAAATGCCGAAATTGAATTCGCGCATCAGCAATCTTCGCCGTTTCTCATAAACTACCGGACCAAGCTCGGGAAATAGTGAGAGCAACCCAAGCAGACGATCAAGCTCCCCAATAAAACGATCCGCGCGGCCTTCGCCTTGTGCCACAAACCATTCGTATGCTCGCTGGATATTGATGTCCGCCGAAAGCAGAAGGGCCACTTCACTCACGAGCGCGCCCCGCGAGGATTCGGGCTTTCACAGCATCCCAAGTGGTCACGTTGGACGGGTCCTTTTCAAACTCCGCCATGCTGCGCTCAATTTCCGCGCGCTGGGCAAGCGTCACGGGGATGTCTTCCTGATGCGCCAGCACCTCATCCCACAATTCGGAAGCAAGCTGGAGCTTCATCGCGGTCGGCCATTGTCGCACTTGTGGAAGCTGTTCGAGAATCATGTGGGGACGCTAACAAAGAAACGGCGTAGTTCAAAAAGAAATAGCGCGCTCGCAGATTACAACCGCGCCAAAGGAACCGATGAAGGACTCATCATTCCCGCCACAGGACAGCTCTGAATCCCTGCAACGACCTCGCTGATCTCGGCAAAGCCCATCGCCGCAAGCACGTGGCTTGGCTTGTAGCTCGCCGATGTGCATGCGGAGCCGTTTGAGGTGGCAACGTGTGCCTTCAACGCGATTATTCGAGAGATGGAAGTCGGAGGCTACGGCTTAACCTTCAAGCCCACAGCTTTCGCGAGTTTCCTTTGCCGCTCGTCGAATGAAAGGAAGGTCTTTGCACCGCATTCCAGTGCTATTGCTACGTGCAGAAGGTCAATCGTGCGTTGCCCTTCCGTGGTTGCGTGCTTCTCGCTGAGTTCATCCGCGCGGCGAAATGTATCGGTCCAATTCACCGCACTGTGAACGAGCAATCCGTCCCGCAAGTCTTCCTCGATTTGGCGAAAAGCGGCGCGTTGGTCCGGCTGTGTGATGACTTCGCGAGCAGCCGCGTTGCGAATGGCGTTGCGCGTTTCGATGCGGTGGAGCGGCGTGAAAAACAACGGTGCAGCGGCGCGTTCCATGAAGGCGGTTGCTTCGTCGGTGCGAGTGTCCTTACACACGAGCGAGACGATGAAACTGGAATCCGCGTAAGCAGTCGCACTCATTCCCGCAAGTCAGCCCACAGCTTTTCCGTGGCTTCTTTCGACATCCCTTTTCCCACTGGCTTGCGCTTTGCAAATCGCGCTTTCCAATCGGCCTTGGCGGGCTGAGTTACTTGCGCCGGGGCGAGCGTGGCAAACGCAGCGCCGTTGCGGGTGATGGAAACCTGCTCGCCGAGTTCAATCCACTTCGAGACTTCGGCAAAATTGTTTCGCAATTCGCGGACGGTGGCCGTTTTCATTGTGATACGAATCTGTATCACGGAGTCATGTCGGTCAATTCGATTTACAGAAATTTGCGAGCCTTAACATCTATCGCCCAGCGACGACGACCACGACTGCCTCGGCAGCGGCATCTAATCTTTTTTGCTCTGGAACGGAGGGCTGCCGACGCTTTGTGCCGCGGCTATCAGTCTGCCGCGGCTATCAGTCTGTCAAATTGTCCGCGCCCGTTTGGACGCCCGCCACCCGCACCCTCAGCCTCCCCGCGATGCCCGCAGGAGCCAGCCGCCTCGAAGTCTGGCGCGAAGGCCCCGGCGGCGCCCCCGAGCTCCTCATCATCGGCGCCCGCGGCGAACTAAGCGTGCAAATCCCGGCAAACATCACCTTTGACGTGGGTGATCTCTACCAACTATGGATGCAATCCCGCAACAGCAAGGGCAGCAGCGCCCCAGGGCCGAAAGTGAGCTGGCAGGCGGAGTAAGCGCAATTTCAACCAACAACAGAACCGTGAAAAGACACATCAGCACCATCCTCGCCGCGCTCGCCGTGGCGCTCACCGGAATCATCACCCCGCCCGCCGCCATGGGGCAGGCGGTCGCCAAATGGGCGGTGGATGTGCCTTCTGCAGAAGGGCGGGCGGTGCTCGTGGATAGGTCGGGGAATGTCGTAGTGACGGGTACGGCGGGCTCGAATATTTTTACGGCGAAGTATTCGGGTGGGACTGGGAGTGCGATCTGGACGCGGAGCTATAGCAATGAGCTCGGTCTTGCCATTGTTCCGAATGCAATGGCGCTGGATGTGGATGGGAATGTGATTGTCACAGGGAAGTCTTTGGCATTTTCGGATCGAATTTACACGGCGAAGTACCGAGCGGCTGACGGGGTGCTGCTGTGGGAGCGGGTTTTTGCCGGCATCTCCACTAGCCGGCCTGACGTGGGGTACGCGGTGGCGGTGGACGGGAATGGGGATGTGGTGATCGGCGGCACGTCGCGGGAGGCGGCGACGTTTGAGGACATCTATGTGGCGAAGTATGCGGGTGTAAATGGCGCGGTGCTATGGGAGAAGCGGCTGAGCGGTGGGACGGCGCACTCGGAGGGGGTGTTTGCTCTTGCTCTGGATGCGGATGGAAATGCGGTGGTGACTGGGCAGGCGGAGCAGACTCCGGGTACGCTGCGGCATTACCTGGCGAAGTATGCAAGTGGGAATGGGGCGACGATGTGGGAGCGGTATGCGGCTTTCGATGCACGGATCTATGAGATCGCGGTGGATGGTGCGGGAAATGTGGCGGTGGTGGGGAATCCGCTGAATCAACTGGCGAACGATATTTACACGGCCAAGTTTAACGGGGCGACAGGGGCTGTGCTGTGGGAGCAGTTCTACAATGGGCGGGGGAATGGGGTGGATTATGCGTATGCCATGGCTGTGGATTCGGGCGGAAATATCCTGATGTCCGGGCATGTGCAGCCTACGCAGACGACAGCCGGGCTGGTAACGGTGAAGTATGCCGGGGCGACGGGGGCGCTGCTATGGGAGAGGACCTATGTACCACCGGCGGCGAACGCCGGTTCTACGAATGGGCTCGCGGTGGATGAGGATGGAAATGTCGCAATGATGGGGCCCTACTTTGGCGGGGGGGCAATCGCGGGTGCATATTACGTCGCGAAGTATGCGGCGGTGGATGGGGCCGTTCTCTGGGAGCAGAACATCCCGCTGGGTAATACGAACTCGTTTTTTAGCAATAACCTTGTCACTGGGCCCGGCGGGAGCGTGGTGGTGACGGGGAAGAAGGGTCCGACGACGATGTTCACGGTGAAGTTCGGCCCCGCAGACACGGCGACGGATGCTCCGACGCTGACTGCGCCCGCCCCCTCGGCTGTCGCGGCCAATCCGGTGAGCGTCTCCTTTTCCCTCCCCGAGGCGGCGCTGGCGGGGTCGGTGACGCTGAGCTTTGGCAGCACGGTGCTGACGCTGGCGAATTCGCAGGGCACGGCTGGAGTGCACGCATTCGCTTTCAATCCGGCAGCCCCGAGCGCTTCGTCGCAGGTGGCAAGCGGAGCGGCGGTGATGGATGGGACCTACACAGTGACGCTGCGTTATCAAGACGCGCTGGGGAATCCAGCAGCCTCAGCGGTGGCGACGGGAGTGGTGGTGGATACGACGGCCCCGACTTTCTCGCTGCCTGCAAACATTATCGCGGAGGCGACTAGCGCGGCAGGGGCGGTGGTGACTTATACGGCCAGTGCGAGCGATGTGGGGAGCGGGGTGGCGTCGTCGAGCTTCCTGCCTGGCAGCGGGAGCACGTTCCCTTTCGGCACGACGACGGTAAATGCCAGCGCGACGGACAACGCGGCGAACACGGGGACGGGCTCTTTCACGGTGACGGTGATGGATACGGTCGCACCGACGATAGGGGGGGCTTTCTCGCCGCTGAGCATCGTGGCGGGGACGGCGCTGCCGGACTATACGGTGCAGGCGACGACGTTTGATGCGGTGGGGGTGACGAGCGTGACGCAGTCGCCCGCCGCTGGCTCGGCGACGGTGGCTGGGACCATCGCGGTGACGCTGACGGCGTACGATGCGGCAGGTCACACGGCGGACGTGCTCTTTAATGTGACGGTGACGCCTGCGGACCCGATAACGACGTTGCTTGCGAGCAAGCTCGGGGCGGTTCCCGGTGCGGGTGCTCCGGGGAGCGGGATTCCGGCGGGGGCGGTGTGGAGCAAGTTTGGCGTGCCTTCGGTGAATGATGCGGGGCAGGCGGTTGTGCTGGCTTCTTTCAAGGTGGGGTCCGTGACGACGACGGCGATTCTTGGGTTTGAGCTCGCGGATTTGGGGACGATGAAGGTCGTGGCGAAGAAGGGGGACGCGGCACCGGGAATCACCAACGCAGTGATTTCTGCGGTAAAGGAACCGCTGCTGGGGCCGGACGGCTCGGTAGCGTGGGTGGCGACGCTGGCAAATGCGACGGGCACGACGGGGGCGGTGCTCCCGGTGGATAATGCGGCCATTTTCCTCGATGCGGATGGCGCAGGTGCAGGGGCGGCGGTGGTGGTCGCGCGGAAGGGCGGCGCGATTTTCGGCGGGGCAGTGTTCGCTGGGTTTACGTCGGTCGCGCTGGGAGAGAATGCGGTGGCGTTCACGGTTACACTCGTTAAGACCGGCGGGGTCACGACGCTATCCGACACCGCGCTGTGCGTGTATAATCGGGCGACTTCGACGACGGCAACGGCACTCCGGGAAGGGGATGGATTCTTGAGTTCAACCGTGAAGACGATTGGCGCGCTGTCCGCGCGTCCGGGCTCTGCCGGGCAGGGACATGGCGTGGTGCCGTTTCCGGGCGGGGGCGGTTCGATTGTGGCACGCGTGACGTTGGCGGATAATAGGCAGGTCATCGAGGGGATCGGGGAGGACGGAAGTGGGCGACCCCATTTCGTAGCGGGTGAACCCGCAGTCGGCGTCGGGCCTGGGGCGCTGTGGGCGAGCTTTGGCCTGCCGACGCAAAACTCCGTGTCGGCGTTTGCATTCCTCGGCACGGTAAAGCCCCTCACCGGGACGGCTACCACGGCGAACAACGTCGCTATTTTCGGAGAAAGTGATGGGGATATCGTCCCCGCCCGTCTCGTAGGAAAGGGCGACAGCGCCGGAGTGGCCGGTGGGACGTTCTCGGCCCTGAAAGACCCCGTCAGCGCAGGCAATAGCACGGTGGCGTTCCGCGGGACGATGAAGACGGATGTTGTCGCGGGAATCGGCGCGGCAAACAACGACGGTGTGTGGTCGTTCAGCGAAGTGAGCGGCCTCGACCTCGTAGCCCGCGAAGGAGCCCAGCCACCGGAAGTTGCTGCGGGTGCCAAGTGGAAGACGTTCACGTCGCTGGCATTGCCGGAAGGACGCGGGCCGCTTTTCGTCGCGACGATGCACAGCAAAACCGGCACGACCTCGCCCGGCCCCGGCGGCATCACGACGGCAAACGACGTGGGCCTGTGGGCTGCGGATAGCTTCGGCGCACTGCGACTGCTGCTACAAGAAGGCGACACAATCGGCGCAAGCACGGTGAAGACATTCACGGTGCTCTCAAGCGTAGTCGGCAGTCCCGCACAGACGCGGAGCTTTAACAACGCAGGCAGCGTGATCGTGCGCGTGACGGATGCTGTGAACGCGCAGCATCTCGTGCAGATCGCTGTGCCGTAGCGGTTGTTGAAATGTAAACGTAACGCCTAGCGCCATTGAATGATGGTCGTGCTACGGCGACGCGGTGGTATAAATTCCGTAGGGAGTTCGTATATGGAACTTACGAACTTTTATGCGGCGCGGTGCGGGGCTGTTTCCGCGCGCTGGGCGTTTG
>JANMGP010000063.1:0-12167 GCA_031374705.1 Verrucomicrobiaceae bacterium | reverse complement strand
AGGTTGTTCGGCGCAAGCATAAGCAGCCGCGCTTCCAACTGGGCCTCGACTGACAGCGGGACGTGAACCGCCATCTGGTCTCCGTCGAAGTCGGCGTTGTAAGCCGTGCAAACGAGCGGATGGACGCGGATAGCCTCCCCCTCGATGAGCTGCGGCTCGAATGCCTGAATCGACAGACGGTGCAGCGTAGGTGCACGGTTCAGGAGAACCGGGTGGCCCTTCGTCACTTCGTCGAGGATGTCCCAGACTTCCGGCGTCTGCTTCTCGATCATCTTCTTCGCGCTGCGGACGGTGTGGACGTAGCCACGCTCCTTGAGCACGCGGATGATGAATGGCTCGAACAAAACGAGCGCCATTTTCTTCGGCAGACCGCATTGGTTGAGCTTGAGCTCAGGACCGATGACGATGACCGAACGACCGGAGTAATCGACGCGCTTGCCGAGCAAGTTTTGCCGGAACCGTCCGCCTTTGCCCTTGAGCATGTCGGAGAGCGACTTGAGCGCACGGTTTCCAGCACCAGTAACGGCGCGGCCATGACGACCATTGTCGAACAACGCGTCCACAGCTTCCTGCAACATGCGCTTTTCGTTTCGGATGATGACCTCCGGTGTCTTGAGCAGCAGCAGGTTCCGCAGACGGTTATTGCGGTTAATGACGCGGCGATACAGGTCGTTGAGATCCGAAGTCGCGAAACGCCCGCCTTCCAGCGGGACGAGAGGACGCAGGTCGGGCGGGATGACTGGAAGCACTTCGAGCACCATCCATTCAGGACGCGTGTTGCTGCCCATGAATCCCTGAACCAGCTTGAGGCGCTTCGCGAACTTCTTGCGATTCTGCTTCGAGCGCGTCGCGCCCATCATTTCCTCGATCTCCTTCTGGAGTGTGGCGAGGTCGATGGCCTTCATCAGGTCACGAACGGCTTCACCACCCATTCCAGCGCGGAAGCTGTCTTCACCATACTGGTCGATGGCTTCCCGGTATTCATTCTCATTCAGGAGCTGGCCCTTCGTGAGTGGGGTGTTGCCCGGATCGATGACGAGGTAGTCCTCGTAATAAATCACGCGCTCCAAGTGCCGGCTCGACATATCGATCATCAGACCGAGGCGCGAAGGCATGCACTTGTAGAACCAGATGTGCGTGCAAGGCACGGCAAGTTCGATGTGGCCCATGCGCTCGCGGCGAACGCGGCTCAGGGTGACTTCGACGCCGCAACGATCGCAGATGACGCCTTTATGTTTGATGCGCTTGTATTTTCCGCATGAGCACTCCCAGTCCCGTGTAGGACCGAAGATGCGCTCGCAGAAAAGACCGCCCTTTTCCGGCTTGAACGTCCGGTAGTTGATGGTCTCCGGGTTTTTCACTTCGCCTTTTGACCAGCTCCGGATGGAGTCAGGCGAGGCTACGGTGATGGTGACGCTGTTGAACTCGGTATGTTGTTGCGGTTGTTCCGCACCGAGGATTTCACGAAGGATGTCGCTCATTGTCTATGAATGCTGAGTTTTTTCGGTTTCGGGTTGGCTACCGAATCACATGATGTCGGCTGCAAGGCTGGCGATGGTCGTTTTGGACCCGACTTTGACGTCGAGGCCGAGCGACTGCATTTCCTTGATAAGAACGTTAAACGACTCGGGCGTGCCGGCCTCGAGGGCGTTGTCACCTTTGACAATCGCCTCGTAGATGCGCGTGCGGCCCTGAACGTCGTCGGATTTGACGGTGAGGAGTTCCTGCAGCGTGTAAGCTGCACCGTAGGCTTCCAGTGCCCACACCTCCATCTCGCCGAAGCGCTGGCCGCCGTATTGGGCCTTGCCGCCCAGCGGTTGCTGGGTAACGAGGCTGTACGGACCGACTGCACGGGCGTGGATCTTGTCGGCCACCAAGTGTCCGAGCTTGAGCATGTAAATCACGCCCACAACGATGGTCTGTTCAAACGGGTCGCCGCTACGTCCGTCAAAGACGACGCTCTTGCCGGTTTCGCCGAGCCATTCGTAGCCCTCGACTTTGCGTGCGGCGTGGACGTATTCGAAGATTTTGTCTTCGGAGATACCGTCGAACACCGGCGTTGCCACCTTGAACCCGAGGGCCCGTGCGGCGACGCCGAGATGGGTTTCCAACACCTGTCCGACGTTCATACGGGAAGGCACGCCGAGCGGGTTCAGGACGATATCGACAGGCGTTCCGTTTGCGAGGAACGGCATGTCTTCTTCCGGAACGATCTTGGCGACGACACCTTTGTTTCCGTGGCGTCCGGCCATTTTGTCACCGACGCTGAGCTTGCGCTTGCTGGCGACGTAAACCTTGACCTGCTTGATGATGCCGGGATCGACATCGTCACCGGCTTCCACGGAGTCCATGCGGCGCTCTTTTTCGAGCTCGAGTTCGGCGAACTTGTGCTCGAACTGCGCGATGATTTCCCGAATCTTATTGCGGATTGGGGAAGGATCGATGTCCACGTGGTCGTAAACCGAAGCGAGCTTGCGGAGAAGCGTCTTGGTAATCTTGCGATTGGCCGGGATGATGATTTCGCCGGTTTGCGCGTTGACCACATCGAGCGGGATCTTCTCGCCGAGCAGGATGTTCGAAAGCGCCTCGGTGAGTTGCTCGTGGAGTTCCTCTTTCTTCTTGGCGTATTCGTCTTCGATTCCCTTGCTCTGCTTCTTAGCCTCGACGGGCGATAGTTTCAGGCGGGCAACCTCTTTGAGGCGGCTCGAAACTTTCACGTCCATGACGATGCCATACGTTCCCGAAGGAACCGTGAGCGAGGTGTCCTTAACGTCGGCGGCTTTCTCACCGAAAATCGCGCGGAGGAGTCGCTCTTCAGGAGCAAGTTCCGTCTCGGACTTCGGTGTGATTTTACCGACGAGAATATCGCCGGGCTTCACTTCTGCACCGACGCGGATAACGCCATCGGGGCCGAGATTGCGCAACGCTT
Source organism: Verrucomicrobiaceae bacterium (assembly GCA_031374705.1). Taxonomy (GTDB): domain Bacteria; phylum Verrucomicrobiota; class Verrucomicrobiia; order Chthoniobacterales; family Chthoniobacteraceae; genus SXWH01. The sequence goes on along the minus strand of JANMGP010000063.1, from coordinate 9,238 downwards.
CTTCCGAGACGTTCGGAATATCGCGTGTGATTTCTTCGGGACCGAGCTTCGTGTCACGAGCGCCGATTTCGAACTCCTCAATGTGAATCGAAGTGTAGATGTCCTGTTTGGATACACGTTGCGAAATGACGATTGCGTCTTCGAAGTTGTATCCGTTCCAAGGCATGAACGCGACGAGCACGTTCTTGCCGAGCGCGAGCTCGCCGTCTTCGGTGTTTGGACCGTCGGCGATGACCTGGCCCTTTTTGACATGTTGGCCCTTCTTCACGATCGGCCGCTGGTTGATGCAGGTGCCTGCGTTGCTGCGCATGAATTTGCGCAGGTCGTAGATGCAGACATCGTTCTCAGGGTCGTGCTTCAGCTTCTTTTGGTTCGGCATTTCGCCGTCCTTTGTGACGATGATGCGATCCGCAGTGACCTCGGCGATTTTTCCGCTAATGTCTGCGAGGACGACGGACTTCGAGTCCCGGGCGACCTTGCCTTCCATGCCCGTGCCGACGATTGGCGATTCGCTGATGAGCAGCGGCACGCCTTGACGTTGCATGTTCGAGCCCATGAGCGCGCGGTTCGCGTCGTCATGCTCCAGGAACGGAATCAACGCGGCGGCCACCGAAACGAGCTGCTTCGGCGAGATGTCCATGTAATCGACCTTCTCCGGCTCGATTTCCAAAAAGTCACCCCTGCAACGGATGCTGACTTTCTCGTTCATGAAGTTGCCCTTCTCGTCGATCGGCTCGTTCGCCTGAGCGACGGTATATTGCTCTTCCTTGTCGCCGGTCAAAAAGTCGATCTGCTCGGTCACGCGGCCTTTTACGACCTTGCGATACGGCGTTTCGATAAAGCCGAAGTCATTGATGCGGGCATACGTCGAGAGCGACGAAATCAGACCGATGTTCGGACCTTCAGGCGTCTCAATCGGGCAGATACGGCCGTAGTGCGACGGATGAACGTCACGAACCTCGAAGCCTGCACGGTCACGCGAAAGACCTCCTGGTCCGAGAGCCGATAGACGGCGCTTGTGCGTGAGTTCCGACAGCGGGTTCGTCTGATCCATGAACTGCGAAAGCTGCGAACGACCGAAGAAGTCGCGGATGACCGCGGACAGCGCCTTAGGGTTGATCAGCTTTTGCGGCGTCATGATTTCGACATTGGCATCAAACAACGTCATGCGCTCTTTCACGAGGCGCTCCGTGCGGGCCAGACCTACGCGGCACTGGTTCGCAAGAAGTTCGCCCACGGTCCGAACACGACGGCTTCCGAGATGATCGATATCATCCAGCATGCCTTCGTTACGGCGAAGTGCGATTACGTATTTGATTGCGGCCACGAAGTCTTCCTTCGTCACCACGCGCTCGTTCAGGTCTGTCTTGAGATCGAGTTTGACGTTGATCTTGTGACGACCGACGCGACTGAGGTCATACTTCTTCGGGTCGAAGAAGAGACGCTTGAGCAATGCCTTCGCATTTGGGATGGTTGGTGGGTCGCCAGGACGCAGCTTGCGGTAGATATCTTTCAGGGCCTCTTCTTCATCGTGCGCCGGGTCTTTTTTCAGCGATTTGATGACCGAGTCGTCCTTCGATGTATCGACAACCTTCACCGATTTCACCCCAAGCGACATGATCTGGCGAATGGTCGCCTTGGTCAGCGGCTCAAATGCGCGAGCGATGGTGATTTCACCATCGAGAACGTCCGCGGTGAGTACCTTCGTCGCGATTTCCTCTTCGTCGAGACCTTCCGAGAGTTTGAGATCCTCGAACTTGTAGAAAATCTTGAGCACTTCTTCGTCCGAACCAAAGCCCAAGGCACGGAGGAAAGTGGTCGCCAGAATCTTCCGCCGACGTTTGCGTCGGTCAAGGTATGCGTAAAGCAAATCGTTCGTATCAAACTGAAACTCGACCCACGATCCGCGGTCAGGAATGATGCGGAACGAATAAAGCGTCTTGCCGTTCAAGTGAATCGATGATTCGAAGCAGATACCCGGCGAACGATGAAGCTGTGAGACGACGACCCGCTCGGCACCATTGATAACAAATGTGCCGGACGGGGTCATGAGCGGAATCTCGCCCATGTAAACTTTCTCCTCTTTCGTGCCCTTCTCTTCTTTCAGCTTGAACGTGACGTAAAGCGGAGCGCTGTAAGTCTGGCCTTCGCGCATGCACTCACGAAGAGCCATCTTCGGCTCGGAAATCTCGTAACTATCAAAATCCAGCGTGACTTTCTCGTCGTAGCTGGTGATCGGGAAAACCTCGCGAAAAACGGCCTGAAGGCCGATTTCCTTGCGCTTGCCTACAACGATGCCCTCCTGGAGGAATTCTTTGTATGAGTCTGTTTGGAGCTCGATGAGGTTTGGTGGCTCAGCACCTTCTTTGATTTTACCGAAGTTTTGGCGTTCCGACATAGAGACGATGGTATTGTGTTACTGTTTAAGGACGATGCCCCCGGCTCGGGTAAACCCCGCTCCGAAGGCGGGTTAGATTAGAAATTGAGAGCCCTTGTTAAAGAGAGGGCGCCACACGGAGCCTGGCTGAAAATTGCGGACAAAACCACGGGATTAACCACAGAAGCCAGACTGATAACGTGTGTTGACATTTCGGAATTACGGGACGCCGCGGAGGCCAAAATCACGATCGCAGGAGATTCAAGCGGAATATGTTGCCGCATTTATTGAATCTGGAGCGTTTTCGTGTGTTCAGCGCGCTTCGTGTTTATTTTATATTGGTGTGCACACCGCAACGACTTTTGAGCGTAGCGGAACCCTCGCTTTTAAAGGGTTCCCAGATAAGAGCAAGCGGAAACTTCCCAAATTTGTCCAAGACCGCACTTTTATTGCGGAATCACTCGCTTTCAACGCATAAACACTCTGTTGCCTCTCGCGCCATACTCTGCTCGCAGTAGTTGAAAAGATGTTCGTCGACTCAGGTGATAACATTTACCCGCAATGCCCGGAGCGTGCGCAATTCGCCTGCTTCGGTTTGATTTAGACGGCGGGCGCCGGTCTTGCGTTTTGCTCCGAATCGACCCCCGGTCACTGACGAACACGGCGTTCACAAAATCTTTCGTCCCGAAGGCCACTCCGTCCGTGAAATACCGCACTCTGCACCGCAGCATTTCGAACCGGCTGAGCTTTCCGCCCTTGGCGATGACTTTCTGCACATGCTCTTTTGTCATTCCTTTCCGACCACGGTCGCCGTTCTGGCCGGGCTGCGTGGCCTCTCCTTCGCCATGGAGAAGCTCCCGGTATCGCGCTACTGCCGCTCCGTTTGTCATCGGGCAGCGGGCATGACCTCACGACGCTTGGGCACTTCGACGAGGATGTGGAAGTGGTTGCTCATAACGCAGTAAGTCATCACCCGCACTCCGTAAAACCGCTCATACTTTCGCATCATCTGCACGAACATCTCCTTTTCCGCATCCCCAAAAATGAACCGCCGGTCCACCACGCGGGAGACGCAGTGATAATACGCCTCATCGTGCTTTTTCTTACTTTGAGTGTGTCTCGAGTGTGTCTCGAGTGTGTCTCATTGTTTTCTTTTGTTTTCAACACGCAAAGCCGCGTGTGTAAACCCCAACGGCGTTCCATCACTCAGCCCAAGGTTGACGCGAGAGCCGAACGAAGTGAGACAGCCTGCCGAAGGCAGCCCACGGCAGTGGGTGAGCGAAGCGAAGCAAACGAGCGGCTCGCTTGGAAACGGCCCACAAACACGATATACGCTGAAAGCGTTCTATCAAATCGCGCCCCATTGATGAGACCCCTGCGGGGTATATCCCGCATGTCCACATGCCCCAGGGTAGCTCGTCCCTCGCAACCCCGGGCTGAGTGATGAAACGCCTTTTGCGTAGAAATATCACACGGACATGCCATAAGGTTTCATGATAGCGCGAACCTTTTCCAGCGCCTGTTCCTGAGTATTGCCCATTTCGATGAGCAAGCCGACGTAGTTGGCGAGCACTGTTGTGAGATGCGGATGCTGGTGGCCGGTGTCGCGGGTAAAGTTCAGGAATATTTCCACCATCCGACGCATAAGAAGCTTCGCTTCGTCGAGCCGGTTGGTGGCTTTCAGCAAATGCGCAAGGTTGTTGAGGTCACGGGCGACATCGGGATGCGAATCGCCATAGCTGGCTTCATCAATTGCCAACGCTCGCCGCATCAGCGGCTCCGCCTCGCCGAGCCGAAGCGCGATAATGAACCACACTCAAAGTAATCCCACTCAAAGTAATCCCAGGGCGGGGGGTGGGTTGCTTCCGTGCGACTTTCCGGCTTGTTGAGGAAACGTAAAGCCCACGGCAGCGGGTGAGCGAAGCGAAGCAAACGAGCGGCTACCTTGGGAACCGCCCACAAACACAATATACTCTGAAAGCGTTCCATCAAATCGCGCCCCATTGATGAAACCCCTTCGGGGTATATCCCGCATGGCCACACGACCCAGGGTAGCTCGTCCCCGCGTGCAAGCGAACGAGCGGCGCTTGCGCAAAGTAGTCAGCGGCTTTAGCCGAAATACCATCGTGCTTTTGGAACGGGCACGCTTTGCAGAAAGACGTCGTGAGTGAATTTCGATACGCACTCTGCTTGTCGCGTGACTACGGCTAAAGCCGCTGACTACTTTCGCAAGCGTCGCTCAAGGCGCATCGCGTGTTGTTGGTTCTCCTTTTCATCTCAAGCGCAACGCACGGGGCTTAGGAAAGCCCCGCTCCCATGCGTTTCTTATAGTCTGGCGGTTCCCCTCATTGCTTCATCGCGTTGAGCAAACTCTCCCAATTCTGTCGCACACCGATGCTATTGGGATGGGAAGCCCCGAGGCTGTCTTCAATAATCTGCACCACCCGCCGCATCAGCGGCTCCGATGCGTTTGATGAGCGGGTCACGGGCGAGCATGGCGCAGATGGTAGCGCCAGAGTGAGTGCGTGTCGGGCGCACGGACGATGACGCGGACCGAGCGCTGAGCGCCGCGCTTTCGCCGCAGCGGCCCCGTCCGGGAAATCAGCGAACTTTTTTTGCGCGTGCTTGCACGGCGCGTGAATCCCTGCGACACCCGCGTCGATGAAAACATTCCTCACCGTCACCACACTCATAACACTCGCCGCTTCGTCGATTGCGCACGAGGCTTCTGCCCGCGTCGGCGCGGCGCATGCGGCTTCCATGGACATGGCGGCTGCGGCAAACGCGCTCCTGGAAAAACTCTCGCCGGAACAGAAGGCAAAGGCCGTCTTCACGTTTGGCGAGGAAGAGCGCAAGAACTGGCATTTTATCCCGCGGGAAAGAAAGGGCCTGACCATTAAGGAAATGTCGCCCGAGCAGCGGACGCTCGCCATGGCGCTCGCCAAAACAGGACTGAGCGAGGATGGCTACAAAAAGGCCACGTCCATCATGTCGCTCGAAGCGGTGCTGAGGGAGATGGAGAAGGACACGACCGGCAAGCGCGACCCGGAGAAATACTACATCAGTATTTTCGGCGCGCCGGGAGGCAAGGAGCCGTGGGGCTGGCGCTTTGAGGGGCACCATGTGTCGCTGAATTATTCGAGCGTGGGCGGTGCCGCTCCGTCGATGACGCCTTCCTTTTTCGGCACGAACCCCGGCGAAGTCCGCGAGGGCGACCGGAAGGGACTGCGCGTGCTGGGCAACGAGGAAGACCTCGGGCGGGCGCTCGTTAAATCACTCACCGACGAGCAGCGGAAAATCGCTATCATCTCCGAAAAGGCACCGGACGAGATCCTCACCGAGCCGAAGCGCCCGGACCGCGTAAAACCCGAGGGCATCGCGTGGGACAAACTCACCGCCGACCAGCAGGCGCAGCTCATGAAGGTCGTGAAGGAGCAGCTCTTTCGCTGTCGTCCCGACGTGGCGAAGGAGGAACTCGCACGGATCGAAAAAGGCGGGCTCTCGAAGATATACTTCGCATGGGCGGGCGGGCTCGAACGGGGCGAGCCGCATTACTACCGCGTGCAGAACGAGACTTTCGTCGTCGAATACGACAACACGCAAGGAAAGGCCAACCATCCGCACAGCATCTGGCGCGACTGGGACCGCGATTTCGGCGGCGATCTGCTGAAACGCCACATCGAAGAGGAGCACAAGGCGAAGTAAGGCGTTTTTGGACCCGTTCGGGGGCCAATTAAGAGGATGTGTCGTCCCACTTGTCCCGGATTCCGGCGGGTGGTTCGGAGAAACTCTTTGCAAGATACTACGTAAACGTAGTATTGCGCCTGAATGTCCAACGTACCGCACTTACCTGTCCTTCGCCTCGGCCGCAGTTACGAGAGCCTCGATAAGCTCGAAATCAAAGATCACCGCTCCGGCAACGTCTGCGCCGTCGTATCGACGATCAATGCGGGCATCCTGCGCAAAGACTTCCGGCGTCTCGGCGAAGCGCGGAAGGCGCTCGCGAAATTCACGGTCGCCGAGCTCGTGGCGATGTCTGCGAAAGCCGGTGAGTTTTTTCTCAATGGCACACTGCCGCTCGGCGACAAAGGCCACACGCAAAGCGCCGATGAATATGTCGCGACGCTGAGCAGCACGAGCGGTCTGCCCCACGTGATGGTGCGTCGCAACATGACGAAGCTGCACTACGCGCTCACGCATCTCGACGTGATCCTGAACGGCCTTTCCCGCGGCCTGGACATGACGATTATCGACCGCGGATTCGGCGAGCAGTTCGGGACAAAGCTCTCGTTTTTCCCCGCCGGGCAGGCGCTCGGACTCGTGATGCCGAGCAACTCGCCCGCGGTGAATTCGCTGTGGTTGCCGGCCATCGCGCTGAAAACACCGGTCATCATCAAGCCGGGTCGCGAAGAACCCTGGACGCCCTACCGGCTCATTCAGGCATTCATTGCTGCGGGCGTTCCTGCGGAAGCATTTGGCTTTTATCCGACCGACCACGAAGGCGCGGCGGAAATCCTGAAGGCATGCGGACGCGCGCTCATTTTCGGCGACAAAAATACGACGCAACAATATGCGAATAATCCCGCGATCCAGCTCCACGGTCCCGGCTGGAGCAAGATTCTCATCGGCGAAGATTGCATCGAAAACTGGCGCGACTATCTCGACGTCATCGCCGGAGCCATCTCCGACAACGGAGGGCGATCGTGCATCAACGCCAGCGCAGTGGTCGTGCCGCGCTACGCAGCGGAAATCGCCGACGCACTCGCGCAGAAACTCGGGCCGTTGCAGCCGACATCGAACGAAGACCCGACCGCCCGGCTGAGCGGCTTTGCGAATCCGAAGATGGCCGACTTTATCGAGTCGAGCATCGAAGACGGTCTCGCCACTCCCGGCGCGGAAGACGTGACAGCAAGATATCGCGGCGGTCCGCGCAAGGTCGTGCATGAAGGCGGGACGTTCCTGAAGCCGACGATCGTGCGCTGCGACAGCTTCGCGCATCCGCTCGCCAACAAAGAATTCCTGTGCCCATACGCAAGCGTGGTGACATGCCCGCAGTCCGAGATGCTCTCAAACATCGGCTACACGCTCGCCTGCACTGCCATCACGAAAGACCCCGCATTTATCGCAGAGCTCGAAGCCTATCCCGAGATCGAGCGGCTCAATATCGGCCCAGTCTCTACGATGGCGATCTCGTGGGACCAGCCGCACGAGGGGAACATGTTCGAGTTCCTTTGGAAGCGGCGGAGTATTGAGCGGGCCTGGTAGCCGCGGTGTGGCGGAAATGCGGGAGATATTCCTTTCCATCGGGCGTGATGATTGAAGCGGCCTGACACCGAACGCGCTCTGGACAAAGTTGGCGAGCACCGCATTACCCCTTTCGTGAAGGCCGAACGACACTGAACCGCGCCGAAAGTAATCTCCGCTTGCGGTGGAATTTGCCGACGGTATTCTCCCGGCATGAGCAACGTTCATGAGATTGAGACCGCCGTCCAGAAGCTCTCTCGCAGCGACTTGACCGCGTTCCGCGATTGGTTTCTCGGCTTTGATGCCGCCGCTTGGGACAAGCAGTTCGAAGAGGATGTCGCCGCCGGTCGCCTCGACGCTCTCGCCGATGAGGCCATCCGCGACGTGCGCGAGGGGCGCAGCACGGATTTGTGAAACACCGCGCGACCCCAAAGTTCTGGAGGTTCTACGAGCAACTCCCGAAAGAGATTCAGGAGCTTGCCGATGCGAACTTCGACCTCCTCAAGAATGACCCTCGGCATCCATCTTTGCACTTCAAGAAGATTGGACGGATGTGGTCTGCCCGAGTGGGTATCCACTATCGGGCTGCTGCGGTGGAGGACGGCGACGATATCGTCTGGTTCTGGATAGGGCATCACGGCGAATACGACCGGCTCATTGGTCGTTTTCAATAGCGCAATGGCTGGACATGAAAGTCTGTCCGAACTGCGCATTCATGAACGACGAGTGTTTCCCGACCTGCGTGTCGTGCAACACCGTCATCGTGGATGTTCCTTCCACTCCGTCTGCCGACCCGGACAGCCCGGAACACGCTTGGAGAGCGCTCGGCTTGGAGCGTCAGGCGAGGACGCGCAGGCAAATTCGGTGGGCGGCATTTCTCTATGCGCTGGTTATCACGTTGAGCGCGGCATTTCCCGGCATGGTGCTGAGTCCGCTGACGCAGCTGTTCTATTTTCTCGGCAGCTTCATCGTCATCATCGCCGTGGAGCGGAACGTGGTCGGCCAGTTCTCCGCCTCGATTTTGCAGGGGGTGATTAGCGTGATTCTCATCGCGAGCTTCGGGCCGCTGCAGCCGCTCATTTTCTTCATGCTCGTGGGACACCTCACGCTGCCGGCGGTCTTCTGGCATTGGATCGATATGATTCACGGTGCCAACCAATGAACTTGGAGCCTGCGCGCGGTTTCGCTAGAAGCGACCATGAACGAAACGCACGGCACGCTGGAAGGCATCTACATCACTGCAACGGCTGCGGCATTGCCACAGCCTGTGGAGCGGGTTGGCGCGATCGCAGGGACGGGGCTGGCGGGCGACCGTTACGCGCTGGGCTGCGGCACGTTTTCACATAAGCCCGCCCAGCGCGACGTGAGCCTGATCGAAGCCGAGGAACTGGAGCGATTTGTGCGCGAGACCGGGCATCCGCTGGACGCTGCGCTGAGCCGCCGCAATTTGCTGACTCGCGGGGTTCGACTGAACGATCTAGTACTTACCTGTAAAAGTTCGCATATTTACTCTCTGGGGTCTTTTGTGCGACATTGAGCTTGGTCCACTCAAAAGGAGCTGCATCCTCGTTGTAGGCAGCGATGAACGCGTCTATCTGCTCAATGAGCTGTTTGACC
>JANMGP010000061.1:0-4231 GCA_031374705.1 Verrucomicrobiaceae bacterium | reverse complement strand
GGTCAAACAGCTCATTGAGCAGATAGACGCGTTCATCGCTGCCTACAACGAGGATGCAGCTCCTTTTGAGTGGACCAAGCTCAATGTCGCACAAAAGACCCCAGAGAGTAAATATGCGAACTTTTACAGGTAAGTACTAGGATGGCGGTAAGGATGTTGTTGAAGTCGTGCGCGACACCGCCGGTGAGCTGTCCGATGGCCTGGACTTTTTGGGATTGCTGGAACTGCTCTTCGATGCGGCGTTTGTCGGTGACGTCGCGGCTGTTGAAGACGATTCCGCGAACTTCGGGTGCATTGAGAAGATTATTGCCGCAGCCTTCGAGGACTCGGTAGGAGCCGTCTTTGTGGCGGAAGCGGAAGCTGAGCACGGGGGTGTTGCCGTGGCTTTGGAGGGCGCTGATGAATGACTGCATGACCCGCGGGATGTCGTCGGGGTGGAGAAAGTCGAATGCGTTTTTGCCGAGGTAGTCGTCGCGATGGTAGCCGAGGTCCTTTTCGATGGAATGACTCTCGAAGCGGATGGTTCCATCGGCATCGAGGATGGTGATGAAATCGAGGGAGTATTCGGTGAGGTGGCGGAAATAGAGCTCGCTGTGCTGGATTCGCTCAAGAGTCTCCGTCTTTTGAGCGAGGGCGGATTCCGATGCTGCGCGGGCGGCGCGCTCGTGCTCCAGCAGCCTCGTAAGGCGCTGGATTACGGCGGATTGAGCATCCGTGGACTCGTTGATGGCAGTGTGCAAACTCATGAGATTGGCTAAGCGCCTCGCTGATCGAGGCGCTCTTCATTCAAGCATGGCGTGTTCCACGGCAGATGAATCGTGGCACAAATATAAACGGTATGATATGTGCGCGGGCCGCTTACTCATGCTCCATCGAAAAACTCTTCTGGCCGCCATTTCCATTCTCGCGATCCCCGGCATCTCGGTTGCCGCAGGTCTTTATCCCACGGGCCAGACGGCGCGGTCGATGTCGCTCGGCGGCGTGGACGTGACGGGCGGAACCAGTCCTCTGGATGGCATAGCGAACAATCCAGCAAGCCTCGCGGTCTTCTCAAAGCCAACGGCAGGTCTTTCGCTGACCTACGCGCAGGCCGAGGCGACGTTCTCGAACAAGTTCAACGCAAGCGCGTCGATGCGGGAATCGGGCATCAAGCCGGGACTGGCTCTGGCTCTCCCGCTCGGCAGCGGATGGACGGCGGGATTCGGATTTGTCCCTGACATCGCAATGCGGGCGCGATGGAATTTTTTCGATGCACCCGGCGGTGCCGACGGCGGGACCAGCTATGGACTTCGGGCGCACGAGTCGGAAATCATCGCCCTTCGGACGACGGCCGCTCTATCGTGGCAGGCCACCGAAACTCTCTCCCTCGGCGCAAGCGTCGGTGCGGTGTATAATGAAAACCGGCTGCACGCGCCTTACACGTTCCAAAACCAGGCGACGCTTCGCACCGTGAAGACGCTCCTCGATTTGAACACAACCGGCACGGGATGGGGCCTCCAGACGGGGTTGAACTGGCACCCTACAAAAGATCTCTCCGTGGGGCTCTCCTACCGGAGCGAAGTGCGGATCGAGTCCGACGGCACGGCACGCGGCGACGCCCGCACTCAGCTCGATCGATTGGGCCTCGGGGGAGCGAGGTCGGATTTTGCATACGATGCCGGAGTCAATAATACGCTTCCGCCCATGGTATCGCTGGGTGCGCAGTATCAAGCCAGCGCACGCCTGCGACTCGCCGCGCAGCTCGACTGGATCGGGTGGGAACGCACCTTCGACACGCTGGTGGTGGACCTCAAAAACGGGAATAACGACGATTTGAACGGACTTACCAAATCCCGCAACATCCACGACGAGATCCCGCTCAATTGGCAGGACCAGTGGGTGGGTCGCATCGGCGCGGAGTACGCGTTGTCTGACTCCACGATGCTCCGTGTCGGCTACGCATACTCCCCCAGCCCGGTCCCGGGTGAAACCCTCACGCCCCTGAACGCTGCAATCTCCGAGCACACCGTAGGCGTCGGCATCGGACACACACGAGGCGCGTCGACCTGGGACTTTGCGGCTCAGGCCGACATCCCCCACACCCAATCTGCGGGAAGATCGACACTGGCCGCCGGCGAATACAACAACAGCAGTGTGAAAGTCGGTATCTGGTCCCTCGGCATCTCCACGCGCTACGAGTTCTAGCCAGGAGGCGCACGCTTCGCGCCGATGGCTGGTGCGTCCTGCGCGTCTGGGAATGCGCCCTCACCCGCCGCCGCTCCCCCGCCACACTGCGGCGCATTGCGCGGGCGGTGGCGGCGAGGGCGGACCACTAATCCCCGCTCATCGGCGCTGATGTTTTCGCGGAACGTATGCACCGAATGATGAGCGGAGATTAGCGCAGATAAGCGGTTCTCTTTTCGCGGAGCGGGAAAATGGGATTTGCCGGTGCGGAATCCGGGGACTACATTCGCGCCCATGAGCGTTTCTCAAATCATTGATGAACTTCCATCCCTGACTCCTGCGGACTTGCGCGCGGTTCGACGCAAGCTCGTGGAATTAAGCGAGGAGAACGAAGACATCGCGCTTTGCGATGCTGCGGCTCTGGAGGCGGCACAGGAACTCGACCGGTTGGAGAAGGAAGGACATGAGGGCTGAGCGCGGAGAAGTCTGGCAGATCGATTTTGGAATCGCCGCAAAAGTGCGCCCCGCGCTTCTGCTCACCGGAGAGCCGGACGATGACGCATTGGACCTTTTCACGGTGCTCCTTCACACCACGGCGCTCCGCGGAAATCGCTGGGAGCTGGCAATCGAAAAACCGTTTCTGAAGCAGGGCGCATTTCATCTCCAGCAGGTGCAGTCGATTTCCGGTGCAAAGCTGATGCGGCGTCTCGGCGCGCTGTCGGCGCCGGAAATGGCCCGCGTGGACGAAGCGCTGGCGGGCCGGTTGGGGCTCTGAGTGCGGAAACAACCAAGCGATGTCCGTGATGAGCGACGTCTTCACGAAAGCGAAACGCAGCGAGGTGATGTCGCGAATCCGGGGGAGCGGGAACAAGGACACGGAGTTGCGGTTGATTGCGCTGTTTCGCGAACACGGCATCACGGGCTGGCGGCGGAAGGCGCGGGTGTTTGGAAAGCCGGACTTCGTTTTCCCCAAGGTGCGTGTGGCGGTGTTCGTGGATGGTTGCTTTTTTCACTCCTGCCCGAGACACGCGACGATGCCGAAGACGAACCGGGCGTTTTGGACTGAAAAACTTTCGCGCAACAAGGCCCGCGACCGGAAGGTGACGCGCACGCTCCGCTTGCTTATGCCAGTCAATTCCCGGCTTGCGACTGTGCCTTGTTCCCGGAAGACTCGGGGCGTGGACAGCGGGCAACCCAACGACAACCAACCCCCACACGCGACCGTCGGGACCGGCCTCTGCGGGGACTATCGCTGGCTCGACCTCAGCCAACCCATCGGCAGGGCATGGGGGCGCAACCTCCCGCACTGGCGGCAGGATGGCTGCGTTTACTTCGTCACATTTCGCCTCGAAGATTCCATCCCGGCGGATGTGCTCGCGGCCTGGCAGGTGGACCGCGATGAATGGCTGCTCGCGCATCCGCACCCGCACGATGAGGAGACGGCCCGTGAATTCCATCGGTTGTTCACGGCCCGAATCGAGCGCTTTCTGGATACGTGCCACGGCGCATGTCCATTGAGGGAACCCGCCGCACGGGAGGTCGTCGTTGAGGTGCTCCACGGTCGCGATGGAATGGAAACGGGTATGCGCTCGATGCGTTTGTCGTCATGCCCAACCACGTCCACGCCCTCGTCGCCCCCACTGATGCATATCCGCTCTCCACGCTGGTGAAGGATTGGAAAAACGTCTCCGCCCATCGGCTAAACAAGCTCATAGGACGAAAAGGCGCGCTGTGGCAGCACGAAACGTGGGACCACATCGTGCGCGACCCCGGACACATGGACCGCTACCGCCGATACATTGCGGACAATCCGAAGTGGCTCCCGCAAAACGGCTGAGCTTCGCGCCAAAGTCGTAGCTCGCGCGGCCCTCCGCGTGAACCTCCTCACGCGTAGCGCATTTTTTTCTGGGTGGAGCTCTAGGGATCTGCGCTTGTATGGAAAAAAGCGTGCGCTTTTGAGAGAAAGCGCGACCCCCGCGCAGGCTGCAACCCGCGCGGGGGTGATGAACGAGGTCGCGAAATGCGCTCGCGGGCACCTGCAAAGGTGAGCCGCGTCGCGAAGCATGCG
>JANMGP010000253.1:0-6683 GCA_031374705.1 Verrucomicrobiaceae bacterium | reverse complement strand
ATCCATTTCTGATTCGCGCTCGTGATGCGCGCGCCGACATCCAGCACAAGCAGCTTCCCTTTCCTTCGGTCAGTTAGCTTCGCGAAGTCTTCGGCCTGAAGTTCCTCCACCTGCCTGCGCACCGCGTCGCTGGCAAACTTCTTCTCCAGCGCATCCCACAGCGGGAAGCGCTCGCCGCATCCGTCGCATTCCCTGTCTGCGTCGTGCTTCTTCGCGAGCAGCTTCTTCATCAGCGCCTCGGGGTTGCCTTTTGCGGTGTGGCAGTGCGGGCAAACGTAGTGGCGCAGCCGCACCGCGTTCTCGCAGGTGCCTTCGAGGTGCGCGTGGATGTAGTTCGCAAAAAACACCTGCTCCTGCTGCGTCACGCCCTTGCCGAAATACACGCTGATGTCCCCGTCGCTCGCAGTCTCGCGCGTGAGCTTGATGCCCATGTGGTGATCGTCCGCGAGCGTCACGAATTCTATGTAGCCCGAATGCGCGGGCAACGACCATCGAAACACCACCGAAAAAGTGCTTGCACCCCGACGGAAAGGAATAGAAACTCACATGCATATGAACCCGGTGAAAGAACAACTCTCCCTGAACCGCAGAACGTGGAAAAAGCAGGTTCCTAAGCACGTCTGGCACGGTGCAACTGATACGAAGGAGGGTGGCAAATGAGCCACTGGTTACGGCAGGAGGAGACTCCCTTCGAGCCCGGACTAATGATTCGCGCTGCCTCGCGCGGGACGCGCACGAAGGCCACGCAATCGGTCCTGCTACGTTCAGTTCGCGTCCTCAACAACAAGAGTCTGTTTGGTTCATCCGACGTGATCGTCTATGCAGTAGTGCTCGATGGGTATCCCGACATGAAGTCGAAGCAGCCCTTCTGGGCGCAGCAGTTCACTTTTCCCGACGTCCAGGACGGCGCTACGCTGAAGGCGATCGATCCCAATTTGGGAGTAGTGATCTACCAGGGACGCCCCGTCGATTTTCTCAACATCTACCTTCTGGTGGTGCGCGACAAGCAGGCGACGCGCGATCTGGCCAAGGTCCTCAGCGAAAACTTGCTCGCCGAGGGCGTGGGCACGCTGGCGGGCGCGGCGATCTCGACGTTCGCAGGGCTTCCGCCCAGTGTGACCGCAGCCATGACTCGCGAGGCCACCAAGAAGGCCGTGCAGACCACGCTCGATTTCTTTTCCAAGCAGAAGAACCCCGTGATCGGTGCGTACTACGCTTCGCTGCTCGCAGAGAAGGAATTCAGCAAGGGCATGCACCCGGCGGGCTTTCCGCCCGCTCTCATCGCATGTGGTGACGCGCTTGAAATCGCGTACGAGATCAGGGGGAGCAAGTGAATGAGATGCCCCTGCTTCCGTGGACCAGCCGCGGCGTAAAGTATCCCGTCCGCGACTACCTGGCCGCGATCACCATGGATCTGGAGGAACTGCGCAGGAACGTGCCGGACGAGGTCCCCTACGGTCTCAGTCCCGATACCTACTTCACCGATGCGATTCCCCTGATGCAGCGGCTCCGCGCAGAGCACAGGCACGAAGGCCCCGCCGGCTTCGAGTATGGCTGCTTCAACCACGACGGCACGGTCATCGCTGATCCCGGTTTGCGGATGCAACGTCAAATCCGCAACATCCTCTATTATGTGATCCGCGACCTGTTCAATCTCCGCCGGGGCCAGGATCAGCACAGCCCGGGGTCAATGATCGGGGTGGCCGATCCAGTGCCTCAGTCGCCCGACGGACAGTGGGCGGTGTTGCTCACCGAGGCGTGCCCCGCGCGAGAACAAGTCGCGAAGGCGCTCGCCCCGCTCGTCAAGCATCGCGGCGGCCAAATGCTGGTCATGCCGAAGCTCACCCCGCCCCAGTTCGTCGAGCAATGGCTGAAGCCACGCTTCTACGAGGACCAGGTTCCGCGGTACCTCTTGCTCTGCGACGACTTTAAGAACCTCCCCATCGAGTACCAATTCCTGCTGAACTCGTTCGGAGTGACCGGCCGGCTTTGGTTCGACGCCCCTTCCGATTTCGAGGCATACGTGGACAAGGTGTTGCGCCTTGAGCGGGGAGACATGGCAACGGGAAAAAATTGCACGGTCGCCAGCCCTGTGGATGACAGCGTGACGTTCGCTGATCGTCGGAACATCATCGACCCCCTGCTCGATTTGCCCGAGGCCAAGGAACTGGCGCTCGACCCGTTGCTGGCGGGAGATTTCACTGAACAAAACCTGCTTGAGAAGGCCGCGGCGTCGCGCTTTTTGGCGCTCTATTGCCATGGGCTTGGGCTCTCGCGCAACGAATGGGAATCGTGCCCCACGCTCCAGGGGTCGTTTGTGCTGCGCTTCGATTCTAAAGAGGCCGACGGGTTGCTCACCCCCGAGGAAGTGACCCGGCATCCTTTCGTCCCGGGCGGTATCTTCTTCACGCCCGCATGCATGGGTGGCGGAAGTGTTTCGAACTCGGACTACAGCGCCTGGATCGATGCCGAAGGTCTCGCTGATTACACCGGTGGTCGCACCGAGATCAGCGCCATTACCCGCGCGTTGCTCGCCTCTCCCCACGGTCCTGCTGCGGTGCTGGCACACTTCGACGTCTCCATGGCAAGCAGTGCCCCGATGTACAACACCATGTCCAGTGGATACGACCTGCAGACGCTCCTTCACAAACAGTTCGTGCGGCATCTCACGCAAGGTTGGACGGTGGGTCGGGCCACCAAGCCATTTCGTTGGGCGGCGGGCACCTACTATGCCCAGGCAATCCATATCTTCGGACAAATGACCGGAACGTATCCTTATCTGGGCACCTCGGGAGTCCGCAAAACCATCGGGATGGCCGTGAACTCCATGAACCAATATCACGTCATCGCCACGGACATGCGCAATTTCCTGGTGCTCGGCGATCCGGCGGTGCGGTTGGTGCCTGTTGCATCTGACTAGCTCAGTGGCAGCAGCGTTGCGAACGCGCTCTGCTCTATCTGCGGATCGTACTTCCGGGGCTTCCTCTGCAGGTGGCCGTGATTGAACAACCCACTCCGGTTTTCATTCCCCCCATTTCCGCTCTAAGCCAAAAGAATTTGCATCAGCGAGCCTTTGATGGGGGCGTCGTCGAGGCGCAGGGGAAGGAAGCGGCGCTCCTTGTTCAGCGGGTCGCGAAAGCGGAAGGTGCCGGACTCCAACTGCGCCCAGTCCGAGCCGAAAGCATTCGCCGACATGCAGAGCACCAACACGCGGGAGCGCTCCAGCCCTTCCTCGATCTTCGCCGGGATGCTGTCGCCGGGCCGGATCTCCCATTCATCGAACAACACCCGCAGCCCGTCCTTCCTCAGCCGCTCCGCCACGTCGCGCACGACCGGGTTGCCGCCAATGTCGTGCATCAAAGTGGGCGGCTTACTTCGTTTGTCCTTCGCGCTGTGGCTCAGGAAGACGTCGTATTGGAGGTCGGCGGGCATGGTGTTGCGGTAGAAATCAGTGCACGAGTGTGGCGCGTCTCGGTGGGAAGGCGAGCTTATACCACGTGGATTTAGAGCAGTGCGCTCCTATCGTTCTTCATGCTCCAGCCCTCAAACCGTGTGCTGCGATACCGTTCGACGCGCCCCTCTGCCCATCCATTTCCCAGTAGCCCCCCATCTGTCGCGTGTGCTAGACTCTCTTTCATGACACTCACTTTGCCCGACGACCCGGCTCTGCGCTCGATCCCTTCTGCCGAACTGCAACTCGACCTCGCCTGCGGGCTCTACGCCTCGGGGCGTGTGTCGCGCAACGTCGCCGCACGCATCGCAGGGGTGGACCGCGCCGTGTTCGATGAATCGCTCTACGTCCGCAACATCCCCACCTACACTTCGGAGATGCTGACGGAGGATATGGAAAACATGCGGGAGCTTTCCTCGGAGTGATCGTCGTCACCGACACTTCCGTAGTGCTCAACCTCGTATGGCTGGGCGAAGCGCGTCTTTTGGAAATCGTTTTTCAGCACGTCGTGGCGCCGGATGCGGTGAAGCGAGAATTTGACCGGTTGACTGTCGCGGATGCGCGTTTTCAAGGCTTGCGATTCCCCGAGTTCATCGAGGTCTCCCCGGCAGTCCCGATTCCCGATGCACTTGCAGAAAACGACGATCTCGATGAAGGCGAAATCGCCGCCCTCGCCGTCGCCATTGTGCGAAGAATCCGCAATGTCCTCATTGATGAAAAGGCAGGCCGAATCGCAGCGCGCGCACTCGGGCTAAAGCCATCGGGACTGCTCGGGCTTTTAGTAGAAGCCAAGCGCCGAGGCTTCATCAACGCCGTCCTTCCCCTCGCTGATGCATTGCGCGACAGAGCCCGTTTCCGCATGACCGAAGACCTGCGGAACGAAATCGCGAGACTTGCTGGCGAGAGCGAATAGGTTTTCCCAACGCGCCGCACACGGTAAATCGGCACTTGACGCTGCGGACTGGCAAGGAGAATGAGGCAAATTCAGTTCGTGGCGGATTCAGGAAACCTCGGCAGAATCGGCATCCCGCGACGGCGTACGGGAGTCACTCCGTGAGCGACTGCGCCTTTATCCTCGCGAAGTGGCATTGCACGCGCTTAATCAGAGGCTTAGCCCATGCTTCAACAATTCATCCACTGGCTGGAATCCTTGCAGTCGAGCCTCATCGCGCTCGGCTGGATCGGCCTTTTCGCTTTCGCACTCATCTTCGCCGCCACTCAAATGGCAGCCATCATCCCGGGCTCGCCCATCGCCATGGCGGCGGGGTTTTTCTTTGGCTTTGGCAAAGGCTGGGTGGCGCTCACGATGGGCTGTGCGCTCAGTGCGGCGATCAATTTCCTCATCTCGCGGCACGTCGCCCGCGCGGCCATTCACCGGCGCGTTTCGGGTCACTCGAAGTTTATCCTTATCGAAGACGCCATCGCCCGCGGCGGATGGAAAATCATCGCACTCCTCCGCTTTGTGCCCATCCCGTTTGGCATCGCAAACTACGCCTACGGCATTACTCCTGTACGCTTCTGGCCGTATTACGGTGCCACCATGCTCGCAATCATCCCTGCCAACAGCCTCTTCGTTTCCATGGGCGCAACTTTCAATGGAAGCCTTGCGACCCTCTTCAGTAAAGACCGCCCGCACAGCCCGCTGGAGATCGCCGTGCCGATTGTCGGCGTAATCGCCGCATTCTTCGCGTTCCGGTATATTTCAAAACTCGCGCATGCCGCGGTAAATAGCGGCCCGCTCCCCGAAGCGAAATAGCCCGCCATTTCCGGCAGCGATGTCGCTGCACGTCGCTGCTTGATACCCGCGCGCGAACCCGCAACTCTCCGCCATGCCGCGCCTCATCGCCCTTCTCGGGCTCATCGTATTCATCGGCCTCGCCTGGGGTCTCTCCGTCAACCGCCGCCGCTTCCCATGGCGCACCGTCATTGCAGGACTCGCACTTCAGTTTGCGTGCGCCCTGCTCGTTCTCGGCACGCGGCCCGGCATGGCTCTTTTTGAAGGAGCCCGCGCAGCCGTTACCCAGCTCAACACCTGCTCCGACGAAGGGGTAAAGCTCGTCTTTGGCCCGCTCTCCCAGCCCGCCCTGCTGAGCAGCGCGTTCGGCGCGAACAACGCATTCATCTTCGCCGTCAACATCTCAGCGACCATCATTTTCATCGCCGCACTTTCAGCACTGCTCTACCACCTCGGCGTCCTCCAGCGCATCGTGAAGGGCATGGCGTTTGTCATGCAGCGCGTCATGGGCACCAGCGGCAGCGAAAGCCTCGCGGCAGCCAGCAACATCTTCCTCGGCCAGACCGAAGCCGCGCTCATCGTGAAGCCGTACATCGTCGGCATGACCCGCAGCGAAATCATGGCGCTCATGACCGCCGGGATGGCCACCATCGCCACCGGCGTGATGGTCGTTTACGGCGGAAAAGACATCGGCATGAACGCCGGCCACATCCTCACCGCATCCGTCCTCAGCGCACCGGCCGCGCTGCTCGTCGCAAAAATCATGTTCCCCGAGACGGATGAAAGCGACACGCGCGCGGGTGCCGCAATCACCGCCGAGAAGACCGACCAAAACAGCATCGACGCGCTTTGCCGGGGAACGAGCGAAGGCGTCGGAATGGCCATCAACGTCATGGCCATGCTCATCGCATTCACCGCCGCCGTCGCGCTGCTGAACATGTGCATCGGTGGCATCCACTGGTTGCTCGCCGGCCAGCCCGAAGGGTTCCAGGGCATCACACTCCAGACGATGCTGGGAAAAATAAACGCGCCCTTTGCATGGCTCATGGGAATCCCGTGGAAGGACTGCCAAATCGTCGGCCAGGCCCTCGGCGAGCGCGTGGTCCTCAACGAATTCGTCGGCTACCTCTCACTCTCCCAGAACAAGGCCACTCTTGATCCTCAATCCGTCGTCATCGCCACATACGCGCTTTGCGGCTTTGCCAATTTCGCGAGCATCGGAATTCAAATCGGAGGCATCAGCGCGCTCGCACCGAGTCGCCGCGGCGACCTCGCCAAACTCGGCCTCCGTGCCATGATCGCGGGCCTGCTCGCCTGCTACATCACCGCCACCGTCGTCGGCATCATCCGCCCGGATTAACCCCAATACTGTTCACTTAGAGCTTGTTTTCCCTGTTCGCGGCATTTAGAGTGCTGCGCAATATGGCACGCACAAAAATGACAATGAACACCGGAGGCCAGATCGCCGAACATTTGAGTGTCGGAGTTCTAGCTCGA
>JANMGP010000233.1:0-6521 GCA_031374705.1 Verrucomicrobiaceae bacterium | reverse complement strand
GGCCCAAGGACATCAACGCTGCCGAGGAAATCGACATCTTCGGGCGCAAATGTCTCGCCGCCCGTCGCCTCCTGGAACGGGGCGTGCGCTTTGTTCAAATCTGGAGCGGCAACGACAACGGATTCCCACGCAGAAATTGGGACAAAGCGCACGCCCCGTTCCAGGAGGCGACGGGCGGCGAGACATTTGCGCCCGAAGATGTCGATTTCCTCGGCAGCGTTGATGTCCTTGGGCCAGTTCTTCACGTCATTGCGAATGCCATACATCTCCAGAACACGCGCGGGTTCCTTGGAAACATCGAGCGCCTCGGGCGCGGCGAGCTGCATCTTCGCTGCGAGTTCGTAGCTGCGGATGCGTCCATCCAATCGTTCGTCGCCCGGACGCGTCGCTGCATGGGCGTGGTTCAGAGCCGCCAGCAACGCACCGCCTTCGCGCTCGCTCGCTGGCGTGATGAAGTCACCTCGTTTGTCCGGGAAAAGATCCACAATCGGCGTCTCGCTACCGGGATAGATGACCGTTCCCTGATTCTGCGTCGGCAGAAACGCAGCGTCCCAGTTCTTCGTGCCGTTCGACGCCAGTCCGCGATGATCTGGCAGCACGACAAACGTCGGCAAATTGTCGTTCATCGAGCCAAGCGCGTAGCTCACCCAGCAGCCCGCAGCAGGGAAACCGGGACGATTGAATCCAGTCGTCTGCAATAGCGTGCCTTGTGAATGAACGCCGGTTTTTCCGATGAGATTGTGAATCCACGCGATGTCGTCCACCACATCACCGAGCGCCGACACCGGCTCGCCGAGCATCTTTCCTGTGTTGCCGTACGGCTTAAAATCCCACACCGGTTTGAGCCACGGACCGAGCCCGTTTTGGAAAGCCTCCACCGCCTCGCCAAAGTCGCTCGGCTTTCCATGGTGCTTCACAAGGTCCGGCTTGAAATCGAACAAGTCCAAATGACTCGCTGCTCCCGCCATGAATAGCTGCACCACGCGCTTCGCTTTCGGCGGATGATGCAACACGCCGCTCGTCGGCGCGCCCAGAAGCGATTGCTCGCCAAACAGCGCCGCCAGCGCAATCCCGCCAAGCCCTCCTCCGCTCTGCCAAAGAAAATCGCGCCGCGAAATCGCAGCGGGCGCGCACGGTTGGTGAAAAGGAGAGTCGTTCATGTCAGCTACGATAACCTCCAACCTCGCCGGAAAATAGTCCCGCGTTCGCGGGGCACATAAACGTTGGGATCTACGCCGGAAAAATATCCCGCAGCGCGAGCCGCACTCCGGGGAGCATCGTGGGATGCAATTCCTCGTCGATTGCGACGCGACGGATGTTTGTCCAGTGCCCGTCCTTCGCTCCCGTGTGGACCTCGACGACCCGCTCGTTTGCAAGCACGAGCCAGTATTCGCCCACTCCAGCCTCGGCGTAAATTTCTGCTTTCTCTCGGTCGAGCTCTTCGCTCGTCACAGCGACTTCGACAACGAGTTGCGCGGTCGATGGGTGCGCTTTGGCATAGTTTGATGCATTTCCAAGCACGACCGATACGTCCGGCTCCGGCTCGGAATCATCGAGCGAAAGAGGGTCTTCTTTTCGAACCCAGAAACCCGGGAGCGCAAGGAGCAGTGCGCGATGTATCTCGGCGGCGATATAAGTGTGTAATGGCGACTTGGGCATTTTCTCGATGACGACCCCGCGAATGAGTTCGGCGCGCTCTTCCACGAGTCCCTGCTGAAACATCACATGGTATGCGGCCAGACTAAGCGGCAACGCACGCCTGCGGATTTCGGGTTTTTCCAAAACGGAGATCATTCCCCGAAAGTATCGGAGTAAACGCACACTTCAATCCGCTATTTCATCGAATGTAGACCGATCATATTCCCCTCGGTGTCCGTCACCAGTGCGATGAAGCCATATTGGCCGATGGAAAACTTCGTTTTGAAAACTCCGCCGCCCGCCGCGACGACGCGCGATTCCTCCACGGCGCAGTCGTCGCACGAAAAATAGACCAGCGTGCCCCCGCCGCCTGACGTGCAGCCTTCCATTTTCACCAACGCACCAGGAGCGCCGTAGGACTCGTTGCCCATTCCAAACGTCCACATCTCCAACTCGGCGCCGGGGAGTTTTTCGAGCTTCGTGACGAAGACCGTTTCGTAAAACGCCTTCGCGCGATTCATGTCTTGAACGTAAATTTCGAACCAGCCGACAGGATTGTTTTTCATAGGGCAGCTATGCTTGCCACCGATTCGCGGAGCGTCAACACCCGCATTAATCCACGAACGCGAACTCGTTCATGTTCACGATGAGTCTGCACGCGTTCGCCAGACCGTGCTGCGCGGCGTAGGCGGTGAGCGCGGTTTTTTCCTGCTCGGTCGGCGGGCGTTGAAAGGCGAGCCGGATTGCTTGTTCGATTCCCCCGCTCTTCTCCACGCGGGTCGCGAAATGTTTCGCCATCACCACCATGAGTTGATTGTTGAGCTGCGCGAGCGCTTGCAGCGGCGTGATGGTTTGGTTGCGTTTCTCCACGAGCATCGACGGGTCGGCACAATCCATCGCGGCCATCCACGGTTGCTGCTGACTGCGCGCGAGAAAGCGATACACGGAGCGACGGTGAAGCGCGGGATTCTCCATGTCTGCGAGCTGGTATTCGTAATGCGGCGAATGCTCGGGATGCGTGACTTTGAAATCCTGGAAACTCGGCCCGCCCATCGTCAGGTCGAGTTTACCGGCGACCGCGAGCACGCTGTCGCGCAGCGCTTCGGCCTCGAGTTTGCGCCGGTTTTGCCGCCACAGCAGCGTGTTGTTTCCATCCACCTCGCGGGCTTTTGCGAAGTCGTTCGTGCTCGACTGCCGGTATGCCGCGCTCAGTACGATTGCCCGGTGCAGCTTCTTAAATGAACCGCCCATCTCGTCGCGAAACGTCGCTGCGAGCCACTCCAGCAGCTCGGGATGCGTCGGCACACCGCCCATGCGCCCGAAGTCATTCGGCGTATCCACGATTCCCCGGCCGAAATGATAATGCCACACGCGATTCACCGCGCTGCGCCACGTCAGCGGATTGTTCTTGTCGGAAATCCACTGCGCCAGCGCAGCGCGGCGTTCGCCCTCCTGGGCGTTTTCCGCGATGTCGAAGCGCACTCCGATGCTGCCCGCTTTCATCGGTGCGCCGGGCCGTTTCACATCACCACGGGCGAGCAGGGTGATGGGACGGGGCTTTCCACCCGTCCCCTTAAATGCGCCGCTTCCACTGTGAATCGTGCCTGCATAGACGACGCTCGGTTTTGGCAAAGCGGCGAGCTCTTTATCTGCGGCGGCGATCTCCCGTTCGGCCGCGTCGAGGTCGGCGGTCGCTTTATCGCCCAGCATGGATTCCAAGATCAACCGCCGCGCCTGCTCCAGTTTCGTCGTATCGGCGACGGCTATCTTCGCAACGTTTGCGCCGATGTACCAGCCGTCCGTGAGATTCCCACGACTCCACCGCGGCCCCGCCTCGATGCTATCGAGCGAAGTCACCACCGCCTTCGCAGCGAGATTGCGCCCTGCCGCGTCCATCACATCCAGCTCCGCGAGCGCTAAAATAAAATCGTCTTTCCGCGGAGCCAGCCGAGTCGCCGTCACTCGCACATACCGCGCCGCCGCACCGGCCCCGTAGCTCACCGCTGCGATCTTCGGATTCGCAAAATCCTTCGCCGTCTCATCCGCAATCACCGTCACGCCCGACGCAAACGCCGCATCGTCCGACGCCTCCACCTTGAATCGCACCGGAAAACCAAACCCATCGCCGATCCCGTTAAAATCATCGCTGCACGGATGCAACACCACCTGACTCAGCGCCGACTTTTTCCCCAGGTCCACCTGCACCCACTTCGCATCGTCCTGCTTTGTGGAGATCGCCGAGTGAAAACCAAACTGCCCCTTCAAATCCCCCGCCGGCTTTTTTGCATCCGCGATTTTCTTTTCCAGCGCAGCCAGCACGTCGCCCGCCTTCTCCGTCGCCTGCTTGCGCAAAGCATCGCCCACAGCCGCCGCAGCCTGTTTCCGTGCAGACAAACCAAGACGTTTTTGCGCCACAGCCGGGTCGATGTCATACTGCCGGTCAGCACGGTCCAGCGCGGCGAACACCGTTTGCAATGAATAATAGTCCTCCGCCGAAATCGGGTCGAACTTATGGTCGTGACACTGCGCGCAATGCACCGTCATCGACGTAAACGTATTCATCGTATTCGCCACCATGTCATCGCGGTCGAGATGACGCGCAATTTTCCCATCGATCTTCTCCTCCGGAACCTCCGCGTGACCGATGAAATCCCAAGGCCCCGCCGAAATAAACCCCAACGCCTCCACGCCATCGCGACTGCCGGGAAAAAGCACATCCCCCGCGACCTGCTCCTCCACAAACCGCGCATAAGGCCGGTCCTCATTCAGCGCCCGAATCACATAGTCGCGATACGGCCAAGCATTCGGACGCGGCTGGTCCTTATCGTAGCCATGCGTCTCGCCAAAATGCACCACGTCCAGCCAATGCCGCGCCCATCGCTCCCCGTAGCGGGGCGAGGCGAGGAGCTTGTCCACGACGCGCTCTAATGACGAATGACGAATGACGAATGACGAACCTTCGCGGCATTCATCTTCGAACGCCGACACCTCGTCCGGCGAAGGGGCCAGCCCCGTCAGATCAAAATACACACGCCGAATCAACGTCCGCGGATCCGCCTCCGGCGACATCGCCAAGCCCTTCTCCGCCAGCTTCGCATTGATAAACCCATCGATCCCACCGCCCGCACCTTGCACAGCGGGCAGCGGCTTCAGCGACCACCAGTCCTTCTTATCCACCACCTTCGCGCTTGCCGAATCCGGCCACACCGCTCCGTCATCGATCCAGCGCCGAAGCACCCCGACCTGCACCGCCGTCAGCCGTTTTGCGTCCGACTTCTTCGGCGGCATCAACATATCATCATCGAGCCCTGCGACGTATTTCATCAGCGGACTCTCCGCACTTTTCCCCGGCACGATATTCGGCGCCGAATTCTCCCCGCCCGACAGCGCGAGCTGCTTCACATCCACGCGATACTCGCTCTTCTGCTTCTTCGGCCCATGACACGACAAGCAATGCTCCGCAAAAATCGGCTGCACATCGCGCACAAAATCCACCGGCGCGACCGCAGCAGGCGGCAACTCCGCAGCACAAGCGGCAGCGACTAAAAACACGGGTAACGAGCGAAACATACGGCCGTTATACCCGCAGCTTGCGGGTCTCATAGTCCCGCAAACGCGGGAATCTCTACACCAGCCTCTCCGTTTGCGTCGGCGACACGCACGCCACTCAGTATTTCGGGAAGATGGCCGGGGTCGGAAAGCGCTCTTCAGGACTTGTATCGCTGAGGTATTCCTCGCGTGGCACTTGGACTTGGGGCCAGTTGCCGGGGCGGACGCGGACGACTCGGCCGGGGCGGATGCCTTCGATGATGAGGTCCGTTTCGAACCGGATCTGGATGCCGCTGCTGCCCGTCGGTGCCGGGTCGGGCAGTTTGATGGCGTCGAGGATGGTTCCGCGTGAGGCCATGTGCGCGGGTCCGTAGGCACCGTGGGTGTGCTTCAAGGTATTCTCGACGGAATTCATCGCGGCCGAGGTGTCTTTTTTGAAATCGGCGTAGAGCGAGTCGTCCATGCCGCCGAACAAGGTCGCGGTCACGGTGGCGCGGCCAAACTTCCCATACTCGACGGCGTCGATCCACGCGGGCATCCATCGGCTGCGGATGAAGGCATTGTGCGTTTCGGTTTGGTTGTGAGCGGCACGTTGCATGGAGGCGTCGTCCAGCCAGATGTCCGAGATGTGGAAGCGGGTGAAGATACCATCGGGTGTGGGTTTCCATGTGATTCCGAGCAGCACAGTCTGGCCGCCGAGGGATTTTTTGCCATCGGCGGGCCATGCGCCCTCGGTGATGAGTTCCTCAATGCTGAGGAATTCGCGTCCGCGCCAGACGCGGGTGGCGGCATCGAAGGTCATCTTTTCCTCGGTCGCCTTGCTGTCTCCGCCTTGCTTCGGCTCGAGGGTGGCGATGATCATGCCTTCGCGGTTTTTGAGGTCCACTTCCTTGAGCTTCCAGACCGTTCCCTCGCGTTGGCAGTGGCTGGGCTCGTCTTCGAGGAGGAGGACGTGATTCTCGGCGGGTGCGATGCCGGTGCCGCGGTTGTGGTTCGCGTCGATCTTCTTGCTATCGACCGGCAGCACCGGAACGGCGGAAGTCTTCGGGTCGGGCGGGAGAAAGGCCCGGACGTGCATCACGGTGCCAAGCGGGATGTCCCGCAAATCCGCGGGTGCGCCGTGATAACGCACGATTCCATACGGCAGCATGGCAAAGGGGTGCGGGTCGTTACGGAAAAACATGCCCGACCCCTGCACGCGGATGCTGCCGCGGCGGTTGGCGTGGTCCACGAACACCAGTTCGCCCCGGTAGGAGTGCGCTTTTTCCAAAGGCGGGAATTTTCCAGCTTCGGGGCGAAAAACCTCCTCGGCGGCGGCGTTTGCGAGCAGGGAG
>JANMGP010000161.1:0-28785 GCA_031374705.1 Verrucomicrobiaceae bacterium | reverse complement strand
GTCATTGACGAATGCCACCCGCGGTTCATGTGCATGCTGGGTGGACGCTACGGCTGGGTGCCGGAGGGGCAGGGGAAGTCCATCACTGCGGATGAGATTCACTACGGCGTGCTGGGACGGGAGGCGGAGAAACGCGGGCATTCGTTCTTCTACTTCCGCGATGAACGCGCGATGGAGTAAATCGTGTCACCTTCGATCACGGTGTAAGTATTCCTCGCCTGCGCGGGGGCGGTCGATTGCGGTCGGAACGGCTTCGGCGGCACGGGCGTCTCGTCCGCGACAAATCCCGGGGATGCGAGGGAGGCGAGCAGCAGTGGAAGCAGGCGTCGCATTGAGTGAATGTCCGTTAATACCCTACCCTATACTATAGCAGAAGCCTTGCCAATTGAATCTCTCGGTGGCCCACGCTCGGTCCGGGCGGGGTCTCCCGCGCTCTGCGACCGGTCCCTGGCAGAAAATGGCGCACCTTTGCGTTTGGGCATCATTATCGACCGCCTTGAGGAAAACTTGAGAAGTTGTAAAGTTGACTCCGCACAGCGGAAGGCGATTATGTTAGAAAGTGAAATCTCGGCCGATGTCCGTTCCTACTGTATTCGTTAGTGCTGCGACTGTCGATCTCCTCGAATGGAGAAACTTGGTAGCCGACTGTTTGAGACACGGGGAGATCCACTCCTACGTGCAAATCGACTCGCTCCCTGTAGCGAGTTCCGGACTGCGCGACAATCTCGTCGCTACAATTGACAAGTCGGACTACGTTTTTCACCTCGCCGGCCACGGATATGGTGACAGCGCGGGCACGCCATTTCCTCAAGCTCCGCAATTTGAGTGCTCGTGGACGCAGTTCGAATATTATTACGCGGCGGAAAAGAAGAAACCGATTTTCGCTTTTGTGCTGGGGCCCGAGCTGTCCGAAGTGGGATTTAAGGAAAGAGCGCCTACCGCCAAACAGAGGAAAAGGCTGGCGGCCCTGCAGGAGCAGCACCGGAAGCGCGTGCGGGCCGGCACCTTCGACGATACGCCGCTGGCTGGCCTGACGCTGCCGGACCCGCCGCCGCGGCGACTGAACCAGGAGGCGAAGGACAAAAAAGAATTCCTCACCGGTCTATCGTCGGTGATCTCGCAACTGGCGCGGGACAAAAGCGAGTGGACGGAACACTTCGAGAAGGCGAACGCGTATCTCCGGGAGAAGCTGGAGGAGATTCATCGGGACGTGAAAGAGAACCTGCGGGTGTCGAGGTCCACTAACTGGATGTCGAAAACCAGCATTGCCTTCCTTGTGGCCATTTTGACGGGCGTTTGCGCGCTGGTGCTAATGTCGATTTTTGGGCCCGGGGGAAGCACTGACAAAGTGATCAATCATCCAGGGAAGAATACGATCGTACAGGAAGCGCGAAAAGCCGACGGGAATCAGACATTTGAAAACGTGGAGACTGGAAACACAGCCGAGGCAAAACCGCAGCCGGGGGAGCTGGCGCGGTTTCCGAAGCGGCCCGGTGAAGCCAACGACGCCTCCTCCGGGACGTCGGGGAAAATGCCTCCGGCCGGCCTTCCGCCGGAACTGGAGAGCGCCTTCGCACGGTTTGAAGAAGTGGACCGGCCGGACCGGATGCAGGAGCGGCTCGAGGCGGGACGGGAACTCATCCGTCTGGGCCCGAATCACCCCCGGACGTGGTATCTCTATGGCTATGCCTCTTTTTGGGCGGGAAAGAGTATGCCTGCGGACGGCAGTTCTGCAGAGCGCGACACTCTTTTGCGCGAGGCCGTCAGGGCGGCGAAGAAGGGGCTGGATCTAATAGACCCGAAGGGCATCTGGACCGGACTGCGCTCGTCCCTGCAGTCCAATCTGTCGGGTGCCCTGTCAGAAACAGGACAGGCGGAAGAGGCTGAGATTTCCGCCCGCAAGGCGCTCGAATATGACAAAATGGACGAATCCGCGTGGGAAAACCTGGCCTATGCCGTTTCCCTGCAAAAGGCGGGAGTGGAGCGGCAACTGGAGACGCTGCGCGATGCGCGGAAGGCAATGCCCGGCAGCATCCGCATCCGGAAAATATTGGTCTCCGCGATGGAAGCCCGGATATCCACTCCCGGATTGGAACTTGCCGCGGCTGAAGCGCTGCTCGATGAGTTGCAGAGCCTCGGGGAAGACCCTCTGACGATTGCCGTGCGAAAGGCGTTTTTGCTGTCGCTCCAGAGGAAACGTGCGGAGACGGAAGCCGCGCTGAATGATGCGGTCAAAGCAGCCGACACACCGCTAAAAAAAGCCTTTGCCGGCATATTGAATTATAAATTACTGAAGCCTCCGCCGGCCCTCCCAGGGGTGGACACGACGGCGCCCGACGGACTGAAGAGGGCACTGGCACCCTACGAGCTGGTCATCGAACGGGCGTTGCAGGAGAAAGCCGACGATGAATTCGCGCTGGCGCTGGCGGCCCTCTATTACGGCATGACCGGCGATGCTGCGAAGGCGCGGCATTACTCTTCCCTGGTCCCGGGGAATTCAGCTTATGCAGTGATTGCGATGTTGGCGGAAATTGATGCGGCGACGACGGGGATAAGCAGACTTGCGGAGGAGACCAGGGATATGCCCGAAGCCATGGTCCTGGCGGCGGGCCAGGAAAAGATTGCCGCCTTCACGAAAGAACTTGCGGCCATCGCCGGGCGGAATGACGCGCCGGAGCTCAAGGCTCTAGCCTTGTTTATAAAGGCCACCCTTACATTGCTTGGGGAGGAAAAATGGGTGGAATTGCAAATCGCCGCCGAGGCGGAACTCCTGATGGCGCAGAACCCCGCGCACAAGGCGACAGCGCATCAATATCTCGCCATCGCGCAATTGCGACTTAAGGACAGCAAGAATTCGGTTAAGAATTTTGCGGCGGCGTATGCTCTGTATCCGGGCCTGCAGAACGGCGAATCCCTCTACGGTGCGGCCCTGGCCGAGGAGGAGCGCTACGCGGATGCCGAAATACAGTTTAATGAACGGGTGGAGCGTGATCCCGGAGACAGGCAGGCGAAACGGAACCTGGCGGTATGTCTGGCGAAGCAGGACAAATTTACTGAAGCGATCACGATTTTGGAAACCCTGCAGCACGGGACCCCGCCAGTCGACGACCCAGCCAGCGATGCGCCGGCGCTGCTCAGCGCCTTTTTGTATCAGCAGGGCCAACAGATGATGAATGATCCCAACAGCCAGAGCGTGGAGACGCGGCTGAAGGTGGAGCCCCTCCTGGCCCGGGCCTACCGCCTGGCGCCGGATGCGGAAAGGAAACATATCGCAGGAGACCTGCGGCTGGAAAACTTGCTGTCCCTGTCCAAAATGCCGGAACAGCGCAAGGCGCTGGACACACTGCTGCAGGAATTGCGCAGCGATCCCGAATTCGAGCAGACCTGTGCGATGCTGGCGGCCACGGAAGGCTGGGTGTTGTACCTCGATGCCAAAGACGGCGGCCTGGAAAACCAG
The DNA here is from genome assembly GCA_031374705.1 of Verrucomicrobiaceae bacterium. Classification (GTDB taxonomy): domain Bacteria; phylum Verrucomicrobiota; class Verrucomicrobiia; order Chthoniobacterales; family Chthoniobacteraceae; genus SXWH01. Next base: position 25,328 of record JANMGP010000161.1, on the reverse strand, counting down.
ACCCCGGCCCAGTTGAAAGTGATCCACGAAAAGCTGGAGAGGGCTTTCTACACCCCCACAGTGAGAGCGATTTGGCAGATGGCGGACTGGCACGTGCGAATCCTACTGGGTGAAGGCGCGGCTGTTTTTGAAATGATGGAAAAACAGCTCGACCCGGTGACGGGTAAAGTGCCGCCCGACAAGCTGGTTTGGGTAATAAACGAGCTGACTCCGTTGTATTGGCTGCTCATCGAGCCGTCTCCCGGAGAGATCAATAAAACGATAGTCACTGCCCTTCGGGGACATTTGGAGAAAATCATCGAACTAGGTGCCGGAACGGATGAAAAGTTAACCTCGAAGGGTTGGAGCATGCTGGCCACGCTTCGTCGCTTGGAGGAGGATTTTCACGCCGCGGGAGAGGCCAATAAAGAGGCACTCGCGCTCGATCCAACCCTTTATAATGACTGGATCAGTCTCAGTGACAGTCAGCTGCGCGAATTGAAACTCTGGCCTGCCGCGCGGTCCAGCATCATGGCCTTCCGGCACTTTCCGTGGAGCCGCCGCAGCGAGTACTCCGCATTGCTGCCGATGACCGGAAATATACTCATGGCCCTGAGCCCGCTGTGGCTGACGGTCGGCGTGTGGCTCGCCGTGCGGCTCCTCCGCAAACGCCGGAAGCCGACCCTGCTGCGGAAGGGCACTTCCTAGCAAACCCTGCCCCCTGCGCAGTGATAAGAACGACGGGCCAGAGGAACTGCGCAGTTCAAAATCGCATAGATAAAGATGAAAAATAACGTGCACATTCTGGCCCCTGCCGGCGAAAGGAAGGCCGGACGGTCCATAAGCCAGAAGGGCGCGGGGGAACCGAGGGCGCTGGCTGGGTGAACAGAATGGGAAACCCGGCGGGGCAGTGGACGCGGTACGCCTACGGCCTGCGGGTTCAAATGGCCTACCAGTGGGGGCACTGCTGACTATCCAGTCAAATATGAATACGACTCCTACGGACGGCTTTGGAAAACGGGCACTTACCGTTCTCGCACCGCCTGTAGTTCCGATTCGGATGTGGTTCCCTCTGGATCAACTGGATTCGGCGGGGCTTGGCAGACGACAGGGTGGGCTTACTTCCATGGTGCTCGGCATCCGGTGGGCGGAATCCAATCCCCCTGCTGCAATAGGCTGGCTGGCACAATACAAAAAATAAAGAGTGCCTTTACGCGGTGCTTGCGTGGAAGAAGCATTCACCAAAGTGCTTATTGCTTCAAGGATGAATGTCCCAAGGATTCTCGATCACGGCACGAAACCGCCGGTGCGAGGCTCTGTATTCATTGACTCCATCGGGGCAAACGAGGAATCTTCGTTTCCAAGCGAAGCAGAGAACTTGTTCGCAAATATACCCACAGACATCTCATCTCATGAACGCTTGGAAAACCATCCGCGTCTTCATCAGCAGCACGTTCCGCGACATGCAGGCGGAGCGGGACTGGCTCGTGCGCTTTGTCTTCCCTCGATTGCGGGAGGATCTTGCGAAATACCGCATCCATTTTGTGGATGTGGATCTGCGGTGGGGCGTGACTTCGGATCAAAATGCGCTCGGCGTGTGCCGGACGGTCATTGACGAATGCCACCCGCGGTTCATGTGCATGCTGGGTGGACGCTACGGCTGGGTGCCGGAGGGGCAGGGGAAGTCCATCACTGCGGATGAGATTCACTACGGCGTGCTTGGACGTGAGGCGGAGAAACGCGGGCATTCGTTCTTCTACTTCCGCGATGTACGCGCGACGGCGCGGATGGTGGAGGAAACCCCCAGCGACTTTCGCGAACCGAACGGCAGCGACAATGCGCAAAAGCTCGCGGCGCTAAAGAAGGCAATCGTGGATGCCGGGCTGAATCCCCGCATCTACGGTGAAGACGCTCAGTGGGACGCCGAGCAGAAGCGACTCGCCGGACTCGAAGCCTTCGGCAACCAGGTTCACACCGACCTGTTCGAGAGCCTGAAGAGCGATCCCGAGCTCGCCGAGCGCTTCCGCGGAAGCACCACGCCGCTTGATGAATTCGCGGAAGAGGCCGAGCAGATGGAAGCATTCATCGAGGAGCGCACCGAGCGCTTCGTCCTCGGTAGCCGCAAGTATTTGCTGGACGACATGCTCGCCTTCGTCACCGGCGATCCCGCAGTGGCGGGACCGAACATCTTCGTCCTCACCGGCGACCCCGGCTCCGGCAAATCCGCCTTCCTCGCCAAGTTCACCCGCGACCTCGCCGCACTTCATTCTTCCTACTTCCTACTTCCCACTTTCGTGGGCGCCAGCACCGGCTCCACCGACCTCCGCCGCACGCTGCGCCGCCTCTGCCACGACCTCGCCCTCGCCGCCGACAACACCGAGCCCCTGCCGCTGGACATCAAGGAACTCATCACCCATTTCCAGAAGCTCCTCGCCGAAGCCGCGGGCAGGCGGCGCGTCATCCTCGTCTTCGACGCGCTCAACCAGTTCGACGCCACGGACGGCGCGCACTGGCTGAACTGGCTGCCGCGCGAATTGCCGCCCGGCGTGCGCATCGTCGCCTCCGTCATCGCCCCGGCGGACGGCCAGCCCGAGCACCAGACCCTCGCCATCCTGCGCACGCGCCCCGGCACCCGGTTGGAAAAGCTGGAGCCGCTCACCGAGGCGGACACCCTCGCGGTCATCGAGGGCAGCCTCCGGCGCTACGCGAAACGCCTCAGCCCGGAGCAGCTCGCCACGCTCCTCGCCAAGCCCGCGGGCCGCCTCCCGCTCTACGTCCTCACCGCGCTGGAGGAATTGCGCACGCTCGGCACCTACGAGGAGATCACCGACCGCATCCGCACCCTGCCCGGCGACGCACGCGCGCTTTTCGGCTGGATTCTCACCGAACGCCTCGCCCGCGACCCCGGCTTCCGCGACCGCGAGGGATGGCCCTGCGGCGCGGCGCTCGTGGGAAAATTCGCCGCCTGCCTCGGCGTCAGCCGCCACGGCCTTTCCCCGGCGGAACTCGCCGCCCTGCTCGACCCCGATGATCCGCTCGGCAATGTCGCCGCGCTCCTCCGCCTCGTGCGCCCCTACCTCATGCGCCGCGGCGAACTGCTCGACTTCTACCACGGCCAGTTCCGCGAAGCAGCCCGGGCCGCGCATCTCGACACCCCGGAAAAGCAGCGCGTAGCCCACCAGTCCGTCGCCACCTGCCTCCAAACCTTCGCCGACCCGCACCGCGACGGCCAATGCCGCGACGCCACCCCGCACGCCCTCAGCGAACTGCCCCACCACCAGACCCGCGCCGAAGCCTGGCCCGACCTCATCGCCACGCTCGAAAACATCTTCTTCCTCGAAGCCAAAGTCACCCACGGCATGACCTTCGATCTCGCGGAGGATTTCACCACTGCCGTGGACGCTCTGCCGCCGGAGCACATCAAGCGGAAGCGCCTGCGGCTGCTGGATGAAGCCCTGCGTCGTGACCTGCACTTCATCGCCAGCCACGCAAAAGACTATCCGCAAGCGCTCTTTCAGTGCATGTGGAATTCCGCCTGGTGGTATGACTGTCCGGATGCCGCTCAGCACTACGCTAGAGCGAAAACGGCATCTGATAACCCGACCAAACGGGAAGCAAGAGGGATAGCGATGGTTCATGAGTTAATGGAATTTTGGCTCAAGGCGAAAACGACCAAGACGCCCGGGTTTCTCTGGCTGCGTTCGATTAGGCCTCCGCCCGAGGCTCTCGGCGCAACGCCCCATATAGTCCTTTCGGGCCATGTCGGCCCAGTGGGGAGTGTCGACTATAGCCCGGACGGCGAGAAGGTAGTTAGCGGATCGCAAGACGGAACGGTGAGAATCTGGGACACCACGACCGGAGATACGCTGCTCACTCTGCGGGGACATGAAGACGTTGGAGCGGTCGCGTTCTCTCCTGACGGACGACGAGTTGCGAGTGCCGACGCTGAAGGTAGAGTGATTCTTTGGGACAGTCATTCGGGGGATCGACTCTGGGAGGTCTCATTTCCAGAGGCAGCGGCACACGAAAAAACGCGTAAAGAACGTCAAAACATTGACACCGAAAACATGAGTGTGGCGGAGGCTGACCGGATGAAGGCGTTTGCCGGGGCGATGGGTTCCGTAATGCAAATTCACGGTGGAGGGTATGTTTCTTTTTCCCCGGACGGCAGAGATCTCGCGGTTGGGTTTGCGGACGAAGTCGTCCGAATCTTGAGATGCGATTCCGGCGAGGTAGCCAAAACATTAGGAGGTGCGGGTATCGGTCGAGTATGGAGTGTTCGCTACGCCCCAAAAGGCGAATCGCTATTCACGGGCTCGGCAGGGTCACTTATCGCGCAGTGGGACGTCGCCCGAGGGGAACGAGTTCGGGTTTTCGACGGGGTGGCTGGCGAGATCCTCAATTTAGCGATATCACGCGATGGGAGTAGCCTGGCAAGTGGCGGAGGCCATTTGGAAAGCGCTGTGTTCACGTGGGACGCGAGCTCGGGCCGACAAATCCATGCCCATGGAATCGGGTCTGAGGTTACCCGATTATATCTAATGCATTTTGGGAAGGACGGCGGACTTCCAGAGGGAAGTCTCATAAAGAACCCGGAAACAGGATCTCCGTTCGTCCGGGTCATGGGGCTCGATTATCACACTGATGGAGAGCACATTGCCTTTGGAACGTGGAGCCTACGAGGGGAGGATACCTCCGTAACGGTTTTCTCGGCGACTGAACACAAAGTGGTTCACGCGCTTAGCGGACACTCCAATGCCGTCCATTCGGTGAAGTATTCACCCGACGGAAGGCACCTCGCGACCGGTTCAGCCGACGCGACCATCTGGATATGGGACATGGAAAACATTGGCGCTCCGCCCCCACTACATGGTCACTCCCGCCTGATTGCAGCGATGGGGCAACCCTTGTATGGAACGATTATCGTGACGGCCGCTGGTTCGGAAGTGTTTGTTTGGGACGCTGAGACGGCGACGATATTACAAAGCTTGGAGGGGCCCCGGCCTGCCACCAAGGTGTTATTCTCTAAAGATGGGCACCGATTTGCGGTCGGCGCGCTTTGCCTACCCGTTGAAGGGTACAACAGCGTCGTCGTCTTCGAGAGCATTTCCGGCAAGACGGTCGGAAAGTTAACCTGGTATGGTTCGCAGACGACCGACTGGGACTTTTCCAACGACGGTCGGCATGTACTCCAAGGAACGGAAGCCGGAATGCTCGTCGTCGATAACATTTTGGATGGAGGAAAGGTCAAGCGTCGCACCTGGAAAGCCTTCGATACGTCAGTTCGAGAATGCACCTTCTCGACTGATGGAGCGTGGATCATTGCCACCTCATGGGACTGGGAACATCAGGTCGTGGACGTAAGAACCGGCGAACGGGCTGGCGACCACCTCGCGCGTGTAATTATGTTCTCTTCCAGAATGAGCATCCCTAAGCCTCCCCTTTTGGCCTCCACTAAGAATGGCTGCACCGCATTGACGAGTAACGCTTCGAGTCAAGACATCGCGTACCACCCAATGATCTTTGATAATGGTGGCCATGCGCGTAGGCGCGAGCCTAGGTTCGTCTTTTATCGCGGGCGCCATCTCTACGTTTTCGACCTTGAAGGCAGTTACCTTGAGATGATCGACCGAGCAGCCGGTGCTGAGTCGAAGAACGACTATTCCGCTGAACGACGGGAGTTCCGGTCCGGTCATAGCGCGCTCAGCCAGGCGGAGGAAGAACCGCCCGAGGCCAACCTCGGGGTTTCGGGCGACCATAAAAAAGACCCTCCACCGGTAAAGCGGAGATCTTGGTGGAAGTTCTGGGATGGCCTATTGTAACCGTGGAACGTCTGCCCACGAAGGAAGGCCCAGTAGCCACTCTATCCCTACTCGGGCCCGTTCTGACTCTTTGACGCTTTGAGCATTTCTTCAAAGTCGTCTAGGCTCATACGGGGAACTGCGAGGATGATTTCCCAAGAATGGCCGCAGCGCCTGCAATCCAGCCGCCAGATGTCATTCATTCTGCTCTCCTTGCCCTCTACTGACCCGAGACGATTCGATTCGACCTTGGAGCCGCATTTTTTGCAGGTCAAGTGCCCCACGTAAAGGTACTCGGCACCTATGTTCGGTAGGTTAATTACGACCAGCGCGCGCTTCTTCCGGATGACGAATATTGAGACGCCGACAAGTGAGGCAAGGATTGCTCCCCCCAAGCTAAAGAGAATCATTGAATTGGTCATCGATTTTACCTCCTGAAACGCTACATTGTTTTCCTCTTCAACCGTTGCGTCAAGCATTACTTAACTGGATGTCGGCAAAAGCACAGGGACAGTCCCGAATGGCACGTAGATAAGCCCTCACATTTTCGCCGGCCCTGAGTTTTTGGACGGCTTGCAGGGGCGGTATTGATGACGGGGTTTGGTCATCAATGGGAAGTTCTTCGGGCGGCGTATTCTCACTCGCGGTTCGGTGCGGTTGGGGCGGTAGTGAATACAAAACGACACGCTTGGGACAGTCCCGGGACAGTCCCGGGACAGTCCCATAGTAAACACTGGCCATCACCGGGCACGCGCCAGTAAGGCATCCATTGGAAAACGGCCGGATCGCGTGCTCCGGTGCATGGCTTGGTTGGACGAAGTTGTCGTGCCTGGCTCACCCCAAGAAGAACTTTACGCTATCGACTATGCGTTGTAATGTTGAAGGCGAACCACCGGTTGACTGATATGTCACACCAACAGCGGTTCCGAAGGCCTGCTGCATTTCGGTTGGTAACTGAGAATATTGGGTAGCAATGAGTACCGGGAACCGAGGCTTTTGGCTTCCCGCGGCTGTAAGGACCTCCGTGCCCAACCACAAAGAATTCCAGTCATTCTCGCCGACAACGCATACAAACACCTTGCACTGCTCGACAGCAGTCTTCGTTTGTTGTAGATGCGGAACCCCGAGAACTGCGTTGCGTCGATAATGCCAGACAGACACACCTGCCTTTTCCAATGCCGTTGTGATCTCATCAGCTTCCGACGCGCTTCGTTCTGAGTGGCTGAGAAATACATCTTTGGGTTTAACGTGCTCACGGATCTGATCGATAGTAACCTCGGAAAGTTCGAATAGTTCAGTAGTCAACGCTGGAAACCGTTCCAAGTCGATGGCGGCGTCGCACAGTTTGTCCACGAAATTGACAGCCGAATCCGGTACCGAAAGCCGCACCAAATTGACGCGAAGTTGCCGTGCTGACGCGATTATAGGTGGCACCGCCGCGCGAATCGACGCGGGGTTTGCCTGGGCCAACATCGCGTAGATTTTCAGATGTGATTGCAGGATTATGAGATCGTAACCAATGCAATACCAAGTGCTCGGGGTTTCGCCTAAATTATCGCGCAGCCACTGTCCAATTACCGACATTTCATCAAAGTCGGGAACGGCACGATTAGCACACAGAGTGGAGATCTGTACCTTCAGTTCCTGCAGTAACGACAGAGTGCGATTGTCGCTGCCGGCTCCCATCTGACGTGCAGCTTCGATTCGGCCGGCATGGAGACCTGACGCAAAGCACTTTTCAGAAATGTTGTGGTTCGCGTCCATTACTGTTTTCGTCCAACTATCATTTCTGCTGCTGCCAGTAATTTGCTTCGCGCCCGACGCACCGGAAACAGTCGGAACGGGGACGGGCGTCGGGGAGTGAGGGGGGCGTAATCTTTTGCATATTTATTTGGAACCTTTTTTCATTCTTTTCATATCGAACCGAATACATACGGACTATCAGACGATCGTTCAAGTTTCTCCGTCAAGCTCCAACTTCGATGGCCGCATCCCTACATCGACCTGAACCCGATCCGTGCGAAAATGGTCGAGCGTCCCGAGGATTATCGCTGGAGCGGATACGCCGAAGCTGTAGCCGGACGACGCACCGCACAAAGCGCCCTGCGTGCCGTCGTCGAGACCCACGCCCGCCAGCCACTCACCAACACCGAAGCCATGGAACGCTACCGCGTGCTCATGTATGGCGAAGGCGAAGCGATGAAAGCCGGACAAAACCGCACCCCCGGCCGCAAAGGAATGACGCCCGGGCGAGTGCAGGAAGTCATCGAGGCGAAGGGCAAACTCAGCCGATGGGAAATGCTGCGCTGCAAAGTACGATACTTCACCGACGGCGCAGTGCTCGGCACGAAGGAATTCGTGAACGAGGTCTTCAATGCCGAGCGCCACCGATTCGGGCCGAAGCGCGAGACCGGTGCCCGCCGAATGCGCCACGTGAACGCCGGCGACCTCCGCACGCTCCGCGACCTGCGCATCAAACCGATTGAATGACGGCGTGATGAACGTTCACCACGGGTGGCGTTCAGCGGAGCATATTTCCAAATCGCTCTTCCACAATCGCCCTCGCTTCATCAAGCGTAGATCGCAGTGGCGGGCTGTAGTAGATGGAGATGTAGGTGTGGTCGCGGGTGGTGTGGGCTTTGAGGGCGTGGATGTTGCCCTGGAGGTGGCGGAAGACTTTGTAGGTGAGGGCGTAGATGAGTCCGGAGGCGTTTCGGATGGTCTCGAAGCGCAGGCAGTGGAGGCCGGGGCGGGTTTCGGTGAGCGTGAAACGTCCGTCGATTTCGGGCAGGGTGGCCTCGTCGGCGTCGGCGATGTCGAGGCGTGTGTGGATGGCTTCGGCGACGTTTGTGGCCAGGTCTTGCGGGGGTGGCTGAACGCCGAGCGCGAGGTGGAAGAAATCGAGGGCGAGCCCGTGGTTCATCGCAGAAAATAGATGGGCTTGCACCGGCTCGACTTTGCTGTGCCAGAGTGCGCCGGTGATGGATGCGGCGAGGCCGCGATAGTCCCGAGCAGCGACGCGAAGAATGGGGGAGGTGCCGTCGCGGGTGACATCGACTTTGGGGCCGACGGCGTCATTCTTTCTCGCAAGGCGGACGAGATGCGAACCGAGCTGCAAGACGTGAAGACGGTAGGCTCCGCTGAAAAAGTCCGCGCCGATGTCCTGGAGGATGGCGAGTTCCTCTTTGCCGCAGCCCGAGGCAAGGAGCGGGCCGGTACGGTCATTATCGGGATGAAAGGTTTCAACGGCTTTTTGGTGGATCTCCCGGATACTCCACCAGCGGGCAGGCTCTGAGGATTCGGATTCCCACAGCGCGCGGTCGGCGCAGGTGAAGACGTACAGGGCACGCAGCCGCATCTCATCTCCGCAGCAACGGACGAACTCCCCGATTTTCGCGTCGTCGCTCATGCCTGTTTCTGCGAGCTCTTTGAACGCACGGCGGTTCGCCACGAGGAAACGGGCGATTTCCAAGGCAGCGGTGCTGAACCTGCAGTCGGACGCGTACGGCGCGAAGTATTCGGCGAGCGGGATGCCGGAGAAGCCGGACGAGTGGCGTTCGTAAAGCGGGCGGGTGTGGTCGGCGCGGGCGGCTTCATCTGCGGCGGTCACCGGCAGTCGCTTGGCCTTGAGCGCCAGCTTTACTGCGGCGCGATGGTCGAAATCGAGCAGCACTGCCTGAATCGCTGGCGTAGCGCCTTCTTCCGAAGCGATGAGCTTTTCGGGATTCGGCGATCGCTTGAGCCGCTCGGTGCCCTCGGCGAGGTAGCGTTCGAAGTCCCGCGTCTTTTGCCGCTCGAGCGCACCGCGAAGTGACCGGCGTTCGCTCATCACGCGGCCATCGAGAGACGATTCGAATTTCCGATACCCTGGGAAGAGGCGCTCTGCGGTCCCGTCGATCTGCGAGAGAAACTCGAACGAATCCGCCAGACTGCCGCGCGATTCGTAAAACAGCTCCGACAATTCCGGCACGCGCACAAGCCAGTCGCCCGCATTGCGGAAGGTCCCGTGCAGTTCCGCCGGGTCTATCTCCACGCTGTAGCGCTGCGAGGCCAGCAGGAGCGAAAGCGCCGCCCGGCTCTTGGCGTAATCGGTCCGTGGAGGATGCGACACTGCACGACGCAGACCGGCCGGACCAAGAATGATCGGGCTCTCGGGCGTCACCCTCCGGCCTTCGCTCAGTTCACGACCGATCACACCGCGCGCAAAGGCGACGACACGGCGGCGTGCGGAAAGGAAGCGCGCACGCACTTCATTCCCAAACTCGAATTTCTCATCCGGCCCCGCATCAGCGCCGAGCATTTCGCCAAACGACGCAAAATCATCGTAGGTAAGAATGTCCTCGGGATGGCATCCCGGAGCGGATTTGCCACTCGCTGCCGGTCGGCGTAAATGCACCCACGAACGAACGCGCAGAAGGAAGTAGTATGCCGCGAGATCCGACGCATCGACCGATGATCGATAGACCTCATCGCTGTGCAGAAAGCCGTGACCCGCGAGCGTCCACACCGCAGCCTGGAAAATGCGGAGTGCACCGTTCTTGATGTCGAAATCATCCACACTCTCGCAAGCCGGAGCGATCGCGAGCTGCTGTTTCCAAAACGTGCGTACGTAAAGGAAGTGCTCAAACGGATCGACTTTCTCCCGCAAACGTTCGCGGAACGTCCGGGCAAGTCCATCCGGGTCGTACACCGCCCGCATATCGAGAAACGAGTTCAAGTCCTTCCCCGTAACCTCAGACACGCCGTCGAGTGAAAACGGGAACGGCTCAATCCGAAACCCGTGGACTTCTTCAAACCCCTTGCCCGGCATCGCGTGGACTGTCTGCCGATGTAACTCAGCGAGGAACGCGTTCCCCTCAAGCGGATCGTAAAAAAGAAACGCGAGATCGATATCCGAGCGAGGTGTCATTTCCCGGCGGCCTGTCCCTCCGATCGCGACAACCGCAAACGGGCGCGCATACCCGAACGCCACATGCTGGCTCCGGGCCCAGTCGCCGATGAGTGTGGTGTATATGGCGGTCCTCGCGGCCATCGTGTCACGGGCGTGATCCAGCCCGGCTCCGAGAAAAAGCGCGTCGTTCTCCGCGATCAAACGCTGGAACGCGGCCAATGAACCGAGTTCCAACGCGAGTTCGCGGACACGGGCTTCATACGTACCGGGTTTTGTGATCATGGGCTGCGGTCATGAGAAGGTTGGGCTGGTTCATCGTGCGGAAAGCACACCCGCACTCACGGCGGTTTTCCACGCGCGTCAAGGCCTCAAAAAACGTCCGCCAAATCCATCGCCGACATTCGATTCCTCCTTGCAACCCTTGCCACCCGCGGCGGGACCGCTTTGCCGTTCATCCGCAGCGCAATCGCCTCGGACAATACCGCCATTAAAAAACAGCGTCCGATTTTCTTGATGCCGGGATAGCGCTCCTTCGTGTGCGGATGGTTGAGATCGGCATCCCAGATTTTTACGATGTGCTTCGCGGGCAAATACTCCGGATCATCACAATCACTTGCCGTCTTACCGGTGAAGTATCGAATCAAATCCTGACGGGACTCAATCGGCTTGGGCAGTACTTCGGACAGAAGGTGAAAGATACAGCCTCCGCCGTTCATTTTGTAGTGACCGCGGATGAGGCGCGCGAAGTTGCTCTTTAGATGAAGCAGCGATTCAGTCGGGAAATACGCAGAGACCGTAAGGAAATCCTTGCGGAATTGAGCGAGACCGTGACTGAGTGGATCGGTGGTTTGGACGATATTCATGGTGTGTTGGACTGTGTTTGTTTTGTTGTTGCGTGACCTTCTCCTTCCGCTGAAACGGCCCGCCGTATTGACGAACGAGCCACTGTCGCGAGATCGGGAAATCACGGTGGGATTGGTATCGGGAAATTGAGGGCTTACATCTGCGCGTTTGGCAGGGTATATGATCGCGGAAATGGATTCCGAACTTCTCTCGCTCCGCGCCCTTTCCACCGAACGCCTCGCGCTCTTCTGCGAGTTTGCCAGCGGCGGCAGTATCGCCGCCGCAGTCGGCGACGATCTCGGCAAGCAAACTCAGGCCAGTCGATGGATCGCGGATTTGGAAAAGAGCATTGGGTTTCCGCTCACCGAGCGTCGCGGGCGACATCTGGCAGTCAATGCGGTCGGTGCACGCCTCGCGCGAATCTTGCGCGGACGCTTTGAGGAACTCGATGAGTTTGTGCGGAAGGAACGCGATGAACTCGTCACCCTGCGCATCGGTGCGGGCAATAGCGTCATCGAATGGATGCTGGCTCCCAGACTCGGAGAGGCGCACACGATGTTTCCGCGCTGCGCATTCGATATCGAGAACCTGCGCACCGACGCCATTCTGCTCGGTCTAAACGACCTCACGCTCGACCTCGGCGTAGTCCGCGCCGAGGCCATCCCAGCGGGCTCTACCAAAGAGCAGGCGAGGGGACTTTCGATCGGAACGCTCCCGTTCGCCGAAGTGCACTACCGGCTCTTCGTCCCGGTCGCGATGCTCCCCGAAAAACCACTTCCCGACATCGCCCAATTGCTCGCAATACTCCCACTCGCCACATCAAAAGGCGGACACTTCAACGCCCGCCTCAAAGCTGCAGCGCACGACGCCGGTATCACACTCGCAGTCCGCCTTGCATGTGCATCATTCACCCAGGCGGCACAAGCAGTCCGAAAAGGAGCCTTCGCCGGCATCCTCCCCGACACCGCCGCCGCCGCGCTGCCCGCCGCAGAGTTCCGAAACCTCGACATCACCCCGCTCGCGCTCCCCCCGCGCAAACTCGTCCTCGCCTGGAACCGACGCCTCGCAGCCATCCGCCCGCTCATCGGTGATGTGGCAAATCTCCTGTCGAAGACCGGAGTGCCAAGCGGCAGGCGGTGATTGGGTTGGAGAGCCGATCTCCGAATCGGCAGCCCCGCCCGACGCGCAGCGCCGTTCAAGCCATGAAAAGCCACCCGTCAAAGGCGCTATCGTAGCCGTGGAGCGCGTCCGTAATTCCCGCCCAATATGCAAAGCCGCATGCGAATACCCCGAAGGGGTTCCATCAATCAGCCCAAGGTTGCCGCGAGGAACGAGCGGCTACCTTGGAAACCGCCCGCAAACAGGATATACGCTGAAAGCGTTTCATCAAATCGCGCCCCATTGATAAAACCCCTTTGGGGTATATCCGGTATGGCCGCATGACCTAGGGTAGCTCGTCCCTCGCAACCCCGGGCTGAGAGATGCAACGCCTTCGGCGTAGAAAGATTATACGGACACGCCGTAGGTTTTCATGAGAGCGCTAATTTTCTCCCGCACCTGCGCCGGCGTGTCGCCCATTTCCATGAGCAGGCTGGCGTAGTTGTCGATCGCGGCAATGAGATGCGGGTGCTGGTGGCCGGTGTCGCTGGTAAAATTTAGGAATATCTCTAAATGCCGCCGCATCAGCGGCTCCGCCTCGCCAAGCCGGTTCGTGGCATACAGCAAGGTCGCGAGGCTGCTGAGGTCCGTGGCGACATCGGGATGCGAGTCGCCATAGCTGGCTTCATCGATCGCCAGCGCTCGCCGCATCAGCGGCTCCGCCTCGCCGAGCCGGTTCGTGGCTTGCAGCAAGAGCGCGAGGTTGTTGAGGCGGAGGGCGACCTTGGGATGCGAATCACCATAGCTGGCCTCATCAATGGCCAACGCACGCCGCATCAGCGGCTCCGCCTCGCCGAGCCGGTTCGTGGCATACAGCAAGGTCGCGAGGCTGCTGAGGTTAATGGCAACCTCGGGATGCGAATCACCATAGCTGGCTTCATTGATCGCCAGCGCACGCCGCATCAGCGGATCCGCCTCGCCGAGCCGGTTCGTAGCTTTCAGCAAGCTCGCGAGGTTGTTGAGGCCACGGGCGACTTTGGGATGCGAATCGCCAAAGCTGGCCAAATCGATGGCCAGCGCTCGCCGCATCAGCGGCTCCGCCTCGCCAAGCCGGTTCGTGTCTTGCAGCAATTGCGCGAGGTTGTTAAGGCGGATGGCGACGTTGGGATGCGAATCACCAAAGCTGGCTTCATCAATGGCCAGCGCTCGCCGCATCAGCGGCTCCGCCTCGGCGTGGCGGTTGGTGGCTTGCAGCAAACTCGCGAGGTTGTTGAGGCAGATGGCGACCTCGGGATGAGTTTTGCCGAGCGCCTTTTCCGCAATGGCGAGCGTCTTTCGATAAAGCGGCTCGGCTCCGTGATGGTCCGCGCGGGTGGCCAGCAAAATGGCGCATTGATTGAGCAATCGGCCGCTCGGGTCGCGGATGTCGCACTTGACTCCGGCGTTTGCGGCGGCGATGGCATGGGGGGTGAGCGGGATGAGCACGGGCCAGCTCCTTACGTCCGCTGGTTCGCCGATGTATTCCCCATTTATCCACTCCAGCGCGGCGAGAAGGGCGGTGGGTTTTTCGATTGGCTGCTGCGCCTTTTGCGGCTGCTCTTTCTTTCCGAAGAATCTCGCGAACAAACCCTGTGGCTTGGCGGGCGGCTCGGTGGGGATGGCGGGGGTGATTGCTTTTTCCTGCTGCGCTCTTGTGATTTCCTGGATGAGTCTGTGGATGGTGAAGGTCTTGCCGTCGCTGAGGTAGCGGGCGAGGGAGAGGCGCTCGATGTCGCTAAGGTTGTGGCGCTCGTCGGCTGGGTTTGGGCGGGAGTCGAGGAGGTTGCGGGGGATGGGGTCGGGGGCGAACCATGCTAGGATGTTGAAGAGGTCTTTTGCGCCGCTGCGGAGCTGGGCGACGCTGGTCTCGTAGGTGATGGCGAGGCTGCGGGGGTATTTCATTTTCTCCTGGTCGTGCCATGCGAGGGCGGCGGGGCGTTTGGATTCCCAGAGTGCGATGTAGTCGGCGTAGCTGATGGCGCTGGTGCTGATGTGGGCGCCGGCTTGTTCGAGGGCGAGGGCGAGGCAGTCGAGGAGTTGGACGAGGGCGGCGACATTTTTTTGGTCGTCGTCGCGTTTGGGGCGGCGCTCGGCTGTGCGTTCGTCGAGGAATTCGATGGAGGCGGTGTCGCTGAGGACGTCGAGGTCGAGGGATTTGACGTGGCCGGTCCAGTCGCCGATGCGGGAGGTGATGAGGACGTGGCCGGTGGTGAGTTTGGCGAGGAGGGCTTTGGTTTCGTCGGCGGCTTGCTCGGTATCGACGTTATCGATGATGAGGAACCAGCCGGGGTGGAGCTTGAGCCATTTGAGGGCGGCTTCGACTTGGAGGGATTGGTCGCGTTCGTCCTGCTCGGGGAGGTTGAGGACGAGGGGGCCGCAGAGGGCGGCGATGTTGCGGTGGAGGGCTTCGGGGGTGTCGCCGGTGATGAAGAGGAGGGCGTTGTAGTCGTCGGCGTGTTTCCATGCGTATTCGATGGCGGCGCGTGTTTTGCCGACGCCGCCCATGCCGTGGATGGTGCGTTTGCCGGTGATGGCTCCGGTGGATTCGGCGGTGAGGTGCTGGCGGAGTTCGGCGAGGAAGGTGTCGCGGCCTTTGAAGAGGGTGCCGAGGCTGGTGTAGGGGATGTTGCTGGGTTTGCCTGCGTGGGCGGTGAGGGGGATGTCGAGTTTGGCGATGTGGTCGAGGAGGAGGGCGCGGTCGGTGTAGGTGTGGCGGAGTTCGCGTTGCTGCATGGGGAAGTCGGCGATGAATTGCTGCTGGCGTTCTGCGCGTTGGGCGGCTTCGGCGGGTGGGAGGGGTTTGCCGTCGGCGTCGTTTTCCACATAGGGGGCGACGATGCCGGGGCCGCTGACGAGGAAGGTGAAGATGGGGCGCTTGAGTTCGCGGGCGACGAGGTATTCCCATTGGGTGTAGGAGAATTTGCGGTCCGCAGGGATGTTGTCGCTGATTTTGGCGGGCGCGTAGTCGGGCTCGCCGCCGTGGGCGGGGCCGATGAGGGCGATGACGGCGTCGCTTTCGCCGAGTCGCTGCTGGAGCATTTGGGGGACGGTGCGCCAGTCGGGGACGAAGCCGCTCTGGATGATGATGTCGCAGGGATGCTCGATGCGGGTTTCGAGGATAGTTTTGATTTCCTCGGCGACGGCGGCGAGGCCGGCGGTGGTGCGGGAGATGAAGACGCGCGGTTTGCGTGGTGCGCTCATGGGAAATGCGCGAGTTTGTTCTGCTCGCAGATTTGGGCGGCGGTGCCTTTCTCGTGGATACCCGGACCGCGAGCGTGCTCTGAGTGATTACCGGTCAACTTTTTCATACGTTGCACGGAATAACGATTGGTCAACCAGCCATACATCGTCCGGGTTGGAACGGTCGCGGTCGCGGAAATTCTTTACGACGTAGTCGCCCGTCTTTCCGGAAAGACGCCCCCAGCGCGCGATCACGGTGAATGGGTGATGGACCTGTGCAGCCATGACGCCTTCGGCATCCGGGCGCGGGGTGTATTTGCGCCAGCCATTCCGGTTCGCGGTGCCGGTCGCGGAGTATCGCTCGCTGAGCGTGGACGCTTTTTGTGGCCATAACTCATTCGCGGCACCGCGGCAAAGGAAGTCACCTGCGTGTGCCTCGACCGGTCCTTCCATTGTGTGGACTGTCTGATCATGCGCCAACTTCTTCGCCCAGATCGGACGGGTCTTTTTTGCGTGGAACCACGCGTTTGATTTTGCCGTTTCGTCGAGCAAGGCTTGATTGTCAGCACGCCTCTTCCCGCGTGCGGAGAATTCGGTCAGGTGGTGACATCCGGAAGCCATCAGCACCACCGCCACGATCCCGCAAACAGCCCCGGAAACCGTGAGTCTGCCCGGAGCCTTTGCAGGTCCATATCCGCATCGAACCTGCACGTTCGTGCGGTACTCAGTTTGGGTGGGCGATTTCATGAATGGAGGAGTAACTGTTGATGCGCTGGAAACTCAATCCAGAAGTGACGGTTCGCGAGGGAGGGAGGACTGCGAAGCGCGCGTGTTGCAGAGGACAAGAAATGTTCCGCTTTGATTTCATCGCGGATGAGTTCGGGCAGGCTCGCGTTGTCCGCTTCCAGGCACTTGAGGAAAAACAGGAGCGAATTGTGCCCGCGCCGTTTGAGTTCGTTGCGGATTCGGCGGACCTTCTCCAAGTCGCGGAGTGTGTGGGAGGCGAAAACCCATGCGCCTTCACTCCCCGACTAGCCAATGAGCGGTCCGAATATGCGACGAAACGATTGGTTCGTTGCGATTAAAGGAAAAGACTTCGCAAACTCCGAATCGCTGTATGAGGGTGCTATTTGATCGAACCCGTAGGCCGAGAGCGCTGCCCCGAAAACATCACGCCGCGCCGGTGTGCTTGCCCCGATGCAAAGAGAAAGAGGCGGGGGCTCGCCTCGGGAACTGTTACACCCAGCCAAGAGGGAGGAAATGAGTTCAGCATCGCGGTTCTCACGCTTGCTTGAAAAATCAATAAAGAGAACGCCGGCGCATCCGTTTTCCGCAGTTACATTGCGATAGAACGTAAATGCCTTTGATGATTGGAGTGAATCGGCATTTGGATGGAACGACACTCCACCGACAAACAGACCGCGGTGCGTTTCTGGGATTTTCCAATTGTGCGACACCTCAGGATCAACGGTCTCGTCCGGCCAGGTCGCTGCATATTTGCGGTCGACTCTGCCGGGGATAAGATGCAAATCGCAGTTGAGTTGCTGGATTAGATCAGTCAGCATCAGAGGTAGCTGCACATTGTTGGTGCTGAGGACAATGCGTGCCCGTCCGAAAAGTTGCGTCCATCGAAGCGCATCAAGGAACGCCAGCAGCAATAGCGTCGAGGTCATCCCGGCTCCGAAGTAAAGATTTAGCGTATGTCGGAACGAGATGAGAGGCAGGTTGAAGTCCCAGAAGTATTGAGAGTATTCGGCTTTCCGCGCTTGTGAGTCCTCCATCCTGCGCAGCATGAATGACGAACTATACGGAGAAGGCGGCAAATCATTACGATGACTGAAGAACTTCTTGATTTCAGACTCGGTTGCTAATGGTCCGGGTCGAAAAGCGCCTTCAAGAAACCGCCGTTTTGCCTCAACGAATGCGACTCGCGCAACGGGCGCCAGACCATTCTCAACACTTAGACGGCTTGAATACTCGTATTTGATGCACGACCCCTCAGCCTCGGACTCCTGAATGTCGTGCCATAGACTAGCTAGAGTGGCCGCATCCGCGCGTGATTGGCTGCCTACACTGCTGGGCTTGGGGCAAGCCTCTGGTTCAGCAAGAACTAACGAGATAATCGGTTTGCCGAGCTTTCGCGCGAGCGCTAATTCAAAATGCGTGTAGCTGATTTCCAATTCAGGCACTTGAGTGCCGTAGCGCGATGCGATGAGGTTTGCGAAAACATCACACGACCGGATGTCACGGTGGATGCGCGTTAGAATTTCCGGCTCGGACAGTCCGGGCGTTGTTTCAAAGTGAACGGTTCTCCAGCCAGTTGCATGAGCAATCTCCAAAACCACGCTCCGTTCCGCGTGCAAGTCGAAAAACGTCGAACTCAAGAACATGGTTGGCGTATTTGTTGCCATCGTCAGAAGAGTGGTTTTGGCGAACAAAGAGAACCGCTTCCAAAGCGCGGTGCGAGCGAGCGGCGAAAATCCATGGGCTTCATGTTGGGTTGCGTGAATCCACGTTCAGAGACCGAGTCGGGTGTAAACTGAATCATTGTAGTGCCTGTTACCGACAGCATTCGGGTCGCGTTTGGCGTGTTCTGCGGGGAAGTTGTCGAGCGCGTATTGGATGATCTTGGCCTTGAATGGAAGGTGAACGGCATACTGGTCGCGCAGAATCGGCGGACACAACTCGGCATCGTAGCTTCGGCTGCCGTTGAGGTTCACACCGATGATTGGGAAATCCAAATCCAGTGCGGTTTCGATTTCCCACCGGACGAACTTGTAGAGGTGGCGGGTGCTTTCGCCGATGAGAACAATCGCCTGCCTCGAGTTGGATAACCGCTGGCGCAATCTGGCCCGGACTGTTTCTTCACTGGCTCGGTCGGTGAGAGGACGCAAGTCGTGCGCGTCGTAAAAGTCGAACTCGATGTGCTCACTTTCTTTCCAGCCTTTCATGTAGGCGTAAGCCCACATGTCGTTGTCGCCGTCGAAAATCACGTAGGTCTTATTTCGGTAGCTCATGATCGCAACCACTCCCCAAGTTTTGTGGCGCTGTTCTTCCGATGATCCAAGACCATCCACTGGCCTTTTTCCTCGCCAGTAAAATTGCCCCAGATGATTCGTTGGTAGAGGCCCAAATACTCTTGCTCGGACCACTGCTGCTCGCCGGCGGTTTCGGCTGAAGGGAACAATGCGACGTTTGCGTCCCGATTACACCCGTCGCCCAAGCCTAGTTCCCACGGAATCCAACTGCTGTCTTTCGACCGGGGCGTAACCAAGAGCACGAACTTCCGACATGCTCTGACTGCACCGCGAAGCCGATTGGCAATGTCAAAAATCTCCATCTGCTTCAAGGCTGGGTCTTTCTTGTCCACGTAAACCTTCCCGCCGTGGTTTTCGAGAATGCTGATGACGCCGGGAAGGAACTCGTCGTCCGCTGATGAGTGTGAAAGAAAAACGGTTTTGCCTTCACTGGCTGTTGCTTCTTTCAGCAGGCGTGGAGCATCGACTTCCGAGCCGAACTTTCGGAGTTCGGCGTATGTGACAAACGCTTTCATTTTGATATTTGCTCCGCAGCGCATCTGCGGGCCTTTTCCATGTCGTAGTCCTCCAGCTTAGAATACGGAATCAAGCATTCGTGTTCTTTCATTGGGTTGTTGCGTCGGGGCGCGTATCGCGAACCGTTCTCCACTTGCAGCCCTGCCCAGTCCATGTGAACGCGAACGGGTGGAAATGTAGGATCACTTTGAATCTTGCTGAGTTCAAGTGTTCGGCTAGCAGCCTGTTGAAAAACCTCAAAGTTTTCAAACCGGGCAGGGATCGAGAAAGGCATGTTTGAAAAGCGGACCAAAAGCGAATTGCAGACTGAGATGTCGGTGCAGGCGGAGCGGATGCCCGCGACCGTGCCATCGACATTTTTCCGACGGGTCAATGAGACTCTGGAGAAGATGGATTTCGCCCGGCAGGTGTGGACCATTTGCGCGCCGGTGTATGCGGATGCTTCGCGCGGCGGCAGGCCGGGCGTCGACCCGGTGGTGTATTTGAAAATGCTCATGATCGGCTTTTTCGAAAACCTGCCGAGCGACCGTGCGATTGCAGCGCGGTGTGAGGACAGCCTGAGTTCGCGCGGCTTTCTCGGCTACGGGCTGGAGGAATCGACACCGGATCACAGCAGCATGAGCGTCATCCGCGACCGGCTTGGTGTGGAGTTATTGGATGCGATTCACGTCGTGCTGCTGCGGGCGTTGCGGGCGCACGGACTCTTGCGCGGGCGTAAACTGGGGATCGACAGCAGCGTCATCGAAGCCAACGCAAGCCTCCGCGCGCTGGAGCATCGCAACAGCGAGGAAAGGTACTGGGATTACGTGCGACGCCTGGCCGCCGAAGCCGGCATCGACCCCACCGATACCAAGGCCGTGCGCCGCTTTGACAAAAAGCGTGCGGGCCGCAAAACCAGCAACCAGGACTGGCAAAACCCGCACGACCCTGAAGCGAAAATCGGCCGCACCAAAGACGGCGCGTGCGACATGACGTATCGGCCCGAACACATCACCGACCTCGAAAGCGGCATCATCATAAACGCCGAAGTGCGCCCCGGCGACGCGGCTGACAACGACGAAACGCTCTGCGAGCGCACCATGGCCGCCGCCGGATTGCTCGCCGAAGCGGCCCCCGAAACGCCCGCCGAAGCGCTCTGCACCGAGCTCTGCGCGGATGAGGGATATTTTTCCATCGAGCAAATCGCACAACTCCACGAGTGCAAAGTGCGCACCGTCATCGCCGACCCGCAAGCCGCCCGGCGACGCCCCGAAAAAGCCAGCACCGAGCATAGGAAATCGCTGCGCTACGCCACGCGTTCGGTGCGCAGCGCAAGCGGCAAAGCGCTCCTGCGGGCGAGAGGGCAGTTCCTCGAACGCAGCTTTGCCCACGTGCTCGACCAAGGAGGCCTACGAAGAGCGACCCTGCGCGGCTGCGAAAAACTCACCAAACGACAAAAGACCGCAGCGATGGCGTTCAATCTGAGCGTACTGATGCGCCACATTTTTGGAATCGGCACGCTTAAACAGACCATCGCGGCGGGAAAACGCCGCCTCGGCGTGCTCATTTCGCGCGTCTGCCGATGGCTGGAATGGATTTTTGCGATTTTCGCGCCGTCGCATTTAGGGAATCGGCGTCATTCTCCAAGAACTCCGCTCATGCCGCACAATCCGCAATTCGGTAGTTTTTCAACAGGCTGCTAGCGCAGGCAAGATGAATCTCGATGCTAAGAATCATGTGTCTGGAAATCGCAACCGGATTTTCCCGATATTCGCGCCAGCCAAGTTCGGCCAACATCCGATGCCCTTCCACCACACTCACAAAATACGTCCCGGCCTTCGCTTCATCCGCCAACCAATCGACGAGCGACTTGTGGTAGGGCTTGATGACTTCGTGGCCGACTTCGGTTGCGACCGGGAAGAGTGAGGCGAGCGGGCGGGTGAAGTCGCGGAGTTCTTCGTCCTGCCAGTTGAAGAGGCGTTGGAGAATCTCCAGGGGCAGCGGTTCGCGGGCGGCGAGGATGGCGCGCAGCGCGGGGCGCACGTCTTTGCGGAACTTTTCCAAGTCCGGGAACTGGCGCTGGAAGTATTGGCAGAAGATTCCGCCGAGTCCTTGCGGGAATTGCTCCGGGCGATCCAGCGAGAGATGACCGAGCTGAACATCGTCACAGAATCGTTCGACGTAGAGGAACACGCCTTCGCTCTTTTCCAGGATTTGCTCCACGAGGCGGTCGGCGTCCGGGCGGTGCTGGAGTTGCGGCGCGAGTTCGTGGCGCAGGTAGTCGCGGATGTCGGCGCGGTTGGATTCGGACTGGGTGTCGAGCGGGAAAGGATTCAATGCCTGCAACGGAGTTTTGACATCAAACTCCGGCCGACTGGTGACGACGAGGCCAAGCCAGTAGGGCAGGCGCAGGGCGTTTTGCGCGAGCATTTCCACGAGCGGATTGCGCCCGGCCTCGCCGGCTTCATCCAGGGCATCAATCACGATCAGATACCGTTCCCGACCGCCGTGGATGACCGAGCGCAGCGGGTTGGCGAGGCGGTAGTCGAACAGTTCTGCCGCGTCCTTTCGCTCCAGGTCGGTAACCTTCGGCAGGGTCAGCAGGAGCTTGCGATAATCGGGCATCCGGGTGGCGAGTTGGAAGGCGAGGCTGTGGACGCCGCGCGGCGCATTGCGGTGGTCGGGCTTGTCCCATTCGCAGAACTGGGCGGCGATGATCTGGTCGATTTTGCCCGCAGATTTTCGAGTGGCTGACATGGCGGACAAGAACTGACATGGTCACAGTCGCGGGTCGAGTGTGAACATTTCCGACGGCGTGCAAATGCGCACTTCATGGGGGCCGAATTGTTTCGTGTAGCCCGGCGCACTCGACGGGCTGACAAGGTAGTTTCGGCCTTTGGGATAGTGGCTGCGGAAAACCTCCAAGGCAGCGCTGTCGAACGCAGAAGCGTTCCATTTGCACTCGATCACATCCACTTCGTCCCGGCCCCGTGCCATTACGAAATCCACTTTGCGGCCCTGCTTGTCGCGCCAGTAACGCACCGGTGTGTCCGGGAAGTGCGCCTGCAAGTGTTCGAGGACAATGTGTTCCCACAGCATCCCGCAGTCGTCGGGACGGAGCGGCTCCCATCCGCGCGCCCAACTCACGAAACCCGTGTCAAACGCATAGACCTTTGGCTGCCGCACAATCTCGTTCTGATCACCACCATGAAAAGGCCGGACGAGAGTGACCGCGTGCGTGATCTCCAGCGCGCGCAGATGGCTCTCGACCGTTGGGCGCGTAACCCCAATCGCGGTTGCGGCCTTCGTCTGCTCAAACTGGCCGCCGCTCTGCCTCAGACAGTATTCAAAGAAGGCATTGAACCGGTTCACGTCGCGAAAGCCGAACAATCGCTGAATGTCGCGCGCGAAGAATGAATCCATCCACTCCCGGTAAAACGACGGCTTCTTCGACTCCGCCAGCAGCGCGGGCGGCAGGCCACCGTGCAGCAGCCGCCGCGTGAGCGTGGCGGCACCGAACGCGGGCAGTTAGTCCATCAACACCGGCACCAGATGCACCAGGCGTTTGCGCCCCGCGAGCGTGTCGCGGAACTTCTTGCTCGCCGCCAGCGTGGAGGAACCCGTGGCGAGGATTTTGAGTTTTGGGAACTCATCCGCGCCCACCTTCAGCACCCGCGCCGGATCGCGCAGTTGGTGAATTTCATCGAAGACCACCACCGGTTTCCCGCAAGAGCGGAAGAACAGCATCGGATCGCGCACCCGATCTTCGATTTCTGGAAGGTCGCAGTTCATGTAAAGCATGCGCTCCTCTCCGAGTTCCCGCGCCAGAGTCGTCTTGCCTGCCCGCCGGACGCCGCAGAGCCAGACGATGGGGGCTTCGCTCCACGCGTCGTCAATCCGCTGCTGCCAGAAAGGTCTTGAAATCATGCTGGCAGGCTATACGTCAGGAGTTACCAAATGTAAAGTATGGTAGCGCACCACGAACGGGCCAATCCCGATGGGAAATGACGTTCCTCCGCCGTGACCGCGCCGCAAGCTGGAGCGCATACCCGGTTTCCTGATTGCACCACTGGCTGGTTAGTGAACCCGGACTCAACGGAACGAGCACGAATCCTCGCGTCGCGGCATCATCAATGGCCGAATGGAGAACGGAAGACCAATCCCGTCCCGGCCTGACCGCTGAGTCGGAACAATTTTTTCGAACCGCTAACTTGCGCTCATCGTCGCTAATCCAGAATCGTGGACGCGAATGACGTGGCGAAAGTTCTTGGGAGCAGACTGCTGGGGAAGCTTGTCATCAGCGAAGATTAGCGAGGATTAGCGGTTCAACGTCGGTGGTCAAATCCGTCTGGCGCGGTCGATTCGTGACTTGTTTGACCAGTTCAATTTCCTGCTTCACCCATTTTGAACGTCGCGAAGCGCGGGTGTTGCAGGAAACAAAATATGTTCGGGCTTTGATTTCATCGCGGATGAATTGGACAGGCGCGCGTCGGCCGCTTCCAGACTCTTGAGGAAAAACAGAAGCGGCTTGTGCCCGCGCCGTTCGAGTTCTTAGCTGATTTGGCGGCCCTTCTCCCAGTCGCAGTGCGAGCGGGAGACCCGCGCCGGGTCATGAGGAGAAACCACCTTCAACGGTCAAGCATGGTTGACTGACCGGTTTTCCGCGCAGCAAGTCGCAGTTGCCTGGCGGGGGTGCCCCTCACGAGCCGCCACCGAAGGCCGCGTGCAGTTGTTGGTAGAGGCCCATGATGGGCGGGTCGAAGGTGACGCCAACGGAGATTCGAGCGTGCAGCATCCGGTGACATTCGCCGAAGTGCCGCATCGCCAGCGCCTGGTCGCCGCCCGCTGTCCGAATTGCGCCAGCTTGAAATGGGATACCACCACATCGCGCACCAACGACGCCGACTCCGGGTTGGCCACCAGCAACCGTTCGCGGACCTCCAGACTGCGCTGGTAATGGCCCAACGCCGCCTCCCCGTCCCCGGCCTGACCCCGACGCGCCAGAAAGTCCGCCAGCTTCTCCAAGCTCACCGACACGTCGCGCCGCATGCACACGCTTCGGGTTGGCGACGTAGAATGTCGTCCAATTGGCTACTTGCTGAGTGCTTCATAAAGATTTGTCATTTGTTGGTCGAGCTGTAACCCACGCTCCTTCATTTCGTGTAACAATAGGTAACACGCGTGCATCTCGCGCTCTGCCATCGCAGAGTCGGATTCTTGGGTTGCCACGCCGTAGAGATGGACGTGGGTGCACACAAGTTCACCCTGCAATGTGGCGTTGTTCAAATCGGCGGCTGCGAGGCGTTCGCGGACAATTAGACTGTCGTTGAAATAGCGCAGCGCAGTTGCGGAGTCCCACTGTCTTGCGAGTGTGCCACAGCACTCCAGCGAGAAACACAGGTCGCGATGACGTTCGGTACTAGAGGAGTCGCTATCGGTGATCCTGTGGTAGGCGGCGATTACGGTGTCGAGCAGCGACTTTGTCTCTCGCGATCCGCGGGAACTGAGAACTGTTTTGGCGAATTTCAGACCAGCATCGGCGAGATTCTTGGTGAGCGAGTTCGTATAGCCTTTTGCAAGTAGAAACGGGATGGCTCCGAGCACGGCAGTCATCTCCCATTGAACTTGCGAGCGAGGATCGGCGGTTATTTCGAATACGCGCCGGATCATATAGCCGGTAGCAGCTACGGCCTTGAGAAGAGAAGGCATTGAAATCCTGACAGCCACTACGCTGGGTGCTGCTGGCTTCTGAGCGGTTGGCCTCAAGTGTGACGCTACCATTCGATGCATTCGGGCGATTTCGACGTGGTCGCCGGGCGTGAGCAGGCGCAGGCCTTCGAGCCGGCGGCGCAGGGCGGGCCACGGGTCGGGGTAGCCGGGGCGGGTGGCGACGGCGTCGGGGTGTTCTTTTTCCACCAAAGCGCGCAGCCACGGCCACGGGATGCTGTCGGGCGGGAACCAACA